>CAZBUB010000028.1:11538-37204 GCA_964494985.1 uncultured Desulfohalobiaceae bacterium | reverse complement strand
GCACAGACAGTTCAGTCCTTTTGCCCAAGATAGCCAGCCAGGACAAAACCTTTAAGCTCATTCATGGGACAGAATCAATCCAATATAAGGAGCAAGAGATGAAATCTTTGCCCTTTCATGAAATCGAAATCACGCCTTTTTTTGACCTGGAGGCCTTTATGCTCCTCTCCGGACAAAGGCGAATCCAGACAGACAAGGCCAAGGAATTGGAAAAGCTTTGGCAGGAGATATACAAGTACCTCAAAGCCTTCCAGCTGGGAGAGAAGAAGGGCTATCTGGTAATTTATCTGGGCCAGGAGTTCGAGGAGCGCTTTGCCAAGATTGAAAAACAAAATCCGGAGCAGGCCCAGGAGCTGCAGAGCCTGGCCCAGGCCCTGCTCATGGCTGCCCTAGTTGAGGCCCTGCCTGTGGCTGGATACTCTGACTGCGCTCCTGTGCCTGAACCTAACAAGGTTCTTAAGCGCTCCCTGCAGAAGCTGGGCCTGGAATTCGACAACAGCGGCAGCCTGGATGTGCGATTCGGGCTGTTGACCAAAGTGCCTTTCTCAGGGGACTGTGCAGAGTGCTTCATTAAATCCAGCTGTGCTAAGAGGATTCTTCAGAACCAGACCTAGCTCACTCCTGGAAGGCCAAATTCAGCAAATGCTTTTGTAATCCGCCCAGATCCCTGGGCCTATAGCCCAAGGCAGCCTGCCAGACCTGGTCGGACTCCATGCACAAATAGATCTGCCTATTCACCCCCCCGGCCTTAAGCAGATCTGCCAGATACTTAAACTGCCGCACCCTTTGTGGCCTGACCACCCGAAGCTTTCCGTCCAGCCCCTGGATATACTCAGCATTGAACAGATAGCCCTCATGCCCTTGGGACCTGAGCTGCCGTCTCAAGTCCGGCATACAGCGCAGGGAGCCCAGGCTGAGATAGGCAATATCTCCGGGCTTTAAATAGTCGAAGATCATCTGCACGCTTTGCCGGTAGTCCCTTTCCCAGCCCGGATACAGGACAAGAGGGTCGAAGTGCAGGCAGACCCTGAACCCCCGGGCAGCGCACTCCCCAGCAGCCTGCAGCCTATGCTCCAGGCTGGCACTGCCAAGCTCATGCTCCTTTTGAATCCTGGGCGAGTTCATGGACCAAGCCGGAAGCACCCTCTCCGGGCGCTTTACCGCCTGCATCCAGGACAGGTCCACGACCTTGCTCTTCAGCTCCAGGCAGACCCGGGACTCTTCCTGCAGAAAATCCAAAAGATCCCGGGTGTAGCCTGTTATGCCCTCCAAAGCCAGGGAATCCGTGAACTCCCCGGTACCCAGCCTGAATCTTCGGCCTGGATACTGCCTTAAGGTCTTTTGCAGCTCAGCAAACAGATCCTCCTGATTGGCCCAGACCTTGAGCAGACTGTCCTGGAAGTAGCTCTGCAGAATGCAATAGGTGCACTGCAAGGGGCAGTTTTCCCCAATGTGCAGAATCTGGTAGCCACAGCAGCGATATCTGGATGTACCTGGACAGGGGCGCAGGAACCTGCCCTGATAGTGCTTGAGATATAGGCTTTTCTGTCCAGGGTTTGCAGCTGGGTCCTGGCCTGGATCCAAAATCTGCCAGGCCGCGGCCGGCAAAGCTGCCCTCACCCTTTTGGCTAGTGGACTGTCCTGGACTAAGGTGTCCAGATATACCCTGTCTATTTGGGGTAGAAACGCTGTGTTTGCCATTGCTCCAATCTGGACCAGACCTCATTATCCTGGATTCCTTGCAGCTCCTTGACTGCAGGCAAAAGATCCCCGGCGCTCTGGATCCTGGCCTGCAGATGCAAAGCATCTGTCTCAAAGTTCTTCTCCGGCTGGATCCGCCAATACTTGGGCTTAAACTGACCACACAGCTCAGCAAACTCGGACTCCAGGCTCTGCAGCCAGGGGAAACGCATGTTCTTAAGCCTGTCCAGGATCCTTTCCTTGGTATCCTTCGGGGAGAGACCCTGGGCCAGAATCCCTTGCAGATCCAGCTCAGCAAGGAGCTGGCCTGCTGACTTAGCTTGCATGCCTGCTGCCTCCAGAAGCCAATCCAGGAGATTGCGTATCTGATTGCCGGACCAGGATAAAGCCTGGAACAGGGGTCTTAGATCCTTAAGTGCAGCCGTATCCATCATCTGCAGCCTGGATGCGGCTTCCAAGGGCAGGCGTTTTTGCAGCAAAAACTGATCATACTCCAAAGGCAGCCCCAACCAGAGCAAGAGCAGGGGCCAATCCTTGCGGCCCAATAAGGGCCTTATCCATTGCTGCAAAAAACCTTGCAGCTCCTCCTGCATCCTGGCCTGGAAGTACCTACAGGCCTCCAAGATCCTGTCCAAGCCAAGCCCAGGCCCCAGGTTAGCCTGCAAGCTCACCAATCCCAGCCGAATCTCCTGGCCTTGCACCTCCCTGGCCAGGACTAAAACGCCTAACTGCTCAAGCGCCCTGCACCTTTTGTAGCCACTGACCAGCTCCCAGGCCTGTTCACCTTGTCTGACCAAAATAGGCTCCAATTGGCCAAGTTCCTGCAAACTGAGCAGCAGGTCTGCCTCAGGCTCCTGGCACCGAAACAGCCAGGGGCCAGAGCAGTCTATTTCAGCAGGCTCCAGCTGCAAAAGTCTGGGCTGGTTATTCTGACTTTCTTCCTGCACCTTGCAAAAACTCCCTGAAAGCCAGATAAACAGCGTAGAGGTCCACCTTGCTGCTGATCTCAAATGGACTGTGCATGCCCAGGATGCTGGGGCCGAAATCGATTATATCCAGGCCATAGATGGCCATATGCTTGGCCACTGTACCTCCTCCTCCTGCATCCACCTTGCCCAGCTCAGCCATCTGCCAGGGGATTTTGGCCTGATTCAACAAATCCCGGAGCCAAGCCACATACTCCGCACTGGCATCATTGGCACCGATCTTGCCCCGATGTCCAGTGAACTTGCAGAGCACTGGCCCAAATCCCAGCTTGGAGGCGTTTTGCGCATCATGCAGATCCTGATGATCCGGATCCAAGGCCCCGTGCACATCAGCGGACAAAGCCTTGCTCTCAGCCAGTATCTGTCTTAGACTGCCTTCTGGCTGCCAGGTCTCCACCAACTCTTGCAAACAATGCTCAAAGAATCTGGATCTTGCGCTGGTAGCCCCTTCAGATCCAATCTCCTCCTTGTCCCAAAAAACCACCACTTGGGTAAACTCCGGCTGCTTTTCTTGGAAAAGGGCCTTGAACGCTGCAAAAACACAAATACGATCGTCCTGACCGTAGCCCCCCAGAAAGGAGCTGTCCAGCCCGGAGAATCTGGCCGAACCAGCAGGCACAGCCTGCAGCTCTGCGCTGTACAGATCCTCCTCCACCAGGCCATACTTCTGTTGCAAGAGCGCCAGGATCTGCTTTTTGACCTGTTCCTTGCCCTGCTTCTGACTCTCCTGCCCTTCTGCTTCCTGCTCCATCGTCCCAGGCTGGCTGCCCATCAGCAGGCTCAACTTCTCCCCCTCAAAGGCCTCTGCAAGCTTCTTTTCGTTTTGCTTGGCTGCCAGATGGGGCAGCAGATCAGTGATTACAAACACCGGATCCTGCTCTTCCTCCCCGATGCAAACCTCAATTTTGCTGCCATCAGTACGTACCACCACACCGTGCAGGGCCAGGGGTCTGGACAGCCACTGGTGTTTGCGGATTCCACCATAGTAATGGGTCTTGGCCAGGGCCAAATCGCAGGTCTCAAACAATGGCCTTTGCTTAAAGTCCAACCTGGGGCTGTCTGCATGAGCTCCTATTATTCGCAGACCCTCCTGCATGGGCCTTTTGCCCTGTCTGGCCAGGAAAATGCTCTTATCCTTGGCCAACCTGAGGACAGCACCGGATTTCGGCTCTGATGTAAATCCCTCCTGCAGGGCCTTTTGCCTTACCCAATGTACAGTTTCCCGCTCTGTCTTGCAGTTGCTCAAAAAGTCCAGATATTCTTCTGCCAGCTTTTGCATCATTTCCAGGTCTTCTGAACTGGAATATACCTGCCAGCAATTTTTGGACTCATATAATAGGTTCTCGCTCATATCCTCCTTGCCCCTTTGCAGTTTTTTGCCTTGGATTGCATTTTTTATTTCCAGTAGGTGATAAATTGTTACCTTTGTTTTTAACTAGTTGGCACAGGACTCAGCTGCCTGAAACAGTACCCTGGGCAGGTCCTGCCTGTCTTGGGGCAGAAGTGTCCTAGGATCCAAACAAAAGCTGTCCTGCTCCACTCGACCCAATAGAGGCGGATCCGTGTCCAAAAGGGCTTGTCTGAAATCCTCCAGGCCAAAGCTCGACCTGGGCCGCAGATAGACCAGCCTAGTGGGCAGGTTCAGCTCCGGGCTGGCCCCGCCCCCCACCCTGGAATAGCCCTGCACTGTGCCTACCTGAAAATACTCTTGCAACTCATTCCTCAGCCTGCCAGCCAAGCGTCTGGCCTGACTAGAAATGCTCTTTTCCTCTCGCAGGATCATGCGCAATGTAGGAATTTTCCTGGCTGCCAGCTCAGGATCCTTGTACAGGCGCAGGGTGGCTTCCAGGGCAGCCAAAGTCATCTTATCTATGCGCAGAGCTCGGTTCAGGGGATTTTTCTGAATACGTTGCACATATTCCCTGCTGCCCAGGATAAGACCAGCCTGAGGCCCGCCTAGGAGCTTGTCCCCACTGAAGGTGACCACCGCAGCTCCTTTCTTGAGCACATCCCCTACCAAGGGCTCCTGCAGGCCGGTCCAGGAAGGAAAGTTGTAGAAGTTACCACTGCCCAGATCCTCCAATACAGGGAGACCATACCTGTTACCCAGGGCAACCATATCTTCCAAACTCACCTCCTTATGGAAACCAATAATGCGAAAGTTTGAGGTATGCACCCTGAGCAAGGCTGCAGTGCCCTCGTGGATGGCCTGTTCATAGTCCCGCAGATGGGTACGGTTGGTGGCCCCCACTTCATGCAGTACTGCCCCGCTCTTGGCCATAACCTCAGGGATGCGAAAAGAGCCACCGATCTCCACCAGCTGCCCCCTGGAGACAACAACTTCCTTGTCCTTGGCCAGAGTATCCAGGGTCAAAAGCACTGCGGCTGCATTATTATTCACCACCAGCGCTGCCTCTGCACCTGAAAGCTCGCAGATCAAATCCTGGACCAGCTCATATCTGCTTCCCCTTTGTCCACTTTGCAGCGAGAACTCCAGGTTATTGTAGCTGCTGCAGACCAAGCCTACCATGTCCAGAGCCTCCTCAGCCAACAAAGACCTGCCCAGGTTGGTGTGCACCACCACTCCTGTAGCGTTTATCACCCGCCTGAACCTGGGCCTGGAGGCCTTGCGTACAAAATGCATGAGCTCAGGCCAGAGCACCTCCCAAGCCAGCTGTTCCTGGCTGTGGATGTCCCCAGCTCTGATCCTTTGTCTGCAAAGCTCCAGGTACTGATTTACCAACCCCTTTTGCATACTCCTGGGTAGTTGGCCCAGATCCCTCTGCCTGCTGAAAGCTTCCAGAATCCGATCCACTGCAGGCAAAAGCTGATACAAATGCGCACTCACAACCCCTCCTTAACTCTCTGTAATCAAAGTAAATTATTCTTTTTGGACCATCTTAGCTTTTTGGTGAACTCCTATTTGCCTGCCCAGGCCACATTTCTGCTTTGCTTGCCCAGCTCCCTTGACCACAAGAGCTTAGATCTATATAAGAAATGCATGCGCGCCAGTAGCTCAGGAGGATAGAGCAACGGCCTTCTAAGCCGTAGGTCGGGGGTTCGAATCCTCCCTGGCGCGCCAATCCTATCCTCCCTTTCTAAACCCTTGCCCATTATTGTGTGTTCCTATTACTCAGGCGAATGTCCCCAAAAGATCCTTTGTGACAAGTCATTATTCATCACCTGCTGTGCTCGAAATTTGGAAGCTGGTCAGGCCAGGGCCCGGGGCCGAGGCCGCTGGATCAGGTATTGTGACTCTGGTGAACAGTTACTGCTGTTGCATACCTGGCTTCAAACAGGATTCTACCTAGCATACAGCCTGCTTCTGGTCCAGCAGATGGTGCATCCCAAGTTATTTGAAAACCTTCAGGTAATGGCCCTGCATAACTATTCGCCAGGTCCGGGGGGTCGGCCCACAGGCTTCCGGCACCTACTTCTGTTACTTTTTCGTTTCAACGATTCGAATAGGCCTGCAAAAGTAGGTGCCGGATCTGAGCGATTTAGAATGCGTTAAGCAAACTGTGCACGCTATTTCAACCTCAAAGTTCACCATAATCCTCTGGAAGTTCAAGAGGTCCAATATCAAACTTTTGCTTTACGCATTCTTTGGAGCGAGTTTTTTTGCCCAGTAGACCGAACCTCCGGACCTTGGGTTTTTCCTCGGTATTGCTAATCCGAGCATAATAGATGGTGAATAAATGCGGCCTTACAAAAAAGGAGCAGCAGAGCTCTTGTGATAGCGATTGTCTGAGGATACGGCTCTCAGTTTGTATGGAAAACAGGTATCAGTTTTCAGGGCTGTGAGTCGGACCAATAACAAACAATTGATCACAACCAACTGACATCTCCTCGCTTTTCCATGCTTGATTATGCTTGCTTTTTTCAGACCTCAGAGTTGTTGAGTCAACTGGCCCTTTCTCTGATCAAATCTTGGACACTCTAGAATCTCCTTTGTCCGCGAAGCTGCACACCATAGCCTCTTTTCCATAACAGCATAAGCTTCTTCGATAGATTATAGAACTCGTTTTACCTTGAACAGAAATAATTAAGTCTCACAAAAGAGATATGGAATGTCCCAGGACATCGAAACAGACTACTGAAACTGCTGCTTCCCTCTCAATCATTGGCTTCAACAAAAATATTATATAGCTTTTCTGTACTTGTTTGACAATTTCAAATTTTATATTAAAGTAAGAATGAGTTTTATCACAGCAAGTATTTATGGTCTCAAAAATTTCAAACTAAAGGAGATATGTTATGGAATCTTATGTGCAGGAAGCATTGGACATTGTTAAAGCTCAGGCAAGTGTGCGCAACATGAGTGAGGAAGAGATCACCTCCATGGTGCAAAAGCTTTCCCAGCAGCTTAAGGAGTTGCTTGAGGAACGTAGCGAAGAAGAGAAATCCGAACAAAAACAACAGGAACCATTTGTCGATCCCAAAAAGGCCATCCGGGAAAAATCAGTTATCTGCCTTGAATGCGGCAAGACTTTTAAGGTGCTGACCAAAAGGCACTTGGCTACACATGGTCTCACTCCAACAGAATACAAAGCAAAGTGGGGCTACAAAAAGGGTACTGCTTTGATAGCCAAGTCCTTGGCTAGGGAAAGACGCAAGAAGATGCAGGAAATGCAACTCTGGAAAAGGCGCAAAAACGTCTAGCATTTTATTGTGTGCAGGGCCTTAAAAATCCTGTCTTTGGGACAACTGGTGGACAAACAGGATCGGGTGCTTGCATTGTAAGCGTTCAGGGGGCTGTCAGCACGTAGCAAAACCAAAGAGGCACTGAGAAGCTGCAGCTTTTGAAACTGCTCAAGTTTAAAGCTTAATAGGCAGTTCCTGTACACAGAGATACACCTAGAGCCTATGACTTCTGACGAGCCATGTACCTGAATGCCTACGAGCACCCGGCCCTGGGTGTATCCTGTTATGCGCGTAACCTTGCGAGATCTGCCTAATCCCAAGAGGCGAGACCCTTACTATCTGCAGGCACCTTTGTATGCCTTGTTTGCGGATCCCATCCTGGATATCCTCAGGCGCAGGCTTCAACACGCTGTTTTAGAGGCTGGCTGCAGCAACATTCTGGATTTAGGCTGCGGCACAGGCAGACAATGCCGTCTTTTAGAGCAACAAGGCCTGGAGTGTCTCGGGCTAGACTGTTCCTGGGCCATGCTGCGCATGGCCAGCAAACTGAGTCCTGCATCCTCTTCCTTTGTCTTGGCCCAGGCCTGGGCTTCACCTTTCCCTGCCTCCAGCTTTGACGGCCTCATCCTGTGCCTGGCCTTGCACGAAATGCCTCCAGCCTCCAGGCTGCCTGTCCTGACAGAAGCGGCCAGGCTTTTAAAGCCTTGGGGCCGTCTGTTCATCCTTGATTTTGAGCCCCCTGGCTCTCCAGCGAGCAGGATCATCCATTGCGGCATCTCAATCATCGAACGTCTGGCTGGCAAGCGGCACTTCCAGGCCTCCAGGGATTTCCTGCGCAAAGGCGGGCTGCAAGCCCTGATCTCCCAATGGCCCGGGCAAGTGCTTATGCATCAACCCTTGCTCCAGACTGCGCTGTCCCTGTATGTCCTGGACAAGGATCCAACCCAGACCTAAACCCTATTCAGAAGTGTCCAACACCAGATCCTTGTTCTCCATAACCTGATAGTTCTCATCCAGGATATAGCTCAAATTCTCCCTGACCCTGGGCATGGCCCTGGAGAGAAATATGCCTGCGACCTTCTTCTTCCTCTCCGAATACAGGGCATCAATGCACAATAGATAGCCTAAGATCACCTCCAGGGCCATGTCCACTAGCCTACCGGCATGGAACTCCTGGATGGCAGGATCCTTTTTGCCTTTCACGTGCCCCACTGCTGACTCCAAATAGGCCCTGAGCTGCTGGGCTTGGGCATACTCTCCTTGCAGCTGCCCAAGGTCGTATTCCCCTTCGTAATCATTGAGCCTGGAAAAGACCTCGCCAGTGATCACTCCTCCAATGGCTGCCACCACCTGCAGTTGGGTCGTTCCTTCATAGATGTTCGTGATGCGTGCGTCCCGATAGAAGCGCTCCACATCGAACTCCCTGGTATAACCAGTACCCCCGTGCACCTGAATGGCGTCATAACATACCTGATTGGCCAGCTCAGTAGCGTAGATCTTAACCAAAGGAGTGAACAGGGAAGCATATTTTGTATACCGCCGCAGCTCCTCCTTAAGCTCTCCCTTTTTCTCTGGCTGATTCTCCAGCCTGGCCTCCAGACCCTCTGCCACATCCACAATCCGCGAGGTCTCATAGAGCAAGGATCTGGCAGCCTCTATCCTGACTCGCATCAGGGTCAGCATCTCAGACACAGCTGCAAAATCTCGGATAGATCGCCTGAACTGCTGCCTGTGACTGGCATAGCTGTCTGCTTCCCTGTAGGCAGCCTCTGCAATACCCAGGGCTTGGGCCGCCACTCCCAGCCTGGCTCCATTCATCAAAGACAGGGTATAGCGCACCAGGCCCATTTTGCGCCTGCCTAAAAGCTCGGCCCGGGCATTGTTGAACTGCAACTCACAGGTAGGAGAGCCATGGATACCCAGCTTTTCCTCTATCCGCCTGATCTTCAAGCCCTGCTCGCGCTCATACAGAAAAAGGGTAAGCCCTCTGCCCCCTGTGGATCCAGGCTCTGATCTGGCCAACACCAAACTCACATCTGCGCAGCCATTGGTAATAAACCTCTTGACTCCATTGAGATACCAATATCCGTCACTGCCCTGTTTTGCCCGAAGCATAATAGACTGCAGATCTGATCCAGCATCCGGCTCGGTCAAAGCCATGGCGCCACTGGTCTTGCCTGCAGCGAACTTGGGCAGATACTTCTTTTTTTGCTCTTCTGAACCGAACTTGTTTATGGTATCTGCAATCTCCTGCAGACCAAAGAGGTTCATCAGGGCTGCATCAGCCCTGGAAATAATCTCTATGGCCATGGAGTACACGGTCTTGGGCATATTGATGCCGCCAAAACGCCTGGGCAGGGTAAAGCCCATCAGGTCCGCCTGGGCCAGACGATCCAATGCCTGCCTGGTGCCTGGAGCATAGTAAACTTCCCCGCCTTCAAGCCTGGCCCCTTGCCTATCCACCTCCCTGGCCCTGGGCGCGATGTACTCCCCAGCTATATCCCCCACGATCTCCAGCACCCGTTGATAGTTATCCAGGGCATCATCCAGATCCTGGGGGGCGTGGGCAAACTCCTCCTTTTCCGCAAAGTCATCCTCTTTCAGGGAGACTACCCGGGAGAGGTCCATGTGCTGCAGATGAAAGAGTATATCTTTGTTATCCAGGTAATAGTTTGTCAATTTCGCCTCCTTTGCGATGTAACCCCTTGAGCATAGCTCAAGATCCACAATGTAACCAACTGCCTGGCTCTCCCGCCATCTAGGAACTGTAGGTCTCCAGGTGCTTCAATAGGGCTCAAGCCAACACCCCCTGTCCTTGATGCAGACAACCAAGCATGGAAAGGGTACAATCAAACTTCCTTGTAGGCCTTGATCATCTTGGGCAGGACTTCATTCACGTCGCCCACAATGGCATAATGGGCGCATTCAAAGATGGGGGCCTGGGGGTCTTTGTTGATAGCAATTATCCTGTGCGCCTCAGTAATACCAGCCCTGTGCTGGATCTGTCCCGAAATACCACAGGCGATATACAGATTTGGCCGCACCGTGGTCCCTGTCTGGCCTACCTGGTGCTCCTTGCCCAGATATCCGCCATCTACCACAGGTCTGGAAGCGCCCACAGCACCGCCCAAGACCTGGGCCAGTTCCTTAACAAGTTGCAGGGACTCCGGGCTTGAGGCCCCCATCCCAGCAGAAACAATAATTTTTGCTGCCTTCAGATCCACAGCCTTTTCCACTTTCTCAACTGCCAGAATCTGGGTCAGGAGATCCTCATCCCTTATATTACTGGGGACCTCTATCACTTCTGCCTGGGGATCCCCAGGCAGCTTGTGTTTTTTCATCACTCCTTCCCTGACTGTGGCCATGCTGGGCCTGCTTTCAGGGGAGACAATAGTGGCTATAATATTGCCCCCGAAAGCCGGCCTGATCTGCAGCAAGATATCCTTGTATACAGTACCCTTAGACTTATGCTCCCCAATCTGCAGATCTGTGCAGTCAGCAGTCAGGCCACAGCGCAGCTGAGAAGCCACCCTGGGCGCCAGATCCCGGCCCAGAGTACTGGCTCCAAAAAGCAGGAATCTGGGGCTAAATTCCTGAACAATCCTGCATAGACCACGGGCATAGGGCACACTGCTATATCTGGCCAACCTCTGGTCCTGCATATAAAAGACCCGATCACAACCAAAGCTGCCTAGAGCAGAGAGCTCTGCTCCCAAACCTGAATCTCCCAGGGCTCCTGCCTGGACTTCACCTCCGAGCTGGTCTGCCAATTCCCTGGCCTTGGACAAAAGCTCCCTGCTCACATCAGCGATGCGGTTTTCATACTGCTCTACAAAAACCATGACATTCTGCTCAGAATGCATTGCTCCCCCTTATCCTATGATATGCTCCTGTTTCAGTTCCCTGATAAGATCGAACACCCCCTGCTCTGTGGGCTCTATCTGCTTGGCCTCACTGGCGGAAAGGACCACGTTCTCGATCTTTTTGACCTGAGTCCAGGAACCCTTTAACCCACACCTTGCTATATCCGCGCCAATGGACTCCGCGTTCCATTGCCTGATGAACATTGCCGTACTGGCGCAGCTTTGGTCCAGATAGCTCTGCTCATAGGACTCCTGCTCTGCACAAAGCACGTTCTTATAGGCCATAACCCTTTTTGCGCTAGGCGGTCTAGGCTCATTGGCCTCTGCAGTCACTGTAAGCAGCACGGGCAGCCCGCTTTTAACCTGCTCGTAGCCCAGATCTGTGGAGCGCCAGACAAGAATTTCCTCCCCTTCCAAGCCGGAGACCTTACAGACACTGGTCATTTGATTGATCCCCAGTTTTTCCGCCACCTGGGGGCCCACCTGGGCTGTATCCCCGTCAATAGCCTGCCTGCCACACAAGACCAGATCAAAATCCCCTATTTTTTGCACCGCGCACTGCAAGGCATAGGATGTAGCCAAAGTATCCGCTCCCGCAAAGACTCTGTCTGAAAGCAGCACAGCTTCGTCAGCGCCCCTGTACAGGCTTTCCCTTAAAACTTCCAGAGCCTTGGGTGGGCCCATACTTATCACGCTCACCTGTCCTCCATACACATCCTTCAGACGCAGAGCCTCTTCCAGGGCGTGCAGATCCTCTGGGTTAAAGATTGCGGGCAGGGCATCCCTATTCACTGTGCCATCCGGCTTCATGGCCTGTTCAGTAATATTCTGGGTATCAGGCACCTGCTTGACCAGGACCACCATCTGCAACCCCATACGTATCTCCTTTTATGCTTGAAAGCCTTCATTCACTTGATCCGGCACCACTTTAGCAAATCTTGCAACAACATCCCAGGTTCAGGATAGAGAGACTGCTTACCTGGAAATCCTTACCTGATCATAGCCTAGTTCGACAATAGACAATTCATACGAAATAAAAAACGCTGTCAATCTAGCCGCAGACCATGCACTGGGTCAAACAGCCTTTGACAGCGAAAATACAAGGAACAAACAGCCCTGCAGGCTGCTAGCCCTGTTCGGATAAATCTTCGAGGATCTCCTGAAATACAGCAAGATCCTTCTGGTTGTGCAGCACGAAACGCACCTTCTGTACTTGCTTCAAGCTTGGAGCCAGCTCCATTAGTGTCTGCAAGGCCACACCTGCAGCCTGCCGCAGGGGAAAACCAAAGGCACCAGTGGAGATAGCCGGAAAGGCCACTGAGTCTATTTGATATTTCTCAGCCAGCTGCAGGGCATTTCTATAGCAGGCAGCCAAAAGCTCCTCTTCTGGTTTGTCTGCTCCATAGACTGGGCCCAAACAATGGATCACATACCTGTTAGGCAGATTGTGCCCACCTGTGATCACCGCTTGCCCAGGCTTGATAGGAGCTAAAGGCCGGCACTCCTCGTCCAGCCCAGGGCCAGCAGCCCGGTGCAAGGCCCCGGCAACTCCACCGCCTGGCCGCAACTGGGCATTAGCGGCATTGACCACTGCGCTCATATCCCCTTGGGCCGCGATATCTCCCTGCGCACACTCGATACGCAATCCTGCGAGCTTCTTTTCCATATTGCACCTCCTGGGGCTTATTCATCCAGAGAGTCTATGTGTCCTTCCTGCCCTTTCGGCGTCAAAACCAGGGTATTGCTCTGCAGAAAGCTTTCCACTCCCTTTGTATACAGATCAAATGAGGTCAGGAACCCATAATCGTGCTCACCGCGGATCTGCAAAAGTTCCTTGGGCTGGGGCCCGGCCTGATACAGCTCCTTGCCAAGCTCAAAAGGCACCAGTCCGTCTTCTTTACTGTGCACCACCAGTACCGGTGCTTGACTTTGTTGCAGGAACTCCTTTGTGGGATATGTATACCTGGCAAACCATTTCACCGGCAAAAAAGGATACAGCTTCCGGCCCACCTCTGACAAAGAGGTAAATGTAGAGTCCAGTATCAAGGCCCCTGGAGCCCTCTCACTGGCCAATCTCGCAGCCACAGGCCCGCCCAGGGAATGCCCCCAAATCACTATATGTCTAGGCAGCACACCTTTTTCCTGCACCAGAAACTCCCAGGCAGCGTGCGCGTCCTGATACATGCCTTTCTCAGAAGGCCTGCCCTGGCTTTGGCCATAGCCCTGATAATCCGGCATCAAACAGGCCAAACCCAGCTCATGTACAATGCGCAGCACATCCAGGCGATGGGAAATATTACCCGCATTGCCGTGCAGGAATAAAACTACAGGATTTTCCTTTCCTTCCGGCCCTGGAACAAACCAAGCATGTATCTTGTTGCCCTGGGAGCTTTGTAGCCAGACATCCTGGTAGGAGAGCCCCAGCTTTTCAGGGGTGGCTTCCAGCTCAGACTCTGGAAAATAGACCAGCAGGGGCTGCAGAAAATAGCCCAGCACTCCCAGTACAGAGATCCCGGCCACAATGCCTAGCAGTATCTTGAGCATATGTATTGCCTGCAACTCCTTTTCCTTTTTGAGCTCAGCCCTGTTCTCCACCTGGAAGGGTAAAGTAAAAGATCGAGCCCTGTTTCGGACTGCTATTTACCCAGATACTGCCACCGTGCTTGTGCACAAACTCCTGACTGAGCAAAAGCCCTAGTCCAGAGCCTTTCTCCCCTTCTGTGCCCGGCTTTTGCACTTTATGGCCCAGATGGAACAGCTTGCGCACCATATCCTGGTCCATGCCTGTTCCAGTATCCTGGACACTGAGCTGCAGCCATGATCCTTGGGGTTCGGCAGAGATCCGCACCCATCCACCCCTGGGCGTAAACTTGACTGCATTGAACAACAAATTGCGCAGAATACAGTCCAACATGTGCCTGTCCGCCAGGACTTGGCACTGGGGTGGCACACTGTCCTGAACTTGGACCTCCTTGCTGTCAGCAGCAGGGGCCACCAGCCTGAGATTTTGCAAAACCACAGGCTGCAGATCCAATACCTGGGGTCTATAACTGATCTTACCCCTTTGGATCCTGGACCACTCCAAGAGATTCTCTAAGAGCTCATGCAGTTCCTGGGCCGAGGCTTTAAGCTCCCAAGTCATATTCTGAATCTCTTCCTGACTTAGCTCTTGGAACTCCTGAGACATGAACTCTGTCAAAGACAGAAATCCAGAGATAGGGGATCTTAGATCATGGGCGATTATGGAGAAGAATTGATCCTTTTCTGCAATAGACCTTTGCAGCTCCTCCTTCTTCTGCTTCACCTCTTCCAGGGCCATTTTACGTTCTATAATACCTCCCAGGTTCTCAGCAATCACTGCCAGCAAACTCACCTCTTCCTGCAGGAAACTCACCTGGCCGAGCCCGGTTTTCTCCTGCACATACCCCACCTGGACTTTGCCCCGGAAACTGCCCTGAACTAGAATTTCCTGGGAGATAACAATCTCCGGTTCCTGAAAACCATCTGAAACAACTATCTGGGAGTCAAGCTCTATCCTGCAACAGGCAGCCTCTGGATACTGCCAACCTGCGGGTATGATGTTAGCTACCTCCTGGAGTGTCTCCTGCAGGGAGGTCTTCTTTTGCAGGCTCCTGGAAATCTGGTAGATGCAGCTTAGCTCCTTGAACCTTTCCTGAAGTCTGTGGGCCTTGTCCTGCAACTCCTGCTTGAGTTTCTTGCGCTCGGTCACATCCAGGACATAGCCCAAGACACTCCTGCCCTGTGCTTCCCGATCCTGGAACACGCGCACTGAAATGGAGGCCCAGAAGCTTTTGCCATCCTTTTGTTTTTGCAGACACTCAAAATCGGTTACTTGAACCTGATCTTGGAGCCTGTCCCAAAGCTGCCCATACTCCTTTGAGCCCACAAACATATCCCTGGCCACATCTTTAACTGTTCCCAGCATTTCATGGGCAGAAGCATAGCCGTACATCCGGGCCATGGCCTTATTCACATACAAAAGGTCCCCCTGGAAGGAGCTTTGAAAGATGCCCAGCGGGGCATTCTCCCACAGAGATTCACCTAGCTCTGTCTCCAGACAGGCTGCTGTTACTTCCTGGGATGGATACACGGGCATAACGCTCTTAGCTATACAATACAACAACGTTGTCTTGCAAGGCAGAGGCCTTTTTTAACAAGGTTCCCATATAGGATTCTTAGCTTCTAGATCCAAACCGCCACTTGCACTAACCTGCTGCCTCAGACTCCTGCTGTCCTGGAGCTCTGCTCTTTTGTAATCCAAACAATTTTGCCAGATCCTCCACCAGCATATATACGCAAGGCACTAAGAATAAAATTACCAGCATGGCAAACAGCAACCCGAAGCCCAGGGAGATGGCCATAGGGATCAGGAACCTGGCCTGCCTGGAGGTCTCCAGGATCATGGGCGACAGACCGCCGAATGTGGTCAGGGTGGTTAGCAAAATGGGTCTGAAGCGCAGCATCCCTGCCTTTTGCGCTGCCTGCTGCAAATCCAGTCCCTTTTGTCGCAGCTGATTGGTGAAATGAATAAGCACCAAGGAGTTGTTGATCACCACCCCGCTTAGGGCCACGATCCCGAATAGGCTCATCAGGCTCAGGCTGTAGCCCATAATCAGATGCCCGAACACCGCGCCCACCACCCCAAAGGGGATGCAGGCCATGATGATCACCGGCTGCACAAAGCTGCGGAAAGGCACTGCCAGCAGGGCATACAAGGCCAAAAGAGCCAAAAGCAGGCCTTGCATCAGGCTGCCCACGCTCTCCCGCAGATCAGACTGCCTGCCCTCGAAGCTGAAGCCCAGGCCGGGATACTGCTCCTGCAGTCCGGGCAGGACATCCCTGCGCAGCTCTGCCACCAGCTGCTCAGTCTTGGACCTGGGCTGCACATTGGCGGTCACATTCACCACCCTGCGGCCGTCCATCCTGCTGATGCTGGTATAAGCCCGGCCCTGATCCTGCACCACTGCATCCCGAAGCAGCATCTCCCCGGAGGAGCGCCTGAGGAGCATATCCTCAAGGCTAGACCGGCTCCTGCGTTCCTCCTCAGGCAGGAAAACCCTGACTGTAACCTCGTTCCTGCCCTTCTGCTGCCTTAAGGCCTCTGCCCCAAAATAGGCATGTCTGACCTGATTGGCCACTTCCCTGGATGATAACCCCAGGCGCTCCCCAAGCTCCGAGAGCCTGAAATCCAGCTGCCTCTTGCCGCTGGCTGAGCCATCGTCAATATCACTGACCCCGGAAAAATCCTCCAGGCTGCGTCCCAGATCCACCCCTGCCAGCTCCAGCAGATCCTGATCCCGATGGCTGAGCTGCACAGTCAGGGCCTTGCCCCCGCCAGGACCTCCGCGATCCGCCTCGAATTTGATGCTCTCCAGGCCAGGGATCCTGCCTGTTTGCTCCCGCCAGAGACTGGTCACTTCGCTGGTGCCTATGGGCCTTTTGCCCGGCTCTGTGAGATATATCCTGGCCTCTACAGAGTTGCCGCTGACCTTTGTGAGTATGTCCTTGGCCAGCCTTTGTCCGCCATGTTCCTCTACCACTGCCTGGGCCGCCTTTGTGAGCCGCTCTTCCACCCCCTCCAAGTCCTCCCTGGCCGCACCCTCAGGCAAAGTAGCCTGGGCAAAGGCAAAAGGCGACTCCACAGTGGGAAACAGCTCCATGCCCATGCGGCCGGACTGTACATAGCCCAAGGTACCCAGGAGCACAGCCAGACCCAGAGCCAGGGCAGTGTAACGCCAACGCAGCACCGCCCCCAGGGCGGGTCCAAACAGATCCTGGATCAGGCGCTCGATCCACTGGCTGAACCTGGCCTGCATCCTGGCTAGATGGCGCAGCGGACCGGACTTGCGCTTTTCCCGCACATGGGCCAGGTGCGCGGGCAGCACGAACAGGCACTCCAGCAGGGACACAGCGAACACGCAGATCACCACCAAGGGGATATTGGAAAAAATCTTGCCCATGACTCCAGGGATGAAGAACATGGGCATGAAGGCCACCATATTGGTCAAAACGCTGAATACAATAGGCATGGCCATCTCCCTGACCCCGGTGGCAGCAGCCTGCAGCATGCCCAGCCCCTGCCTGCGGTGGTGGTAGATGTTCTCCCCCACCACTATGGCGTCGTCCACGACAATCCCTAAAGTGACGATAAAGGCGAACATGGTGATCATGTTCAGGCTGAAGCTGGTCCCGGCCAGGAAGATAAAAGAGCCCAGAAAGGAAATGGGTATCCCCAGGCTGACCCAGAAGGCCAGCCTGGCCTCCAGGAAGAGGGCCAGCAGAATAAATACCAGGGCCAGCCCCAGGTAGGCGTTTTTTTGCAGGAGCTGGGCCCGCTGCTCAAAAACCTGGGACCTGTCCCTGAGAATGCTGGTCTGGATCTGCTCCGGGAGTCTTTGCTCCAGCTTGGCCAGGACATTTCTAGTGGCCCGTGATACAGAGGCCGGGGTCTGATCCCCAATCCTGTAGACCTCCAGCAATACTGCCGGCCTGCCGCCCACCCTGGACCAGGAGTCTGTGTCCTCAAACCCCATTTTCACCCGGCCCAGATCCCCCAGCTTGATGCTGGAGCCGTCTTGCTCAGTAAGCACAGGGATCTGGGCGAACTCCTGGGCTGTATCCCGCCTGTCCTGCATGCGCAACAGGAGGTCCCCTTCCAGGCTCCTGATGTTCCCCGCGCCCAGATCCACCGAGGCCCTGCGCAGGGTCTGGGCCAGATCCTCCAGGCTCAGGTCAAAGCGGCGCAAGTTCTCCTGGCCCACCTCGGCCTGGATTTCCAGATCCCGCACTCCCTGCAGATCTACCTGGGTGATGCCTGGTTCCTGCAACAGCTCGTCCCGCACGATCTCTGCCGCTTCCCGCAGCACCAGCTCATCCTCCGGACCGGAGACAGCCATGCTCAACACGCCCCGCCTGCGTTCGGATATGGATATATCCGGCTCCTCAGCCTCGTCCGGGAAGGTCACGATCCTGCTCACAGCGCTGTCCACATCCTGCCAGAGCCGATTCAAATCTGCGCCTTCCAGGGCCTCCACCTGGATGCTGGCCCGGCCTTCAGCCGCAGTGGATCTTATCTCCTTGACCCCTTCCAGGCCCTGGACTTCCTCCTCCACAGCCAGGATAATGCCCTGCTCCACCTCCTCCGGGCTGGCACCAGGATAGGGAATGCTCACGCTCACTGTATCCAGGGAGAACTCCGGGAAGACTTCCTGGGTCACATTGCGGGCCATCAGCAGACCGCCCAGCAGGAAAAAGAGCATGATCAGGTTGGCTGCCACAGAATTGCCCGCCATCCAGGCCAATGGCCCCCTGGGTAAACCCTCCTGCTGCCTGCTGGAGCTCATCTATCCCCCTTGTCATCCAGAACCTGCAACTCCATGCCGGAGACAGGCGTGGACAAGTCGCTGACAATCACCTGTTCTCCCTCCTGCAGTCCCTGTCTGAGATAGATCCGCTCCTGATCGCGCCAGATCACATCTGCCTGCCTGATTTTCAGCTGGCCATCAGCATAGATCCAGATCCGGTCCTGATCCCGCAAAGCCTTCCTGGGCAGGGCAAAAACATCTTCCAAGACCTGGCCCTGGATCCGGGCCCGGACATACTCGTCCAGCAGGAGCTGCTCCTGCTGGGAATCCAGGCCCAGGGGATCCTGAACCCTGACCAGCAGCGTGGCCATACGGGTCTGTTCATCAACCTCCCCGGTCAGGCGCAAAGTAGAGCCGGTCCATTCACCTGCCCCGGACTGGGAGCTGATTTGTACCTGGCGTTTCTGGCCTGATTGCAGATCAAGCAGTTTCAGGCTCTCAAGGGGCACTTTGACCCGGACATGGTACTCCCGGGTATCCACCAGGGTAGCCAGCTTGTCCTGGGTGCCCACTGTTGAGCCCTGATAGGCTTCCTGCTCCAGTACCAGGGCCCTGAATGGGGCTTTAACCTGCGTCCTGAACAGGTCCAGCTTGGCTTTGTCCAGGCTGGAGCTGGCAGAGCTTACTTCCGCCCTGGCCTTTTCCAGCTGAGGCAGGCGCAGGGCCAGATCTGTCTCCTGCAGCTGGGGCTTGGATCCCTGCTGGAGCATGTCCAGCTCCTGCCTGGCCACATCCTGCCTGCCCTCCTCCTGGCGCATCTCTGCCCTGGCCTGGGCCAGGGCGCTTTCCTGCTTCTGGACCTCGATCTCATAGTCCCTAGGATCTATGCGCAGTACAGTCGAGCCCTGCTGCAGCACTCCGCCTGGAGTGAAGTCCTCAGCAGTCTCCAGCACCGTGCCCCCTACCTCGGAGCGCAGGGTGATCTGCCTGGCCGGCACCACGGTGCCCATGGCTGAGACAGAGGTCTGCACATCTTCTTTATGTGCAGAAACAACCTCCACCCCTGGCACCTCCTGGGCCTGGGGCCTTTGCCTGGAGACTGTTGGCTTACTGGAAATATACTGCCATGCAACCGCAGCTCCCAGGGCTAAGAACAAAACAGGCAATAGTATTTTCAAGACTTTCTTCATCGTTAAACCATTCTTGGTGTCTCTTTTTAGCTTCCGCAGCTGGAATTGCCTGTTTATCTTAGTAAACAGGCTGGTTATATCCATACAGCCCTATAATCACTCCCTGCCTTCTTCGGTCTTCAGTCTTCTGCCCTCTGTCCTCTGTCTTCTGCCCTCTATTCTCTGTCTTCTGACCCCTGCAACCCTCCCCCCAGGGCCCGGTACAAGGAAATCCTGTGCTCCAGTTGCTCCGCCTTGGCTGTCACCAGCCTACGCTCCAGATCCTGTACGCTGCGCAGCTGGGTCAAAAAGTCCAGATAATCCCCCTGGCCTTTAAGATAGCGCAGCCTGGCCTGCTGCCTGGCCTGCCGCGCGGCCTGTAGTTCCTCCTTAAGCCTGGAGATCCTCTCCTGCTGCCCCTTTTCCCTGGCCAAAGCATCCTGGACTTCCCTTACCGCCTGCAGGACCACGGAAGCATACTCAGCCAATTGCTCCTGCTCCTTAGCCAGGGATCTCTTAACCTCTGCCCGGAGATAGCCCGCATCAAAAATAGGGGCACTCAGATCGGCACCCAGCCTGTACAGCCAATCCCCCCAGGCTAGGCTCAGCTCTTCTCTGCTCAGGGTCCCTCTGGCAGAAATATTTAATTGAGGCAGCCTGCTGGCTTTGGCCTGAGCCACATCCCAGCCAGAGGAGGTGAGTCTCATATAAGCAGAGCGTACATCCGGACGGGATCTTAGCAGATCCGCAGGTACTCCGGCTTGAGGCCTGGGCATCAAATCGGGTAGCTCCTTGGAATCAAGACCGAGCTCATCTGGATCAGCCCTGCCTGTCAACACTGCCAGTTTGTGGAATGCCAGGCGCTGTTGGGACTCGAGATTGGGCAGATCCGCCCTGGAGGACGCCAGAGTCTCCCTTTGTCTGGTCACGTCCAAGGCTGTGCCCATGCCCTTTTCCAGACGCAGGATCTGGGAAGAGAGCAGATCCTGGTTAATCTTGATCTGTTGCTGCAAAACCTTTTTTTCCTGCTCCAGGGCCAGCACATCCAACCAAGCCTGGGCCACTTCAGCGGCTATGCTGACTGCTGCAGCTTGGACATCCTCATATTCTGCCTGGGCCTCCAGCTTCCTGGCCTGGCGTTTTGATTCAATGCTCCCCCAAAGGTCCAGCTCGTAAGCAGCCTGCAGTCCCAAGGACGAAGACTCGCTGTCTTGGACGAGATCCTGATCCCTATAAGTTCTGGTCCTCTCCAGGCTGCCCTGCAAATTGGCCTCAGGCCAGGCATCAGCCCCTGCCTGCTCTGCAAGGGCCCGGGCCTGACGGAGCCTAGCCCAGGCTGAACGGATATCGAAGTTCTCATCCAGGGCAGTCTGCACCAGCCTATTCAGCTCCGGACTCTGCCAGGCCTCCCACCAATTATCCACCATCTGCGTACCCTGGTACTCCAAGCTAAAATCCTCTGGCAAAGAAACAGGATCAGATTCAGGCAATTGGGGGGCAAAAGGGCTGCAGCCCACAACCAGGCCCCAACAAAGCAAAAGCAGACAGATCCTTGAGAACATTTTTAATTTCCGAGTCTTGTCTCAGGTTTCTTGACAATTTTCTGAAGCTGGGTCGAGTTGACAATATGCATCATGCCTGGAAATAGCAGGCACAACCAACCTTGTAAAAAATGAGTTGGGGTCAGCAATTGTCCCATCAAATCCTAGGTCCAGATAACAGGTAACCGACAACTGTTTTCCATACAAAGATTTATCAGCAGATACACAAAAGACTGACTCCTTGGCATGGCAGGCATCAGCGAACAACAACAGCGACAATTATCCATACTTGGTTGCGACAGCAAATTCCATGCCCAGCTCCCATGCCCGATCCAGACAGCTTCGATCTAGCTTTACAGCTTGGCCTTAGGCCTGGCTCATAAATTCCTTGCACCAAATCTTTGAACATGAGTCATATTTAAAAAATAAATGTAACTGTTCACCATGCTAACAAAATCTTGTCCAGTGGCCCTGGCCTTATCATTTCCCAACTTTCGAGCACAACAGGTGGTAAATAGTTACAAATAAACTAGCCTCCAATGCAAAGTCATAGTCTTATCTTGTCAAAACTGATTTTTCGCTATATAAATAATAAGGCTTAAGCCTCGCCAACCTTATGCATCATTTCCTTAAATAACAGGCAAAGGAGGTTTCTTATGGAAGTCAAGGCGCAGGATATAAAGGAAAAGCTTTTTCAGATTTATCCGGAGATTGAAGACTACGGCCTGAGTCTCAGCCTCAACTTTGATGAACAACAAAAGGCCTGGTTGGCAAAGTTCAGCAAGGGCGCGCATGAGCTCTCCACCCACTTGGAAGAGCAGGATGTGGAAAGCTGCCTGCAGGGCAGGGAATGTTACCACTTGGGTATCCAATTGGGTCAGTTTATCCGTAATTACTGTGCAGGTGGAGAAAACTGCAGACTTTAGGGCTTGGACGATACACTTCAGGCCAGGATCCCCGGCTATAAAGCCTCCAGCTCTTTTTGCAGCCTCTCTTTTTCCTCCTCCAGACGTTCCAGCTCCTGGAGCTGCTGCGGCTGCACAGAATGGGGCGGGATCCGCCTTTCTTGCTCTCGGATGAGTTCCTTTAGCTCTTGGATCCTGGCCTGCAAAGCGGCTCTTTTTTCCTGCATAACACACCTGTTTGGCTGCCCAAAAGCACGTTTATGCTTTTAGCAGGGCTGAAAGTCACTCGTTGTTAGGTAGCTGCACATATAGGCAATTTCTCTGGCTGGTGCAAGCAAAACACCTAGCCCAACTATTATTTTCAACATCTTGCTAACTGCTTTTGTTCGAGAGTGAAGCCCTTGAAAATCTCAACCCACGAATAAGGAGTCAATGGCATGGATTACCAAAGCTTAAGCTTGCAGGTCAACGAAGATCAGGTAGGCTCCATAACCCTGCAACGTCCTGAGCAGCTTAACACTTTTAACACTTCCATGGCCAGGGAGCTGAACCAGGCCCTGCAGGACCTTGATCAGAACCCCAAGGTCCGGGTGATCCTGCTCAAAGGGGCAGGAAAGGTGTTTTGCGCAGGCATTGACTTGGGTGAATTCCATGGCAAATCTTCCATGCAGTACAGGGAATGGATTGAGGATATGGAACGGCCTATTTTTACTATCAGCAAGATGAATAAACCAGTTCTTGCCCAAGTGCATGGAGTTGCAGCTGCCAACGGCGCCGGACTGGCCGTGGCTGCCGATCTCACCCTAGCTGCAGACGATGCCCGCATCGGACTGACAGCTATAAATGTGGGTCTGAACTGTGTAGGCCCGGTGATTCCGGTGAGCAGATGTGTGGGCAGGAAGAAGGCCTTGGAGCTGCTTTTTTTTGGCGAGCTGATCCCAGCCACCCAGGCTCTGGAAATGGGCCTTTTCAACAAGGTGGTGCCTGTGGCTGAGCTGGAACAAGAAGGGTATAACTGGGCGGCTGCCTTGGCCCAAAAGAGCCCCCTGGCCCTGCAGAATGCCAAACGGGCCTTTTACACCGCAGAGGATGTGGAGTATACTAAAGCTATCCAGTTCATGAACGAGGCCTTTTCCAGGCTGTGCACCACCCAGGATGCCTGCGAGGGAATTGCTGCCTTCAAGGAAAAAAGGCAGCCTGAGTGGCAGGAAAAATAAGTAACCCAGTATTCCCCTTTCTGTAGAGCCCAAATTTGAACCTACAAGGAGTTCCTATTGAAATTCCTGAAGATCTTATTCTTGACCCTGGTCTTTGTCCTGGGGCTTTATTTTGCGATGCAAAACATCCAGGTCCTGGGCCGCAGAGTGGATTTAGGCCTGGATCTCTGGCTGGCCACATGGAGCTGGAGCAACATAGCAGTCTATGTCCTGCTCTCCATCACCTTCATCCTGGGGCTGTTGTTCGCGATCCTGGTCTTCCACCCCAGGAGACCCGAGACCAGGCAGGAGCTGTTGTTGCTAAGGGCCAAGTACGCCCTGCTGCAGCAGGAGCTTAGCACCCTGCAGCATGAGACCAGCCAGGGGCTGCAGCAAAGGCAGAAACAGGCAGCCCCTGAAGGGCAGGCCCTGGGCTCACAGGATCACCGGTCCCTGACAGCTTCAGCCTGGTCTGTAACTGCACTACTTGGGATTTTGGCCCTGTTCATCTTGCTTACAGTGTTTTATTTTTATACAGACAACCAGCTGCAGGTGCTCTCCCAGGGTCTCTCCGCTGAGCAACAAAGGACTCAAAGCCTGGAGGAGTCACTGCAGGACAAGACCGCTGAGCTAAGCAGCAGAAGTAATCAGCTCCAGGAGGAGCTTGCAGGGCAAAAGCGGACAATCCAGAAGCTGCAGCGCATTCCCCAGCAGACCCGGGACTATTTGACTGGGTTCCATCTTAAGAATTATATTCATGAAATCAGCCAATTGGAACAGGAAACAGGCACAGAGCAAGATCGCAAGAAACTGCAGCAGGCCAGGGAGGCCTTGCATGCAGCCCTGACTCACTATCAGGACAAGCAAGGCCAAAAAAATGCCAAAAACTTTGCAAGCAATCCAAAAGGAGGGCCTGGTATGAAGCTAAACACATCAGCTTTCCAGGATCAGGATCAGATACCAGTCAAGTACACCATGCCCGGAGCAGGAGGTCAGAACATCTCTGTGCCCCTGGAGTGGAAGGATCTGCCCCAGGGCACAAAATCCCTGGCCCTTTCCTGCATCGACCCACATCCTATAGCCAACAACTGGATCCACTGGCTGGTGATCAACATCCCGCCGGAGGTCAGCTCCCTGCCTGAGGACGCCTCTGGCAAAGACATGCCCCAGGGGGCGGTAGAGCTGCAAAACTCCTTTGGAGATAAGGGCTACGGGGGACCGCAGCCACCAAAAGGCACTGGAGAGCACCCTTATGTCTTCACCGTATATGCCCTGGATACTCCCAGCCTGGATCTCAAGGAAAACGCCAGCCTGGAGGAGTTCAAGCAGGCCATCCAGGGCAAGGTCCTGGACCAGGCCCAGATCACGGGCAATTTTGAACAGAAGTAAAACGTGGTCTCCTGCTCTGGGGTTGGCCAATAGCCTACCCCAGAGCAGGAGGGCTAATTGCGAAGCGTCTCATTGCAATAAAACCGCCTCACACCTGCCTGCTGTCCAGCCCTAGCCCTTTGCGCTTGGACTCTATGCGCTGCAGGATAAGTTTGGCAGCCTCTTCCGGATCCGGCTGCACAGCAAAGCTGGCGCCCAAAATATCCTCCAGGTCCTGGGTCAACAAGCTGGTCACGTTCATGCTCCCCAGCACCGGAGGTGTGGGGCCAAGCACAGTATAAATCCCTGAGGCCACGCAATAAGCACCAATGGACACAGCCTTTTCTGAATACCATTCAGGAGCCGCTCCAGCCAGAGGCAGGGCGCTGATGTCCTGATTCAGGGCCTTGGCCAGCTCTGCAGCCAGGACCAGGATACGTACATTGTCCACGCAGCTGCCAAAGTGCAGCACCGGCGGAATACCCAGACTGGAACAAACCTCTTTCAGTCCCGGTCCTGCCTGCTCTGCAGCCTTGGCCTGCTCCAGGCCTGCCTTGGCGATGAATATCCGGACTTAAGAGGTCCTGTCTCTTACCAGGTACAAGTAACCCGGATCTGATCAGGTGCATCAACACCCCGGCCTGTTGGCTTTGATTCACGCAGACTGCACCCAGCAGGCGCTGTGCAGAAAAAACCAGCCTGCCAAAAGGGTGTCTGCCAGGATGATAATCCTCCAGGATTTCACACTCCTGCTCTGATCCAGGATGAACCAGGCCACAGCTAAGCACATCCAGATCAAAGATGCGAAGTACATTGCGGGACAGGCTGCCTGGATACCGCAGCCTTTGGAATTGGCCTTGAAAAGTAGGTGTCGGATCTGAGCGACTTAGAATGCGTTAAGCAAAACTGTGCAAGCCGCTTCAGTCTGAGAGTCCACCATGACCTCCTAAAATGTTAAGAAGCTCCAA
>CAZBUB010000028.1:0-11438 GCA_964494985.1 uncultured Desulfohalobiaceae bacterium | reverse complement strand
ATTCTTAGGAGCGAGTTTTTTGGGCCCTGTTGGGCGTATCTTCGGACCAAGCGAATAGTTACTCTCGGCGCAAAAAATCTAGAAGACGACCGGAAAAACTGATCGCTCCCCTGGGACACATTTCTTGACAGCAGTAGCAGCTGATGCACTTCTCCTGATCCAACACAGGACCTACCTCCTCCTGCAACTGTATAGCTCCCATAGGACAATGCTCTGCACACCATCCGCAGCCGGTACATTTTTCCTTTTCCACTTTGGGCAGGCGGTTTGCCCACCTGGAAAAGCAGCGATTCATGATCAGCCCGGCCACACCCGGAATAAAAGTCTGCGGGAAACGAAAGCCCTGCACTTTCTCCAATGTGCCCAGTATTTCCATATGGGTGGGATCGTGTTCTCCCAGCCCCCTGTCGGCTGCGATGCCTAGATGGGGCACCTCTTTGACCTTTCTACCCAGCATATATATTACTGCGCAGTCCAGGCTGACAGCGTTTTCTGCAGCCAGAATCCTGCCCAAACGCACGACCCTGCCATTAGACGGCCCATTGCCCTGCATGGCATGTATCCCATCCATGATGTTCAGCTCTGGGGGGCGCAGTTGATATATATCCAAAAGGGCCTCTGCGAATTGTTTTGGGCTGGGGCAGGCTGCATGGATACGCAGCTTGTCCGCGCCAACTACATAGCCGAAGGTATTTTTCACAGCCCCGGTGAAAACAGTCAGACTATGGGTCTTGAGCTTGGGGAGATTGACCACTACATCTGCTTGCAAAACCTCCCTGGAGACAGAGACATCCTGAAAATATCTGCTGGGACACTGCACACTGACTGGATTACGGCCCAGTTGCACAAAGCATTCTTCGGCAGCCTCCAACAAGCCGGTCTTTATAGCTGCCTGCCTGCTGCGACCATAGCCCCCTACCCCTGGGTTGTCCCCCACAATCACCTCTGCTCCGCGCCTTTGCAGGGCCTGGAGCAGACACTTCAGCAGCAGGGGATGGGTGGTCACCGCTTTTTCCGGGGCATGAGCAGCCAGCATATTGGGCTTGAGCAGGACTAGCCTGCCCTGCCAGTCTCTGGGGAAAGCCTCCAGGATCTCTTCCAGCTTATGTTGAAGAGAACTGTCGTAATCCGCTCTGCCCACATAAATTTTGGGCTCATCTCTGGTCTGAACCTGTTGCACAAAA
Source organism: uncultured Desulfohalobiaceae bacterium (assembly GCA_964494985.1). GTDB lineage: Bacteria > Desulfobacterota > Desulfovibrionia > Desulfovibrionales > Desulfothermaceae > CAZBUB01. The sequence continues at coordinate 10,254 of CAZBUB010000028.1, read as the reverse complement.
TCCCCTTTGTCTTTATATTTTGAGTTTTGCCTTGGAGCCTAGACTGAATGAAAATATGCAATTCAAAACAGAACAGCAACATAGCCTGCCAGGCAGATTCAATCCAGCCTGGATTTGGCCAGCAAAGCCTTTAATTGGGGGGATTATGTCCGAAAGCGTGAAACTGATCTTCAATGATCACAGCTATGAATTGCCCCTTATCCAGGGCAGCGAAGGGGAGCAGGCCCTAGACATCTCAGCTTTACGTAGGGAAACAGGTTTGGTCACCTATGACCCAGGCTACCCCAACACAGGAAGCTGCAAAAGCAAAATCACTTTTATGGACGGGGAGCAGGGCATCCTCAGATACCGTGGCATTCCCATAGAACAGTTGGCTGAACACTCCACCTTTATCGAGACTGCTTACCTGCTTATCTACGGAGAGCTCCCCACCCGCAAGGAGTTGACCAGATTCTCTGTACTCTTGAACGACCACTCTTTGATCCACCGCAATATGTTGCGCTTTTTTGACAACTTTCCCAGGCGTACTCATCCCATGGGCATCCTGTCCTCCATGGTCACTGCCATGCGCGGGTTCTACCCGGAGCTCACAGACCAATCCAACGAGGAAGAGCGCACCAAGACCTTTGCCAGAATCATCTCCAAGATCAGGACCATGGCTGCGGTCTCCTACAAGCTCTCCCTGGGGCACGAGATCATCTACCCCAGGCCTGATCTGACCTATGTGCCCAACTTTCTGAATATGATGTTCGATTCCCCGGTGCGGCCCTACCGCATAGATCCTGACATAGTTCGCGCTCTGGATGTCTTTTGGATCCTACATGCAGACCATGAGCAAAACTGCTCCACTGCAGCTGTCAGGCTGGTGGGCAGCGCCCGTGTGAATATCTACGCAGCCCTTTCCGCTGGCATCAGCGCCCTGTGGGGGCCGCTGCACGGTGGGGCCAACCAGGCAGTGGTGGAGATGCTAGAAGAAATCAAGGAAAAAGGAGGGGACCCTGCTCCATTTATCCAGAGGGCCAAGGACAAAAATGACCCCTTCAGGCTCTTTGGCTTCGGGCACCGGGTCTACAAAACCTACGATCCCAGGACCAGGATCATGAAAAGGGTCTGTCACCGACTCTTGAACAAGCTCAAGCTGGACGATCCCCTGCTGGATACCGCCATGGAACTGGAGGAGAAGGCTTTGAACGATCCCTATTTCGTGGACAATAACCTGTATCCCAATGTGGACTTCTACAGCGGGATCGTGCTCAGGTCCATAGGCATTCCCTTGAACATGTTCACGGTGATGTTCGCCATAGGCAGGCTGCCTGGCTGGGTCAGCCAGTGGAAGGAAAGCATCCAGGACCCAGAGTGGCGTCTGCACCGGCCCAGACAGATCTATACGGGTCCCAGGAAGCGGGATTATGTGCACATAGACGAACGTGACCAGTCCAGCTGAGTGAAGTAATCCCAGGAACCAATGCAAAACACCACTCCCCAAGAGGGGAACAAACTGGCTCTTCGCTTCAGGCAGGGCGATCCCCAGGCCATGCAGGAACTGGTAAGCAAGTACGAAGCCAATCTTTACAATTTCGGCTTGCGGATTTGCGGCTCCAGGCAGGATGCTGAGGATGTACTGCAGGAGACCTTCCTCAGCGCCTTCAAATCCCAGCAGGGCTTTAGAGGGGAGTCCGGACTGAAGACTTGGCTGTTTAAAATCGCGGCCCGGGCCTGTTTCAAAAAGAGACGCAAGAAAAAATGCGAGCCTGACCTTGAGCTAAGCCTGGAGGATCTGCTTCCTGCCAGCCCAGAGCAGATGCGCTACGAGATCCCTGATCCAGACTCTGATCCCTCAAAAAATATTCTGGATGCGGAGCTGAAAGCCATAATCCAGGATGCGCTCCGACAATTACCTGCCATGTACCGCATGGTCTTCAACTTAAGGGATTTAGAGGGCTTTAGCACTCAGGAAACAGCCCAGATAATGGACCTGACTCCCCAGGCTGTTAAGAGCAGACTGCACAGGGCCAGGCTCTTCCTGCGCCAGGCAATATCCAAGCGTTATTCCAAGGATTCTGAACATGCCTGATCAATGCCTGAAATACGCTGAGCATATCTCCCAGTACCTGGATGGGGAGCTGGATCATGGTTTAAGCCATAAGATTCAGGAGCACCTGCAGGCCTGCGAGAATTGCCGCCACTGTCTGCAGAGCCTGCAGCTAACCATTCAACTGCTGCAACAAAAGACCCCTTGGGAACAGGTTCCTGAAGAGACCCGCGATCGTCTGCGGCAAAGACTTATGGCCTGTCTGCAGGGCAAAGGTTAATGTGTTGCTTGATCTGTAATGTTGCCCTCCCCTGCCCTTTTTTTTATCTCCAAAAGTCTTCCTTGGCACATTTTGGACAAAAAATCTGGTAGTTATTCACCATATTTTCATGGCAATACTTACAAAATCTGAAACCTTTTGGCCCAAATTGGATCTATACTTTTAGGAGATTTAAAAAAACAGGAGGCCTTATGTCCAAAAATATCTCCCGCAGGGGGTTCATCCAAGCTGGATTTGCTGCTGCCGGGGCTTTGACCGCATCCAGGCTGCCTTTGCCCTCTGCGGTGCAGGCAGCGCCTCAAGAGGAGCTGGCCACCTGGCTGGATATTAGCAAGTGTATAGGCTGCGAGGTCTGTGTGGATGCCTGCAAGGCCACGAATGCGCACAAGTTCCCGGAGCCTGAGAAGCCCTTTCCCAAGATGTATCCAGACCGGGTCAAGGTTTCGGACTGGAGCGAGGACCAGGAAGTCAGAAACCGCCTGACTCCTTACACCTGGCTCTACATCCAGAAGGCTCAGGTCCAGATCAATGGACAGGAACAAACCATCTACATCCCCAGGCGCTGCTTGCACTGCCAGAATCCGCCCTGTGCCAACCTCTGTCCCTGGGGGGCGGCCCGCAAGCTACAAAACGGTATCACTCAGATCCATCCGGACATCTGTCTGGGCGGCTCCAAATGCAATGTGGTCTGTCCCTGGCACATCCCCCAGCGCCAAACCGGAGTGGGGCTGTATTTAAAGCTTCTGCCCAGCCTGGCCGGCAACGGGGTCATGTTCAAATGCGACCGCTGCCTGGATCGAGTCCAAGAGGGGGAGCTTCCGGCCTGCATTGAGGCCTGTCCCCAGCAGCTGCAAAGGATAGGACCCAGGCAGGCAATCCTGGAAGAGGCCAAAGCTAGGGCTGAAGAGATTGAAGGTTATATCTACGGGGAGGAAGAAAATGGGGGCACCAACACCATCTATGTCTCCCCTGTGCCTTTTGAGGAGCTCAACCAGGCTGTGCAGCAGGGGCCTGGTCAGCCACATCTGGAGCCTGTGCAAAACTCCATGTCCCTGGCCGACAACCTGGGCAAAGCCATGCTCATCGCACCGATAGCCGGCGTGGCAGCAGCCGCGCTTCGCTTTTGGGGAGTTTTCAATACAAAGGAGGAAAGATCATGACCCACAGGGATATATTACTGCCTGGCAGGGGGGTGCGCACCCTTTTTGTTGTCTTGTTTGCTGCCTTGGCCTTCACCGGAGTGGGGCAGATGCCCTTATTCAAGCGCTTCTATATCGCTGACATCCCAGGCCTGGGCTGGTCCGGGGACTTCTACCTGACCCACACAATTCATTATCTGGGGGCTACAGTGCTTTTGGGTTTGCTGGCCTATATACTCACACACTATTTTTTGTCCCTGCGCCAGAAATACACATTAAGCATCCCTGGGGCAGTTCGAGGCCTTTTCCTGGGTGCCCTGGTGCTCACAGGTATCTTGCGGGTTTTCAAAAACCTGCCCCAGGTAACCTTCTCCCCGGCACTGACTATGTTTATAGATATCAGTCATTTAGCATTTATGCTTTTATTTCTCATAGCTGCAGCCTCATTCAGGCTATTAGGCCAAGGCTGGCTAAAGCCCAAAATGATGCCTTTAAGGGGTGCTGCCCGCACATAGACTTGTGAAGCCCCAAGCGCTAAAATATCCTTGAGCCATTGCCAGGCTTGGATAGCGTAAGGGGCTCATGTCTGTAAAGGTTGAGCAACCAAAGCCTGAGACTCCTAAGGCGGCAGGAGCCACACACCACAATGCAAACATGCATCTGAAAAAGAGCACAGGGGAGGTTAGCTCTTCGAAAACCCTCATTTACCCTGGAGCTGTACAGGAAAGATCAGCACCTGGCTCAAGGGACTGCTAAACATGGTGAGACCTTCCTTTTTGATCAACAGGGCTGCCACTTCCTGAGTTCCGTCGTTGTTGAGATCCCCTAAGGCCAGATCCCGGAAATGACCATCATACGTCTTTGTTTTCCACTTTTCCTGCAGGCTTTCTCCATCCCAGGCCAGGCCCAGCACCTCACCTGCCTCAAATTTGCGCATCCTCTGCAGCTTGATCGGACTCAGGCCCTGATTCTTGAAGGCAAATACCTGGGCTGGCTGATCCTGCTTGGGCTGGAGGACTACGGTTCTGCCAGAGAGATAAAAGCGCTCGTGCCCAGAACCTTGGCCTTTGCTTGAGCCTTGCAAGAACAGGGTGCTACCTCCATAGCTTTCCCTGGAGGACCAGGCTTGTCCCCAACCAGAATCTAGCAGCCGCAGCCTGTCCTGACTGTCCAGGGCTACGACTTCCCGGCCTGACTCCTGCCTGACCTTGCCATGGGCCAGGCCCAGGACATTGAGTTTGCTGCCCTTATTAACCAAAGTCTGACCTGGGACATACTTCCCATCCTGGTACTTGAGGCGCACTATCTCTGCCTGGAAGGGATCCGCCTCTCGCCTGTGTTTTTGGCCCAAAAGCATTAATCCTTGCTCCGAATCCTGGACTGTCCTGTAAAACCAGGGTTCCTTTTCCAGAAGCCTTTTATACTCGCCATCCTGGTATTCCAGAATAAAAGAGCGCAGCATATCTCCCCGGTTATTCCTGGCGCTGACAAATATCTCTGCCTGACCATTGCCATTTATGTCCCCCACATCCACGGCGATGCAGTTGGAGTTGCCTGGAGACTGGATCTCTGCCAACTTCTGGAACCTTTTGTCTTCCAGGCTGTAGATATAGACGTAATCCTTGTCTACCAGGATCGTCTCTGTCTTGCCATCTCCAGTCGTGTCCCCTGCTGCCAGACCTGTGATATTCCTTTCCATCTCCGGCCCAGACCAGGCCTGGGGCAGTTCGGTTCTGCCCTTCTGAGCTGCCTCGAAACCGGCATAAGGCGCCTCCTGTTCAGCCTGGTCCTCTGGCAGCTCTCTGGCCTCAACCCTGGCTTGCTTCTGTACGCTGCCATCTTGCAAGGCCTTGCGCATGTCAGCAGCCATCTCCTCCAGACCTGGGATAAGCCCTTGTAACTGGGAGCCGGAGCGGGAAAAAGACCCCTTAAGATCACCCTGACCCACATCCAGCAGCTTGGCATCCAGGCTCCAGGTCTCCTGCAGCATGGTCAAGGAGCCGTAGACTACCAAGTCTGCCCCTGCCTTTTGGCCTGCCTGCAATGCCAGATCCTGATCTAACTCTCCAGGATCAATCTCCAAGGCCTTGATCCTGGACTCGCTGAGCAATCTGTAGCCTTTGGCCTGGGCTACCCTGGAGGCGAACATGTCCGGAACTGCCTCTTTGAGATAACTGTATTCCTGGCTGGTGCGCACCTCAAAGGGCAACACTGCAAGGCTCCTGGACTGGGCCTGGAGCCCAGTGACAAAAAACAGCAAAAAATAAGCCAGCAGCAGAGAGCTGCAAAGCACTCTGAAGCTGGGGATAAACAACACCTTAAACATAACTGCTCTCCTGGAACTGTTTGGGCAGTAAAAAGTTGCTGGACGTGATCTTCTGATGCAACCTACACTTTCCCTGCATCTCGCGCAACCGAAATGTTTGTTTATTGATATTGTTCAATTTTTTGAACGGTCAAATTTTTTTAACTTTTCACCCTTCCAGACCTTGCATTCTCGGTAAAAAAAAATTATGAATTGAGTGGAGTCAAGCGTGAACTAGAGCTTCCTAAAAACTTGCAGAAAGGAAACCTGCATGAAAACCATGCTCAGCTGGTGTCTTACAATCCTGTGCCTGATTTTGCTCCCTGGCCTGGCTCTTGGATTGGATTCAGCCGACCAAGAACAGGGCCTGACCGGCACTCCTGCACAAGAGGGGCAAGCTCCGCACTCAGCCTCAGCTTCAAGCATAGAGCAAAGACTGCAAAGCTATTTTCACCAGATCAGCGCTCAGAGCATCTGGAAAAATCTTGATCTGGAAGCAGACAGTGCTCATCAGCATGCATACAACTACAGTTTCCCTCAATCCCATCCCAGGAACACTTTTTCAGATTGGAAATCTGCCCCCTCAGCAGATTCTCTGGATTTAGCCCTGGAGGACTCCTGGTGGCTGAAGCTCAGCTATACTTTGGACTTGTTCCAGCCCTTGCTCTTACAGGGCACTGTGTTGCGAGCAGATCTGCAGCGTGCAGAGCACAAGCATAAAAGCTGGCTTGCCGGGCTAAGCCTGGCCTACTCCTCTGATTTGGCCACCCCCAGAATCTGGGGCCAATACCAATCTAGCCAGCAGGTAAAAACCCAGAGCAAGCGCAGCAATCTCCCCAGCGCCTTGCGGGATCTGGACTTCACTCCCGGACGAAATCAGGGCCCTCTAGCGTACAGCAGCTTCAAGCCTTCTGCCCTTAGCAGCTCCTCCCTGGTCCAGGCCTTGGTTCAGCAACAGACCCAAGGCTACTATGAACCCGGTCTCTGGGAAATAGGACTAGGACTCAATAATATCAATTTGTTAAATCGTCTGGAGCATTCCGTTGCCCTGATGTACGGTCGGGGAACATTTGATCAGGATCTGGCCCAGGAAAACCTGCAGGGCCTGAGCAAGGAAGATTCCTTTTTTGAGGCCAGAATTGACCAACGCTACAGGCTTTATGAAAATCTAGCCGCAATCATGGAGCTGGGCTATGCCTCCCTGGATCTGGACCCAGAAATCTGGGGTGAGGACCCCCAGGAAAGCGTGTATCTGATGACCTTTGGTTTGGACTATGAATTCTAAGCAGGATAAGACTTACTGCAAAAGGCCATGATTTTGCAATTTTGTCCTGAGCTGTTTCCTGGAGATGCCCAGCAGGCGCGCTGCCGCACTCTGGTTCCCACCGCTTTGTTCTAGGGCCTTGTTTATAACCTCATATTCTAGGCTTAAAAGATTCATTTCTGCCTGCCCCTGCGCAGGGCCGGTTTTGAGGTTTGCCAGCTTATCCGGCAGGTTGGAAGGGAATATCTTGTCTGATCCGCTAAGGACCACAGCCCGCTCGATCACGTTCTCCAGCTCCCTGACATTCCCAGGCCAATCGTAGTTGTAGAAGATCTGCAGCACTTGACTGGAGGCTGCCTTAATAGCCTTGTTGTTCTGTCGGTTGTACTTGTCCAGGAAGAAATCCACCAGAAGTGGAATATCATCCTTGCGCTCCCGCAAAGGAGGTACCTCCAGACTGATCACATTCAAACGGTAGAAGAGGTCCTCCCGCCAGTTCCCGGCCCGGACTTCCTCCTCCAGATCCTTGTTGGTGGCCGCGATGATGCGCACATTCACTTTGCGCCGCTTATTGCAGCCCACGCGCACAATGATCTTCTCCTGCAAGAAACGCAGGAATTTCTTCTGCAGGCTTAAGGGTAGCTCCCCAATCTCGTCCAAAAACAGGGTGCCTCCTTCAGCCAGCTCGATCTGACCCTGCTTAACCTCTGTAGCCCCGGTGAAAGCGCCCTTGGCATGACCGAAAAGCTCGGATTCCAAGAGGGACTCCGGGATCACAGCACAGTCAATGGTCACAAACGGCCTGTCCCCCTGCTGTCCAGAGTAATGGATAGCCCTAGCAATGAGCTCCTTGCCTGTGCCAGTCTCTCCGGTAATAATTATGTTCGAGTCATAGCCTGAAACCTTCTCCACCATGTTGAAAATCCTTTGCATGGGCTTGCTTCTGCCCACGATGAAACCCAGCTGAAATCTCTCCTGAAGCTGCTTCCTCAGCTCGGTGTTCTCCTGCATAAGTCCCGCCTGCTGCAAAGCATTCCTGACCAGCACTGCAAGCTCGTCCAGATTCACTGGCTTAGTCAGATAGTTAAAAGCCCCGCTTTGCATAGCCTGCACAGCATTGGGGATGCTGCCGTAGGCAGTGATCATGATCACCGGCATCTGTGGCCAGCAGCTCTTGACCGCCTCCAAAAGCTCCAGACCGCTTTTGCCTGGCAATTTAAGGTCGGTAATCAACAGTTGGCAGTCCCGGCTTTTAAGCTTATCCCAGGCCTGCTCGCCACTCTGAGCGGTCTCCACCTGATAGCCCTGTTTATGCAAAAAGGCAGAAAGCACCTTAAGGGTGTTTTTCTCGTCATCAACTAGGCATATACGCTGCACTGCAGCCATATCTTTGCTCCTTGAGAAATATTGCAATCATTGCACTTTCTATTTTCAGCTAGGCTAAACCAGACTCACAGGAATAAATACTTAACTATTTGCTTTATATGAAAATATTAGGCAAAAAAATCTAGATCACAGTAGCCGTAAAACCAAATCCTTGCAAGCTTAGCCCATGTGGGACACAGGATGATTTTGTTCTCAGGTTTTTTAGGAGCCTGGAGTGTTCAAAAAAAATACGGGCAGACACTAAGTCTGCCCCTAAGGTGCGGTATACAGCTGTAGAGGCGAAGCTTGTCTTCGCCCGAAATCGATTCATGTAAACCCAATTGGTTACCCCTTTTTTTCATGCAAACTGATAACAGATAACCAGCCACCGGAGGCAGCGCTTCGAAGTAGATTTGACCAAAGCTTGAGTACGAATACCTGACAGATACCTGTGTCCCTTTTTGGACAAAAGCCTTCCGCATTTATCCCAAGAGGGACAACTCATAGAACCTTCAAGGGTTAACACATTGATATAACTAACTTATTATTTTTGGCACATGGCTTGCTTTCAATAAAAATTCAATTCCAACTCCATCCCCAACGGCAGGAGGTATTTTAAAATGCCAGCATCCTTGCAAAGCTGCTGCGTTTGTGCTAAATATTCAAAATCTATCCACTCAACTTCAAACTGATTCAGGAGGTACTCATGCCCAGAAAACTCTTGTTCATCTGCCTTGCAATGCTAACCCTGTTTGTGGCTGCCCAAGGCCTGGCCTTGGCCCAGGAGGATTTAGCCGAAAAGGCTGCTGAAGACCCCCATGCCCTGGAGGAAGCAATCAACCTGGCCCACGAGGACGGATATCTGAACAAGGACGACCCCGAAGGATATCTGGGAATCCCCGGAGCGCCGCAAATCAACCTGATCATTGCCTTTCTGTGGGCCTGCCTGGTGGGATGGATCTTTTCCACTGTAGGCGCCTTTGGGGGAATAGCGGCCGGGATCGGGCACATCTCCATTTACGGCCTTGGACCCTACGCAGACAAATTCGCAGGCAAATCTCCGGCCTTGAATTCCGCAATCACAGACACTATCCGCATATCCAACCAGTTCCTGGTCGGGCTCAGTGCCCTGGTCTCAGTGGTCAATTACTGGAAGCTTGGCAGACTGGTCATTCCTGTTGGCCTGGCCCTGGCCATAGGTTCCATCCTGGGCAGCTACCTGGTCCCCACCCTGACCGCCGGGAAGGTCTCATTTACTGATTATATCGGCTGGTTCGGCGTCTTTGTCCTGGTTCTCGGCTGCTGGATGTTCTACCAGTCCACACCCAGGGGGCAGGCCGGAAAAAAGAAGGCCAAACAGGCAGCTGAGGCCTTTGAGCAGACCATGAAGCGCAAGAGAAGCGGGGAGGCAGTGGACACATCTGAGCTGGGCGTGAAGATGACTTCTTTTAGCATGAAAACGATAAAGTTCACCTTCTACGGGGTGGAGTTCTCCTTTAATCCCTTGTTCCCCCTGCTCGGCGGATTCGTCATTGCAGCCATTGCCGCCTTTTTGGGCGTTGGCGGCGGCTTCCTGCTGGTCCCTTTTATCACTGCTGTGGCCGGACTGCCCATGTACCTGGCGGCCGGAACCTCGGCCCTGGCCGTCCTGGTCGGCATGCTGACCGCCATTCTCAGCTACCTGGCCGCAGGCGTCCTTGTGCACTGGCCTCTGGTCGGGACGCAACTGGTGGGCATATTCATAGGATCCATGATTGGTCCGCGCACCTCCCAGTATATCCCGGACAAGGTGCTCCAGCGCATCTTCATCGTCCTGGCCTTTTATGTGGGCTTTAATTACATTATCATGAGCTTTACCGGTCTGCAGAT
>CAZBUB010000027.1:0-37219 GCA_964494985.1 uncultured Desulfohalobiaceae bacterium | reverse complement strand
AATATAATATATTTCGCCCAGATTGATCACAGAAAGCAGGACTGTAACCTCTCCAGCCTGGGCCATTTTGAGAATATCCCGAACTGCCTCACCGCCTTGTTCGGCTTGAAAATAGGCTAGCAGGGCGTAACTATCCAGAATGAAAACTTTTTTGCTCACGATTCCTTTCCTCGGCCCTGTCCTCTAGCAAAGCCTGGGTCAGGGAAGCTTGGCCTGCCAGCTTGCCGAAAAGGATATCCACTGGATCCTCGGTTTGTGGCTCCAGAATGATCTTGCCCTCAATCTCTTGAATAGTCATCTTCATGCCTGGCCTGAGCCTGATCTTTCTGCGCAGCGGCGCAGGAATAACCACCCAGCCCTTGGATGAGACAGTTACTGTTTTGGGAGTGCCTGTGCCCATAGAACATCCTTCCTTGTTATACTTCATTTTAGAAAAAGTATAACTTCATACCATTCCTGTCAAATCCAGGCTCTCTCTTCTGTCATCAGCCCGGGAAGGATACCGTCCAAATGAGGTATTATACAATTAACCGCTGGTGAATTGCCTGAGCTCTGCACTGATTCTATGGGGGCTTCTTCGTGTTCATTTCCAGCAGCCAGCTGACTCAGCTTCTCAGTCGCCCTCTCTTGCTCCAGCTGTTTGCGCTCGGTGATGTCGTGAGTCACCCCTGCAATGGATTCGATCTCTCCTCCAGCGTTCCTTACGCAGAAAGAACCTGGACTGCTGAAGAAAGAGTTAGCTTTTCATTTTCTATAGGCTGGCTTCAAATCTTTGATCATAGGCTCTGAAAAGAGCTATCATCGTCAATGCCCATCTGATCAATCAAGGGAAGCTTCCCAGGCTTACCAACAACAGGCAGGACATACTATTTACTTACCAGCAAAAAAAAGGGACTAAGCCATATTGACTAGCCCGCTGAAATATAAGGCCCGCCCTGCAGGATTCGAACCTACGGCCTCCGGATCCGAAGTCCGGCGCTCTATCCATCTGAGCTAAGGGCGGTTACTAACGACTCTATCTTTTCCCCAGGCAGTTATCAAGCCCGCTCAGACAGCACACTCTTTCTAATACAAAAATACAAAGGTTTCTAGCCCCTGGAAGATTCAACAAAAAACTCATCAAACATACAATAAACCTTGATTTCGGCTAAAACAGCAGGTAATTAGGATACAGAGTGTCCTAAAGCAGATAAGCCACATTCTCATTTTATCCAAGTCCTTGCTGGACTATACCTTGCAGCACCGGAGAAAGAATCAGCTATCATGTATACTCAAGGCATTCTTTTGGTAGAAGACAACCCTGATGATGTACTCCTCACCCGGAGGGCCTTACAAAAAGAACAATACCTTCAACAAATTGAGTGTTGCCCAAGACAGAGTGGAGGCCCTGGAATACCTTTCCCCTGCAGGAATCCAAACTGATTTTGCTTTCCAGGATCTGCCCAGTATCGTTCTGCAGTACTTAAAGTTGCCTTGGAGAAATGGCCTGGAGGTCCTGCGATGCAACCGTTCCCAAGAACACACCAGATTACTCCCGGTCATTATCCTGACTTCCTCCCAGGAAGAAGAAGATCTCTTGCAGACTTATAACAATGGTGCCAACAGCTACATCCGCAAACCAGTGGACTTTGAAGAGTTGACAAATGTGGCGCATCAGCTGGTTCTATACTGGCTGACTCTCAATATGCCCCAGCCAATAGGGAAAGCCTCATGAGTTTGCTGCGAGTTTTGATAGTGGAAGACAATGAAGATGATGCCCTTTTGCTGCAGCGTGCCTTACAAAAAGGAGGGTTTCAGCTTGAAGCCAGACGCGTGGAATCCGCCCCTTTGCTGCGCCAGGCCCTGCAGGGACATGAATGGGATCTGATTATTTCCGACTACGCCCTGCCTGGCTTCAGTGGTCTGGAGGCATTGCAAATCCTGCAGCACAGTGGACTGGATCTGCCCTTTATCGTCTTCTCAGGCACCATTGGCGAAGATGTGGCAGTGGAGACTATGAAGGCCGGGGCCCACGACTACATCATGAAGGATAACCCTGCCCGGCTCATACCAGCTGTACGCAGGGAGCTGCAGGAGGCTGCAAACCGTAGGGAACGTCTCCAGGAACAAAAGGCCTTGCAGGAAAGTGAGAGCCGGTTTCGCCGCTTGGCTGCAAATGTCCCTGACCTTATATACCGCATCAATTTGCGACCTCTGCGCCATTTTGAGTACTTAAGCCCAGCTTGTACCAGAATTCTTGGCTATACTCCGGAAGAGCTGTACCAAAACCCTGATCTCTTTTTCCAAAGAGCCCACCCAGAAGACCTTGATCTGCTGGAAACGAAATTCTCAGACAGTTCCATGGAGCATAAATCAGTACTACTGCGTTGGATGCACAAACAAGGGCATACTGTATGGTTGGATTTGCGGGATACTTCACTTACAGATTCTCAGGGCAATTGTTTGGCCCTGGAAGGTATTGCCCGGGACATTACTGAGCAAAAAAAAACTGAACAGGAAAAAGCCAGCCTGCACGCCCAGCTCCTGCAGTCCCAAAAGATGGAGGCCATTGGCCAATTAGCAGGAGGGGTGGCCCACGATTTTAATAACATGTTGCAGGCCATCTTGAGCCAGATTGAAATGGCCCTGCAGCAAACCAAGAGTCACAGTCAATTGCAAGACCATCTCTTGGACATCCGCAAATCCGCTTTGCGCTCCTCAGAATTGACCAGACAGCTTCTAGCCTTTGCCCGCAAACAAACAATAAGCCCTCAAACAGTAGACCTGAACACCTTGATTCCTGATTTCCTCAAGATGCTGCAACGTCTAGTGGATCAGGATATTACCCTGCATTGGGAAGCCGGATCTGATCAGGCCCTGGTATATATGGACCCTGCCCAGCTGGACCAAATTTTAATCAACCTAACCCTTAATGCCAGGGATGCTATGTCCAGCTCAGGCAAAATCACTATCAAAACCGAGATAAGAGAATTGGCTCCACCCCAGCCCCAACCAGGTTCTGAGCTTGAACCAGGACAATATGTGCTTTTGCAAATTGAGGATAATGGTTCAGGCATGGATCAAACCACCTTGGAACAAATATTTGTACCTTTCTTTACCACCAAGTCACAAGACAAGGGCACCGGACTTGGACTGGCTGTGGTCTACGGCATAATCAAACAAAACCAGGGAACAATCCTGACCTTTAGTCAAGTTGGCCAAGGCACCAAGTTCGATATCTATCTTCCCTGCAGCACAGGGAAAGACAGCATCAATAAACATACAACTCTGCATGACACCGAGCTCAAAGGTCAGGAGACAGTGCTTTTGGTGGAGGATGAACAAAGCATATTAGAATTAATTACGGATGTTCTGCAAGGATACGGATATACCGTCTTGCAGGCCTCCAGCCCACAACAGGCCCTATACATCGCTGCAAGCCACCAGGCTGATATCCACCTCATTGTTACAGATGTTATGCTGCCCCAAATGGACGGGGGCAAGCTCTTGCAAAACATCAAAGAGTTCATCCCACAAATTAAGGCCTTGTATATTTCCGGATATCCAGCAGAATTCATATCCAGGCAGGGAGTACTGCAACAGGGCGTCAAGTTTCTCCAAAAGCCTTTTTCCGCCGGCAGTCTGGCCCTGAAAGTGCGCCAGGCTTTACAAGAGTGAAAAACCCCCTAGCAGAGCAAGCATTGCCGCACCATGCAATCTGACCACGCAAAAAAACATGGAGGTGATCTTCACAGTCTGGAGCAGTTTATAAGCCCTCCATTAAAAGTCGTTTTAATCTACGCTATGCTGGGCTTTTTATGGATTTTCCTCTCGGACTGGCTCCTGGCCCTGGTCATCCAGGAAATGGCTGGCTTTGCCCTAGTCCAGACCTACAAAGGCCTTGTCTTTGTCCTGGCCACCTCCGTCATTTTGTTCATACCTTTGCGGAGATACTTTTCCAGAATGGAAAAAGCAATCACAGAGCTAAGCAGGGCTGAAAAAGAACTGCAACAGCTCAATGCCAACCTTGAACAAAGGGTCCAGGCCAGGACAGCAGAGCTGGAAGCCGCCAATCAGGACCTGGATTCCTTTAGTTACTCTGTCTCCCATGACCTGCGGGCGCCTTTGCGCAGTATTGATGGCTTTAGCCAGGCCCTGTTAGAAGATTACGCCCAAATTTTGGATGAACAGGGGCAGGACTACTTGCACCGCATCAGGGCTGGCACCCAGCGTATGGGCAAATTGATTGATGATTTGCTCCTGCTCTCTAAGGTAAACCGGCAAGATCTAAGCCCACAAAAAGTAAACCTGAGCGCCCTGGTTAGAAGGTGTATCCAAGAGCTGCGGCAAAGGGAACCGCAAAGACAGATCCAGCTAAACATAACCCCTGATTTACAGGCCTGGGGCGATCCTTCCCTTTTATACATAGCCTTAAAGAATATTCTGGAAAACGCCTGGAAATTCACTGCCCATAAAGAACAAGCCTGGATAGAGTTTGGCCTGGAGTATCTGGATTCCCAGCCAATCTACTTTATTCGAGACAATGGGGTAGGCCTGGACATGACTTACGCAGATAAGCTCTTCCAAGCCTTCCAGCGCCTTCACACATCCAGTGATTATCCCGGCAGCGGAGTAGGTCTGGCCACAGTGGCCAGGATAATCAGACGACACCAAGGCCAAATCTGGGCCCAGGCCGAGGTAGATCAAGGGGCCAAATTCTCCTTCACCCTGCCGGAGCAAGGGATATAGAATCCCTTTCTGAGTGGGCAGCCTGGAAAAAGACCTTCTATTAATACTGATCCCTGCACTTGGACTTGCGATCGGAATAGGTTTTTTACTCTTTAGTGCGGATCGTTTTGTGCTGTGGGCTGCAAGCACAGCCAAACACCTGGGGCTGCCCGACCTGCTGGTAGGCATGCTGGTGATAGGCTTCGGCACTTCTGTGCCAGAAGCTACAGTTTCCGCCATAGCCGCTCTGCAGGGCAATTCAGCACTTGCTCTGGGCAACGCCTATGGCTCCAACATCGCCAACACTGGACTTGTTCTCGGCCTGAGCGCCCTGGTTAGCCCTATCGCTGTCAGCTCTACAGTATTGCGCAAAGAGCTGCCCCTTTTGCTTGCAGCCACTATCCTGGCAGTCATCCAGCTCCAAAACAAAAGCCTGACCCGCCTAGAGGCCTGGGTTCTGCTGCAGAGCTTTTCTACCGGGACATTCCTGTCATGGCCTTTTTCACAGGATCCTTATTCTTCCTGGGCCATGGATTCAGGTCTGCAGGCAGGATCAACAGGCTGGAAGGAGCCTTGCTCTTGTCCTGTTATCTGGGATATATTTTATTTTTGTACATCACAGCCTGAAAGCGCCAGATTTATTCCTGCCCCTGATCCAAGCAGTCCTGCAAAATGCGGCTCAAGGTCTGTTTATCCTGCAGGCCGATAAAACGCTGCTGCTCCTTGCCCTGCCTGCATAAAACCAGGGTAGGCACACTTTGGACCCCCATCTCAACGGCCAAGGCAGAGTGGACCTCTATATCCGCCCCTTGAAAGCTCACCCAGTCCCCGAAATCCTGGGCTAAATCCTGTAATATCCGGGACTGTTCCCTGCAGGGTGCGCACCAGGAGGCTTTGAACTCCAGCAGAGTCCACTCCTTTCCGCCATTTTTTTGCCAACCGAAATCCTTTGGGCACTGCAAACCTGTCATTTGCTTTTCCTCTTGGAAAAAGATTTCCCCTGATACAGGTTCTGCCCGCCAGCTTGTTGCAAACAGGCAAACTTCCCTGTACTTAAGCCATGCAAGCAATCCCAGTGCCAAATCAGCCGTTCCCTGACCTTGCTTAGACATGCCATGCACCTCCCACCGCGGGGAAAAGACAGCATCCTTGCCAGGAAAAAAACAATGATTTATTCTCCAAAACGTTACCTTAACGTTATCGTAACGTTCATTTATGCTCCAGGAGGAATTATGGCCACTACGCATGCGGTATGGAATGTGCGCTTTTTGAATCAGATTATGGACTCCATGGCTGAGGGAGTATTTACCATGGATACCCAGGGCAGGATCACCTCCTGGAACCGAGCCATGGAGAAAATAAGCGGCTATTCTGCCTCCCAGGCCTTGGGCCAAGGCTGCGCCCTATTGGGATTTAGCAAATGTTTCGGCAAGCTCTGCCCGGAAAACATTCATAGCTGCGGCATCCTGGAATACGGTCAAAGCGAGCCCAAGGAATGCGTACTAAGGCACAGGAAAGGCAGGGACGTGCCTGTCATTAAGCAAGCCCGCGTAGTCAGGGACGAACAGGAACAGATCATCGGTATAGTGGAGACCATCACCGACATGACAGAGCTGGAAAAGGCCAGGCACAAGGCTGAAGAGGCCAATCTGCTTTTGACCAGGCACTACAGCCTGCACAATATCATAGGCCAGAGCAGAGCCATGCAGGAGGTCTTTCATCGCCTGCAGGCTGCTGCTGCCAGCAGGGCCAATGTGCTCATCCAGGGAGAATCCGGCACAGGCAAAGAATTGATAGCCAGTGCGATCCATTACAACAGCAATTTGGCCAACCAGCCCTTTGTGACTGTCAATTGCTCTGCTTTGCCTGAGACCCTGCTGGAAAGCGAACTTTTCGGACACGCCAGAGGCTCTTTCACAGGAGCGCACAAGGACAGGCGAGGCAGGTTCGAGGAAGCCCACGGAGGAAGTATCTTCCTGGACGAAGTAGCAGAGCTGAGCCTCGCTATCCAAGTTAAGCTCCTGCGGGTATTGCAGGAGCGGGAGATCGAGAGGGTGGGAGAATCCAGAACCCGCAAAGTAGATATCCGGGTCATAAGCGCTTCCAACCAAGACCTCAAAGAACTGGTCTCCCAAGGCAGTTTCCGCCAAGACTTATACTACAGACTCAACGTCTTCCCTATTGTGGTGCCCCCTCTCAGGCAGAGGAAAGAGGATATTCCGCTTTTGGTCAGCCACTTTATTCAACAGCAAAACCAGCAAACCGGAAAGCACATCAAAGGAATCCAGAATCTGGGCCTGCGCCTGCTCATGGACTACGAATGGCCAGGCAATGTGCGGGAGCTGGAAAACGCTATCCAGCACGCCTTTGTCCTCTGCGAACAGGATTTCCTCAAGCCAGAGGACTTGCCCAGGGAGATCAGATCCGGCAAACACGATATGCAAACCTTTCCTCACAGCCACAATCAAAGGCAAACCACTGGTGCAGTGAATTCAAGCAGTCTGGACAAAGAAGGATTGTGGCAGCTGCTGAAAGAGTGCGGCTGGAACAAGGCTGAAGCTGCCAGGCACCTGGGGGTAAGCAGGACAGCTATTTGGAAGTACATGAAAAAATGGAATATCCCCCTTCAGAGTCCGGAATCCGACGCATAATAAACTTCTGGCACGCCTTGTGCACAGACTTGCCCAGAATATGCAATACACAAAATCTCTAAGGAGGTTTACAATATGGGCAAGTGCGTCAACCATCCCCAGATAGACACTCCCTACAAATGCCAAAAGCATGCTATCTATATGTGTCAGGACTGCCTGCACTGCAAGGATCCAAACCTCTACTGCAAATTCAGATCCTCCTGTCCCATATGGTTTATACACCAGGAAAGAGAAAATGAGAAACGCAGAAACAAGCTGGAAGCACAAGCAGACAGGCACCAGGTAAGCTTCTCTCCAGACAACGTCCAGATAGATGTTCCAGCTGGCACCACATTGCTCCAGGCAGCCCTGGATGCTGGGCTGAAGCTGAATGCGTCCTGTAACGGAGCCGGAACCTGCGGCAAATGCAAGCTGGTGATCAGCCAGGGCCGGGTCCAGACCGCGGACACTCCCTTGCTTACAGACTCGGAAAAGGCCAAGGGCTATGTCCTGGCCTGCCAGAGCACAGTGCATGAAGACCTGGAAGTCAGAATCCCTGAGGAAACCCTGGAGAGACGACTGCGCTGCGCCGGAATAGGCGAGCAGGCCACTGCCAAGCTCCTGGGTTGCGTGCAGCAGCTTTCACCCATGCGGGAGGAGTTCTTCCTGGAGCTTTCTCCGCCTACTGCAGAGGACAACGTCAGCGACCTGGACCGGCTCAAGCGAGGTCTAAAGAAACAAAACGTGGATCCAGAGCGCATGAATATCAGCCTGGAGGTTGTGCGTCAGCTGGCCAATGCCCTGCGAGAGGAAAACTGGTCTGTAAGCGCTTCGGTGATCAGGAAGAAGTGCTCCTTCGAGGTCCTGCAGGTGCAGCCCGGCCAGGAGGAGCATCCTAGCCTGGGCCTGGCAGTGGATGTGGGCACCACCACGGTCATGATGTATCTAGTGGACATGCAAAGCGGCCGCGTCCTGGCTGGGGCTGGCGGACACAATAAGCAGGCCGCGTGCGGAGACGATATTATCAACCGTATAGTCTGCGCGGAAAAAAGCGGGGTCCGGAAACTGGGCAATATGGTGCTCTCCACCATCAACGGCCTGATCAACGAAGTCCTGGACAGCTCCGGGCAGGAAAGGCAGAACATAGGCAATGTGGTGGTTTCCGGAAACACCACCATGAGCCACCTGCTGCTGCAGCTGGAGCCCAGGTACCTGAGGCGAACTCCTTATATACCCACTGCCACTGATTTTCCCATATTCAAGGCCCGGGAGATCGGAATCAAGACAGACCCTTCGGCCCCGGTTTTCATCCTGCCCGGACCTGCCAGCTATGTGGGCGGGGATATTGTCTCCGGGATACTCTACTCTGGCCTGCACAAGCAGGAGCCTATCACTCTGTTCGTGGATGTAGGCACCAATGGCGAGATTGTACTGGGCAACCAGGACTGGCTGCTGACTGCTGCCTGCTCAGCAGGGCCTGCTTTTGAAGGCGGCGGAATACGTTGGGGCATGCGCGCTGAGGAAGGGGCTATCGAAGCAGTGGACATTGACCCGGAAAGCCAGGAAGCCAGCATACGTACTATAGCCCAGCTGCCTGCCAGGGGCATCTGCGGCACAGGCATGATAGACACCCTGAGCGAGATGCTGCTCGCCGGGGTTATAGACCAAAGCGGCCGAATACAGTTGCCTGCAGAACATCCCAGGCTGACCCGGCAGACCGGGGAAAGGGCCTATATCCTGGAATGGGCCCACAATACTAGCATGGACGAGGATATCATTTTTACAGAATCCGACATCCAGAATCTCCTACGCAGCAAGGGAGCTGTGTATGCAGGATTCAGAACCCTGCTGGGCTATGTGGGGCTTAGCTTCTCTGATCTGGACCGGATCTTAATTGCAGGAGGCTTCGGAGAGTATCTGGATGTGGACAAGGCAGTGAACATAGGCCTCCTGCCGGATCTGGACAGGGACAAGTTCCAGTACCTGGGCAACACCTCCCTGGCTGGGGCCTACATGTGCCTTTTGAGCCAGGAATCCAGGACAGAAGCCGAGCAGATCTCCAGCAATATGACCTATGTGGACTTCAGCGATAACAACGCATTTATGGACGAATTCACCTCTGCCCTGTTCCTGCCCCACACCGAGATGCAGGACTTTCCTAGCCTAAAACAAAGGTTGGACAGGGCTATAGCAAACTAGCCCCTCGTGATTCTTAAAAATACAGAATTATTCACCACCTGCTATGCCAGAAATTTGGGAACTGGTAAGACTAGGGTCCGAGGGTTCGGCCAACAGAGCAAGTATTTTGCGCCCTGTGCTCCGAACTCCCGGACCTGGTGAATCCTTACGGTTCGATTTACGTATGAACCTGCACTTATAGCCCAGCCAGCTTCGTAAAAAGATTAAAAATCCATCCTGAATTGGACCTGGGCCTTGTGGGATGCGGCATCGCTGTTCAGCCCCATGGGGATGGAAAAGGCAGCGCTCAGCCCTTGCCGCAGGCGCACGTTTATTCCAGGGGAAATATAGTACTCGTCTTGATCCGGCACCCCACCACTGAGCCCGTTAAACTCCAGAATAGCCCTCATTTCCGAGCCCCAAGTATAGTTCAGGCCAAGGTTGTATTCAAGCCTGTCTTCTACCCCTTTGTCTCCATAAAACCTATAGCCCAGTTGTGCAACCCACTTCCAGCCCAGGGCCATTTCCTGGCTCACACTGCTATAAAGCCTGGCGTCCAGTTTATTGGAGCCAGCAGGGGCCAAATCCTTATCCCCGGTGGGAAAAATGAGCTCCAGACCTGCGCTTAGCTCAGGCATCCTGCCCTGCTGCTCCAAAAACTTGTATCGCTGGAAAATGCTTAAATCCCCAAAGCCCTCCTCTTGCTGATTTTCAAAGAAAACCACAGGCATCGTAGCCCCCATCTCAAAGTTCTCCACCGCAGCATAAGTCAGCTGATACGTAAACTCGTGCCTTTCGAACTTCTCTGGCTCTGTATCTGAAAAAAACTGATAACTATGCATAAACTCTAGGCTATCCACAGGCAGAAAGCGATTGTCTTCAAAATTGAGCACATCCTGGAAGCCTGCCTGGACCTGTGGGGCAAAAACAAGCCCAGCACAAAACACAAATAAAAGCAGCATCCTTTTTGTGAGCACCATTCTCCTCCTTGTTAACTGTGTGTTTCAGAAGCAAGGGCCTTGCCGCCAGACAGAGACCAAAATCAGGCAATCTTGATAGCCATGCTCTCTTGATCCAGATAAAAGGTAGGGCTGTGTAGGGTTTCTTTTACCTCAAGGCTTTCCTGGGCAATGGTAATCTCTACTCCTGGGTATACCTTATCTTTGACCACAATCTTGGACTCCATGGTCCTTTGAGTCAACTCCTGCTTCGACTCCTTGATTTTAGGCTTAAGCTCCTTGAGCTCAGCCAGAATTTTGCTTTTGTTTTTGAGCATCTCTACCAGCTGAGGATGTTTCTCCTTTGGAGTTTTTTCCAGCAAAGTTTGATAATTGTCTTCTCCCAGCACCTCCTGTATCTTCTGTAACTTTCTCTTGAGCTGATCCCTTCTTTGGATTAAAGCTGGATCACCTTCTGCTACAAAGCTGAGCACTATCCTGGTGGATACTCCACGCTCCGAGCCTAAGACATTGCACTGGACTCCAGTGGCGGCTCTAATAAGCCCCCCCTGGATCTTGCCCCTGCCCTTTGTAGCTTGAACCTGACCCAAGGTCTGGATCAAGGAGTTTATAATATCGTGGGTTATGAATATATCCCCCTTGGCCTTGACTGTAGCATTCTCCATAAAATGAGCCTGTAAAGAGCCCCCTACAGTAACGCTCCCTTTTTCTTGCATGGAAAGGCCTATATTGACCACACAATCGCCGCCTGCCTGTAGCACCGCCCCTTCAACACTTTGCTTAACATAGACATTTCCTGGAGTTTTCAGGCTAAATCCTGACTTTATGCTGCCCTGCACATGCACAGAACCCTTTTTGAACTCTATATTCCCTGTGGAGTAATCCACATCCCCCTTGATCTGAATTGCTTCCAACACAGAAATGGTTTTTCCATTCCAACCCACTACTCCGGGCAACAGGGCTCTGAATTCAACTCCTGGCTCTGTTACCACCTGCCCCTGCAAATTCCTTGGGGATTCATCTGTATTTTTTTCCTGACCTTGACCTGACTTCAAAGGTTCTTGGCTCTGTACTGCCAAAGGCTTGTCGTTTTTATAGGCTGCAACATTTTGGCCTACAATGACCTGTGCCTGATATCCAGGCTTGGAGGCCACCTCTTTGCCAAAAACATCGATCCCGGGCTTGCCTGCCCCTGGTGGCTCCAGCCAACAAATAAGCTGATCCTGTTTTACAGATTTGTATAAACTGCGCTGCCTAGGATCCAGCCTGCCATTTTGAACATCTTGCTTTTCCTCTTCCTCCCAGGCAAAAATCACCCTGCCATCATGGCCCTGCTCTGGGGGCCTGCCGCTGGCTACTAGCACCTTCTCTTGCGCAGCCTTGTCTTTTTTAGATTGTTTGAGGGCAGCAGCTATGGCTCGTTCATCCAGCTCCGCTTTCATTCCAGCAGCCTGAAACAAATCCATCATGCCTCGCACTGATACTTTCTTGTGATAAAAATCTTTGGCAAACAATGTGGCCCAAACATAGAGCCTGTCCTTAGAGATTGTGATCAAAGAAGAAACAAAAGGCTGTCCTTGAGCCTCTGTCAACAGCCCGTACCTGGTGGCATAAATGGTTTCCGAATCCTGACCTAGCGTCCAACCACACCTCTGCCAAGGCTCTATCCTAAGTGGTGGATCTTTCTTTTCCGGCTCCAGGGGAGTGCCGTCTATGCTTTTGCCCCAGATACACTCCTGGGCCTGAAGTATCCGGCCCAGGGCGTACCCCGGAAATACAGGCAAGGAGGAATCCCCTGCCAGTTCGAGCTGGGCATCCCTTGCTTCCTGAGGCCTGCAGCCACCCTTGGCAACAACTATTCCCTTCTGGGGGGAGTCGCTTTTACGAGCCGCTTCCAGAGCTTGCATTATCTTTTCTTCTTCCAGCTCCACTTCCAAACCCAAATCTTGCACAGCCTGCTCTATGCGCTGCAAAGTGATTTCTTGAGCAAAAAAATCCCAGGAATAAATAGTAGCCAAAAGATGCAGTCTGTCCTTGCTGACCCGCATCAAAGGGACAACTTGCATCCTATGGTCTTTAACCTGCACCAGACCATACCCCCTAGCCAGCAGTTCACCGCTTTGAGCCTGATATACACAGCTGGAAGAGGATACCTGCACAAATCTTTCCTTTTCACCTTGCTGTTTTTTCTCTTTATTGTCGAATTCAGGGGAGCCTTCCCCCGGCACTGGCTCCAAGAGAGCAAAGGCCTGCCCTGCAAACACCGGATATGTAGGGTCCCCTTGCAATGTTATATACCCGCTGATCTCCTGCCCACGTTGTTTTGCAGACATACTCTCGTTCCTGGCTAGCTCGCTTTTTCCGAATAATCCTCATGCCTAGATCACGATATAACGAAACATGGAAATGTTCCCAATAGGCGTTCAGGGGGCCTGCAGACGCGTAGAGCCCAAGGGGCTGTGATGATCTGAGAATTGACTTTCTGGACTTAATTTCCCTTTCGACATGTTTCCAACGTCTCATTAGCCACAAGTTGGAGCCTTGATAAAAATTCTCAACTTAGGAAGCACGAAAACCTTGAAGAATTGTATTTATTCACCATCTCCTGTGCCCGAATAAGCTTTACCGAAAAAGAAGCCAAGGTCCAGGGGTTCGGCCCACAGGGCTCAAAATGTTTGAGCGACTTAGAATGCGTTCAGCAAAACTGTGCAAGCTATTTCAACCTCAAAGTCCACCATAGTCATCTGGAAGTTCAAGAGGTCCAAAATCAGACTTTTGCTTTACGCATTCTTGGGAGCGAGTTTTTTGCGCCCTGTGGGCCGAACCCCTGGACCTGGTGTACAGTTACGAAGAATTTTAAGCCCATAAGGGCAGACTCCGGAGCAGATGGCGCAATTGTGTCCCTGACTAAACTGAAAATAATGCTCTTTCTTCCACCAGTCGCAAAGTCCAGGATCCAATATCCCCTCCCGGGGCAGGCCTGGATGCCAGGCTTGTCCGCTTAAGGCCCTGGCTGGACAGGCCTCAACGCAGCGCATGCACTTGCCGCAAAAATGTCTCTCTACAGCTGGACCGCATGCCAGACATAAGTCGGTAAACACTGTTCCCAAACGCACCCAAGGCCCATATCTTCGTGTCACCAACTGACAGTTGCGGCCCACCCAGCCCAAACCCGCCCTGGTAGCTGCTGTTTTATGAGGAAAATCTGCCTTAATGCCCATTTGATCAGTTCTTTTGGAAACCGGCAGAGCCCAGGCTTTATACCCCTGTGAAACAAGTAGCCCTTCCAAGGCCTGGGCTTGCTCTATTATGCAAGAATTGACTTTGGCATACTCCCTGGCATAGGCCTGATTCGGACCACTTAGGCCCACCTGGGCCATGATATCTGCTGACACAGGCACTGCCCAACTCAAAGCATAGTACAGGCCCTGATCTTGGGCAATGCCAGGTAGATCAAATCCGTGTAAATCTGCACATCCCCAGAGCTCAATCTTTTTATCTTGCAGACAGTTTTGCAACCAGCCAGGAACAGTCTTCTGTGTAAGCATCCCACCCACCTTCCCTTCCCAGACTTTGGCCCTTGACAAGTAAAAAAGAAGCATTCATTTTAACTTACTGCATTAAATAATGACCAACCCAAAAGTCCAGAAACCATATGAAGGCAAATCAGGCAACCACTTATAACAATTGTGAAAGCCCCATGCAGGCTCAAGGATATTTTCCTGTTTCTCCCCTTATCCTCTTTCCGGAAACCTGCTTTGATTTCCGGGTCTACCTCAAACAAAATGATAAAATGGTCCTTTATACCCGGGAGAAAGAGCGCTATACCCAACAACTACGCAAGAAGCTCTATGAAACAGGCATAGATAGGGTCTTTGTACCTGCCTCTCAAATGGAGCATTATCAAAGGTATGTACATTTACACCTATCCAAAATCCTTGAAGATCAAAATATTCCTGTTCAGGAGCGCTCTAAGGCCTTTCTGCAGACCACCACTGAAATGGTCAAGAAAATCTTTCAAAAAAAATTGCCTGGAGGCATCACTCAAGAGGAGCTAGACCAGATAGTACACATTGTTTCCTCCAGCTCCAAGTTCTTGACTTTGGAAGAGGCCATTAAAAACATCAGTAAGCTTATTTCCCATGACTACAAAACTTTTTCCCATTGCGTACATGTCTTCACTTACAGCATGGCTATCATGAACACCTATGAAGGATTTGCTGAAAAGGACAGACAGGATACAGGTATAGGGGCCATGCTGCATGATCTGGGCAAAAGTCTGATCCCCCAGAGTGTGCTGAACAAACCAGGCAAGCTCAATGCTCAGGAATGGGAAATGATGCAAAAGCATCCTATCTATGGTGCCAGGCTGTGCTCCAACATCTCTTTATCTGACTTGAGTTTGAAATGCATCCTTTTCCACCACGAAAAGCTCGATGGTACAGGGTATCCCAGCGGAATGGAAGCGGAAAATATCCCCTTACCTGCCAGAATACTTAATTGCTGTGATGTTTATGATGCCATCACCTCTGACAGGCCTTATGCTCCTGCAGAAAGCCCTTTCCAGGCTCTGAAGACAATGAAGCAAAATATGCAAGGATCCTTTGATGTTGATGTCTTACGTCGGTTGATCACATTGCTCCACGATATTGAATCAATCTAAGTTCCTAACAGCTCCTGTTTAATATCACACAATAGTTAGCCGCAAATCCACAAAAACACCCAAAAAGAGCAGCACTCCTACCACGGCATTCAGGCTAAAAAATGCTGTATTCAATCTAGAAAGATCTCTTGGGCTAACGAGCCTGTGTTCCCAGAGCAAAATCGCACTGCTCATGAGCCAGACGGCATAATAGATCCATCCCAGCCCTGAGGCCCATCCAGCAAGCAAAAAGAAAAGTGCTGTATTTAGGTGACAAAAGGTGGACAGCAAAAGCGCCTGGGGCACTCCTAAGCGAACAGGCAAAGACTTCAGCTCCAGCATTTGGTCTATCTCTGCATCCTGGCAGGAATAAAGGATATCAAAACCAGCCACCCAGAACAGTACTCCCAAGCCGAAAAGGACTGCCGGCAGTGTGAACTCTGGTTCATAAGCCAGCCAACCAGCCACAGGGGCCAGCCCCAGGACGGAGCCCAGCCAAAAATGGGAAAGCCAGGTAAATCGTTTCGCTATACTATACAAGGCTGACCAGGGCAGTACCAACCAGGAAAGGACAAAGCAGAGCTTATTCAAACCTAGGCAAGCCAGAACAAAAACCAGAGCAGTGGCAAGGGACAGCAGCCAGGCCTGCCCTAGAGAAATCTCTCCAGTAACCAGGGGCCTGTCCATGGTTCTAGGATTTTGAGCATCCAGATCCCTATCCAGAATCCGATTCATGGCCATAGCCCATGTGCGCACAGCAATCATGGCCAGGATCAGCAAGACCAGCTTCTGCCAAAACAACTGGCCTGAGCTGGCAAGAAAAAAACCAATAAAGGCAAATGGCAGGGCAAAGACTGAGTGCTCAATCTTAACCATCCGGGCAAAGATGTACAAAGCATACAGTCCGCGGCCAACATATTGGGTCTGCGACATCAGGCCTGAACCTTGAGCCTCAAAAAACGTCTTTTGCCCACTTTGAGATCGTGCTGACCTGGCGGGAACACTTCTCCAGGATCAAATATCTTCTGCCCCTGGGTGGAGACAGCTCCCTGCAGGCAAAGTCTCTTGGCCTCACTCTTGGAAGCACATAAACCAGCCTGAACCAGGATCTGGACCACAGGCAGAGACTCCTGGTAGCTTACTTCTTGGATTGGGATGTCCTTTGGCAATTCCTGGGCGGAGAAGACTTTCGTGAATTCCTCTTGGGCAGACCTGGCTGCCTCCAGGCCATGGAACCTGGCAGTCAGCTCCAGAGCCAGCTCTTCCTTGGCCTTTTTGGGATGCAGTTCTCCTGCCTCCACCTTGCGCTGCATGGCTTGGACATCATTTATATCCTTATCCGAGAGCAGTTCATAGTATCTCCACATCAGCTTGTCAGACAATGACATCAGCTTGCCGAACATCTCTGGGGCAGGTTCTTCGATACCCACATAGTTGTTCAGGGACTTGCTCATTTTCTGCACCCCATCCAAGCCTTCCAGGATGGGCATGGTCACAATCACCTGCTGCTCCATGCCTGCCTGCCTTTGCAGGGTACGACCCATGAGCAAATTGAATTTCTGGTCCGTTCCACCCAGCTCCACATCAGACTCTAGGGCCAGGGAGTCATACCCCTGGATCAATGGGTAGAGGAATTCGTGGATGGAAATAGGCCTATTTTCCTGGTATCTTTTATGGAAATCGTCCCGTTCCAGCATCCTGGCCACTGTGTATCTGGAGCAAAGCTGCACAAAATCCGAGGCCCTGAACTTGTCCATCCAGTGCGAATTAAAGACAATCTCTGTCTTTTCCGGATCCAAGATCTTAAAAATCTGTCTTTTGTAGGTCTCTGCATTACGCAGGACCTCTTCCCGGGTCAAGGCTTTCCGGGTCTCGGATTTTCCGCTGGGATCTCCTATCATGCCGGTAAAATCCCCGATCAAAAAAAGTACCTTGTGCCCCAGCTCCTGAAAATGCTTCATCTTCTGAACCAGGACGGTATGTCCCAAATGCAGATCCGGGGCTGTGGGATCAAACCCCGCTTTAATCCTAAGTTGGCGATCCAGGCGGAGCTTTTGCATCAACTCCTCCTTCTCCACGATCTCTTCGCTTCCCCTTTGGATAAGCTGCCAGCAGTACTCTAGATCCAGCTGCATCTCTTACTCCACATCTTGGCTTGGCTGTTACTTGGCGTATTGGATGGCCCTTTTTTCCCGGATACAGGTCACCTTAATCTGTCCCGGATAGGTCAACTCCTGTTCCACAGCATGAGCTATATCCTTGCAGAGAAGATAGGTCTGGTCTTCATTTGTACGTTCGCAATCCACCATGACCCTGAGCTCCCTGCCAGCTTGGATGGCATAAGCTTTCGTGACACCTCCAAAATTTGTGGCCACATTTTCCAGCTCTTCCAGTCTCTTGACGTAATTCTCCAAAAGCTCCTTTCTGGCGCCGGGTCTGGCTCCGGAGAGACTGTCTGCAGCCTGGACCAAGACCGCCAGGACGGACTTGGACTGTACATCCTCATGATGCGCTGCTATCGCATGCACGATGTCTTTGGATTCATTGTATTTCTTAGCCAAATCCGCTCCAATCAAAGCGTGTGGCCCTTCCACCTCATGGTCAACCGCCTTGCCAATATCATGGAGAAGTCCTGCTCTCTTGGCCTTTTTCACATCCAGCTGCAGCTCAGCAGCCATAACCCCGCATAAAAAAGCCACTTCCAAGGAATGGTTCAAGACATTCTGGGAAAAACTGGTCCTGTAATAAAGATGGCCCAACAAACGCACCAATTCTGGATTTATGCCGTGCACACCTACATCAAAGGTGGCCTGCTCGCCCATTTCCCTTAGCTTGACCTCCATTTCTTTGTCCACTTTTTGCACAATGTCCTCAATGCGGGCTGGATGAATCCTCCCGTCACTAATCAAGCGCTCCAGAACCTGCTTGGCCTTTTCCCTGCGCAAAGGGCTAAATGCGGACAGAACCACTGTCTCCGGAGTGTCGTCGATGATGAGGTCCACCCCTGTAGCAGCTTCCAGGGATCTGATATTCCTGCCTTCTCTACCTATTATCCTGCCTTTCATCTCTTCACTGGGCAGCTCCACTGCAGTTACAGACTGCTCTGAGACATAATCCCCTGCATAACGTTGAATCGCAGTAGCTAGTATTTCCCTGGCCTTTCGATCTGCAGTTTCTTTGGCCTCCATCTCTATTTGCTTCACCATGCGCGCTGCATCATGTCTGGTCTTACTCTCTGCGTCCTCTAACAAGCGCTTTTTGGCCTCTTCCATGGTCAAACCCGAGATCTCTTGCAGCTTGTATTCCTGCTCCTGCTTGAGGCTCTCAGCCTGCTGTACTCTTTCTTCTATCTCCCTTTCAGTCTTGGCCAGCTTTTTCTCCCAGTCT
Source organism: uncultured Desulfohalobiaceae bacterium (assembly GCA_964494985.1). GTDB lineage: Bacteria > Desulfobacterota > Desulfovibrionia > Desulfovibrionales > Desulfothermaceae > CAZBUB01. The sequence continues at coordinate 18,716 of CAZBUB010000027.1, read as the reverse complement.
ACAAGCTCACTTTCCTTCTGGGTTATCCTTTCCTGCTTGCTCTCTAAGCGCTCCTCTTTTTGCTGAATGCGATTTTCCTGCTGTTTGACATTGTTTTCCCTTTCCTTGAGTTCCTTTTCATTTTCTTTTTTTTGCTTGTAAACCTCATCCTGCCCCTGTAGCAAAAGCTCCTTTTTCTGGGCCTGGGCCTCTTTCTGGGCCTCCTCTAGTATTTGCTCCGCCTTATGGTTGGCATCTATAAGCTTTTTCCGGGCCAGAGTTCTATGCAGTAAATACCCTGCACCTGCCCCGAGCAAAGCTCCAATCAAGCCAGCAATCAAATAGAACATGCCTTCCCGCTCCTTGCTTTATGTTCTCAGAATTAAGAATCTGTTAAGAAGTAACTGCCGTGGGCACAGTGGTCAAAATACCGGCTAACTCCGAAGTGAAGTTGATCCGATGCAACGACTATTCAAATGTAGGGACTTAAGAAACAGGCTGGAGCCAATGCCAGAGGAGCAAATCAGGAATGCTGCAAGACTGGACCCTAGGAATGCGGCTATCTGCCAGCCATCCAGGGATAGAGGTAAGAATCGCAAAAATGTTTCGTATAGGACTTATTAACTGCTGGATTATGAAACCCCAGGGGTCCGTGTTGCGGGCCATCTTGAACCTGGTTAAACCAGGTGGGTGCCGCTAGTAACCATCAGGCTTCCCGGTCCTGCCGGGCATGCACAACAGGTTACAGGGAGCAGCTCCCGTTTTTGAGGTGTTGGCTCAAAAATGGTCCCGGCAATCACCAAACCCCCAGGGGATTGCTGTATGCGCAGCAAAATAAAGCCTCTATTCTATTTCCGCCTCTATTTTTTCCAAAATCTGCTGGATTCTATGTTGCAAGTCCTGCAGTTTTTGGTCAGTTTGCAGATAATCGTCAGCTAGACTCAAGGCCACCAAAATAAGCAACTTCTCGTTGTTCACCCTGGAGCCATGGGTGTCCAGCCGTTTAAATCTTTGAGCGATCAGCCTCTCAGCTTCTCTGATTCGCTCCTCTTCAGCATTAGTCCTAAATGCAATTTCATGTCCCAGAATAGACAGATGATAGCTATGCATTACCTAATCTATATCTGCCTCTTGCAGCTTTTGCAAGAGTTGATCCACCTTTTTTAATACCTTTTGCTTATTCTCCCTCTCTGCTTCAAGCTCGGAGCGAAGACCCTGGTTCTCAGACCTAACCTCCTGTATTTTTTGCAATAATTGATCTATCCTGGCCTCCAAGCTCTCCAGATTTTGCATGTCTATCAATCCTGATCCTGCTTATTTTTTTTTGCGCTTCAAATTCTTTTGCTTGCTTCTAGCTACAGCCAAAGCATCTTCTGGTATATCCTTGGTGACTGTAGATCCTGCGCCTATGAGGGCATTTTTGCCTATATACAAAGGGGCTACCATGGAGGTATTGCTGCCCACGAAGACATTTTCAGCAATTACTGTTTGATGCTTCTGCCTGCCATCATAATTGCAGGTTATGCTTCCAGCCCCTATATTGCTCCCTGCTCCCACAATGGCATCTCCTACATAGGCCAAATGATTGACTTTGCAATCTTCTCCAAGCTCGGACTTCTTGATTTCTACAAAATTGCCAGCCTTGGCTCTTGGCCGTAAAAAAACCCCTGGTCTAAGCCTGGAGTAGGGACCCACCTGACAGTCCTCGCCTATTTGAGCCTGCTCCAGATGGGAAAAGGATCTAATGCTGGCCCTTTCCCTGATTTGACAGTCCTTAATCCAGACATGGGACTCCAGCTTACTTTGAGAAGCCACAATACTTGCGCCATAGACTTCAGCCGGCCCAGTGATCTCAGCCCCAGGCTCCACCTGGCACCTGGGACCGATTCTTACTTGCTCAGGATTGCGGATTATCGTCCCCGCAGATAAAAGCTCCTGTACTATACGCCTGCGCAGTATTTCCTCGCAATGAATCAGCTCGGCTGGATTATTGACCCCCAAAAATTCCGGATTTTTTCCTGCGCTCACAGCCAGCACCTTTCGGTCTCGCTTAAGCCCCAGATCCACCAATTGAGTGATATAATATTCACCCTGTTTGTTGTTGTTATCTAAGCTTTGCAAACAATCTTGCATGCTCTGCAGATTCACCAAATAGACTCCGGCGTTGACCTCTTTGATCTGTTCCTCACCTGTATCAACTAAGTCCCGATCCTCAACTATTCCCAGCAACTCAGAATCAGGCCCCCTTTTAACCCTGCCGTACCCCCGCGGATCATCCAGCTCAATGCTCATAAAAGCGAGATCAGGGTCCTGCTCCAAGACCTGCTCCAAAAAATGATTCAAAGACTTGCTGCTGATTAAGGGAGCATCCCCGTTGAGAACCAGGCAATAACTGGCACCTGTCTCTAAAAGCTGCGGAAGCGCACATAAAAGAGCGTGACCTGTGCCCAGCTGCTTATCTTGCACAACATGTCTAGCTTGCCCAGGCGCAAAAATAGATTGCACTTCTGCTGTCCTGTAGCCGGAAAGGACACACACCTTCTCTAAGGGCAGCAACTCAGCCACAGTTTGCCAGACATACCAAAGCATGGGCTCGCCCAACAGCTCCTGAAGCACCTTTGGTTTAGGGGACGCCATCCTGGTCCCTTTGCCAGCAGCCAAAATCAGCGCGGCAATATTTCGCTGGGCTCGTTCTCGCACTCCAGCAATCCTTTGTTGCATAATTCGCCCCAAATAAGGACTCCCACAAGTTTGCCAAGTGTCAGTCAACTCAAGAAGACATGAAATTATAAACCCCAAGTCCAGGGATAAGCAAGCCCCAGCCTGAAGCACAGCTCAGATCAAGTCTGCCTGAATACTGCCTGCTCAGCAATAAGCAGGGCTTTCAACTGCAGCATGGGGAAAGGTATTTTCCCTGCAGCTTGCAACACGTCAAAAAATCTCGGTCCTCATCAGCAAAGACTCGGCCAAAAAAAACAGACCCGTGCGGGTCTGTTTTTTAAAGTCCTGGTCGTTATTGACTATCCTGAAAATAGGACTAAGCACTCTTTAAGCTGCGCTTCTCTCCTTGGCGGACATCCGATGTATCGCCCGCATCAGTTCCTGTTGTGCCCGGGCAAACTCTATATTGTCCTTGGCCTGGCGCAACCTCTGCTCAGCCCTTTCTTTTGCTTTTTGGGCCCGGGAGATATCAATCTCCTCTGCCTTTTCCGCTGTCTCAGCCAGAATAGTCACAGCATCCGGGGAAACCTCAGCAAAACCTCCACTGATGAATACGAACTTGGTTCGACCCTCTAGCTTGTAGTATAGAGACCCAATAGCCAGGGCAGAAAGAAATGGAATATGATTCACCAGTACGCCAAACTGCCCCTGTATGCCAGGTACTCCCACATATTCCACATCCTGGGTTAATACTACTTTATCTGGGGTCACTATCTCCAGCCTGATCATTTTAGACATAGCCTGTACCTGCCGGGTAAAAGATTATCTGCGTATTATTGCTGCTTATTGGCCTTTTCCCGTGCCTCTTCTATAGTACCCACCATGTAAAAGGCGCTTTCAGGCAGATCATCATGCTTGCCTTCAATGATCTCCTTAAAGCCCCTGATCGTATCTTCCAGCTTCACATAAACTCCTGGAGTGCCTGTGAACTGCTCTGCAACGTGAAAGGGCTGGGACAAATAGCGCTGAATCTTTCTGGCCCTGTTCACTGTCAGTTTGTCCTCGTCTGAAAGCTCATCCATGCCCAAAATGGCAATAATATCCTGCAAATCCTTATATTTCTGCAGCAACTGCTGCACCTCCCTGGCCACCTGATAGTGTTCGTTGCCCAAAACATTAGGATCCAGAATCCGGGATGTGGAGTCCAGAGGATCCACCGCCGGATAAATGCCCAACTCAGCGATCTGCCTGGACAGAACCAAAGTGCCGTCCAAGTGGGCGAAGGTCGTGGCAGGAGCCGGGTCAGTCAAATCGTCAGCAGGAACGTAAATGGCCTGCACCGAGGTAATAGAGCCCTTGGTAGTGGAGGTGATCCGCTCCTGCAGCTCTCCAAGATCAGTGCCCAAGGTGGGCTGATAGCCCACTGCAGAAGGCATTCTACCCAGAAGCGCAGAAACCTCCATGCCAGCCTGGGTGAAGCGGAAAATATTGTCTATGAACAGCAAGACGTCTTCGCCTTGTATATCCCGAAAGTACTCAGCTGCAGTCAAGGCAGTCAAACCCACCCTGGCCCTGGCTCCAGGAGGCTCGTTCATCTGTCCGTAAATCAAGGCCGCGTTAGGCAGAACTCCGGCTTCTTTCATCTCCACGTACAAATCGTTTCCTTCCCTGGTACGCTCACCTACGCCGGCGAAAACAGACTTGCCACCGTGCTCCTTGGCAATGTTGTTGATCATCTCCATCAGTACCACGGTTTTGCCCACTCCTGCGCCGCCGAAGAGGCCCATCTTGCCGCCCTTGGGAAAAGGAATCATAAGATCAATAACCTTAACCCCAGTTTCCAGGACCTCAATACTTGTACTTTGATCCACAAAAGAAGGAGCCGGCCTGTGAATGGGTAAATAGTCTTCTCCCTTGACCTCCCCCATCTCATCCACTGGCCTGCCCACCACATTGATGATCCTGCCCAGAGCTGTATTTCCCACAGGGATTTTGATGGCTTCTCCAGTATTCACAGCCTCCATGCCCCGCACTAATCCATCTGTGCCGTCCATGGCAATACAGCGCACAGTATTATCCCCAAGATGCTGGGACACTTCCACCACCAGTTCAGCAGCATCAACGCTGTTGGTGTTGTGGATATTCAAAGCAGTTAAAATCTCCGGAAGCTGTCCTTCAGGAAATTCCACGTCCACCACGGGCCCTATCACCTGGACCACCTTGCCTGCGCTTTTGCTCATATCTATTGCCCCCTTTATCCTTTAAGTGCCTCAGCACCGCCGACTATATCCATTAACTCCGTTGTGATGGCTGCCTGCCTGGCCTTGTTATAGCTCAAGGTCAGGTTTTCAATCATGTCGTCGCAGTTCCTGGTTGCATTGTCCATGGCTGTCATACGTGCCGCGTGTTCACTGGCTGCAGTCTCCAGCAAGCCTCGGTAGATCTGTACATTGATGAACCTGGGCAACAGCTCTGCCAGCAGGCCTTCCACCGAGGGTTCGTAGGTATACTCCACCCTGGAGCCAGCTGTTTCAGCCTCCTGGGCAGCAGTTACAGGCAGGATCTGCAGTCTGCTGGACACCTGCTTGGCCACGGATACGAATTGACCGTAGATCATGTGCACCTCGTCCAGCTCCTTTTGCAAGTAGGCATCTGTGACCTCCTTGCCCAGTTCAGCTGCCAGGCTGAAGTCAAAATAGTTCATGCGATCCGGATAGGATTGCACAAGCTGAAACTCACTCTTTTTAATCTTATCTCTGCCCTTCCTGCCCACGCAGTAGAACTTGACCTCTTTGCCTTCAGATGCTTTTTCCCTGGCTAACTGCATACCTAGATTTATCAGGTAGGCGTTATAGGCTCCGCACAGCCCCCTGTCCGAGGTTATCAGCAATATTCCTACGCTTTTTATCTCTTCCCTGGGCTCAAGCAGGGGATGTGCAGTGGGCTCTACCCCAGCTGCCAAATCACCTAACATCTCGTAGTACTTCTGGGCATAGGGCCTGAACTGTTCGATGCGCTCCTGGGCCCTGCGCAGCTTGGCAGAAGCCACCATGTTCATGGCCTTGGTAATCTGTTTGGTTTTTTTGACCGAGGCTATCTTATTTAAAACATCCTTCATTGAAGGCATGGATCAACCCCTTATACTTTAGGCCTGAAAGCCCTTTTTGAATTCTTCCACCGCTGCCTTGAGCTTGTTCTCGGTATCTTCGTCCAAATCCTGCTTGTCCCGAATGGCCTGCAGGATGTCCTGCTTGGTATTGCGCATGAATTCTATGTATTCCAGTTCGAACTTGCGCACGTTCTCCACTGCAATATCGTCCAGGAAGCCCTTAGTCCCGGCGTAAAGGATCACCACTTGTTCTTCCACAGGCAAGGGCTGATACTGGCCCTGCTTCAGGATCTCCACCATACGTACGCCCCGATCCAGCTTCTGCTGAGTAGCTTTATCCAAATCAGACCCAAACTGAGCAAAGGCAGCCAGCTCCCTGTACTGAGCCAGATCCAAACGCAGGGTTCCGGCCACCTTTTTCATGGCCTTAACCTGGGCGCTGCCTCCCACTCGGGATACCGAGAGCCCCACGTTGATAGCCGGCCTGACGCCTGCATTAAACAGGTTAGGCTCCAGGTAGACCTGACCGTCTGTAATGGAAATCACATTGGTGGGGATATATGCGGAAACGTCTCCAGCCTGGGTCTCAATAATGGGCAAGGCTGTTAAAGAGCCTCCACCTTTCTCGTCATTGTACTTGGCAGCCCTCTCCAGCAAACGGGAGTGCAGGTAGAAAACGTCACCAGGGAAAGCCTCTCGGCCAGGAGGACGCCTCAGCAGCAGGGACATCTGCCTGTAGGCTACAGCCTGTTTGGAGAGATCGTCGTAAATAATCAGAGCATGCTTGCCATTATCCCGGTAGAATTCTGCCATAGTGCAGCCTGCATACGCAGCAATGAACTGCAAGGAGGCAGGCTCTGAGGCTGTTGCCGAAATTATAGTGGTATACTCCATGGCTCCATACTTGCGCAGGGTGTCTGCAACCAGAGCCACGGTAGACTTTTTCTGCCCGATAGCCACATAGAAGCAGTATACGTCTGAATCCTTCTGGGCCAAAATGGCATCCACCCCAATGGCGGTTTTGCCCACTTGGCGATCACCAATAATCAGCTCCCTTTGTCCCCGTCCGATAGGGGTCATGGAATCAATCGCCTTAAGACCTGTGTACATGGGCTCATGTACGGACTTTCTCTGCACAATGCCCGGCGCCTTAATTTCTACAAATCGCCGTTCCTGGGACTGGATAGGGCCCTGCCCATCCAGGGGATTGCCCAAGGGATCAATAACTCTGCCTGCCACGCCCTCCCCTACAGGCACAGAGAAAATGGTGCCAGTGCGCTTGACAGTATCCCCTTCCTTGATCTCTGTGTCTTCGCCTAGCAGGGCCACACCCACGCTGTCCTCCTCCAGGTTCAGGACCATGCCGTACACAGAACCAGGGAATTCGAGCAACTCCATGGCCATGGCATTCTGCACACCGTAGACCCTGGCAATCCCGTCACCCACAGACAGGACCACCCCGGTCTCAGCCATTTCCATCTTCTGCTCGTAGTTCTTGATCTGTTCTTCAATAATCTGGCTGATCTCTTCTGATTTTATTTGCATAGCCACTACTCACCCCTTTTGATGTTTTCTTTCAACCTGTCCAGCTGCGCCCTCAGACTGGCATCATAGATCTTATCGCCAACCTTGAGCACCACCCCCCCCAAAATATTCTGGTCTGTCTCATAGTCCAAGACCAGCTTTTGCTGGAGCCGTTCCTCCAGATCCTTAGCAGTTTTGTCCTGCCGGGCCTTGGTCAGCTCTATAGCCGTAACCAGTTTACCCCGCAGAATACCTTCCTTTTGATCCAAGAGGGTCTGATAGTAATCCTGGATGGCCAAGAAATTGCCCAAACGTTCCTTGTCTGCCAGGAAATTGCAGAAGTTTCTGACTACAGTCCCGATTTCCCCCTTTTCCAGAATCTGGGCCAGGATGGTCTTTTTCTCTTGGGCCTTAATGACCGGATTCTTAAAGATCCTGAGCAATTGGGGAAAGGACTGTAAAACATCAGTCAGTGCAGCAAGCTCTTGACCGTACTTGTTCAGTTCCTCGTCCCCCTTTTCTTTCCCGATGGCAAACAAGGCCCTGGCATATCTTTTGGCTATGATTTGTTCCCTCAATTGAGCACCACCTTTGTTAGATATTTGTCAATAAGCCTTTCCTGATCCTTCTTGCCCAACTTGGAGACAATCAGTTTTTCTGCGGAATCAATGACTTTGTCTGCCATTTCCTCCCTAAGCTCGTTGACGACCTGCTGCATCTCCTGGGAAGCCTTGACCTGGGCTTGTCTGGTGATCTGCTCTGCCTCTTCCCTGGCCTTGCTTATTATGGACTCTCTCATGGCATCACCCTGCTCCCGGGCCTTATTCAGGATCTCTTCCCTTTCTTGATCTATATTGGCAATGCTCTTTTCTACCTCTTGCAGCCTTTCCTCAGCCTGAACCCTTCTTTCATTCAAATCTTTGAGCTCAGATTGAATCTGCTCACTTCTACCGGTAAAAAAGCCTATCATCCTCTTTCCAGCCACCAGATAGATAATCCCGATAAAGATAATGAAGTTAACAATCCGCCACAAAAAGTCCTTCCATTCAGCCCAGGAGCCTCCTTCGGCTGAAGCAGCCCAACCGTTAACTGCCATAAGCAGAAGGACCATCAAAACCATGCTCAGTAAAAAAACTCTTTTCAAGGCAGAATCCTCCTTATTCCAGGTTTAGCCCCTGACCAGCATCTGGTCTGCTACCATCTTGGCATACTTGTCCACTTGTTGGGAAAGCTTCTTCCTGGCTGCCTCAGATTGGGCTGAGATCTCACTGCGGGCGGACTCCAGTTGCTCTCTAGCCTTTTGGCCTGCTTGGGCCAGGATATCCTGCTCTTGCTTCTGCCCCTGGGATTTGAACTCCTCCCGGATCTCCACACCTTCTTGTCTGGCCTTATCCAGGGCCTGCTCGTAGTCTTTTAACTTTTTTTCAGCCTCGGAATTGAATTCTTCAATTTTGGAGAGCTCTCCTGCCATCTTCTCCTGGCGCTGTTGCACAATACCCCGAATGGGCCTAATCAGGATCAAATTCAAAACAGCCAGCAAAATCAAGAAATTTACCAGCTGGATGAACATGGTGATATTTAGGTCAATCATGGCCCTCCTCCTGAATTTGTGAAATTTGTTGCAAATTGGGTAGTCTTTACCTCATTTCCAATATTATGTCAAAGCCTTTTTTGGATTCCTTGGCTGGAATTCAATCCTTGCAGGCCAGTACTCAGCAGGGTTGTGCAAATTTTCACTTACAAAGCCCTCATCCACTCAGGCTTGAGCCCAACTTTGCCCTGCAGGGCCTGATCAATCATCTGCAGGCCCTGCTCCTTGCCTTCCGGAAATTTCACCTTGATCGGCAGATAGTTCGAGGCGTGGTTGGAGATGAACAGGCCCTGGCTAAGCCTGGTACTCTGCAGCATCAAACGCAGCTCCTGCAAGATCTCCATTTGCCCTGGCAGCTCAAATCTGCCTGCCAGATAGTCATTGTACAGCTCAGTGCCAGGAATCAGCATCACGGTCAGGGCCCCAACATAATCCGGATCCATTTTGCTCAAAACCTCCCCTGTAGCTGTAGCATGCTCAGCCGAGCCCTGCCTGCCAGCCAGCCCCAGCAGCACAGTTACTGACAAGGTTATGCCTGCCTCCTTCACCCTGCGGCCCATTTGGATCATTTCCTGGGCACTGCTGCCCTTTTTCACCTGTTGCAGTACCCGTTCTGATCCTGACTCCAAGCCCAGGTAGACTATGCTCAGCCCACGGGCCTTTAGCTCTTGCAGCTCTTCCAGGCTCTTCTTGCGGATTGCCTTGGCGTTGGCATAGGTGCCTATTCTCTCCAGCCAGGGCAAATGCTTATTTATCAGGTCCAGGAGCCTAAGCAGCTTGGCCTGGGGCAATATGAGACAGTCCCCATCCATGAGAAAAAGCCTCTTTTGGTCGCGCATATGCAAAGCAGCATATTGGATATCCTCTTCTATTCTCTCCCAGTCCTTGATCCTGAATCTCTTGTCCTTGTAGCTGCCGCAAAAAGTGCACTTGTTGTGCGAGCAGCCTACAGTAACTTGCAACAAGATGCTTCCAGCCTCGCTGGGCGGTCGGATGCAATGGCCCTCGTAATGCATTCCAGAAGCTGACATAATACGTATCCCTCCATGAATTATTTTTAAAACGCTTTTTTCCCTAGGACGTAACTATTCACCAGGTCCGGGGATTCGGCCCACAGGACTCAAAAAACTCGCTCCTAAGAATGCGTAAAGCAAAAGTTTGCTATTGGACCTCTTGAACTTCCAGAGGATCATGGTGGACTTTGAGGTTGAAATAGCTTGCACAGTTTTGCTTAACGCATTCTAAATCGCTCAGACATTTTGAGCCTGTGGGCCGAACCCCGGACCTTGGTTTCTTCCTCGGCAATACTTATCCGAACATAGAAGATGGTGAATAAATACCCTAGGACTTAAAAAGGATCTGACGGCGAATAGACCCAGCTTCACCAATTTGCTTGACTTATCCTACAAATTGAGCAAGGCTACACAATAACGGACAACTCAAACAAGTTACATTATAAGGCCCTGCCAGTACAGCACAAACATCAAGCTCAAGCCAAGCAGATTTCTATGGATCTTGAAAGCCTCTGTCCCCAAAAGCTCCTGAGCCCTGAACAAGCAGTAAAAAAAATCAAGAACGGTAGCTTAGTATTTGTAGGTACCGGTTGCGGAGAACCTCAAATGCTGATCAGGGCCATGGTTCAAGACAGAACCATCCAGGATATAATCATCTATCAGATGCTTTCTTCAACCTTTGCCCAATATATAGACAATCAGGATTTCCTGCACAGATTCTCCCTGAAGCTCTTTTTCATCAGCCTGCCCATGCGCAGGGCCGCATTTGAAGGCAAGATAGACTATATACCAGCTTTTCTTTCCCAGATACCTAAGCTTTTCCAATCCCAGATAGAGCTGGACGTGGCTTTGATCCAGGTCAGCCCCCCGGACAAGTTTGGCTTTTGCAGTCTGGGTATATCCGTGGACATCACCTTGGCTGGAACCAAGAACTCCAAGATGGTCATCGCCCAGATCAACCCCAACATGCCCAGAACGTGGGGAGACAGCTTCCTGCATGTGGATGACTTAGACTATTTGGTACCCTATGAGGAGCCCGTGGTGGAAAGCCTGCCAGCACACAAGAACCCGGAAGTGCTGGAAAGGATCGCAGGCTACGTCAACCAGCTAGTGGAGGATGGCTCTACCCTGCAGGTGGGATTTGGTCACTTGCCTGACGCAATACTCACCTATCTCAATAACAAGAAAGATTTGGGCATCCATACCCAGGTGATTACAGACGGCTTCCTGCCCCTGCTCAAGCACAGGGTGATCACCAACCGCAAAAAAAATTTCCTACCGGACCGGGTAGTTGCCTCGCTTTGCATGGGCTCAAAGGAACTCTACAACTATGTGCATGACAATCCCATGTTCTATTTTCGCTCCTCTGAATTCGTCAATGATCCCAATGTCATAGCCAGAAACGACAATCTGATCTCCATTAGCTCTGCCCTGGAAGTGGATCTCACCGGCCAGATTTGCACTGACTCCAAGGGCTATCTGTTTTACAGCGGTGTCGGGGACCAGGTGGACTTCATTCGAGGCAGCACTATGTCCAGGAATGGTTTTTCCATTATTGTTCTGCCCTCCACCGCGCAAAATGGTGAAATCTCCAGAATAGTGCCCCATTTAAGCGAAGGCGCTGGCGTGGCCACCACCAGAGGCGACGTGGATATCGTGGTTACAGAGTATGGAATTGCTGAGCTCCAGGGTAAAGGCATTTATCAAAGGGTCATGGAGCTCACCCAAATCGCCCACCCCAAATTCAGGGAAGAACTGATTAACGAGGCCAAAAAAAGACATTACATATTCTCAGACCAGCTGCCCCCCAGCAAGGAAGATTTACTATTTCTGGAAAACTACAAATCCCATCTGGAGCTGGAAGAAAACAAGAGCGTGGAATTCAGGCCTCTGCTGCCTTCAGACGAATTCGCTTCCAGGAATTTCTTCTACTCCCTGCAGGAAAATACTATCTATTACCGCTTCTTTAACAGCAGGCGAATATTTTCTAGGCAGATGCTGCAGAGCCAATGGGCCAGTGTGGACTATCGCAGGAATATGAGTCTTGTAGGACTGGTGCAAAAGGGCAGAAAAAAAGAGATTGTAGCTATAGGCTCCTATGCCCAAGCCAACAAGGAAGTGGCTGAAGTAGCCTTTGTGGTGCGCGAGGAATATCAGAATCAAGGCATAGGCTTTTTTCTATTACAGCTTTTAGAGCGCATAGCCAAGGAGAACAAGTATAAGGCCTTCTCTGCCTCAGTTTTGGCTGAAAATACAGTTATGATCCATGTTTTCCAGAAGAGGTACCCTTGGGCCAAAATCAGCAGGGGCAGCGGAGGTGAAGTGGAACTCTACATGCAATTGGAGCCTCCGGCTGATTTCAAGAGCCCTGATAGATAGCCCAGCTTTTTCAAAAGGCGTAACCTTGGAGCCCAATCTATGTCAGGCAAAAGCGCTTTTTTTGATTTCCTGCAAGCCATCGAACCCTTTTCTCTGCTGCCAGAAGCTGAGTTGGAAGAGGTGGCTCGTCACTTAAGTCCCTCCCACTATCATCCCAAAATGACTCTCTTTGTCCAGGATACCACTTTTGTGACCCATGTCATTTTGGTGCACCAGGGCAAGCTGGAGTATACCCTAAACGAGCTAGGCAAAACCGTTTCCACCCACACCCTGGAAGAACAAAGTATTTACGGGGCCTTGTCCCTATTATTCAACAACGGACTCTCCATAGGAACAATACGCACCCTGGAAGATGTGGTGCTTTTGCATATCCCCAAGGAAAGCTTTCTGGAGCTTTGCTCCAGACACGAGGATTTCGCCGCCTATTTTGCGAATCAGTTCAGCCGCAAGGTCATTCAGGGCCCTTACCTGGACTTCCTGAGCAAGAAATCTAAAGAGGCCCAGGACATCAGTGGCCCCTTTTTCCTGAGTAAGCCCGTGGGCAGCATCCTTTCCCCCAGTTTCAGCACCTGCCTTCCAGCGACCAGCATCAGGGAGGCGGCTGGAAAGATCACTGCCGCAGATCACGATGCTGTCCTGGTCATGGATAACGACGGCCAGGCCCTAGGCATAGTCACCGACCATGACCTACGGGACAAGGTCATTATCCAGGGCATCTCCAGGCATTCCCAAGTGCAGGCAATCATGAGTTCCCCCTTGATCACCGTAAGCGACCAAACCCTGGTTTATGAAGCAGTATTGCTCATGATGCAACACCACATCAAGCAACTGGCGGTGGATAATGAAAACGGAATCTGTGGTTTATTGAGTGAACAGGAGATCTTCCTGGCCCAAGGACTTTCTCCAATTTTTATAATGCATCAAATCAAAATCGCCCAAAACGTGGAACAGATCAAGAGCATCCATGCCAAGAAGCCCTACCTGATCAAATCCTTGATTGACAGTGGGGCTAAGGCCCAGCATTTAACAGGGCTGATCACTTCCATGTCAGACGCAATCCTGGAAAGGCTGGTGGAATTTGCGCTGCAGGAGCTAGGCCCTGCACCAGTTGAATTTACCTTCCTTATCCTGGGCAGTGAAGGCCGCAAGGAGCAGACCCTGAAAACAGATCAGGACAATGCCATTATCTTCTCTGATGTGCCGGAGAGTGAAAAGCAGGCAGTACAGGATTACTTCCTGCGTCTGGGGCAAAAGACCTGCGGCTGGCTGGACGAAGTCGGCTTTGCCTATTGCGAAAACGATATCATGGCCCAAAACCCAGCCTGGTGCCAGCCCCTGGGCCAGTGGCAAGAGTATTTCCTTAGCTGGATCCACAACGCAGAAGGCCAGGACCTTTTGCAGGCCTGTATCTTTTTCGATTTCAGGCTGGGCTACGGTAGTCAGAAGCTGGTCAGTGCTCTCAAGGACTTTTTGTTTCGTGCCTTGGAGGACTGGGGACCATTTTTCCGGCATATGGCCAAAAATGCCTTATATTTTGAGCTGCCCCTGGACTTCTTTGGCGGATTCATCCTGCAAAGCAATAAACAAAAAGAAAAAGGCCTTGATATGAAAGCCCCCATGCGCTTGGTGGTGGACTTCGCCCGCATCTATGCCCTGCAGATCAATAGCCCCCAAACCAACACCCAGGAGCGACTCACCCAGGTTCACAATGCAGGCATCCTAAAAAAAGGGGAGTACGAGGAGCTGCATTATGCCTATAGTTTCCTCATGCACTTGCGGCTCGCCCATCAGGCCAAAGCGGTCATGGATCAGGGCAAATCAGCTACCAACCTCCTCCCCTTGGAAAATCTGACCCATATCGAGCGCCGGGCCCTAAAAGAAGCCTTGAAGAGGATCAGGACAGCCCAGGACAAACTGCGTACCGAATTCACGGCTCTGCCGGCATAAGCAAGACTTTAGCTGCAGTGCACCAGGCACTACAGGCCTGAATCCGGAAAGACCTTCTTGGTCTCGTTGCAGGCCTGGCGCACAGTCGAAATGCCTTTATACTTCAAAAGGGGCAGTAAGGCTAATAGAATTTCCGCCGCAGTCAAGGCATCCCCAAGAGAGGTATGCCTGGAGTAAATGCGCACCCCCAGTCGCTTGGCCACAGCATCCAGGCCTTGATCCTTTTGATGGGGCATAATCAGCCAGGAGAGTAGGGCTGTATCCAGCACAGGATTATCCAGCTGGACCTGAGCCTGCTTTTCCTTTCGCCGCAGGAAATGCATGTCAAAATAGGCATTGTGGGCCACCAGCACTGTGCCTTGAGCAAACCTTTTAAATACAGGCAGCACCTCGGAGATCACTGGCTGTCCCTGCACCATCTCCTCCTTTATGCCGTGGATCTTGATGGACTCTGCCGGGATCCGTCTTTGGGGGTTGACCAGCTGATCAAAAATCTCTTGCAGCTGCAGTCTGCCATGAACCACCCTGACCGCACTGATGGAGATTATCTCGTCCCCGGCATGGGGATTCATACCTGTGGTCTCAGTGTCAAACACAGTATAGGTCAGGTCTGCTAAGTCCCTGTCCAGAGGATCATTACCTTCCTTCTTCTGATCCATAATCTGCAGCCTGGAAAACTGCAAACCATTGCTGGGTTGTATCTCCCATTGCTGCTCAGCCCAGCCCTGCTGGGTCAAATTGAAATGAAGCAAAAGCAGTGCCCCTGGAACGTCCTGCCTGTCTTCTAGACCCAGCTCCAGCTTATGCAGATCCAAAACATCCTGGAAAAAAATCTCTTTGCCTTGCTCCCCAAAGCCTGCCAGAGGAGATGTTCTCCAAAACTCTATTAATTCTTGATCCATCTCTTTCTGGGGCAAAACTATCTGCAAGGCCAAAACTTCCTCCTGCCTGACTATCCTGTAGGAGAATCTGTCTTGACCGAACAGGTCCCAGCATCTGTGCAGTAAAAAAGAAAGCAACCTCTTTAACAAGAACACGTCTGCCAGAATTTGTTGTTCTTCTACAGCCCCTTCCGAATACAACCCCAAGCCCTCTTCTTTGCTAACCATCTGCATTATCTGCTGCAAGCCCACATTTTGCTTCGGCCACAGCAAATGAAGCTTTTCCTCTGCAGGGCAAAGCTCAGCTTGCTCAGCCAAATCATAGCAAAGCAGATTATACCCCAAAAAAAGCTGCTCCCTCCACAAAGGCACCATCTGCATATACAGCAATTTGTCTTCATGGCTGCTGCAGGTAAAATCCAGGGATTTGTCCGCACCGGAAAAGGCAATCCGCTCCTTGAGCTGCTGCAGGACGAAATCCAGCAGGTCAGGATTCAGAAGCTCACTGATACCTTTACGCAGACCCAAAAAGCTGCAGGCAGAAAAGCAGCCTTGTTCTTTGCTGGCAGGAGTAAACATTAAACTGGCCCGCTTATTATAAGCCAAAATCTCCCCTTCTTCACTGCAGGATATCAGCCCAACAGGCAGATCATTCAAGATGCCTCTATAAAGATCCCGTTCCCTTTCCAAGGCATGAAATTGATCCCGTTGTTTTTGATAGGCCTCTTCCCGTATCGATTGCAGGGAATCAGCCAAGGAATTCACACTCAAGGCGATATCCTGGATCTCCTTGCAGCCCTTGATATTTATACGGTGCTTAGGGTTAGCCCTTACAATCAGAGTCGTTTCCTCCTCTAAATTATATAGTGGATTGATATAATTGTGAAAAATCTCATTAAGCATGAACAGCTGTCCCATAAAAAAACATAAGCCCACCAAAAATAAGGCCCCAAAGTTGTCCGCAAGCAGGGCCAGGATCTGTTCCTGCGTCCCCGGCTCCATCTCGCTCCAAAGGTATATGACCATGGCTCCTAAAAAAAGGGAATATAAAAGGGCGAAAATGACTACAAAGACCCAGTATTTCCTTTTTAAATTCCACCCAGACATACTTGAACACCCCAAGCTAAGCTCAAAAGTTTCCTTTCCATCTCCAAGCGGCAAACATCTAGCAAGAAACCAGCCAGGCCCAAACTTGATTTCCTATCTCTTTAGCCTTCCTGCTTTGATCTGTACCATATCCTGAAATGCAACTCAGAAAACACATACATGCTGGCTAAAGGCAGGCCCAAACCTACCACTCCACCCAGGACCACATTCTGGGACAGATCTACTCCAGAAAAATAGAGGCCAAAATTTATACAAATTCCCAGCAGGAAGTAGGGGATATAGAGCTTGCTTTTTTTGTGCATGCGCTGCCACTGCCACTTTTCCTTTTCGCTTTGGAAATAATAGCGGCGATACTTATTTGGCCCTAGTTTGACATCCAAATAATGCTCTGTTTTTTCCTCGCTCATTTGACCTCCTAACTGTGTGAATCCGGCAAAGTTTTGCACAGTTTACTTCGCTATTATAAGCTAAAGGGGTGCTCCTGTACAGGAGCACCCCTTTAGTAGCCTGCTTGGCCTTTAGCTTTTCAAGCCCCTAGTCATAGCGCAGCTCGGTGGAGTACTTGCGCACTGTCTCCGGACTGTTCTGCTTGCTCAATAAAGAGACCACGATGAAGAAGATAAAGGCCAGTGGCACCCAGTAGACCTGGTGTCCCGTCGGGACCTTGAAGCCGAAGATCTGCTCACCCAGGAAGAACCAGTGCGGGCTGCCCAGGACAATATTAGCGTACAACCAGCTAACCACGGTCAAGACAGTAAATATCAGGGAAGTGGAGATATGGGCCGTGGTAGTGGCCTTGTCCCACCAGACACCCAGGATCAAGCCCGGTCCGCAGGAGGCAACGATCATCACGAATGCCCAACCTGAGAGATCCAGGACCATGCCTGGAGGCCTAATGGCCAGCAAAAAGCAGAGGACTAGAATAATCACCAGCCACATCTGCATGGCCTTGACCTGGTTGTCCTGGGCCCACTTGCTGCCCAGGATCTTGATCATCCAGTCTCTACCCAGTACCACCTGCATCACCACAGTCCAGGCTGAAACCGTGGACATGCAGATTGCCAGGCCTCCAGCGCAGAGCACACCCAAAAGCCAGGGCTGGCCCAGGGCCTGGGTGGTGGCGATCATAGAGTAGTCTGTGATCGCAGCCGCACCGGTGGCGTAGTATTCCTGCAGATAGCCCAACACGCCCACAGCACTGTCCACACCTTCTGCTTGCATGGCTGGATGCAATTGCTCCAGGACCACTCGGGCGGCACTGCCGATCACGATCAGGCCCATGTACATCAGCCCGCCGAAAAAAGCGCTCCAGAAAGTGGCCAGTCTAGCGGAGTTGATGTCCATGGCGGTGAAGAACTTAACCACTGAGTAGGGCATAGTGGAAAAGCCGTAGTGCCAGACAAAGAAGAAGCTGACCATACCCGTCCAGATGCTCATGATGGGATGTGCAGCCCCTTCAGTGGACTGCGGGGGCAGCCAGAACTTGGGGTTATTGTTCTCTATGGCCTCAGCCAGGCCCCCGAACCCACCAAAATTGACGATTATAATGATAGCCACGACCACCGCGGCTATGGTCATGATGATACCCTGCAGCCCTGTGGCCCAGGTGGTAGCCACCATGCCGCCCATGTAGACGTAAAAGAGCACCGCGGCAGTCCCGATGACAAGGGACCAGAAATAGGGTATCTGCAGGATAGCCATCATGAACAGGGCAGTGCCCACCAAGGACAGGGTAATATACAGGATTCCAGTAATGATCACCGGAAAGCTGGTCACAGCCCGGCCCCATTTCTCGCTCTCATAGCGATCCGCATAGTAGTCAGTGAAGGACACCGGGGCATACTTGCGCAAAGGCCCAGCGGTTAAAAGCGCTGCCAGGGGCATACCCATGATGATCCCGGCCAAAGCCCACCAGAAGGGATAGCCCAGGAGGAAGATAAAGGCTGGCAAGCCCAGAAAGCTGGCTGGAGACAAAAAGGAGGCTGCCAAGCCTGCGCCATTAATAAAAGAGCCCACGCTGCGGCCGGCCACGGTATATTCCATGGGACTTGCGGCAGCCTTGCGGGTATACCAGCCTATGCCGAAAATCACTGCGAAATAGGCCACAGCAAACAGGATAACCAGAGGATGTACAGATCCGATGTATTCCATGTCTTAACCCTCCTTGCCCTGTTCTTGATCGCGTTTCTCTTTGGCTTTCTTGGGAGCCCACCACCAGAGCAAGGCCACTGCCATGGGCACTATCCAAGTCATAAGGAACATCACATAGATAAAGGGCACAGGTATGCCCCCCACCTGATAATGCACAGTACCCGTGTTGGTAATCATCTCCACCATCATGGAAAACAGGGCAAAGCCGTACATAAAAACAATGCCCACCCAGAAAATCGGATACATGCCCTTAAACATAGACCCCCCTTTTGCTTAAAAGGTTTTGGCAAAGCCTGTCCGGACCAGACTCATCCAGCACGGATTCTTGAGCGGATTGCGGCTATCCCCAATTCCACCAGCTAAAACAGTACTAG
>CAZBUB010000026.1:0-37705 GCA_964494985.1 uncultured Desulfohalobiaceae bacterium | reverse complement strand
CTGGTGAGGTCTACTACATCCACGGCGGCCTGCGGCTGGGCTCCAAGGGCTAGCAGCTGCTTGAAATCTTTTGTAACTGCTCACCGGTGCGCTTAGATTTTCCAGCTTTATCAGGTGCTGAATAGTTCCCATCTTTTATAAGGTTAAGCCTCTATTCCACCGGCTTGCCCAAGAGCTCCAGGCGCAACAAATTCAGGGCAAAATAGGCCAGGGCGGTCATGTTTGCCTGCCAGCCTGGATAGCCCAGGGTAAACTCCCGGGCCAGGCTTCTATGCTGGCCAGCCAGGCCGACCCAGGCCTTCCCAGGGTTGGCCTTTTTTTCTGCAATCACTGCTAGGCCAAAGTCTGCTCCTGCCTCTTCCCTGATATCCCAAGCCAGCATTCTGACCCTGCTAGCTGGATCCTTGCCCCTTGCAGGGATCGGCTGAGAGTCTTCATTGATCACGCTGGCCAGCAAAAGCGACTTCCTGCCTGGCTCTGTCCTGGTTGTCAGCTGGGCCAGCAAACCGCCGCTACAAGCCTCGAACATAGCAAGGGTGCTATTCTGGGATTCCAGCAGTTGCAAAGTTTCCTGCTCCAGGCTTTGGTCCTGGCTGGAAAAGACCCTGTCCCCGAGTTTTTGCTGTACCCAAGACATTGCCTGCTGCATATCCTGCTGGCCATGGAGAGCTTTTGCTTGTTGCCTGGAGTACAGTCTGACCTGGATCACAGGGAACTTGAAGCGAAAGCCCAGTCTTATTCCAGGGAAACAGGACTCAAATCCCTGCAGGGCCTGGGAGGTCTTGGACTCTGTAATCCCGAAGCAGGAGATCACCCTGATCTCCAGGGGCTGCAGCTGCTGGGCAAAATGTTCTTCTATCCAGGGGATCACGGATTGTTTGAACATCTGCCTCATCTCCCCTGGCACCCCAGGCAGGGCAAACAAGTGGCAGCTGTTGATGCCCAGCAAAAATCCGGGGGCAGTGCCAACGGGGTTGGGAAGACACAGACTGCCTGCAGGCAACAGGGCCTGCTTGAGGTTGGATGCTGGCACCTCTTTCTGCAGCCTGGCAAAAAACTCCTGAATGTTTTCTAAGGCCTGCTCATTTTGCACCAGCTGCCTGCCGCTGGCCTGGGCAGCAGCCTGGGCAGTCAAATCATCCTCAGTAGGCCCCAGTCCACCAGTCAAGACTGCGATATCAGATCTGCCGGCAATCTCCTGCAGGGCACTGCTCAAATCCTGCAGGTCATCCCCTACACAGGAGATGCGCCTGACCTGGAGACCTGTCTGCAATAGCTTGTCTGCAATCCAGGCGGAGTTGGTATCCACCAGGGAACCGCTCAGAAGCTCCTCTCCAGTAGCAATAATCTCAGCACGAGGCATTGTGCATAGCTCCTGGTATTCTTGCCTTACTTGAGAATGATAAGGTTAAAGCCACGAACCAAGATTTATTGATATCCTTGTCTATCCCTGCAGGTCAATCTTGTTGTACCCATAAAAAGTCTCTGCAAACGAGCACACCAGTTCTTGTTATTACACCTCAACCTTGCACTGTCCTAGGCTTTAACCAATGAAAAGAAAATAAAAATTGAGCCTGCTAAGTGTAGCTTACCAAAAAATTTTGTTTTCTGCATTGACAACAACTTTGCTTAAATGTTAATTGGTAATACCAAAGTATAATCTGTTCTTTTTGTTGAAGAACCCGTTCTTTATCACTGCCGCAAACCTGCAACTC
This sequence comes from uncultured Desulfohalobiaceae bacterium, assembly GCA_964494985.1. Classification (GTDB taxonomy): domain Bacteria; phylum Desulfobacterota; class Desulfovibrionia; order Desulfovibrionales; family Desulfothermaceae; genus CAZBUB01. The sequence continues at coordinate 35,990 of CAZBUB010000026.1, read as the reverse complement.
TAAACCACAGGGGGAAGATTTATGTCGGTGGGAATCCTTGCAATCTTAGCCTTTCTGCCAATTTTGCTGGCCTTGGTGCTCATGGTGGGCATGCGCTGGCCTGCCACCAAGGCCATGCCTGCTGCCTGGCTGCTGGCGGCCCTGATCGGAGTAATCGTCTGGAGCCTGCCCGCAGGGTATGTAGCTGCCCTCTCTTTGCAGGGAGTGACTACAGCCATCGGTATTCTGATCATTGTCTTCGGGGCCATTTTGATCCTGATGACTCTGCAGCAGTCCGGGGGCATGGAGACCATCCAGAACGGAATGCAGAATGTTTCTCCGGATATGCGGGTCCAGGCCATTATTATCGGCTACCTGTTTGCGGCCTTTGTGGAAGGTGCAGCTGGCTTTGGCACTCCTGCCGCCTTGGCAGCACCTTTGCTTTTGGCTTTGGGCTTTCCCCCCTTGGCAGCAGCCATAATCTGTCTGTGTTTCAATTCCTTCCCTGTTACTTTTGGTGCAGTGGGCACACCAATAATCCTGGGCCTGGACTTCCTGCAGGAACTGGTTGCAGAAGCAGTGGCCAGTGGTGGAGCCGGTGTTAATTTCACTGACCTGGACTCCTTTGGCATGCTGGTAGGCCAATGGGCCAGCCTTTTGCACCTGCCCATGATATTCATCCTGCCCATTTTCATGCTGGGCTTTATCACCAGATTTTTCGGACCTAACCGCTCCTGGAAGGACGGCTTCGGGGCCTGGAAGTTCAGCATATTTGCCGCAATCGCCTTTTCCGTTCCCTATCTTTTCTTTGCCTGGTTTGTGGGTCCAGAGTTCCCTGCCTTGATCGGCGGCCTAATCGGCCTCGGCCTGGTGGTCTTAGGAGCCCAAAAAGGGATTGCAGTGCCTAAGGATGTCTTCACCTTCGGCAGCCAGAAGGACTGGGAACCGGAATGGACAGGTACAGTCAGCGTGCAGGAAGGGCACCAATACCAGGCCCGCATGAGCCAGTTCAGGGCCTGGCTGCCCTACATGCTCATTGGCCTGATCCTGGTGCTAACCCGCATCCCTGAGCTGGGCCTGAAGAGTCTTCTGTCTGGAATAACCATCACCTGGTCCAACATCCTGGGCTATGAGCAGGTCAGCGGTGACATCGCTATCCTCTACCTGCCGGGCACCATTCCCTTCATGCTGGTGGCCATCTTGACCATCGCCATCCACGGCATGGGGGCCGGCCAGGTCAAAGAAGCCTGGGGTGCTGCTATCAAACGTATGAAGAACCCCACCATAGCCTTGTTTTTTGCCGTGGCTTTGGTCTCCATATTCCGGGGATCAGGCGCGGAGGAGGCTGCCCTGAATCCCAATCAGTATCCTTCCATGCCCCTAGCTTTGGCTGAGGCCATTGCAGCTATGGCTGGGCAGTCCTGGCCCTTTTTCGCCGGCTTCATCGGAGGCCTGGGCAGCTTCATCACCGGCTCCAACACAGTCTCCAATCTGCTGTTTGCAGAATTTCAGTGGGGCATGGCCTCCCAGCTGGATCTGCCCAGGCAGCTCATTGTTGCTGCCCAGGCTGTGGGCGGTGGCTTCGGGAACATGGTCTGCATCCACAATATCGTGGCTGTCTGCGCTGTGGTGGGACTGTCCGGCATGGAAGGAGCTATCTTGAGAAAGACAGTCTGGCCCTTCCTGGTCTACGGCACTGTAGTGGGCATTGTCGCCTCTTTTATGAGCTTTGTGTTCTTGCCCCATTTGTTCTAATAAGGATTTTAGCTTTTGCCTTGCCTGAGGACTCCTGGTATACAGAAAGCCTGATGGAGTCTAAAATCCTGGCAGGTTGGTCCCAGGGCGATAAATATCGCCCTGGGATCAACCTTTTACAGCCTTTTAAACAAGGAGCCAACCATGCTCTCTTCCACATTGATCAAGGAATTTCAAAACCTTTTGGGCCAGGAAAACGTGTTCAGCGAAGAGGCTGACAGACATGCCTATTCCTATGACTCCGCTGTTCTGGACCAGGTGGTGCCTGAGCTGGTGATACAACCTGCCAACACCGAGGTCTTGGGCCACGTAGTCAAGCTGTGCAATGATAACTCCCTGCCCCTTACTGTACGCGGCTCTGGCACCAACTTAAGCGGAGGCACCATACCCAGCAAGGAAAACGGAATCGTACTCCTAACCAATGCCTTGAACAACATCCTGGAGATCAACAGCGAGGACCTCTACGCCAGGGTGGAGCCCGGGGTAATCACTGCCCAGTTTGCGGCCCAGGCAGCAGCAAAGGACCTGTTCTACCCTCCTGATCCAGGTAGTCAGGCTGTCTCCACACTGGGAGGCAATGTGGCTGAGAACGCCGGCGGCCTGCGCGGGTTAAAATACGGGGTCACAGAAGATTATGTCATGGCTGTTGATTTCTTTGATGTCCAGGGTGAGCTGATCAAATCCGGATCCAGGACTGTAAAGTGCGTGAGCGGATTCAATATCAAATCCTTAATGACCGGATCTGAAGGCACCTTAGGGGTCTTTAAGGAGATCACCCTGAAGCTCATCCCCCCGCCTCAGGCCCAGCAGGCCATGCTGGCCATTTTCGATTCAGTGCAGCAGGCCTCCCAGGCTGTTTCCGCAATTATTGCAGCCAAGATAGTGCCCTGCACCCTGGAATTTCTGGACAACTTCACCATCCGCACCGTGGAGGAATTTCGGCATGCTGGCCTGCCCACAGAGGCCCAGGCCCTGCTTCTGATAGAGGTGGACGGCCATCCAGGCCAGGTGCAGGAGGAAGCCCAAAAGGTGGAAGACATCTGCAAAAAAATGGGGGCCAATAAGGTGCAAAAGGCCAGGGACAGCCAGGAAAGGGATGCGTTCTGGCAGGCCAGGCGCGATGCCCTGCCTGCCCTGGCCAGGCTTAAGCCTACTACCATCCTGGAGGACGCTACAGTACCCAGGAGCAAAATCCCGCGTATGATGGAAGCAATCGAGAACCTGGCTCAAAAATACGATCTAACCATAGGTACCTTTGGCCATGCCGGGGACGGCAATCTGCACCCCACTTTCCTTACTGACCGCAGGGACAAGCAAGAGTTTGCCAAGGTGGAAAAGGCTATTGACGAGCTGTTCGAAGCTGCCCTGGCCCTGGATGGGACCCTGTCCGGGGAGCACGGCATAGGAATGGCCAAATCCAAGTACCTGGAGCAGGAGACCAACCAAAGCAGCATCGCCTTTTCCAGGAGGATGAAAAAGGCTTTGGATCCCAACAACATTTTGAATCCTGGCAAAATCATAGGGGGCTAACATGGCTGAAGTACATGAACTGGCCAGGATGTTGGCCCAGCTGGAAGAACAAATGGTGACCTGCATGCGCTGCGGCATGTGCCAGGCAGCATGCCCTTTGTACGCCGAGACAGGCAGGGAGACAGACGTAGCCCGGGGCAAGATCGTGCTTCTGGAACATCTCAGCCAGGAGCTTTTAAAAGACCCTGAAGGGGTCAAGCAAAGGCTGGAGAACTGCCTGCTCTGCGGGTCTTGTGCTGCTGCCTGCCCCAGCGGAGTCAAGGTCCTGGATCTCTTTTTGCAGGCCAGGGCCATAATCAACGGCTACCTTGGTCTGCCCCCGGCCCAAAAGGCCATGTTCCGCTTCTTTCTAACCAAGCCCAAGCTTTTCAACAGCCTGGTATCCATGGCCTCAAAAGTGCAAGGCTTTTTCACCAAGCCAGCGGACGAGCTGCTGGGCTCTTCCTGCGCCAGATTCCAGTCCAGCCTGCTCCAGGACAGGCATTTTCAGCCCCTGGCTCGCACCCCCTGGCACAAAAAGGTGCCCCACCTGGATGAACCTGCTGGCTCCAGCAATCTACGGGCCGCCTTTTTCCCGGGCTGCCTGGTGGACAAGGTCTTCCCTGATGTGGCCCAGGACCTTTGCCGCGCATTGCGCCACCACCAGGTGGGTATTTACATGCCTTCCAACCAAGCCTGCTGTGGCATACCTGCGTTGTCCAAAGGTGACCGGAATGCCTTTGTACAGCTGGTGAAGAAAAATCTGCAACTTTTTGCAGGACATGACTTCCAGGCCCTGGTCACTCCCTGCGCCACCTGCACCTCGACTATCAAGAAGATCTGGCCCATGTTCCTGGATTCCTTCAGCCCCCAGGAGCAGGAACAGATACAGGCCATTTCTGAAAAGACCATGGATATCAATGAGTTCCTGGCTAAAAACTTTCTCCCTGCCCCAAGTCAGGATCAGGCGGAAAATGGGCTTAAGCTTACTTATCACGATCCATGCCACCTCAAAAAGTCCCTGCAGGTCTATCAAGAGCCCAGAGCCCTGCTCAAGGCCAACCCTGATTACCAGCTCCTGGAAATGGATGAGGCGGATAGATGCTGCGGTATGGGCGGTAGCTTCGGGCTGCAGCACTATGATCTGTCCAAAAAAGTAGGGCAGCGCAAATTGCAAAACATTCTGCGAAGCGGCGCCCAGGTGGTCTGTACAGGCTGCCCGGCCTGCATGCTGCAGATAATAGATTTACTTTCCCATGCACAGTCCGGCATCCAGGTCAAGCATCCAGTGCAGATCTATGCCCAGACCCTGGAGCACTAAGCAAAAGAGGACCTTATGCAGCAAACAGAACTTGTGGATACATTCACACAAAAGGCAGAGGCTGTGCAGGCCCAGGTGCATCAGGTGCAAAGCCTGGATAAGGCCCTGGAGCACTGCGTAGAGGTCTGCAGCCAAAAGCAGGCCTGTCAGGTACTGGCCTCTGGCTGCAGCCTGGAGCTGTCCCCTGAGGCCAAGGATCTCTGCAACCTGAAAAGCTGGGAGAAAATCATTGCTGCGCCCAACTTGGACGACTCCAGCCTGGAAACCTTGAAGGATCTCTGCCGGGAAAAAAACATCGCTTTGATCACCCAAGGCCTGCACGCCCACTTGGGAGGAATCGACTTAGGCCTCAGCCTGGCTGAATTCGGCATCGCAGAAACCGGGAGCATTGTCCAGGACTCCGGCCAGGAGGATCTGCGCCTGGCCACCATGATCAGCGAGATCCACACTGCGATTTTGCCTGTCTCCAGGATCTATTCCAGCAGCTTTGATCTGGAAAAGGAGCTGCAAAGCATCCTCTCCAGGCCTGCCGTCTACCTAGCCTTCATCACCGGAGCCAGCAGGACCGCGGATATTGAAAGGGTTCTCACCCTGGGCGTGCACGGCCCCCTGGAGCTGCAGATCCTGATCCTCATGGATAGCTGATATGCTCCGTACCCTGACTTGTACCCGGGCGGATACAAGGTCCGCCCCTACGGCTGCCTCCCCAATTGTGGTTCAACTCGTAGGGGCGAAGCTTGTTTTCGCCCGCAAGGCCGAGCCAAGCAAGGCATAATCATTCTGGATTTCTGTTCATAACGCTGAGCTCAAACCGAGGTTATGCAAACACAGAGCAAATCAACTGAAATTGCTGAAAATAGAAAACAGAACCAAAATGCTCTGGGCCAGCGCCCGCCTGCAGCGCCTTTGCGCAAGCAATGCGGGCAGGCCGCTTGCCCTTGCTAGCATAGCTGCAGCAATTAAGGAGAATATCAATGCAAACTGCCCAAGACTTGAAGCAATACCGCAGGCAGCTGAAAGAGGCCATGCAGGAGGATTTCCAGCGCAAGGCCCTGGATAACTTTGTGCAGGCCTATAGACAGGGCAGAGCCAAGGCCTTTTCCGGCCTGGACCTGAAAGAACTGACCTCCAGGATCAGCTCCAACAAGGACCAATCCCTGAGCCATCTGCAGGAGCTCTATCAGCAGTTCAAGACTAAGGCAGAGGAAAAAGGAATTCAGGTCCACCTGGCAGGCAACGAGCAGGAAGCCAACCGGATCATTGCGGATATTGCCAGGGAGAACAGCTGCCAGAGAATAGTCAAGGCCAAGTCCATGACCGCGGAAGAGACCCAGCTCAATGAATACCTGGAAAAGCAGGACCTGGAAGTCATCGAGACAGACCTGGGGGAATGGATCATCCAACTGCGGCATGAAGGCCCTACACACATGGTCATGCCTGCCATCCATCTTTCCAGGGATCAGGTCAGCCAGCTCTTCACCCAGGTCACCGGGCAAAAGCAGGGCACAGAGATCAAGGACCTGGTCCAGGTGGCCAGGCGGGAGCTGCGGCAGAGGTTCGCAACTGCGGACATGGGTATCACCGGAGCCAACTTCGCGCTTGCAGACAGCGCTACCCTGGGTCTGGTAACCAACGAAGGCAACGCCAGGCTGGTTACCACCCTGCCCCGGGTGCATGTGGCCTTAGTAGGCCTGGACAAGCTGACCCCCAGCTTAGGTCAGGCCCTGACTACCCTGCAGGCCCTGCCCAAAAACGCCACCGGGCAGGCCATCTCCTCCTACGTGACCTGGATCAGCGGCAGGAATGAGTGCGCAGCAGCCCCTGACGGCCAGAAGATCATGCACGTGGTCTTCCTGGACAACGGCCGCCAGGCCCTGGCCCAGGATCCTGTATTCTCCCAGGCCCTGCGCTGCGTGCGCTGCGGGGCCTGCGCCAATGTCTGCCCTATATATCGCCTGGTGGGAGGACATAAATATGGACATATCTATATCGGGGCCATTGGCCTGATCCTGACCTATTTCTACCACGGCCGCACCCATGCCAGGCAGCTGGCCAAGAACTGCCTGAACTGCCAGGCCTGCAGGGAAGTCTGCATTGCAGGGATTGATCTGCCCAGGCTGATCCAGGAGGTGCAAAACGTAATGCAGCAGGAGGACCAGGCCCCGCTGCATGAAAGATCCCTGACCAGGATTTTGCAAAACAGAAAGCTCTTCCATGGCCTGCTGCGCTCTGCCAAATACGCCCAGAAACCTGTCAGCAGGGGCCAGCCCTATCTGCGGCACCTGCCCCACTTCCTGCTTAAGGAGCACAGCTACAAAAAACTGCCTGCCCTGGCCAAACGCCCTTTCCGGGACATTTTCCCCAAGCTGGCCAGCAAGAGCCAGGCTCCTCAGTTAAGAATAGCCCTTTTTTCCGGCTGCCTGCAGGATTTTGTCTATCCAGAGCAGCTCAGAGCCGGTCTAGAGCTGATCCCCACCCACAAGGTGGAGGTAAACTTTCCCAAGGCACAGGGCTGCTGTGGTCTGCCCCTGTACATGCTGGGCCAGAAGCAGGGAGCCAGGCAAGTGGCCAAGCACAACCTGGAAGCCATAGATCCAGCCGAGTATGACTATATTTTAACCATGTGCGCCTCCTGCGGCTCACACCTCAAGGAGAACTACCCCCTTTTGCTGCAGGATGTCTCTGGCCAGCAGGTCAAGGCCCAGCAGTTCTCAGAAAAGATAATTGATTTCAGCTCCTTTCTGAAGGATATCCTGGGCTGGAGCACCTCCCCGGATACAGGTAAAGGCACCCGGGTCTGCTACCACGCCCCTTGCCACCTCTGCCGAGGACTGGGAGTGGGCAAGGCTCCCAGGAGCCTTTTGCAGGAGGCAGGCTTTAAGTACCTGGAGCATGAGGAGGAAGAGTCCTGCTGCGGCCTGGGCGGCAGCTATTCCCTGAAGTTCCCGGAAATTTCCTCCGAGATCCTGGGCAAAAAGCTGGACTTGGTGGAAAGCCTGGGCGCAGAGCTGTTAGTCACCGACTGCCCAGGCTGCATCCTGCAGCTCAGGGGCGGAGCCAGGGCCAGGCAGAGCAAGCTGCAGGTCCTGCATATGGCCGAGGCCCTGTCAGGAAAGCGGGAATAAACTACCCTACTTGTTTGGTGGAGATTTTTAAGGTATAAGGACATACTTTGCTTTAAGATAGGGATCAAATCCTAAAACTTTTCAGCATTAAACAAGCAAGGAGAATGTTATGCTGCCCAAGATAGAGAAGATTCTGTATACTTCCACCTTAAGCCCCAAGGCACCGTATATCTTCCGTTATGCAATTAGCCAGGCCCAGCACTATCAAGCTCAGATTTATTTTCTGCACGTGCTGGAGCCCATGAGCAGCTTTGCTCAAAATATAGTGGATCAGTATCTCTCTGAAGAGCAAAAACAAAAGCTGCAGCAGGACAGTCTGGACTGGCTTAAGGACAAAATACGCAAGCGCATCCAAAACTTTTGCACAAAAGAGACCTGTGATTTGGACTCTCAGGACCCGGTAGCAGAAATCATGGTCAGACAAGGCAAGGCTGCAGAAACTATCCTGGATACAGCCCAAAGCCTGGATGTGGATCTGATAATTATGGGCGCGCACAGGAAAACCAGATTTATCCCTGGTTTTCTGGGCAGCACCACACGCAGGGTGATTGACAATTCCCGAATCCCTGTGCTTTGCGTCAACACCCCTAAAGATTTCCATGACGATCTAGAAAACCCGGTCTACTAGTGAAGGGAATATTTTATACTCAACATGGCTCTAGCTACAGCCAATCATCATCTGCATTGACCTGGCATTGGATATTCTATTAAAGTCCTATAGATTTTTCTGAACAAGTAAAGCTCCAGAAGAAGGGAACCAGAACCAAAAATAGGAGAAATTATGAAAAAACAGATGGAAACTATTGACGGCAATACTGCAGCCGCCCATGTAGCCTATGCCTTAAGCGATATCTCAGCCATCTATCCCATTACTCCCTCCTCGCCCATAGGAGAGGTGGCTGACGAATGGGCTGCCCAGGGCAGAAAGAACATCTTTGGCCAGACTGTGTCCATCAGGGAACTGCAGTCAGAAGCAGGCGCAGCCGGGACCATGCACGGTTGCCTGGCAGCAGGCGCTTTGACCTCCACTTTCACCGCTTCCCAGGGCCTTTTGCTGATGATCCCCAATATGTACAAAATCTCCGGGGAGCTTTTGCCTGGGGTCTTCCATGTCACAGCCAGGGCAGTTGCCACCCACGCCCTGTCCATATTCGGGGATCACTCTGATGTAATGGCAACTAGACAGACTGGTTGTGCCCTACTCGCCTCTGGCTCAGTGCAGGAAGCCATGGACTTGGCCCTGGTTTCCCATTTAGCTGCCTTAGACTCCAGCCTACCCTTTGTACACTTCTTTGAAGGCTTCCGCACTTCCCATGAGGTGCAGAAAGTAGAGCTCATCGACTACAATGACATGGCCAACCTGGTGAACTATGAGGCTTTGGAAGCCTTCCGGGCTAGGGCCATGAACCCGGAACATCCCCATCTAAGGGGTACCAACCAAAACCCGGATATATTCTTCCAGAACCGGGAGGCAGCCAATCTCTTCTATGCCCAACTGCCTGAGATTGTACAGGACAACATGCAAAAGGTCTCAGAGCTCACAGGCCGAAAATACAGGCTCTTCGACTATGTAGGCCATCCAGAGGCCCAAAGGGTGATCATAGCCATGGGCTCAGGCTGCGAGACCATAGAAGAAGTGGCCAACTACTTGAACAACCAGGGCCAAAAGGTGGGTCTGGTCAAGGTCAGGCTCTACCGGCCCTTTGTGCCGGAAGCCCTGCTTGCTGTACTGCCGGCCAGCGTGGAAAGGATCACGGTTCTGGATCGAACCAAGGAGCCTGGAGCGCTAGGGGATCCATTGTACCTGGATGTCTGCACCGCTTTCATGGAAAGGCAGGAGCTCCCGGACATCTATGCCGGCCGCTACGGCCTGGGCTCCAAGGAGTTCTCTCCTGCCATGGTCAAGGCGGTGTTCGACAACATGAATGTAGCTGGACCCAAACACCATTTTACTGTGGGCATCAAGGACGATGTCTCCAGGACCTCCTTGGAAGTGGATGAATCCTTTACTGACACCACCCCAGAAGGCACTGTGCAGTGCAAGTTCTGGGGCCTGGGCTCAGACGGTACTGTGGGCGCAAACAAGAGTGCCATCAAGATCATCGGTGACAATACAGACATGTACGCCCAGGGCTACTTCTCCTATGATGCCAAAAAGTCAGGCGGATACACGGTATCCCACCTGCGCTTTGGCAAAGAGCCCATCCAGTCCACCTACCTGATCAATGCAGCGGACTTCGTGGCCTGCCACCAGCCCAGCTATGTCAACCTCTACGATGTTCTGGAAGGCATCAAGCCCGGAGGTACTTTCCTGCTCAACTCCCCCTGGAACACAGTGCAGGAAATGGAAGAGCATCTGCCGCCTGCCATGCGCAGGGGCATCGCCAGTAACGGCCTTAAGTTCTACAACATAGACGCGATTCGGATCGCCTCCGAGGTAGGTTTAGGGGGACGCATCAATATGATCATGCAGACCGCGTTTTTCTACCTCTCCAAGGTCCTGCCCTTTGAAGAGGCCATTGACCTGCTCAAGGACTCCATCAAGAAGACCTACGGCAAGAAGGGCGATAAAGTAGTCAACATGAACATCCAGGCCGTAGACAAGAGCATAGAGAACATTCAGGAGATAAAATATCCTGATACCTGGACCCAGGCCCCGGCTGACTACAGCTTTTCGCAATCAGAAGAGGAGCCCGAGTTCGTGCGCAATGTGATGCGGCCCATGCTGGCGCTAAAGGGCGACGAGCTGCCGGTGAGCGCCTTTGAGCCGGACGGGACTATTCCCACAGACACCAGCAAGTATGAAAAACGGGGCGTGGCTATCAATGTCCCGGAATGGGTGCCGGAAAACTGCATCCAATGCAACCAGTGCTCCTTTGTTTGCCCCCATGCGGCAATCATCCCTCACCTTCTGACCCAGGAAGAGAAGGATGAGGCCCCAGAGAGTTTTGTATGCATGGAGGCCAAGGGCAAGGAGCTCAAAGGCTACTATTTCCGGATTCAGGTCAACACCCTGGATTGTCAGGGCTGCGGCAACTGCGCGGATATTTGCCCCTCCAAGGATAAGGCTTTGGTCATGAAGCCATTGCAGACCCAGACCCAGGTCCAGATTCCCAACTACAACTTCTCCACCCAGATCAGCCTCAAGCAGGACCTGCTCAAGAAAGACACTGTCAAGGGCTCCCAGTTCCAGCAGCCGCTTCTGGAGTTCTCCGGGGCCTGCGCCGGATGCGGGGAGACCCCCTACGTCAAGCTCCTGACCCAGCTCTGTGGGGACAGGATGTACATCGCCAATGCCACAGGCTGCAGCTCCATCTGGGGCGGGACAGCCCCTTCTGTACCCTACTGCACAAACCAGGAAGGACATGGACCCACCTGGGGCAACTCCCTGTTCGAGGACTGTGCAGAGTTCGGCTACGGCATGCTGCTGGCTGTCAACCAGCGCAGGCAGAAGCTGGCGGAGCTCATTCAGGAAGCATTGCAGACGGACATCCCTGAAGATCTGCGCCAGGCCATGCAGAACTGGCTGCAGACCATGCACCTGGCAGAGGAATCCAAGCAATACGGCCGGCAGATCAAGGAGTTGTTGCTGCAGACCGAGCCCAACAATATCCTGGATCAAATTTGGGGCCTTGACGACATGCTGACCAAAAAATCAGTCTGGGCCTTTGGCGGGGACGGCTGGGCCTACGACATAGGCTACGGCGGGCTGGACCACGTCCTGGCTGCCAACGAGGATATCAATATCCTGGTCATGGACACCGAGGTCTACTCCAATACAGGAGGCCAGTCCTCCAAGGCCACTCCCTTAGGATCCATTGCTAAGTTTGCGGCTTCAGGCAAAAAGACCGGCAAGAAGGACCTGGGCAGAATGCTTATGACTTATGGCTATATCTATGTAGCCTCTGTCTCCATGGGCGCTAATAAACAGCAGCTGCTCAAAGCCTTTAATGAGGCAGAGAGCTACCCTGGCCCCTCAATCATCATCGCCTATGCACCCTGCATCAACCAAGGCATCCAAAAAGGCATGGGTAAAAGCCAGGAAGAATCCAAGCTGGCGGTACAAAGCGGCTACTGGCCCTTATACCGCTACAACCCCCTGCTGGCCCAGGAAGGCAAGAACCCCTTAAGCCTGGACTCCAAGGCCCCGGATGGGTCCCTGCAGGAATTTCTCTCTGGAGAAAACAGATACAGTCTGCTGGAGCGCACAGCTCCGGAACAGGCCAAAAAACTACGGGCCCAGATAGAAAAAGAGATCTGGGAGCGCTATGAGATCCTGCGCAGAATGGCTGAGGCAGATCCCATTGTTTATGAGCCACAAACAGTGGCTCAGGGGGCAACAGAGCCAGGCCAGGATGGTGAATACTGCACCACCCAGGGTGTGGCTGAACAGGCCAGAAACCAGGACTCTAATGAGCCCTGTGATGATGGCCGCTCCGGCAAATAAGACCGGCTCTAGACACCAGCTCAGACTTTATTCTGGTTATTCCCCCCAACTTAGAACAGGCAAACGGGCTGTTTGGGAGAGCACCTTGCAAAGGGTGTTCTCCCAATTTTTTTCCAGCTAACCAAGTCTCATAAAACCCATAAGAGGCCAAATGAACAAGGACAAACTGCACAGCTTCTTTAATCCCCAAAGCATAGCCATTATCGGGGCCTCAGCCCAGGAGGGCAAGATTGGCCATTCAGTGCTCCAAAATCTAATCCAATCTGGATATCCGGGGCAAATCTTTCCTGTGAACCCCAAATCTCAAGAGATCATGGGGTTGCCAGTATACAAGAACATCCAGGATTTGCCCCGGGATCTGGATCTGGCTGTAATCACCATACCCAGGGACGCTGTCCTGCCAAGCCTGCGAGAGCTTGCTCTGCTCCGGATCCAGGCAGTGATTATTATCAGCGCCGGATTCAAAGAAACTGGCAAATCAGGATACTACCTGGAACAGGAGATCATTGACCTGGCCCAGGAACACGAAATCGCTATCTTAGGTCCCAACTGTTTAGGGATGATCAATACCCATGCCCGAATCAATACCACATTTGCAGCAGGCATCCCGGCCCAGGGCAATATTGCTTTCTTCTCCCAGTCCGGGGCCTTGTGCCAGGCAATACTGGATTGGTCCTTGGGCGAGAACATAGGCTTTTCTAAATTTATCAGCCTGGGCAACAAGGCTGTATTGAACGAGGCCCATATGCTGGACTATTTGGGCCAGGACCAGGAAACAGACGTCATTTTGGGCTATATTGAAAACGTAAACAACGGCAGGGAGTTTATCCGCCAAGCCCAAACCATTACCAAGCACAAACCTGTATTGCTGATCAAGTCCGGAACCTCGGCTGCAGGGGCCAAGGCTGCCTCTTCTCATACAGGCGCAATCGCAGGCGCAGATCAGGCATATCAGGCAGCCTTTGAGCAAAGCGGCATACTCCGGGTCAAAGATGTACAGACCCTATTCTCCCTGGCCCAGGCCTTTGCTTCCCAACCCCTGCCCCAAGGACCTAACTTGGCAGTTCTGACCAACTCCGGGGGGCCAGGCATCATGGCTGCGGATGCCTGCGAGAGCACCAGCCTGAACATGGCCAAGCTGAACTCGGACACAGTGCAAGCCATGCAGGAGTTTTTGCCCTCCTTCGCCTCCCTGTACAACCCCGTGGATATTATCGGAGATGCTACTGCCCAGCGCTACCAGGAAACCCTGCGCGTCCTGGTCCAGGACCCTAATGTGGACTCGGTCCTAGTCCTGCTCACCCCTACCGCGAGCATCAAGGAAGAAATCCAGGAGGCAGCACAAGGAATTACAGATGTGGCCCAAAAAAGCTCCAAGCCCATCTTTGCCTGCTTGATGGGAAAACAGGCAGTGGCCCCGGGGCAAAGGATTCTACAGGAAAAAAAGATCCCTTGCTACAACTATCCCGAGCCTGCCATCCAGGCTCTGGACAACATGTTCAAGTATAGCCAGTGGCAACAAAGGATCAGGGAACAAGGGCAAGAGATCCAAGGGGACATATCCAGAGCCAAAAAGGAGCTGGATCGAATCAAGTCTTGCAGAAGCCAACGCCCCCTGGAAGTTGTTGAGTTCCAGGCCCAGGAAATCCTCCAGGCCTACTCCCTACCAGTGCCAAGGACAGAGCTGGCTTCCACCACCAATCTAGCCTTGGAAAAGGCCCAAAAAGTGGGCTATCCTTTGGTGCTCAAGATAGCTTCCGAGGATATCTCCCACAAGAGTGACGTGGGAGGAGTCATGGTGGATATCAATGGACCTGAGGAACTAAAAAAGGCCTTTACCGAGCTCACCTCCAGGACCAAGAACCTAAGGCCAGATGCTTATATCCAGGGCTGTCTGCTGCAGGAGATGGCCCCCAAGGGAGCCAAAGAAATCATCGTTGGTTTTAAAAGGGACGAGCAGTTTGGTCCTTTACTTATGTTTGGACTTGGTGGTATCTATGTGGAGGTATTGAAAGATATTTCCTTTAAGCTGGCACCCTTGAGCAAAAGCGATGCCCGGGATATGATCCGAAACATCAGGTCGTACATGCTGCTTAAAGGAGTGCGCGGCGAGTCTGCTGTAGACTTGGGTGCTATTGAGGATATTATCCTCAAAATGTCCAAGCTCTCCCTGGACTTTCCAGAGCTGTTGGAGGCAGAGCTCAATCCTGTCCTGGTTAACGCAAACGGGGCTTTGGTTGCAGATGTGCGTATGCTTTTAGACGAAACAAGAGCTCGGAGCACCAAGGCCTTGGAAAAGTAAATAGAGCGCTTAAGGACTGATCCCTGGAGATGAATCCCTGAGCCATGGTTGTTCTCAATATTAAGGAGGAAAGTATGCCTGGACTGTACATAGGTTCCACCTCGGGTTTTGCAGGCAAAAACCTGCTGGCAATGTCCATTGCCCTTAAATTCCAGCAGGAAGGATATAAAGTAGGCTATATGAAACCGGTGGGCACTATGCCCAGCGAGCAGGATCAGACCTTGGGGGACGAAGATGCCTTATTCGTCCAGGAAATCCTGGGCCTCAGGGATGATCTGGAACTGGTAACACCTGTGCTTTTAACCCATGATATGCAGATGGAAATCTTTACAGAGGGTTGTCCGGATTTGATGGGCAAGATTAAGCAGGCCTATGAAACTTTGAGCCAAGATAAGGATATCATGCTCATCTGTGGCTCTGGAAGCTATCTGCACACAGGCAAGTACTGTAACCTGGCAGGTATTGATGTCTCCCAAACCCTGGGCTGCCAGGTCCTGCTTTTGGATCGCTTCTTTAAAGAGTTCTACTACGACTACGTCATCAGTGCCAAAGAGAGTCTGGGGCAGGATCTGCTGGGAGTGGTCTTCAACTCAGTACCTGAATCAAGGCTGCAGATGGTCAAGGAGATGCTGACTCCCATGCTCCAAAAAAGGGGCATTCAGGTCCTGGGCACCATACCCAAAGACACCTTGCTCAATGCCATTCGTATTGCTGACCTGGCCAACCGTCTCGGAGGCAAAATAATCTCCGTGCCCAGCAAGTCAGAGATCATAGTAGAGGACTTCCTGATCGGGACCATGCAGGTGGAAAACTTCATGACCCATTTTCGAAAAAAGAAAAACTCCGCGGTCATAGTTGGCGGAGATCGCTCTGATCTGCAGTTGGTGGCCCTGGAGGGCAAATGTCCCTGTCTGATCCTGACCGGGAATCTGTATCCCAACGATATCATCCTGACCAGGTCGGAAGTCCTGGAGGTGCCTATCATTGTAGTCAGGGAAGACACCTATACCGTGGCCAAAAAGATGGAAAATATTCTGGAGAGCATGAAGCTCAGGGACAAGGTCAAGGTGGACCACGGAGCCCAGCTGGTGGACTCCATCTTGGACTGGCAGAACATCAAGCAGGGGCTGGGGCTTTAAAGCTGAGTTTTTAGTCAGTATTCTGGTGCACCCTAACCTTACAGCGAAATACTATAATCTATAAATAGCAGAAGAAGGCATCAGAATACGATTACGACTACGATCACGACTGGGACAACGACTTGTTGTTCCCTCGCTATCGTTATCGTTGTCGCAATCGTATTCGATATTGCTGATTCTATCCTAAAAAAACGTATTTATTCACCATCTACTATGCTCGGATAAACATTACCGAGGAAGAAACCACGGACGTGGTGAATCCTTCATTAAGATTTTTTTCACCCCCAGGGATGAAAATCGCGAATACCGGACCAAATCCGGCAACAGGCATAGCACGGCCTGCGAAGCCCAACATTTTCACGGCAATAGTTACAAAAAAACTACAGATCCAGCTTCAAGCCAATGGGGCAATGATCCGAGCCGTAGACTTCAGATTCAATCCAGGCCTGCTTGACATAAGGCCTCAGCTCCTGGGAGACAAAGAAATAGTCTATACGCCAGCCCGCGTTCCTGGCCCTGGCCCCGAATCTGTAAGTCCACCAGGTATAGTTTCCCGGCTCCTGGTTAAAGAGCCTGAAAGTGTCTAAATAGCCATGGTCTATGAACTTGTCCAGCCAGGCCCTTTCCTGGGGCAGAAAACCTGACCTATCCGAGTTTGCCTTGGGATTTTTCAGGTCGATCTCCTTGTGGGCGGTATTGAAATCCCCGCAAACCACTATGGGCTTTCGCCTGCGCAGCTTCTGGGCATATTCCAGGAAAACGTCATAATAACGCATCTTGTAGTCCAGCCTTTCCTGGCTCATCTGTCCATTGGGAAAGTAGACATTGAAGAGGTAAAACTGCTCGTACTCCATCAATATCAGCCTGCCCTCCTGGCTTAGATCCTGCTCCGGCAGCCCGAAGCTGTAGTCCAGCGGCTCCCGAGCGCAGAATGCAGCCACTCCGGAATAGCCCTTCTTGACCCGGGCTGGATTCCATATCTGCTTATAGCCCTCTAGCTTCAGTTCTTTGGAGCTGAGCTGCTCCGGGCTGGTCTTTATCTCCTGAAGGCAGATAACGTCCCCTGCGCAGACATCAAGCCAGTCCCAAAAGCCCTTTTTGACCACCGCCCGAAATCCGTTTACATTCCAAGAATACAAGGTATACACTGCAATCGACTCCTTTATCCTAGCTTGGACTCTATATGTCAGAAAACCACGTAATCAGTTTCCAGTTCCCGTGCCTGCCCGAGGTGGGCTGTGCATTCTCCACCCGCAAAGGAGGGGTAAGCCAGGAACCTTACGCCTGGAACAACCTCTCCTATTCTGTAGGGGATCAGAAAGAAAATGTACAACGCAACAGAGACTGCCTGCTGGACCAGCTCGGTGTGCAGAGCCTTTGCTGCCTGCAGCAGATCCACTCCAGTAAGATGGTCTGCATTCAGGAGCAGCATACTCAGCCTGGACGTATTCAGCAAGCAGACGCTATGACTACTAAGCTCCAGGGACTAGCTCTGATGATCCAGACTGCAGATTGTCAGCCCCTGCTCCTGGCCCACTGCTCAGGTAAATACATAGCTGCTCTGCATGTAGGCTGGCGGGCGAACCGGGCAGGAGCTCCAAACCTGTGGGTGCAGCAATTCTGCAGAACATATGCCTTGAGGCCGGATGACATCCTGGCAGTGCGCGGTCCCAGCCTAGGTCCCTGGAACAGCCAGTTCCTGAATTTTGCACAGGAATGGGGGCAGGAATTCCTGCCCTACTTCGAGCCTGAGACCAGGACCATGGACCTCTGGAGCCTGACCCGGGATCAGCTGCTCCAGGCCGGGGTGCCTGAACAAAACATCTTCAGCCTGGATCTTTGCACCTTCCAGCTGCAGGAGATGTTTTTCTCCTATCGCAGGCAGGGAGTCTGCGGCAGGCAAGCCGGTCTGATCTGGATCAGGCAGCCCCGGGACCAGTAGCCGGATCATATAAGTTGTACGCTTGTCTCTGTGTCTTGGTTAAACGGAAATTCCAAGCTACAAATTTGAAATTTCGAATTTGGATTTCTCGTTAGGGTTGGCCATATCTAGCCCGGGGTAAGTATATGCGGCCCTATCAGGGCAAAATTGTTCTTCATTGTAGATCCCACCTTACCAGGCTACGTAAGACGTTCCCTGGTCTGCTTATTACTTAAAGCACATGAGTTCCACATATGTCTAATCCAGCCATCAAAACAGGAGAAACACAGAATATGGGATTCGATTATTCTCTCTATCTGGTCACGGACAGGGTCCTCAGCCAAGGCAGGAATCTCTTGGAGCTGATCCAGGAGGCTGTGCAGGGAGGAGTTACAGCTGTGCAGCTCCGGGAAAAAAAGTGCGATACCAGAGAATTTGTACAGCTGGCACGCCAGGCCTTAACCCTGCTCAAGCCCTTGGGAGTTCCTCTATTTATAAACGACCGCCTAGACGTTGCCCTGGCTGTGGGGGCCCAGGGACTGCATGTGGGCCAAGAGGATATGCATGTCCAGGACATACGCAACCTGGCAGGGGATAAACTTGCCTTGGGACTGTCTGTAAACACTTTGCACCATTGCCAGGAGGCAGAGCATCTATCTGTGGACTACCTTGGCGCAGGGCCGGTTTTTGGGACCAGCACCAAAAAAGATGCCAAAAAAGAACTTGGTCTGGAGGGCCTGCGCAGGATCCGGGAATCTACCAGCCATACTTTGGTGGGCATCGGAGGCATTGACAGTACCAACGCAGGGCAAGTCATCCAGGCAGGCGCTGAAGGCGTGGCTGTGGTTTCCGCCTTGTGTGCTGCCAGCTCACCCCGGCAGGAGGCTCAAAAATTGTTACAGATAGTGCGAGAAGTCCAACAAGGAAAACGCATGTGAAAATCATATTTTGTGTTGACACCTCGCACAGATCAGTCTAAGACTTTGTGAAAAATTTCTTAAAAGGAGGAGGTAGGGATGAACATCCTCATGTTTGGACCCAACGGCAGCGGCAAAGGTACCCAGGGTTCCCTGGTCAAGGAGAAGTACAATGTTGAGCATATTGAGTCCGGGGCCATCTTCAGGGAGCATATCAAGCAGGGTACAGAGCTGGGCAAGCAGGCCAAGGCCTATATCGATCGCGGAGAGCTGGTACCTGATGACATCACCATCCCCATGGTCCTGCAGACTTTGAAGGAAAAGGGCCAGAAAGGCTGGCTGCTGGACGGTTTCCCCAGGAATCTGACCCAGGCCAAGAAGCTGTGGGAGGCCCTGCAGGAGGAAGGTTTGAGCCTGGACTATGTGATCGAGATCACCTTGGACAGGCAGGTAGCCAAAAACAGAATCATGGGCCGCAGGCTTTGTGTCAACGATCCCAATCACCCCAACAACATCTATATCGACGCCATTAAGCCGGACGGGGATAAATGCAGGATCTGCGGCGGGGAGCTGAAGTCCAGATCAGACGATCAGGACGAAGAAGCCATAGACAAACGCCACGACATCTATTACGACACAGAAAACGGCACTCTGGCGGCCGCCTACTTCTTTAAGGAGCTGGCCCAGCAGGGCAAAACCAAGTATATTGAGCTAGACGGTGCTGGCGACATCCAAAGCATCAAGAAAACCCTTTGGGAGCAGCTGGAGTAGTGGCTGGCAATTAAAGTTTCCCTTTACAAACAAGGTCACGAAGGGGGTGCTCTTGCCCTTCCAAGACACACAAATCAGGGCAACCCCCTTCATTTCTGCAGAACCTTGTGAGACTTTGCTAAAAAATTGACGAGCTAGTCGTGTTCCTTTTGACTTAAATAGTCCAGGACTGCCTCTTTCTCCTGCTCATTTAGCTCAGCTCCCTTGCCGAGCATCCTGTCCACGGTGGACTTCCACTGTTCACTGTCCTTTTGTGCTGCTTCAATTCGCTGCAGACTGTGGCATTTATTGCACCTGATCTTCACCAGCTGTCCCCCATCCAGATTGGAGGCTACTGCCACACCCAAAGCCAAGGGGAAAACCAGAATACAAACCGATCCGAAGATCCTGAATACGAGCTTTCGCATAGCCTCCCTCCCTTTTTTGCACGGACTTGTGCTCCAGGGCTGAAGCACAAAATTCTTGGCGCTCAAATCCGGCACAGCTCAGCATGAAAACTTCAACCCCAAAAACGCGAGCACAGTTTGCCCTTCTTCAACACAAAGCCTCGAAAGGCATAGACCGAGCTCAGTCTATCAGGAGTCTATTTTCTTTTAAGCTTCTTGACAAGACAAAAAGAGAAGATTGCCGGAAACTTGCCCTGCGCGGCTCTCCATATGCCTATCAAGGCCAAACGTAAAAGCCCCCAGCCAAGGGCCAGGGGCTTTAAGATTGTGAATGCACGTTCTAAAATTGTAGGAAGTCAGGGGGCCTGATGCGCCTAAAGGGCTCCCTGAACTCTGACAAATCTTTTTTATCCAGGCTGCTGCAGCCTATTGACCTTCCTGTTCAGTCTGGAGATCCTCCTAGAGGCATTTCTCCAGTGCAGGACATTTTTGGAAGCCGCCTTGTCCAGTACTGAGCTGGCCCTTTGCAGAGCCTGCTCTGCCTGCTGCTTATCTCCGGAAAGTACAGCCTGATTAACTTCCTTAACAGCCTTTTTGACATGGCTTTTGACCACCCTGTTCCTGGCCCTGGCCTTGAGACTTTGTCGATGCCTTTTTAAGGATTGCTTGATATTAGCCAATGTAACCTCCCCCATGCACATCCTGTTTGGAATAAAAGTTTTTGATGAATGCGATTGCGCTTATATACCCTGTACCTACCCATTGTCAAGGAAACAGCAGGACTTGAAAATAATACCCCAAAACAGCTAAATCTGCAAAGCACTGAAGTCAGCCAGGGGGCTCAGCCTGTGCAACAGGGCCTGCAGGAGATTCATCCTGTTGAGTCTGAGATCCCTGTCTTCAGCCATGACCATGACCTGATCAAAAAACTTGTCCAGCATGGGCCTGATTCTGGCCAGTTCCTGCAGCAGCTGATCATAATCCTCCTGTTGCCTGAGCTCCTGCCATCTTGAGGCGCTTTGCTCAAGATATGCTGCCAGCTCCTGCTCTGCCTGTTCCTGCAAAAAACCCGCACTGAACTCACCGTCCAAGCTCTGGCCTGCCTTGTCCCCTTGCTTGCGCAGAATATTGTCCACTCGTTTAAAGGTTAAAACCGCGGCCTCAAATTCCTGGTCCTGGCTAAAACGCTCCAGGGCTCGCAATCTTTGATCCAAGGCATAGATATCGTCCAGGCCTGCTCCCAGGGCAGCATCAATGATCCTTGTAGAAAAGCTTCCAGCATAAAAAGCTCGCAGCCTTTGGGCAAAGAAGTCCAGCAACAACTCAAGACTTCTTTCCGGCTGCATTTGCCACTCCACCTTCTGGTAGCAGCTTTGTGCCTGGCTTAGAAATTGTTCTAAAGAGAGTCTGAGCCTTTTTTCTAGCACAATGCGCACAATACCCAAGGCCTGCCTGCGTAGGGCATATGGATCATGGGCCCCTGTGGGCAGCATTTCCAAACCGAAGCAGCCTACAAGATTGTCTGCCTTGTCCGCTATAGAAAGCAAGGCTCCTGCCAGCGAGGAAGGTACAGGACTGTCTTGGCCTGCAGGCAGATACTGCTCATATATAGCCCGGGCCACTGTCTCGGACTCCCCTTTTTGCCTGGCGTAAATGCTGCCCATAATGCCCTGTAGGTTATCGAATTCACCCACCATCTCGGAAACTAGATCAGTCTTGGCCAGATCAGCAGCGCGCATCAAGTCCGGTTCCAGCTCAGGGGCCAAAGTTTGGCTTAGATAGCGGCAAAAGGCCTGCATGCGCTTGGCCTTGTCCCCCATGCTTCCCAATGGGCCAATAAAGATCACTTTATCCAGCTTTTCTCGCCACTGGGCAAGCTCCACACCGGAATCCACCTTCCAGAAGAACGCAGCGTCCTCCAGCCTAGCTTTGAGAACCCTCTCCCAACCTATACGCACCAGCTCCAGATCTTGGGGCTCAAGGTTCAAAGTACACAAAAAATAGGGTAAAATATTTCCTTTGTCGTCTTCCAGGCCAAAACTCTTTTGATGGCTCTCCATGCTGGTCAAAAGAACTTCTCTGGGCAATTCCAGGTACTTCAGATCAAAACCGCCCAATATAGGCTTAGGGTATTCCACCAAGTTTGCTACCTCTAGCAAAAGGTCTTGATTCCAGACCACCTTCCCCTGCTTCTCTGCTGCAAGACGATTCCCTGTGTCCAGGATCTGCTCCTTTCTGATTCTAAAATCCAGGATCACCTTGGCCTTGTTTTGAATCACATCCCAATAATCGCCAGCACTGAAGAGTTCCCACGGCCCTTCCCCCAGCACCCTGTGTCCCCAGGTTCTGGGCTGAGATTCAAGGGAAGCCACATGCACAGCTATCAATTCATGTTCCAGCAAGGCCAGAATCCAGCGTATAGGTCTGCCAAAGGTAAACCTGCTGGGCTCCCAATGCATTTTTTTGGAAAAGCTCAGGCTATGCAGAACCTGCCTGCAGACCTCCGGCATAAGCTCCTTGGTCAGAGCGCCGCCCACATCCTTTTCCACTGCCAGATATCTGCCCTTTGAAGTATGTTGCACAAACAATTGCTCAGGCTGGATCTGCTGGCTGCGGGCAAACCCCAGCCCAGCCTTGGTCAATTCCCCTTGGGAATCATATGCCACATTTTCCGGAGGGCCGAATATGGTCTCTCTCCTCCGGGCCTGGGCTGGGGCCAAAGAGTCTATCCAACAAACTAACCTCCTGGGTGTGGAATAAACATGAAGGCCCTGGGCAGATATTCGCAGGGTCTCCAGCTGAGAGGTAAACAATTGGGCCAGATTCTCCTCTAACTCCGGCAAAAATCTCGCTGGCATCTCTTCGGTGCCTATCTCAAACACGAATTGCATTACCCACTTTCCTTGCATTTGGTATTTTGAATTATGTGCGATGACTCTGCCCTAAGTAAATATGTATCTATAAATCAATTTAAATTCGGCAAAAAAGTAACAACTCCAGGAAACAGGATTAACAACCCCACACCTAATATCAGCGCGAGAAGAAAAGGCACAATGCCGATAAAAATATCCTCCAGGGATATATGAGGAGCAATACCTTTGACAATATAAGCATTTACTCCCACAGGGGGAGTAATAATACCCATTTGGGTTATGAGCACTATGATTACTCCGAACCAGACTGGGTCATAGCCCAGGTTCATGACCACTGGATAAAATATGGGTATGGTCAAAGTGATCAAGGCCAAGGCGTCAATAAAGCAACCCGCCAACAGATATATGGCGCAGATAACAAACATCACCGCCCAACCAGGAAGATCCATTCCAGCCACAAAATTGGCCAGCTCCATGGAAATCCTGGATAAGGCCAAAAAGTGTCCGAAAATTGTAGCCCCGGCTACCAGCATGATCACCATGCAGGAGACATTCAAGGTGTCGTATACAGCCTGCAGAAACCCTGTCCATTTCAACTTGCCCTGCAAAAGCACGATTAGCAAAAGCAAAAATGAGCCTACCGCCCCTGCCTTAGTAGGCGTGAAGACCCCAAAAAACATTCCACCCATAACCAGCAGGAAAATGAGCAAGGTCTCCCAGATTGCCAGCAGGGCCTTCAACCTCTCCCTTAGAGGAAACCTTTGACCAGGCTCGCCCTGTTCAGGAGATTTCAGACAATAAAGCCAAATAGCAAACACAAAAAGCAGGGCTATCAAAAAAGCCGGCAGAATTCCAGCCAAAAAAAGCTTGCCTATAGAAACCTGGGTTAGTATGCCGTAGATAATCAATATCACACTGGGAGGCATCAATATACCCAGTCCAGATCCTGCTGCCACAGCCCCTGCAGCCAGTCTGGGCCCATAATTGTAGCGCTGCATCTCAGGCAGGGCTATGCTGCCTATAGTGGCCACGGTGGCTGTGGTAGAGCCGCAGACAGCACCAAAGGCAGAACAAGCAGCAATCGTGGCCATAGCCAGCCCTCCGCGTACTCTTCCTGCCAGCTTGTAAGCCATATCATAGAGCCTACGGCTGACCCCGGCGTAGTAAGCAATATAGCCCATGAATACAAACAAGGGCACCAGAGCCAAACCATAAGAAGAAAACACGCTGTAAATATCCCTGGAGACAAGGGTCAACGCACTCTGGAGACTGGTTAAATATGCATAGCCCAGAAAGCCCACTATGCATAGAGCATAAGCTACAGCAATCCTGGAAAAAAAAAGGCCAATCAACAATACGATACCCAGAAGGCCCACTAGGACTACATCACTCATACCTGCCCCTCCTCCAGGCCTGCACCAAATCCTGGAGGATAGCCAGGGCCAAAATTACAGTGCTCACGGAGAGAGCATACAGGATATAGAAAAAGGGCAGCTCCAGGGTGGCGCTGACTTCCCCAGCTTTTTGCAGATCGAACGCATATTCAAAGCATTGCCAACTGGCCACAAGAAAAAAAGCCATGCTGATCAAGCTCACGAAGGTATCATTCCATTTTTGAATCCGGGTAGGCAGGGTGCGGTAAACGAGATCAATACCTATATGTGCCCTGTTGATATGGGCCTTGGGCAAAACAAAGGCCAAAACCAGAGCAGCTAGGAGACTGACCATCTCTTCAGCCCCCAACAAGGGCTTGCCTACAAGATTTCCAGCCACATCTGCACAGGTCACTAGCATCATCAAGACTAGCAATACCCCAGCCAGCTTTTGCAAGAGGCCACTTAAAGAATTTACCAACAAAGAGAGCATATTCAGGAATCCTCATCCTCCATTTTAACAAGGAAACTACTGCACATACTTGCTCTGGAATTCCCCTTCTTGATATTCGTTTAATCTTTTATCCAAGAAATCCAGCACTTCCTTTCCTGGCAGCCCCTTTTCCTCGTTCTTTTCCACATACTTGTCAAAAACAGGCTCGACTGCCTTTTCCCATCTCCTGGATTCTTCCTGGGAAACCCCTTTGATCTGTTTGCCCTGACGCAACAAGGACTGCAAACCATTGTAGTCGCTTTGGTCCCAGGCTTGACCGTGTTTAATAGCCCATTTCTGGTTAATTCTGCTGAAGCTCTCCTGGACATCATCTGGCAAAGATTGCCACGTATCCTTATTCATAACCACAAAAAAACCCACTGAATATGCAGTACTATATTCAGCCGTGGCAAAATCCACGACCTCGCCCATCTTCCAGCCTTGATTAGTCTCCAGAGGGTAGACAGCGCCCTGGACCACATTCTTTTGCAGGGCCTGATAAACCTCTGGCATAGGCATGGTCACAGGAGTGGCCCCCAACAGCTCGATGCTCTGAGCCACAGAACCTGGACAGCGTAGCTTAAGATTCTTTAGGTCCTCCATGGAACTGACCTGGTTTTTTTTAGTGTGTATTAGGCCAGGACCATGAGCATGCAGATACATAACCTGAACATCCTCCAGTTCCTGGGGCTGAAATTTGTCATATACCTCATTTAAGACTGCAGTTGCGAATTCTCCGCTGGGATTGCCAAATGGCAGATTAATGAAATCCATGAGCGGAAATCTCCCTCTGGTATACAAGAGACAGGACATGCCGATATCCACCCTGCCAGAAAGCACAGCGTCGTAGGTTTGATCCGCCTTGCTCAAGCTCTGGCCAGGATAAAACGAAATCTGTACCTGGTCCTGGGTTTCTTCCTCCACAGTCTTAGCCCATTCCTGGGCCAGATCGCTTTGCACATGGGAAGACGGGAAGAAGCTACTATAGGTAAGATTTTGGCTCCCAGCCTGAACAGCTTCTGAAACAAAAAAAGGGGCAATGCAGGTCACCAGAAAGATAGGCATCCATTTGCGCATGGCTTCTCCTCAGACTTTAAGGTTGATTATGAACTGGCTTTCTTCAACCAGATAAAGGAAATCCCATCTCCCGCCTTTGCTCTACAAAGAGTCTAGCCACAGAAGAAGCTAGATGCCTGACTTTGGCTATATAGCCAGTACGCTCTGTAATAGATATGGAGCCCCTGGCTTCTAGCAAATTAAAAAGATGGGAGCACTTCAGGCAATAGTCGTAGGCTGGCCAAGGAAGGTTCTTGGCACATAGCTTCTTGCATTCCTGCTCACAGGCGGCAAAGAAATCTAATAACATCTCTGGCGAGCTCTCCTCAAAATTATATTTGGAGTGCTCCACTTCTGTCTGGTGGTGAATATCCCCATAAGTACAGAAATCATTCCAGCTCAAATCAAATACAGACTCTTTGCCCTGCAGATACATGCAGATCCTCTCCAGTCCATAAGTCAACTCCAGGCTGATAGGTTGCAAATCTATGCCTCCTACCTGCTGGAAATAGGTAAACTGGGTGATTTCCATTCCATCCAGCCAGACCTCCCATCCCAGCCCCCAGGCTCCCAGAGTTGGAGATTCCCAGTCATCCTCTACAAACCTGATATCGTGCCGTGAAGGATCAATGCCCAGTGCGTAAAGGCTTCGGAGATATGCCTCCTGGGCATCCACCGGACTAGGCTTGAGGATGACCTGATATTGATAATAATGCTGGAGGCGGTTGGGGTTTTCGCCATACCTGCCGTCTGTGGGCCTTCTGGAAGGCTGCACATAAGCAGTGAACCAAGGCTCCGGCCCTAGAACCCTTAAGGCAGTGGCCGGATGAAAAGTCCCGGCGCCGACTTCCAAGTCATAGGGCTGATGCAAAACACAGCCGTAATTGGACCAGTACTCTTGCAGCCGTAAAATAACATCCTGAAAATGCATACTACTCTCTTTTCCCTGTGTTGATTTAGATTTAACAAGGTCATAGATAATAACCAGGGCAAAAAGCCTTTACATTTTGTAACTGTTCATCATAGTAACCACAACTTGTCCAGCTCCTAAATTCCAGGCACAGAATGTCCGATTCCATAAGTCATTGTCTTCCCCAGGCAGAGGGAGAGCTATAGCTTAGACCTGCACAAAACGGCCATTTCTCCAGGTAAGACCAGTATGGAACTGCACAAACCTGTCCAGAAGGTAAAAAACCCTTTTTGGTGCTCCACAAAAGATCTGGAACCAGTCCTTTGGAGCGACAAAAAAGGCTTTTTGCAAAAGCTCGAGTTCTTTTGCATTGATTTGCTGGCCTGGAGTCTGCTGGGACACGCAGGCGGAACAAAAAGCATTGCCTTGGGGAATGGCAAAATTGGCCCGAGCAATGGAAAAAAGATCCCTGCCGCACAAGGCGCAACGGCTCAGGTTGGCTTGATAGCCGTAAATCGCAGCCAATCTGGTACGAAAAAGCAAGGGTAGACTGCTCGAGACTTCCGGGGCCTGATCCAGAAGGAGCAATGTTTTTAAAAACAGTTCAAACACGTCTGAGGCATTACCAGTACCCACATGTGCGGCCTCAAGAAATTTCAGACAATTGACTGCCATGCCCAGCCTGGAGACATCCTGCTGTAGTCCGGAAAATCTGTGCAACAGGGTTCCTTCTTGCAAACATAAATACCTGCCCTGAGCTTTGTAATCCACTTTAAGCAGGACATGATTGAGGAAATCCAGGCATCCCTGAAACCGGCATCTACTCTTTGCCCCCCCAAAAGCAAATCCTGTCAATATTCCCCGGCTGGATGAAAAAAAACGCACCCAGTAATCAGCCTCTCTGAATTGTCCCACCCTGCATATCAGAACCTGATCAGTGAACTCCAAGGAATTTGCCATGACAGCTGTGGGAAAGCCTTAGGGGAGGCTGATCTCCATTACTTCTCCGGACTGAGCCTGGAGAGGATATTCCTGGTCATTAAAGAACAATTGCACGCCACCTGCGTTGCCTAACTTGAGCCGCAACTCCTCCCAAAACTTGAAACTAACAGACTCTCCAGGCCTGAGATATATTTCCCTGGTCTCCTCATCCACCTCTGCCTGCAGCCAGCAGGCCTCTTGAGCAGAAACCTCCAGGGTATGGACTTGATCTTGATCTTGTTCTTCAGGCAAGGCTTGAGCCTGAAGTTCACTGCTTTCATTTTCTTCCTGAGGTTGTTCAGAATCTTCCCCGGCCCTCTCCTCAGGCAGCATGGCTACCTTTTCCTTTTTCTCCGAGTCAGGCACAGGCAAAGGCTCAAACTCCAGTTCAATCTCTGCCTGATCACTATTCCCATCTCCTTCTGAGGAAGTGTCCGATTGCTTTGCAGCATTTTGATCCTGGTCATTGGACTCTTGATTTTCAAGCACTGTTTCTTCCTGGGACTGTTCCTCTACAGAGGGGCTTAAAAACAGATCATAGACCAAATAGCCCAAAAGCAGCAAAAGCAGCAGACTGACCAGTATACTGATCCAACGCCAAAATCGAGAACGCTGGCTGGCTATAGTTAAAACTGGTTCTGCTCCTGCTGCTTCTTCCTCTTCATCTTCATGGAGAGCTAAGCTTTGAGCAAACTCTTGGGAGAGTCTCTCGGAATCCAAACCCAAAAAATAGGCGTAATTCTTTATAAAACCTTTAACATACACTGGATGGGGCAGATCATCCAAAACACCTTGCTCAATGTTGTGCAGGCAAGAGGGACTGATCTTGATCTTTTGATGAATCTCATCCAGGCTCCAGCCTTGCTCTTCCCTTTGTTGCCTGAGAAGCTCCCCTATTTCCTTGAAATCCATATATTACTCCACATGCTGCAGGCATTTTATTTTCCAAAACATGTTTTTACAGCAGCGACTGCAATGGAAACCAACTACAGCCCCGCACTTTTAGCAAGTTTCGACTGTAGTCCTCAATCGGCGATAACGCCCCAGGGTTCAAAGCCTCACATCTACAGCCGCCCTGGAGCGAAGATTTTGCACATATTCCTGATATCTTTCCTCCAGCTTGCGCTGATATATGCGCTGTCGAATGTCTTCCTGTACCTCCTGTAGAGAGACCTGGGATTGAATATGCTTTTCTTGCAACAAAATCAACGCATAATGCTCCTGCACAGCAAAGACTTCACTCATCTCCCCAGGTCTTAACTGCAAAAGGGCCTCCTGCCAGCTTTTAGAAAGATCATTCCAGTCCAACGAACCTAGTTTTCCAGCCTGCTCTGCGCCTGGTCCCTGAGAGAATTTTCGAGCTGCCTCTTCAAATTCCAACTCCCCTTTATCTATTTGATCCTTGATCTCTTGCAATCTGCTTTTCTCAGTATGCAGGATCAGCTGCAACTCTACTTCACCAGGCTCTTGAAACTGCTCCTCATTCTCCTCGTAGTAGTCCTGAATCTCTTCCTCGGTGACCACCACTTTCTGTCGAACCATAGAGCTTAACAGCCTGCTTCTTTTGATTTCCTCTTGCAGCCACTGCTTGTATTGCTGGATGTCCATGTCCTGCTGTGCTAAAAAATCTTTCAGATCCTGGCTGTCCAAGCCATGTTCTTTTTTGATCCGTTCCAGATGCCTTTCGACTTCTGAATCAGAAACCTGTATCTTAAGCCTGTCGGCCTCCTGTTGAAACAGGATATTATTGATCATGTACTCCAGAACCTGTCTTTGCTGGTTTTCCCGTTCCTGACTGGAAATCTCCGAACGCATTTCAGCTTGCAGCTTCAGCTCCCTGTCCATTTCCCGCTCCAAATCGCTCTTGGTGATGACCTCATCATTAACTACTGCCACCACCTTATCTACCGCGTTTGCTGCAGCTTCTCCACAGTAGGTCCAAAAGAGCAGCAAAAGGAAAACAATGCTCAACAAAAAGGAACTCTGCCTGCTAAGACGGCTTTGCAAAAGGTTTTTGAATTTCATGACTGTCACTTATACACTCTCCCTGCTAGCCTCATTCAAGATAAGATACTTTCATGTCACGATTTCCACTGGTCATTGTGGTTTTTTCTTGAAACTTGCTCAATTGAGGTACTAATTTTGGGCCTGCTCCTGCAAAATACCTAGCTCTTCTCCAGTGATACGAATGGCATTAGAAATACTTGCTTTATCCTCAAAGCGCAACTCTAACTTTGCAGGAGGATGGAATCTGGTGGATAGACTACAGTGGTTAAGCCAATGCAAAAAGACCTCAGGATCTACTGGCCGTGTATCCTCAGGCCAACTCAGCAAAGCTCTGCCAGGAAAGAGGTCTGCACGCTCCACCTGCAAACGGGCCAATATGCGCTTTAACTGCAGCACAGAAAAAAGATTATGCAACTGCTCTGGCAAAGGGCCGAAGCGATCCTGGATCTCTTCTTCCCAGCTCTGAAGATCCCGGGCATTTTCAGCCGAGGAAATCTTGCGGTAATAATAAAGCCTTTCCTGGGGATCAGAAATATAATCACCGGGTATGTTAGCCTCAAAGGCAATATTCAATTCAGGCTCGGTCTTCTGGTTCAATTCTTCCCCTTTGTACTTGCTGACCTCCTGCTCGAGCATTTCCAAAAAGAGCTCCAAGCCCACCTTGTTCATGTTTCCAGACTGGGCTTCACCTAGAATATTCCCAGCGCCTCTGATACGCAGGTCCTCCATGGCTACATGGAAGCCTGCGCCCATATAGTCCATCTCCAGTACTGCCTGCAGCCTTTTTCTAGCCTTTTCAGACAAAGCAGCCACAGAAGGCACCAAAAAATAGGCATAAGCCTGATGTCTGGAGCGCCCCACCCTTCCCCTTAACTGATATAACTGACCCAAACCGAACATCTGGGCCTGATCCACTATCAAAGTATTGGCCTTGGGAAAATCTAGCCCAGACTCAATAATGGCCGTGCAGATCAAAACATCCAGTTCCCCATGCCAGAACTTATGCATGGCTTCCTCCAGCCTACGTTCGGATAATTGGCCATGGGCCACACCCACCCTGGCCTCAGGAACAAGGGACTGGACATATTCCCGAATTCTTTCAAGACCGCGAACACGATTATAGACCCAAAAGATTTGCCCCCCGCGCTCCAATTCCCTGCGCAGAATTTGCCTTAGTTCTGTAAAATCCCTTTCTATGAGCCCTGACTGTACAGGCTTGCGTTCTTGAGGTGGAGTTTCTATTACACTAAGCTGCCTGATTCCGGATAAGGAAAGCTGCAACGTCCTGGGAATTGGGGTAGCAGTTAGGGTCAGCACATCTATGTTGCGCCTGATTTCTTTGAGCTTCTCCTTATGCCGGACACCAAACCTTTGCTCTTCGTCCAAAATAAACAAAGTAAGCTTAGGCAGACGCACATCACTGGAGAGCAACCTGTGGGTCCCAATCAGGATATCAACTGTTCCCTTTTCCGCCTGCTGCAGAATCTTTTTCTGCCTTGAGGCAGGAACAAACCTGCTCAACAATTCCACCTGCACTGAAAAATCCTGCATCCTGGACTTAAAATTCTGATAATGCTGCTCCGCCAAAACAGTAGTCGGACAGAGCAAGGCCACTTGTTTACCCGCAGCCACGGCCCTGAATGCGGCTCGCATAGCCACTTCGGTCTTGCCGAAGCCGGCGTCCCCACAGATAAGCCTGTCCATGGGCTCTGGACTTTCCATATCTTGAATCACCTGAGTAATTGCCCCTTCCTGATCTGGCGTTTCCTGGAAATCAAAGGTGGCCTCAAATTCTCTGTACAGCTCATCAACTGATGGATATGCATAACCTTTTGCCACCTTGCGGTAAGCATACATCTGCACGAGATCCTGGGCAATGGCCTCTAAGGCCTTGCGTACTCTGGCCTTGGTCCGTCCCCATCTGTTGCTGCCCAGCCTATCCAGCTCAGGTGTACTGCCGTCAGGACCCTTATAAGGCTGCACCAGATTCAGGCGGTCCACAGGCACATACAGCTTGTCTCCCTGGGCGTATTGCAAGAGCAAATAATCGTTTCCAGCCTCATCCACCTGCAGTCTGGTCAAACCAGCAAATTTCCCCACACCATAATCCCTGTGCACCAAAAGATCGCCATCCTGGATCTGGTCAGAACTGCTAAGGCCCTTAAATTCATGTCTTTTAGAAACAGTCCTGGAGGCAGCCTGCTCCTTTTTGGGCTGCAGAACATCCTCTGCCAACAAAATCAGGTGATTCCATTGAAGCTCCATTCCTGAGTCCAGACCGGAAATCAAGGCATAAATCCCTTTTTTACCCGGCTGGTATTGGATTTGAATCTCTGTATCCAGGTCCCCCTGAAACAGTTTCAAGAATCTGCGTCTGGAATTTTCCTGCTGAAAGGACAAAATTACCTGATTTTTCGTTCTGCTCCATTCTTGGAGAGCCTGTTGCAGGGTACGCCAGGGACGTTTCCGCATCTCTGGCTTCCAGAAAAGCTCTTGAAAACTGGTATATCTTTTTTCCGGAAGCTCTATAGCCTTGGCTTGCTTTTCTGCATGCAGGTCTTCGAAAAGTATCTGGCTCTTGTCCAGCCAGGCCTGTCTGGCTCGCTCTGCGCCCTGCATGGCAATCTCCCAGGGAAATGTGGCTTCCTGTCCAACTTCCTGTTGCAAATAGCTGCGCCAGGCCTGCTCCTTTTCCTGCAGGTCGGATCTCAACTGTTCTGCATGGGGTAACAAGAAAATGCTATCGCTTTTCAGCCACTGCTGAAAAGTACTCTTGTGCTCATAGAATACTCCTGGCCAAATATAGGCCGAATCCTCCTTTTCCAATCTGAGTTCCAACCTGGCTTTTTGATCTTTGCTCATCTCGCCAGTTTTCCATAGATGACTCCAGTATTCCCTGGCCTGTTCTATATAAGACGGATTCAACACAGCAGGCCCCACAGGCAGAAGCACTATTTCGTTGAGCTCTTGACTAGAACGCTGGCTAAGGGGCTCAAACAAACGAATCCCCTCCAAAGAATCAGCAAAAAACTCGAGACGTACAGGCAAGTCATAGCCAGGAGCAAACACATCCAAAATGTCTCCACGACAAGAAAACTCCCCAGGCCTGTTTACTAAGGAGACCCGTTCATAGCCCCAACAGGAGAGTTTATTTTGGATTTCCTGCAATGGAAATTCTTCAGACCTAAACAAAAAAAGATGAGCTTCCTCGAGAAGTTGCAAATCTGGCCAATAGGGAAAGAAATTGTCCAGGGTGGCCAGCACTCCTTTAGGCTCCTGGCCCATAGCCATAGCAAATAAAGCGTCCCAGCGATGGCTCCAAGTAACAACCCTGGATGCAACCCGAAACTCGTCAAATACTACCCAGCGTCTGTCCCAGAAATTCTTCTCATCTTTAACGTCAGAGCAAAATAGCCGGGTCAAGGCCTGAAACTCTTGCAGCTCCTTAGAATCCCGCAGGACCACAACCACATTTCTACCGGCATCCAATGCGCTACAAGCCAAAAAAGCCTGGGTGCCAGGACCACTCTTATATACCGAGAGGGTATTTTTTCCAGGCTTGCTTAGAATCCTTTTGATTTCAGGAGGAATAAACAAAACGAGTTACCTCGATCCAACTCTAACGGTACAATTATTAATTTAGCAACAACCCAATGCCTCCTAGACTAAGACATAGCCAGACATGGAAAAGCGACGGGTTGTCAGTAATTATTGAGCTGCCTTGCACAGGCCCCAGATAACTGCTAATTATCATGGCCCAAGAACTGATTTCCACACAAAAATAAAAAATATAGCTCCTTAGGCCACCAGTTGTAAAGTGGCTTTCCGGGGGGCATGTGAGTGCTTTGTATTCTGGGGCTAAATGGGGGATTCAACTTTTGGACCTTTTTAAGGCTTCAATACAAGGCGTGAACTCTGTTCGCAACATCCAGAAAAAATCACTAACTACCAACTGTTTCCATAGCCTGAGAAGGGCTTCTTTCTTCAGCTCCCCTTGCAGTGCTTGACCTTAGGGGCTGACCTTAATAGAAGAAAAATGGCTTGCAAATTATGCGTATCTGTATAATACTAGCTTATCAGGAGCAAAAAGGTTAAACTCAAACCCATGGAGGAAATTGGTTAATGGCCCAATTTTTCCCCTATTTTGAGGAAGTCAGTGTAGCAGAACAAATCAAGTCTCTGCCGAACGATGAACTGCTCGATTTCTGGGAAGAAACCCAGTATATCGACAAATTTATGGAAAAAGATGAGCCTGCCCCACTCTATAGCTTGGAGTATGAAAGAGCAGTGCTGCAGGAATTACAGCTCAGAAGCTGTCTGGGACGTCTAGATGTACGATAGTTCATTTTGAATTTCCTACCTTAGTCAATCCGTCAAAAAAAACCCCGCTTTTTCAAGAACGGGGTTTTTTTGATGAGACTTTATTCTGCATGATAGCGAAAAAGGAAACGTTGCAAAGCAGCCCAATGCTGCGCACCTTGTTTGTGAATATATTTTAGGTAAGAAGCATATCCTGCTCTTCCAACTTTATTGTGCCTCCTGCAGGCTGACCTATGCTGAAATAGGCAAATCCCTGTCGTGCCAGATGACTGGGCTGGTAAAGATTTCTGCCGTCAAAAATAACTGGGGCTTGAAGTCTGGATTTGATTTCTTCAAAATCTGGATTGCGAAATTGATTCCACTCTGTAACCACAGCTAGCGCCTGGGCTCCTTCCAGCGCGGAATATTCATTTTCACAGATCTGCACATAGGAGTTATCCGAAAGCGTATTCTTGGCATTTTCCCCTGCCTGTGGGTCGTAAGCCATGATTCGCATGCCTTTAGCAGTCAGATAGTCTATGATGCTTAAAGCTGATGACTCTCGGATATCGTCAGTATTCGCCTTGAACGCCAATCCCCAAAGGGCCAAAGTCTTGCCTTGTACACCTCCTTGAGGCTGGAAATAATCCTCGATCTTCTGAGCCAGGATAAGCTTTTGCCTTTCATTTACTTCGTGCACTGCATATAGCAATTGAGGCTGATAGGCATATTCCTGGGAAATATTTATTAAGGCTTGCACATCCTTAGGAAAACAGGAGCCCCCGTAACCTACACCTGGATAAATGAACTTATAGCCGATTCTGGGGTCTGCGCCCATACCCAACCGAACCTCCCGGACATCTGCGCCAACCTTTTCGCAAATATTGGCAATTTCGTTAATAAAGGATATTTTGGTCGCAAGCATACAATTTGAAGCATACTTGGTCATTTCAGCGCTGCGCACGCCCATGATCATCATCTTCTCCCTGCTTCTGGCAAAAGGGCTGTAAAGTATCTTTAAAAGCTCTGCAGTGCGCACATTGTCTGTGCCTACTACTACTCGATCTGGTTTGAGGAAGTCACTTACAGCATCTCCTTCTTTTAAAAACTCAGGATTAGAAACCACATCGAATTCAATCTGAGCTCCTCTAATGCTTAGCTCCTGCGAGATTAAGCCTCTAACTTTATCTGCAGTTCCTACAGGTACAGTAGACTTATTGACTACAATCTTATAGTCTTGCATCTTCTGGCCAATCTCTTTAGCTACAATAGAAACATTTGATATGTTACAAGCTCCATCCACATCTGCAGGAGTTCCCACGCATATAAATATAAAGAGTGATTTTTGAAGACTATCTTCTAAATCAGTACTGAAATGCAGTCTATCTGTTTGGACATTTTTTTGCACAATGTCTTCCAATCCAGGCTCATAAATATGTATAGAGCCTTCTTGCAAGCTTTTTATTATATTTGGATTAGAATCTACACAATATACTTTATTCCCCATCTCTGCTAAGCAGGCTGCAGTAACTAAACCCACATATCCAGTGCCCACAATACAAATATTCATAATTTCCTTCCCACACTTTTTAAACAATCAATAACATTCTTTGTATTCAACAATAATAAATTCTCGTTTGCTTCATCTGCAAACTGTAATAGCAACGGTCCTAGCCCTTATATGTCATCAAAAATTTTGGATCATCACCCCTTGCTCATTGACTGCAGCAGGAACAGAATTTATCATAGACATTATATGTGTTTTGCATAACTACCTAAGGCTTAAAGCTTACTCATTATTCTTTACCAATAAAAAGAGAGGTGTACATGTCCAACAGTTTCAAACAGGCTTTGAAAGAGGCCACAGATGCTTGCAAATTTGAACTCTGGCTCAGATTTTTCTTTGTCCAGGAGATGGAGGATGAACAGCTCAAGATTGCTATCCCTGATAATGAGTTAGAGCATATTCAGAAAAACTATCCAGATCTATACCCTTTGGCAGAAAATCTCAATCAACAAACCATCACCCCTGAAAAATCGCAAAAATTTTTGGTAGATTTCATCAGCCAATATTTGGATGGCAAAAAATTCGACTCTCACATCATTCCAGGGGTTTTAAACAGTAAAAGTTTTGAGGTAGAAATGACTGCCTTTCACATTTGGGTCCAAGCCAATGAGCAGCAACTAGAAGACGAAGTCCAGGAGTTTCTGGATTGGATGCAATCATTTGAGGCTTGGAAAAGAACTCAGGAAGGACAGAATATGCTGCATTCCTTGGGTAGCGCCCAACAAGAACATCCCACGACCCAATAACCTCTCCCCCTTTGCAGCTAACTTAACAGCCTTTTATTCCCAAGCACCTGAATTATTCTGCCTATCCTGCCGTAAAAAAGCAACATACGAGTTACCCAG
The DNA here is from genome assembly GCA_964494985.1 of uncultured Desulfohalobiaceae bacterium. Taxonomy (GTDB): domain Bacteria; phylum Desulfobacterota; class Desulfovibrionia; order Desulfovibrionales; family Desulfothermaceae; genus CAZBUB01. The sequence continues at coordinate 14 of CAZBUB010000026.1, read as the reverse complement.
CAAAAAAAAGGCGC
>CAZBUB010000025.1:0-38040 GCA_964494985.1 uncultured Desulfohalobiaceae bacterium | reverse complement strand
GGCCGAACCCCCCGGGCCTTGGTTGCTTCCTCGGTAATGCTTGTACGAGCATAATAGATGGTGAATAAATACTTTAAGGTTAGAATGAAAAAAAAGTTAGCCCTTTGGCACGCACGATTCCAAAGGTGATGAGATGACCAGGATTCTAATGCAGCTTAGACCAAGCCCTGCAGCTTGACAAGGAGCAAAAAAAGCAGAAATTCTGATGCTGGACAAGGTTTTTTCATAACACAGGCCATCTGCTTGTATCCTGATGGTTTTGTTGCGTGCGTAATACAAGCGGCATGTAGGGGATGTCTCGCTTGCATTCACAACTGGCGTGGAGTTCGAAGGTTTAGCCTTATCCTATAGAGTTCATGGCACATCTGTTTATATTGCTTAGCATTTTTAAAATTTTCAAGGGCTTGACAAGAAAGCTGTGCCCATTTATGTTAACGCAACGTGACCTAAAAGTGTGGGGTTGCAAAAGACTTATTCCAGGAATTCATTTTGGTCTTTTGATTTTCCGAGGCAATTTTTTTATCTTCAATTCAAGGCAACACAAAAGGAGGTGCGAGTATGGAGTCCGGAACAAAGTGCACGTGGTTGTGGTCTGCTTTTTGTTTGGTTCTGGTGGGGCTTTTTCTAACTGGCTGCGCCACCACTTCCCAAATGGAAGCACTCGAGGACAGAGTAGACAAGGTGGAGACAACTGCAAATCAGGCAGATGAAAAGGCAGATGCCGTGGAAGTGGACGCAGATAGAGTCCAGCAATACAGTCTGGATGCAGAGCAAAGCGCTGAGCGTGCGGAAAAGGCTGCTGATCAGGCTGAAGATGCTGCCAAGCAGTCTGAAGATGCTGCAACAAAATCCGAGCGCATGGCGGAAAAAAGCGCGAAAGTCTTTGAAAAGACCACCGAAAAGTAAGACTATATTCGTCAATAACCTGCCCCTGTCCAGAAACAGTAAAGTTCGTTTTTGATCTGTGTTCTGCAGGGGCTATTTTATTATCCATTGTGGCTGTTTACGTTTCCAATTTTCCTTTTTGCCCTTTGTTGTTACAGATCCTGAATTTCAGCGCGAACTTTTTTTGCTAACCTATGGATTTTTCTGTACTGGCCTTAGCCTTTACCTTGACGTTCATTGCCGGTTTATGCACAGGCTTCGGCAGCCTTCTTGCCTTTTGGGCCAAAAGGCCCAACCCTAAATTCCTGGCCTTGGTGCTAGGCCTTTCCGCCGGGGTTATGCTCTATGTTTCCTTTGTGGAGCTTTTTGCAGAAGCAAAAAGCGGCCTTACCCAGGAATTAGGACATCAAAGCGGATACTGGACAGTAACTGCAGTCTTTTTCCTGGGCATTGGCCTGATCGCCCTTATTGACAGATTGGTGCCAGATTATGAAAACCCCCACGAGCTTCATAATATCCAAGATCTTGGGCAGCCAGGACAGGCTGAGAAGTACAAAAAGCTTTACCACACAGGTCTCGTCACGGCACTCGCCATAGCCCTTCATAACTTCCCTGAAGGTCTAGCCACTTTCACCTCTACCCTCCAGGATCCCGGACTGGGCATCCCAATTGCAGTGGCCATAGCCCTGCACAACATCCCGGAAGGGATTGCTGTTTTCGTACCGTTATACTATGCCAGCGGGAGCAGGAAAAAGGCTTTTTTGTTTTCTTTGGGCTCAGGGCTGGCAGAGCCTGCAGGGGCAGCTATCGGCTTTGTCTTTCTGTATCCCTTCCTGAGCCAGGCAGTTTTTAGCTCTCTCTTGGCAGCGGTAGCCGGAATCATGGTCTTTGTAGCTTTGGATGAGCTTTTGCCCTCTGCAGAGGAATATAAAGAGCATCATCTGGCCATATTTGGTCTAGTCTGCGGCATGGCCCTCATGGCACTTAGCCTGCTGATGCTGGACTAAGGTTTAATCTAAGTGGCTGTTTCCCCTGCCAGACAAAAGACCTGCCGAGGTCCGGCATTTTCTGGTCTAGAAAACTTTAAGGGAGATTCTTTGTTTTCTATAGGCAGCAAAAATTTTTATTGTCAGCAGCTGAACAATGCGGTTTGCTTCTGCGGCCTGCTCATCCTTTTGTGTGCAGGGGGACTGACCCTGCCTGCAATTGGTTTGGCTGAAACCTGTCAGCAGGAGATCTCCAAAGAGCAAATGTGCAGCCTGATCTCCAGCAAATTGGCTAGCTTAGGGCTAGAGGAATGTCAAAAGCAAGATTTGGAGCATTCCGGACACTGCTCAGAAGAGCAAAAGCCATTGCTGCTCAAGGAGTATCCTCCGTTATATCCCAAAGTACCCAAAGCCAGAGTCCTGGTGGTGGGAGGAACCCACGGGGATGAGTACTCTTCAGTCAGTGTGGTCTTTAAGTGGATGAATATCCTGAATAAGCACCACTCTGGTCTGTTCCACTGGATTTTTGTGCCCCTTTTGAATCCGGACGGGCTTTTGCAGCCCAATTCCAGCCGCACCAATGCCAATGGCGTGGATCTAAACCGCAATTTCCCGGCTCCATTATGGAAACAAGCCGGATATCAGAGATGGGTGGAAAAAACCAAAAAGAATCCGCGCTATTATCCGGGGCAAAAGCCGTTGAACCAAGCAGAGAGCATATTCTTGGTGGATTTGATCAGGGATTTCCAGCCCCAAGTGGTGATCTCCCTCCATTCTCCCTTGGGCCTGGTAGACTACGATGGCCCTGGCCAACCCCCTAACAGCTTAGGCAAGCTTAAATTCCATAGACTAGGGAACTTCCCAGGCACATTAGGCAATTTTGCTGGCGAACAAAGCAAAATCCCAGTAATCACCCTGGAACTGGCCTCCTCAGACAATATGCCGAGTCAGGACCAAATTTTTGCAATCTGGATGGATCTGGTACGCTGGCTGTTCTTGAAACTCCCGGAAATTCCTGCTTGGGAACAGATGCAGGCCCAAAAAAAGGATAAAGCCAATCACAGGAATAGAAGAGTTCAGATGCTGGAAGGGAAATAAGAAAATAACTTTATGTTATCGGTTAACTGATAATTGGTAACCGTTTCCTGTAGAAAAATCCCACCTACCTAGATACAGCCTGGCTAAGAATCTCATTGGGGTCCAAGATCAAGATGACGCTGCCATCGCCCATGATCGTGGCTCCGGAAAGCCCGTGCACTTCCCCCAAATATTCGCCCATGGACTTGATCACTATCTCCTGGCGGTGCAAAAGGCTATCCACCACCAGGCCCAGCTTGCGATCGTTCACAGATATTACCACTAAAGGCAGCATTTCCCTTTCCTGTCTTCTGTGCTGCAGACCCAGGACCTGGGCCAGCTCAGCAAGCCCCAAGACCTCCCCTCTGAGTGTGGTCGCCTGGCGTTTATTCACCTCGCTCACCTTACTGGCTTCAATTTTGGTGGTCTCAGCCACTGACTCCAAGGGAATGGCAAATGTATTTCCAGCCACTTGGACCAACAAGGCCTCGATAATTGCCAGGGTCAAGGGCAGAGAGAGCACAAACCTGCTGCCCTTACCCAGCTCAGATTGCACAGACACACTGCCGTTTAAGCCCTTTATATTGTTGCGAACCACATCCATGCCTACCCCTCTGCCGGAAACATCAGTAACCTGATCCGCAGTGGAAAATCCAGGGGCAAATATCAGCTCTACAGCCTCCCGCTCCTCCAGTTTTTCTGCCTCCTCCTGACTGATAATTCCCTTATTTACAGCCTTGGCTTTGATCTTCTCCGGATCCAAGCCCTGACCATCATCCTCCACCTGGATAATGACCGAATTGCCCTCCTGGGAGGCCCTAAGCCAAATCCTGCCTGTTTCAGGCTTGCCTGCCTGTTTCCTTTTTTCCTGGTCCTCCAGGCCATGATCCACTGCGTTGCGGATCAGATGCACTAAAGGATCGCCAATGGCCTCCACCACACTTTTGTCCAGTTCAGTATCTTCGCCTTCGGTTAACAGCTCCACGTGCTTGCCACTTTTTCTGCTCAAATCCCGAACCAGCCTGGGGAACCTGGAAAACACAGTGCGCACTGGGACCATTCGAACCTGCATAATTGTATCCTGGAGATCATCAGAGATCCTGGCCATAGCATCTGTGCTCTCAGAGAGACTAAAGGCAATCCTTTGTATCTCTTGCCCTGCCTGCAGGGCATCCAACTCTTTGCTCAGCAGGGAAAACCTGTTGCGGTTAATGATCAGCTCCCCGATCAAATTCATCAAATGGTCCAGCTTTTCGTGGTCCACCCTGATAGTGGCAGCACCCTTGGCTGGGGAAGCACTACTGGCTGCAGGGGCAGCACTGTCCCCTGGCTCAGCCCCTGCAGCTGCTTGCCCTTGGTTTTCTGCTGGTTGCGTTTTTTGCTGCGGCTGACCTGTCTCTAAACTCTCCTCTGGCGTAGTTTGTCCAGGAGATTTTTCATTTTGGTCTTTTTGTTCAGCAGACAGAAGTCCCAGGCTTTGCAACTGCTTTTGCAGCATTTCCTGCAGGATTTCAGTTTCCTGCTCTAAAATGGACAGCAAGGCTGCAAAACCCTGGGGGCTGGATCTGCCTTGGTCCACCAGCTGGCCAGTCCTTTGGGCATGGAGCTTTATCTCGTCAAAGCCCATATAATGACATGCGTTTTGAATGCTTATCAGGGATCTGTAAAGCCCGTCTATATAATCCCTTTGCTCCGAATCCTGTTGCAAGGTCTGCATGGCCAGCTGGATATTGTCCAGTTGTTGGGTGATGGTCTGCTGAAAAATCTTCAGATCTTCAGGGTCCAAATCCAGATCCTGGGGTAAATCCTGGCATTCAGGTTCCTGGAGCAGCTCGGTCTCCCCCTGAATTTGGGCACATAGATCCTTCAAAGCCTGACCTTCCACCTGGACCTGCTGGAGCCTTTGCAGGACTTTACTTATATCCTTGGCTAAGGCCAGCCCCTTTTCCTGATCGATTTTATCAATCAGATCCTCCAAGACATCCACCACCTGCAGCAAAAGGTCCACTGTATGGGCATCAGGGGTCATTTCCCTGGAACGAAAGTGATTGAGCAGCGTCTCTGCATCATGGGTCAAACTGTTCATTTCCAAATGGCCAATAAGTCCGCTATTACCTTTGAGATTATGAAAATAGCGGAAGGCTTCCTGAACATAGTCTAGTGTGTTGCCGCTCCCTTTTTCTAAGGCCAATAAAGAGCTGTTGAGGGCAGAGATGCTTTCCCTGGCTTCTTCCAAAAAATCAGAGAGGTGCTCCGGGCTGTTTATGGTCAAGGCGTAGAAACCGTCCTCTCTGATATGAGGGGCAGTTTTTTCCTCCTGGCTGTCCTGTACAGTCTCTGGGGTGCTTCCTGGGGCTTTTCCCTGCTTGTCCTTTTTGAGCTGAGATTGTCCGGGCCTATCCTGGGCAGACTTATCAGAAAGGAAGGCCTGGAGTTGATCCACCAGACTTTTGGTCTCAATTTGGCCCTCATTTCCAGTATGTTCCAGATGGTCCAGCATTTGGCGCAGACTGTCCGTGGCGGAAAGGATGACATCCATAATCTCCGGCTGATTCTCTATCTTGCCCTTACGCAGGGCATCTAGGATGTTTTCCGCAGTATGCGCCAACTCATTGATCTTATTTAAATCCAAAAAGCCTGAGGCCCCTTTCAGGGAATGCATGGGCCGGAAAATGTCATCCAGAATACGCAGATTTTCCGGATTCTTCTCCAGCTCCAACAAACTCGGCTCAATGGTCTCTAAATGCTCCCTGGCCTCTGCCACAAAATCAGCCAGAATTTCCTGATCCAACATTATGGATAATTCCCTTTTACTTTTGCTCTCCCTGGATCCTGTTACTCTGCATCTGAAGCGCCGCCTAAAAGCATCTTTACATTGCGAACCAGCTTTTCTGGTTGAGCAGGTTTCACCAGGTATTGATTCGCACCCAAGCGCATCCCGGTTTGAATATCCTTTTCCTGGCCTTCAGTACTCAGGACAATTATGGGCAAGTCACGATAACTTTCCTGCTCCCTCACATTTTGAATAAAAGTAAAACCATCCATACGAGGCATATTCACATCACAGATGATTAAATCCACCATTTGAGCCGAATACAGTTTTTCCAGTCCCTCTAAACCATCTTCTGCAGCCAACACGCGATAGCCTTCTTTTTTCAGGATAAATGCTAACAGGTTGCGTACTGTCTTGGAATCATCCACGATAAGAACTTGCTGGACCATGCCAACTCCTTAAAAGCAATTGAAAAACAACTTCTGAAAGCAGACGCGAGATCAAAACGATCGGGAGAGCGAGCGCTTTACCAGATCAGCAATGGATATAATGCCCACCAACGAGCTTTCCAGTTTGATCAATCCTGAGATCAAGTTGCTATCTTCCACGAGATGACTTTGCATATTCCATTCGATATCTTGTTGATGAACCTTGTGCTTAGTCGTAATGTGCTGTACCAACAATCCAAATTGTAAGTCCTGTTGCCTGCACACAATAATAAACCCACACTCTTCTGGAGCAGGCCCCTCTTGCCCTAACAGCTGAGCCAAATCGAGCAAAGGTGTTACCTTACCCCGAAGATTTATTACACCTGCGAGGAACTCAGGACCAGAGGGCAACTTGGTGCTGGATACGCTCCTTATCACTTCTTGAACATGGACAATCGGCAGGGCAAATTCCTGCCTGAGCAAGGAAAAACCTACAAATTCTACCTGCTCAGCAGTCTTTAACTGCTGCGACAAAGAATCATCCTGAGCAAGGTCTGTTTGCCCTTGAAAAGCTGTGCTGCCCTCCTGGTCTGAGGGATCAATCTCCTGTGATTTTTGGGGATCGTGTTCAACCAGCTCCTGACTTTCCGGCAACAGAAAACCACGGATAAACTCCTGCTCCAGGGTGGAAACATCCGGGTCCTTTACTGCCTGCTCAGGTAGATGGACCTGATCCTGCAAATATTCCTCAGGGGTCTTCATAGGCTTTCTATCTCCCGGGCTAGCCGTAAATATTCTGTTCCACCTCTGCTTTTGGGGGCTACGTCATAGATAAGCTTACCTTGAGCGCTGGCCTCCCTAAACTGGGTGTCAATATTGATCGCGGTCTGAAAAAACCTTTCCCCCATCTTTTTACGCAATAGATTGTATACTCTATGACAGGCTCCTACCCTGCGGTCATACATAGTGGCCAAAGTTTTGTAATAAATCGGTTCAGGCAGAGTCCTATTCAACATACGGATTGTGTCAAAGGTCAAGCGCAGTCCATGCAAAGCCAAAAATTCTGTTTGGATAGGAATGATGGTCAAATCTGCAGCCACCAAGGCATTTATCAAAATAACTCCCAGATTGGGCGGACAATCGAGAAGAATATAATCATACTGCCCTCTCATTGGCTCCAAGCTTCGGCTCAGGACTAAGCCCTTACCTCTCCTTTCCTTAAAATCGGATTCCAGCTCGGATAGCTTTATGCTGCCAGGTACAAAATCAAAATAATGCCTGGGATCCTTCTGGATCAGGCTGCTCCAGTCCAGGCCCTGGCTTCCCTGCTCCAGACTGAAGGCCTGCACGGAGCAGTCATTTACCTGTTCTGGATAATACGCCAAGTGAATAGTAGCACAGGCATGGGGATCCAAATCCAGAACCAGTGTTTTATAACCCAGCCTGCAAAATGCTGCTCCCAGACTCAAGGCGGTGGTGGTTTTGCCGACCCCTCCTTTTTGATTGGCTATTGCTATAATCTGAATGGAATGACCGGGCATTTTTATCCTGTTCACCCTTTTTTTGCACCAGACCAATCTCAGCATTCTGGTTAAAAACTACAGAGCAAAGCTCAACTCATGCCTCCTTGCTGGCTGCATCAAGCATTCGATACAGGGCCTGCCAGTCATCCTCATAAACATCCAAAAACTGAATGCCCACCTGATAAAGCTGCAAAGGCACCTTCTCCTCCAGCCTTACGATTTCAGCAACAGCTAGAAGGCTTTGATCCAAAGAGCTTTCAAAAACTTTAAAAAAACTGGGATGGAACCTGTTTAGGCTAGGCACATAGAGCCTGACCTGAACTTTCTGACCCTGGCTAAAAGACCTGGATGTTTCCAAGAGCAGGCCTCCGGCACTTACATTGAGACAACGGGTCTGCACAGCCTGTTTTTGAGATGCAGAAAAAGACAGCTCCCTGAGCTCCACCCGGAAATTTTTGGGTAATCTGGCATATTGTCTGCGTTCCTGATCCATTTTGCTTACCCTTCCTTTTTATAGACAATCGCCCCTGGAAAATGACAGGGCTTAAAGGCCCGGGAAAGATTGTGCAGGGATTCTGAATGGCCCACAAAAAGGTAACCCCCAGGAAAAAGATTATCGTACAGACCGTTTATAACCTGTTTTTTCATGCTTTCATCAAAGTAAATAATCACATTGCGGCAAAAGATGATATCTGCGGTTTCTACCTGTTTGAGATGAAAGCGATCGCTTAAGTTCAATGTCCTAAAACTGACCAGATCCTGCACTTGCGGCAGTATCTTATAATTGCCTGGATTCAACTGCTGGAAATATTTTTCCAATATGTTCCGGGGAGTGCTGCGCAGGGTATACTCGTTATAGATTCCCCTTTGCGCGCTTTGCAAAACATCCTCTGAAAGATCATGGGCCCAAATCTTTATGTCCCATTGGGCAAGCTCCCTGCCTAAAACCTCATGCAAGACAATCCCCAGGGTATAGGGCTCCTCCCCGGTAGAGCAGCCTGCAGACCAAAGACGAAGTCTTTTCCTGGCGTTCCTTTTTTTGCCAGCGAGCAATTCTGGCAGGATGTTGTCTTGAAAAACCTTTATCTGGGGTGGATTGCGAAAAAAGCTGGTTTCATTGGTGGTAATCACTGCAAATAAGCGATTCAGCTCCTGTCTCCGGGCTGGATCGTATTTGAGAAAATAGTAGTATTCTGAAAAAGAATTCAGGCTGTGCTCTTTCAGCCTATTGGCCAGACGATTTTCCAAGAGATATTTGCGATTATCTCCGATATATATTCCAGTTTGCTGGTAGATGAAATCCCTTAGCTGTAAAAACTCAGAATCCGAAATCTTGAGCTCTTTGCGCAGTGTAGTGCTTTTAATAACCTGGTTATACATCTCCATCCTTGGGCTGTACTCTGCAAGATGACAATCCATTGCTTGATCGAACGATCAGAGGATATCCTTTATCCTTGACTTTGACTGATTCGATTCAGGGCAGTTTCCACGGTTGCTTGAATCTCTTGATCCTCATATTCCAATAAGGGCAACAGGGCATGGAATGCTTCTTCTCCCCCGATCTTTCCCAAAGCCTCTATGGTCTTGATTCTGAGCATCTGGCTGGAGCTTTGCAACAAGGCTATAATGCTCTGCACATCCCTGCTGTAACCTCGACTTACCAAAGCTTCCAGGGCTCGGATCTTGACCCAGTCATCACTATCTTTCAGGGCAAAGAGCAGATAATCCTCCACTTCCTGGGCTTGGATCAAACCCAAAATCTTGATCAAGGTTAATCTGACCTCTGGATGGGGATCATTCAGGGCGCAAACTAAGTTCGGAAGAACATTTGGTTCATATTCTCCCAAAATTGCCACTGCTTCTAGGGCCATCTTGCGCACTTCTGGCTCCTGATCCTGGAGGGCCTGCTGGGCATCCCCAATAACAGAGCTGTCCTTGCTTTGGCTTAGACCATAAAGGCCCATAATCTTAGCTACAGGATCCTTGCTCTGCAACATTTCCTGGAATCTGGCTCTGACGAGGGGGCTGCTCAAACAGGCGCAAGCCTCTAAGGCAGTTTCCTTAACATCATTGAACTTATGCTCCAAAAATTGCAGAAGATCTGCTGCTGAATCTTCATCCCGCAGCCTAAGACCCAAAAACGAGATAGCATTTTTCAAGACTTTCCCGTCCTGATGCTTTTTAAGCACTTGCCTAAAAAATTCCAGGGCTTCTTCATTGGCTACGCGGCTCAAGCCATGGCTGATCTCTCGCTGTAAGTCCCTATCTTTGCTCCAGAAAGCTTGCATCAGGCTTTGCGTTGCCCTGGGATCTTTAATCCCGCTTAGCACTTTGGCCGCCCTGCTGGCTACTTGCTCGTCCTCTGAGTTCAATGCAGAGTCCAGGACATGGCTATAGCCAATATTCTGGAGGTTGGAGATGATCCATTCAAATCTATCAGGCTCCTGATCTGGATCTACTTTCAGGCTAAGCTCAAAAATAACCCTGGAAGCCTGCTCTCCACCAATATGCTTCAATCCCAGCATTGCAGTATCCTGGATATCTTGGTCCTCATCCTGAACTGCAAAGAGCAGGTATTGCAGAAATTTCTCCTGTTCTGCCCTGTCTAGCAAAGACAAAGTCTTGCTGCCTAAAAGTTTAACCAAAGCTTGAACTATTCTGTTGCGCAAGGGCAAAGCAGCCTGATCCATCCTGGCCAGAAGCAAAGGTACAGCCTTGATATGGCCCATTTCCCCTAGAGCCTCGACAATAGCCGAGTCCACAAGCTCAGAACCCTGGCCCATGGTTTCTATTAAAGCCTGCAGACAGGATTCGTCCTTGATGTATTTTAAGGCCTCTACTACTGCAAACTGGATCCATTCCTGATCCTGCAAGGCTTTGCAAAGACATTTGGAAGCCTCAGGCTGACCCAGGATACCCAGACTGACTGCGGCTTGGTATCGGACATTGGTATCTGGATCCTTCAGCAAAGCCTCACATAAGGGCCTAACCGCCATAACGCTTGCGGAATACCCCAGAATATCTGCTGCAAACATCCTGATGTCTTGATCTTCATCCTGCAGCAGATCCACCAGGCTATCCAGATCCTGGGCACCAATATCCCGAAGCACATCCAGGGCAGCATTCCTGACACTGGCCTGATCCGAGCTTAGCAAAGGAATCAAGGCCTGTACTGTTTCTTCTCCGCCAAGCTTACGCAGGGTGAGCTCTGCAGCTTCCTGAACCCCAACATTGTCGCTGCACAGCAGCTCCGCAAGCCTAGGTATTGTCTGCAAACAGCGATACTCGCCTGCAGCAAAAGCATATTCCCTCAGAAGATCGCTGCTTTGGCTGTATAGTTTTGCCTGGATATTGTTGCAATCTGTCATAGAAGCCTATTTTTTGTCCTGCTGGTTTATCCTGCTGCTAGCCCTTACTGATACATACCTGAGAATATGCCCTCTGCCATATCCTGAATATCTAGGACATGGTCCACCAGGCCCTGTTCAATCACAGCCCTGGGCATGCCATAGACGACACAGCTGTTTTCGCTTTGGGCCAGGAGTCTGCCTCCCCTGGACTTGAGATGCCTGGCCCCCTCCAAACCGTCATTGCCCATACCGGTCAAGATAACTCCCATGCCCTTAGGACCCAGCTTGGAGGCTATTGAGGTCAACAGCACACTTGCAGAAGGCTTGTACAAGTATTCCGCAGGTTCAGTGGATACTTCCAGATACAATCTCCGTGAACTACCTTCCAGCTTGAGGTGAAATCCACCAGGGGCCACATATATGATGCCCTTTTCCACCTGCTCTCTGTGTTCTGCTTCCTTAACCTGCAGAGCACCGCACTGATCCAGTCTTTTGGCAAAGGCCTTGGTAAAGGTGCCTGGCATATGCTGGGCGATGAGAATGCTGCCTGGGAAATCCCTGCCCAGGGAAGAAACAATCTGCTGCACAGCCGGGGGACCCCCAGTGGATACCCCAATGCCTACCACCTCCCTTTGCACTCTGCCTTGGATCAGTTTTTTGGTCTCCGGGGCCCAGGCCTTGGCTTTCCTTCTGGGTCGAGCCAAGCTTGGGCTGCTCCTGGCCACGGCCTTAATCTTGTGCCGCAGCTCTTGTTCAATGTTCACAATATCTAAAGAAACCTTGGAGAGCTTCTTAGGGATGAAATCCATGGCCCCTAGCTCCATGGCCTTCAGGGTGGCTTCAGCCCCTTCTGTGGTCAGGGAACTGACCATGAGCACGGGCCTGGGAGATTCCATCATGATGTGTCTGAGAGCCGTCAAACCATCCATAACCGGCATCTCAATATCCAGGGTTATGACCTGAGGATTCAGCTCCTGGATCCTTTGCAGACATTCCTCTCCGTTTCTGGCCGTACCTACCACCTGAATCTCCGGATCCTTCTCCAACATGGTGCTTAAGGCCTTGCGCATGAAGGCGGAATCATCTACCACCAACACTTTAATCAAGCTCATCCTCCAGACGTTAAACCCAGTGACATTGCAGCAAGATCCAAACCAATAGCCTTATTTTAGGGGCAACTTTTCCTTGTCCACAATCCGAAGCCATAGATTGACCAAGTCCTTGTCCCACTGGGTGCCTGCTCCGGCCTGCAAAATTTCCTTGACCTGACTTAAAGGCAGGGCATTGCGGTAGGCCCGATCTGAAGACATGGCGTCAAAAGCATCCACCACACTAATGACTTTGGAAAGAAAGGGAATCTGCCCATCCTTCAAGCCCTCAGGATAGCCCCTGCCATCTATTTGTTCATGGTGATGATAGATTGTAGGTAGAATTTCTTTGAGACTGCCCACTTGGGAAAGGATGCTGCGGCCTACTTCTGGATGCTTTTTCATAACCCCGTACTCCTCTGGGGTCAGCTTGTCCGGCTTGTTCAAAATATGATCCGGAATACCTATCTTACCGATATCATGAACAATGCCTGCCAGATGCAAATGCTCCATCTCCGTCTTCCCCAAGCCCAAATAGTGCCCAAGCCGCAACGCATAGTAAGCTACATGATCAGAATGACCCCGGGTGTACATATCCTTGGCTTCCACAGCCTGGGCAAAAGAGCGGATAACTTCCTTGTTCATCTCCTGCATCTGGCCGTAAAGCCTCGCGTTTTCAATAGCTGAGGCAGTTTGGGAGGCAAAAACAGTCAGAAGCTGTAAATCCTCCAAAAAATATCCCCGCTTACTGCTATCTCGGATCAGCAGCACGACTCCAATGGGCTCTTCATTATGATACATGGGTGCAGCCAACATGGAAAGCCAGGAGCTTAGCCTTTGGGTCAGTCCCTGAATATCCTGATCTTGACTGGGCTTGGAAGGATCGATGAGCTGGGAATCCTTTTTGTCCAAGACCAGGGTGCAGATTTTTTTGGCCAGGCTCAGCATGTTGGGATCGGAGCGCAGGATCTCTCCTTGCACTCGCGAGAGCTGCAGCTCCTTGGTGGAAGGGTCAGGCTTGAGGAAAACTCCTGAGCTGGAAGGGAAAAAGTTACGTTCCAGATGGAAAATGAATTCATTTAAGAGGGTATTGAGCTCCAGCTGGTTATTCAAGTCCTGGCTTAACTTCAGCACGCCTACCAGGTTATTGAGCTGCTGCCTTTCCTGCCTTTGCTTGCGGTGTTCCAGGGCCTTTTCTACCTTGAGCATCAAGTGGTTGATATCAAAGGGCTTGGGTAGGTAGTCCAAGGCTCCTTTTTTCATGATTTCCACTGCAGTCTCAATAGTCCCAAAGCCAGTCATAACCACAAAGTCCACATCCAAACCTAGATCAACAATATTCTCCAGGAGCTGCAGACCATTCAGCTTAGGCATGCGCATGTCTGAAAGGACCAAATCCACAGGATTTTCCTGAAGAAGCGCTAAGGCCATTTGTCCATCAGTAGCCTGGAAGACCTGGTAGCCTGCTCCCTCTAGGGCTTCGGAGCATATTTCACGCAGGGAACTCTCGTCGTCAGCCACGAGTATGCTGGCCTTGTCTTGCTCTAACAACTTTTCCACTCCAATAGCTTGGGCAAACTTATATTCATTCAAAAAAATCCAGGGAGATAATCCATCTCCATGATCTGGAGCGTAATTCAAGCCTGACTATATTAGGAAAGATTCCGAGACACTTTAAATAAATCTCTCTTTAATAGCAAGATTTAAAAAGCTTATGAAAACTAGGGGGTAACTATTGCTTTTTGTGGGCAAAGCTGCTATATATTTCATTTCGGGATGTGGCTCAGGCTGGTTAGAGCGCAGCGTTCGGGTCGCTGAGGCCGCAGGTTCGAATCCTGCCATCCCGACCATTTTTTTGGTGCTTGTTTATGTGAGATCCAGCAAGTTTTCTCTAGCCCAGGGATTGCCTCCTGATAGTAGATGTGCAGGCAGCCTTCCACCCTGATTTATACCTGCCGTAAAACAGCATCCTGGTCACCAAGGGAGTCAAATTTGATCAAGACCAAAACTCTGCCTTTGACCAGACCGGTCTGTACTATCTGCTGCAAAATCTTGGGCTGCAAAGGCTCATGGTTGGAGGTCTGGCCCTGGATGTCTGTGTCAGGGCCTCTGTGCTGAACAGCTTGCAACTGAAGCTCATGACCTATGTGATTTTGTCTTGCACTAAAGCAGTCAGCAATGCACAGGGCCAGGAGGCTAAACAGCAGATGCAAGGGGCAGCTGCGGTCTTGCACCCTTAACTGACGAGCCTGATCCAGGTATGGAATTTTGTGAAAAAAAAACAGTATTGGTTATTTACCACGTTTGGATATGCCCATTTAGGGCATGATAATGATCGGTTATCTGCCTATGGATTTCCAAAATCAAGCCCTAGTATCTGATCTTTATGAGTTGACCATGCTTCAGGCCTATACAGGGCTGGACATGGATCAAGAGGCTGTTTTCAGCCTTTTTGTGCGCAAACTGCCCCAAAACAGAAACTATCTCCTAGCCTGCGGGCTGGATGATATCCTGGATTTGGTGCAGGATATGCGTTTTTCATCTTCTGCACTTGCATACTTGAAAAGCCTCAAGCTGTTCCAGCCAGAATTTCTGGATTGGCTGCGCGAGTTCAGATTCACAGGCTCAATTTTTGCATTAGAAGAAGGCACCCCGATATTCAGTCAAGAACCTATCCTGGAGGTAGCGGCCCCTATAGGTCAGGCCCAACTTTTGGAGACCCTGATCTTGAACCAGATCCATCTGCAGACTATGATTGCTTCCAAGGCCAGTAGGGTGGTTGCCGCTGCCAGGGACAGGCGGGTGGTGGATTTTGGCCTGCGCAGGATGCACGGTATAGATGCCGGGCTCAAGGCAGCCCGGGCCATGTATATTGCCGGCATCCAGGCTACCAGCAATGTACATGCAGGCTATACCTACAGCCTTCCCCTGAGCGGCACCATGGCCCACAGCTTTATCCAGGCCCATGAAAAAGAAAGGCAAGCCTTCAGAGATTTCTGCAGATTCTTCCCTGAAAGTGTGCTCTTGGTGGATACCTATGATACCTTACAGGGAGTGCAGGAGGTGATCAATCTGGCCCAGGATCTGGGCCCGGATTTCAAAGTGCGTGGCATTCGGCTGGATTCAGGGGATCTGGTTCGCCTTGCCTTTCAATCCAGACAGATGCTGGATTCAGCAGGACTACAGGATCTGCACATCTTCGCCAGCGGCAGCCTGGATGAATACAAAATCAAAGATATACTGTTCCAAGGGGCTCCGATTGACGGCTTTGGGGTGGGCACCCAGATGGGTATTTCCCAGGACGCCCCATACCTGGACATGGTCTACAAGCTGACTTCCTACGCAGGAGAAGGCAGGCTTAAGAAATCCACAGGCAAAAAAACTTTGCCCTGGCAGAAGCAGATCTTTCGGCAAAGCAACGAAAATGGCTATAGCCAGGACATCCTGGCTACCTGGCAGGAGAGCTATCCTGGAGAACCCCTTTTGCGCCAAGTCATGCAAGGCGGCAGCAGGCTGGAACCAAAACGCAGCCTAGATGAGCTCCGGGAAAGAACCCGGGCCAAGATAAGCCTTTTACCCACAAAGCTTCAGGACCTGGACCCGGCCAGACAGGAATATCCGATTCAAATCAGCGATTTTCTGCACTCAGAGCAAAAGCGGCTGCAGCAAATGGAGCACAGCCCAGCCTAAGACTTAGCACACCTATCCGTAAATACTGTGATATTGGAATGCCTAGAGCCTGTTCGCTGCTTCAAATAGATTGCTAGAGAATACGGCAACGAGCTTCCGAATGAGAGCACTTAGGATTTGGAGCTGGTCCTGATGGCCTCCAGGACATTTTCCAGCTTATTCAGGTTTTCAAGGGTACGGTAGAGATGGGAAGAGTCATTAACCTCTACATTAAGGATGATCTCTGTCTTACCCTCTAAGTCTGAGCTAAAGTGCCCTGACTCAATATTTACATCCTCTTGGGCCAATTGATAGCTGATCTGGGCCATGACCCCGGGCAGATTTTTAGACAGGACCTTGATGGTGGCAGGAAAGACGGTATCCTTCTCCTCCCCTGCCCAGGACACATGCAAAAGCCTGGCCGGCGCGAGTTGGGCGACATTGGGGCAGTCTGTGGTATGCACAATAACTCCTCTGCCCCGGCTGATATAGCCAATGATGGGATCCCCGGGCACCGGCTGGCAGCAGTGGGCAAAGCGGATCAAGACATCATCAACGCCCTTGATGCTCACCCCTTCCTTTTTCTGTTCCTTTTCCTCCTTTTTCTCTTTTTCTTTTTTCTCTGCCCGGACTGCATCCTGGGCCTGCTTCTCCTCCTGCTTCGTCTCTTTTGGCAAAAGTCTGCGCAGGACCTGCTTGGGCGTAATTTTGGCGTAGCCCACAGCTGACAACAGATCATCCACATTCTTATAGGAAAACTCCGCAGCCACAGGCTCCAGGTCGCCTTTTTTTAAGACCTGCTGGAAATTGAGGTTCATTCGCCTGCCCTCTTTTTCCAGCATTTCTTTGGCCAAAGAAATGCTCCTGTCCCTTTCCTCGGTGCGTATCCAGTGCTTGATCCTGGTCCTGGCCTTGGTGGTCTTTACAAACCTTAGCCAGTCCCGACTGGGCTTGCGGTGGGGATTGGTGATTATCTCCACTGTATCCCCATTTTTGAGCTGGGTGTCCAATGGCACTAGTTTGCCGTTAACTTTAGCTCCAGAGCATTGATTGCCGACCTCGGTATGGATCAGGTAAGCAAAATCCACAGGAGTGGCTCCATAGGGCAAATCCAGAACTTCCCCTTTGGGGGTAAACACATAGACCTCATCCTGAAAGAGATCCACCTTGAGGGAAGCCATGAATTCCCTGGGGTCTTTGAGCTCCTGCTCCCAGTCCAGAATATGCCGCAGCCAGTCAAATCTCTGTTCGTCCTTGGGGTTAAAAGAATCCCTGCCCTTGTATTTCCAATGTGCAGCCACTCCATATTCAGCGATTTGGTGCATCTGTTCCGTTCGGATTTGAATCTCGATATGCTCCCCTCCTGGGCCCACTACAGTGGTATGCAGGCTCTGGTACATATTGCCCTTGGGCATGGAGATGTAATCCTTGAACCTGCCCGGTACCGGAGTCCAGGTGGAGTGCACCAGGCCCAGTACTGCATAGCAATCTTTAATGGATTGCAGGATAACCCTGAAGGCAATCAAGTCGTAGACCTGCTCCAGGCCCAGATTCTGCTTTTGCATCTTGCTGTAGATACTGTAGACATGCTTTTGCCTCCCGCTCACACGGCCCTGGATGTTGTTTCCATCCAGCATATTCTGTAATACTGAGATCACGTCCTGGATATAGTCTTCGCCCAGGGTGCGGTGCTGGGAGATGCCGTTGACAATATGCTGGTAGAAGTCTGGCTTGAGATAGCGCAAGCTCAAGTCGTCCAGATCCACCTTAATCCTGTACAGTCCTAGCCTGTGGGCCAAAGCGGAATATATCTCCAGGGTCTCCTGGGCGATCAGCTTTTGTTTGACCTGTTTTTGGTGCTCCAGGGTGCGCATATTATGAAGTCTATCCGCAAGCTTTACCAGGATGACCCGGATATCCTTGGCCATAGCCAGGATCATCTTCCTGATATTCTCTGCCTGGGCTTCTTCTTTAGAGGTAAAGGTCACCTTGCCTATCTTGGTGACCCCGTCCACAATGCGAGCCACTTCCGGGCCAAAATGCTCCTCCAACTCCTGGACCTTTACTCCTGCATCCTCGACTGTATCATGCAGAAGGCCGGAAGCAATGGTGGCAGAATCCAGGCGCATCTCAGTCAGGATATTGCTCACCTCCAATGGATGGGAGAAATAGGGCTCGCCTGAAAGCCGCACCTGGCCGGAGTGAACAGAGGCAGAATAGACATAGGCCTTTTGGATGATCGCCAGCTCATTTTGATTTAAATATTCCCCGGCTTTTTCCAATATATCATTAATGCGCACCATAACTATCTGTAATATCTAAGCTTGCTGGTTTATGGGTATTTTTATACAACTGCGCCATTGGCATTTATGCACAGCCGAAAAAAAAATTTCTTGTCAAAAAAAGATTAATGTACTATATAATTAGTTTAACGTTTTGCCATGCCGATCTCGAGCCCGAATTTTTGTCAGGCCAGGACGAAACTGCTGATTTTATCCCGGAAGTCTTAAGCATATTCCATATGCCCAGGGACAGGCAATAATTATTTTAACTAAAAATATTGGTAAGATAAGTCAACTGCCAAGGTAGAAATCAAATCATGTCCAACAGGGAAGAAGAACAAGTAAAAGAAATCACTCAGGAATTTCTCAGGGACAGCATTCCTGAATATATCCTGGAAAGCTCTCAGGCCCTGCTCGCCAATGAGGAGCTGCAGAAGATAGATCTTAAAAAACAAGATCAACACTGGGATATTGATGGCAGGATCCAAAGTGAGGATTTCCAGTTCTATAACCCAGAAATAGGCATTGACCTTGTCTCTGGAGCAGTCAACTATTTTTGCAATTGCCCGGATTCCTTTACTGGAATTTGTCCCCATGTGGGCGCGGCCATGCTCCAGCTTCTGAATTACTTGGACAACGGAAAAAAGGAAAGCGCCCCCAAGCACAGGACAGACTGGAGGCACAGTTTCCGGCCTTTTTTTGTGAACCCCCCTGAGCCCGAACCTGGGAATAATTATTTGATCTTTCGCTTTTTTCCAGAGCCAGAGCGCCTGCAGGTGGCGCTGTACAGGGCTCGACAGAACAAATCCGGCCTGTCTAAAGTACAAAATCCTGTCAGCCTGGAGCAGCTCATCCACAACCCAGACTGGTCTGAGCTTTCTCCAAATCTGCCCCTGGTAGCCCAGCAGATAGGTCAATACCTGGACTACCAGGGCCATAGGGTGGAGATCCCTCCTGGACTATTAAGCTGGTTTCTAAATTGCATCAAGGATGAGCATTATTTGTTTTTGGAGGATACTGATCAGCCCTTGCAGATTCAAAGCCAAAGCCTGCGGCTGCAAATCAAGCCCCAAATCTCAGAACATGGTCTCAGCTTTGAGGTTATGCTCAGTCACGAAGACAAGACCCCATTTTCCATCTCTGGGGAGAAAGTCTTCCTCTACGGCCAGATGCCCATTTGGATTCTTTGGAGACAAACTTTTTATCCAGTACTCAACAGCCTGAATGTAAACCTGATCCAAGAGCTCTTACAAGAGCCGCCCATAGTCCCCCACTCTGAGCTCTCGGAGTTTTTGGACCGGGTCTGGACCAAAATCCCTTCCTCCAATCTTTACGGACAAGATGAGTTCTTGGAGAGGATGAAGCCCATCTTTGTTCCTGCCCAATTCAACCCTAAGCTGTTTCTCAATGAGGAAGGCAGCCTTTTGACCCTGGAAATAATCAATATCTATGAAACAGAACACGGAGAGATCAGTCTTTCCAGCCCCAATCCAGAAATGCAGACTGGCAGTTACCAGTTTGAAGGCAAGTCCTTTTTGCTCAGAAGGGAACAGGAAAAGGAGCAGGAGCTCTTGAATGAGCTGACCAGTATGAATTTTCAACCCAGGAATAATTCCATCTGGTTTTTAGAGCCTGAGGAGGCCATTAACTTCCTCTTGGATTCCTACCCGGAGCTGGTCAAAAAATACCGCATCTATGGGGAAAAGAACTTGAACAGGTATAAGGTGCGGCATTCCCAGCCCAAGGTGGTGGCCAGCGTGGAACAGGACGAAAAGGACTCCAACTGGTTTGATCTTAATCTAAGCGTAGACTACGACAACATCCAAATCCCCATTGACAAGATCTGGAAAGCTTGGATCCAGGGCAAGAGATATGTGCAGCTCAAAGACGGCTCTTACACCAGCTTGCCAGAATCCTGGCTCAAAAAGCTGGGTCATAGACTCAGGGCCATGGGATTGGATCCTGAAAAGCCTCCCAAGCAAAAATACCAAAAATTCGAGGCCCCGGTTTTGGACAAGCTTCTGGAAGACCTTCCAGAAGCCCAAACCGACTCCTTTTGGAACAGTCTCAAGGAAAAACTCCACGACTTCCAGGAAATTGAGCAGGTTTCCCAGCCCAAGGGGTTAAACGCCACCTTGAGGCCATATCAGCTGCAAGGACTTAGCTTCCTGAACTTTTTGCATGAATACGGCTTCGGGGGAATCCTGGCAGATGAGATGGGCCTGGGGAAGACATTACAGACCCTGGCCATGCTGCAGTACATGAAGGAAAAAAAAGGTCTGGACGGGCCGCATCTGATCATAGTCCCCACTTCTGTGCTGCCCAACTGGCAAAGGGAAACTCAAAAGTTTCTGCCAGAAATGAAGCAGTTGCTCATCTACGGCTCCCGCAGAGAGGGCCTGTTCCGGGAAATTCCCAGCTCCCACTTGGTACTGACCACCTATGCCTTGTTACGTCGGGATTTGGATGATTTGAATAAGTATCAGTATGCTTCTGTCATACTGGATGAGGCTCAAAACATTAAAAATCCCAACACCATCACTGCCCGTTCTGTACGCAAGCTGCACACCAATTTTAAGGTTTGCCTCTCAGGCACCCCCATAGAAAACAACCTCCTGGAACTTTGGTCCTTGTTTGAGTTCTTGATGCCAGGATTTTTAGGCTCCCAGAACGCGTTCCAGAAAGGCTTTGTCAGGCCCATAAAGGAGGGGGACGAAGAGAGCCTGTCCTATCTGCGCTCCAGAGTCAGACCTTTTATCCTCAGGCGCAGCAAGGACGAAGTGGCCAAAGATTTGCCACCCAAAGTGGAAAACACATACTTTGCTGCCCTGGAAAACGAACAAAAAGAGCTTTACGCCTCTTTGGCCAAACGACTCAAGGAACAGGTCCTGCAGAAGGTGGAGGAAAAGGGCATGGCCCAGAGTCAGATGTCCATCCTGGATGCCCTGCTCAAATTACGCCAGATCTGCTGCCATCCCAGGTTGCTCAAGCTGGATATGCCAGGATTGAGCACCAATCTGCCCTCTGGCAAATTCGAGGCCTTTAAAGATCTGGTCAGCGGGATCATGGAAGACGGACATAAGGTCCTGGTATTTTCCCAGTTCGTGCAGATGCTGCATATCATCCGTTCCTGGCTGAATATGAACAAGATCCCTTATGCCTATCTGGACGGCTCCAGCAAGGAACGCTACGAGCAGGTGGAAAAATTCAATACTGACCCCCAGATACCTATATTTCTAATCTCTTTAAAGGCAGGGGGCACTGGCCTGAACCTGACTGCTGCGGATTACGTGATCCATTATGACCCCTGGTGGAACCCTGCTGTGGAGGACCAGGCCACAGACAGGACTCATCGTATCGGGCAGACTAAAAAGGTCTTTTCCTACAAGCTGATCTGCGAAAGCACTGTGGAGGAGAAAATCTTGCAGCTGCAGGAACAAAAGAAGGGAGTGGCGGATGCCATTATCCCTGGCCAGGAGCAGTGGAAGAACTTGACCAGAGACGATCTGGAAATGCTGTTCGAGATCTAGTGCGGGGTAAGGTAGATATCGATCTGAATCGAGCAGGTATACTCAGGAAAGATGTGTTGCCAGGAGCTTTTGCTGGACCAGAAAAACTTTTCATGGCTGTGCTGGGACAAAATAATTGCCTGGGCCCTCTGCATCCAATAAAAGTCTGTCTCATTTAATGTCCGATCGCCCAAAAGCCGAAAATGGTCAGCACTAAAGATAGGGTGGAAGGAAAGGATCATTAAAAGGGATGACATTCAATATAAAGATTTAATACTAGCCAAATCCAAGGGTTCAAAACTCAAGGCCAGGGTCTCATAAAAGCTGTTATCCAGCTTTAAAGCAAACTTGAAGTGGTTGACCAAGCCAGAACTTTGAACCCTATACTTTGTCAGTGCAGCTAGAATTTAGCTCTGACTGTCCTGCTGATCAAACTCAGGGCAGGATAGCAGGGCCTGGTCTATCTCATTTTGGGGCAGCTCATAATCAGTGAGCCTATTTTGGAGATAGGCATCATACGAGGCCAGATCCAGAAGGCCGTGTCCTGAATACAAAAATACAATGCTGGAACCTGGCTCAGCCTCCTGGGCCAGATCCAAAGCAGCCTTAATAGCATGGGAGGTCTCAGGTGCCGGTAAAAAGCCTTGGGTGTTCAAGAAGAGCTGTGCAGCCTGGAAACATTCATTTTGAAAATAAGCCCTGGGCTGTACCAGACCTTCTTGAACTAAATTGCATAATAAAGGTGCCCCACCATGGTATCTGAGCCCTCCAGAATGAATCGGCGGCGGCATGAAGCTGTGTCCCAGGGTATGCATCTTGATTAGAGGCGTCAGTCCTGCCATGTCCCCATAATCGTAAGCATATTTGCCCCGGGTCAGTGTAGGACAGGCCCTGGGTTCTACAGCTACCAGATGAATATTCTCTCCGTTTAATTTCCTGGGCAGAAAAGGCAAGGCCAAACCTGCGAAATTGCTGCCGCCTCCCACACAGCCCACCAAGTAATCAGGTTTTTCTCCCAGCATCTTTAGCTGCAGCTCTGTCTCCAGTCCTGTTATGGTCTGATGTAAAAGCACATGATTCAGCACGCTGCCCAATGTGTACTTGACCTCTGGATTGCCTGCAGCGTCTTCTACAGCCTCAGATATAGCCAACCCCAGACTGCCTCTGCATTCAGGGTCCTTTTCCAGCACAGCCCGACCACTTTGGGTATGTTCAGAAGGAGAGGGATGGATTTGAGCCCCGTATGCCTTGATCAGAATCTGCCTATACGGTTTTTGCTCATAGCTGACCCGAACCATATATACTGTACAAGCCAAATCCAGCATACTGCAGGCAAAGGACAATGCAGTGCCCCACTGCCCTGCTCCAGTCTCTGTGGCCAGGCGCTGCACCCCCTCTTTTTTGTTGTAGTAGGCCTGGGCCACTGCAGTGTTAGGCTTGTGTGAACCTGCAGGGGACACGGACTCATCTTTAAAATATATCCTGCACTTACTGTTCACTGCCTTTTCCAAACCAATGGCCCGCACCAAGGGAGTGGGCCTCCACAAAGAATAGATATCCAAGACCTGATCAGGGATGGGTATTTGCCTGTCTTGGCTAAGCTCCTGCTCTATGAGGCCCTTGGGAAAGATGGCTTCCAGCTGCTCAGGCTTCAAGGCCTCTTTGCTGCCTGGATCCAAAAAAGGAGCCAAAGGGGTAGGCAAATCTGGAAGCGCATTGTACCAGTAGCTGGGCATTTCAGATTGGGACAAGTTGAACCTGGTCTGCATTCTTTCTCTCCTGAATGTTTTTGAGCTGCTGCTCCTCGGAAGAACTTTGGGACAACACGCGTCTTGTACTGTAATTAAGACCATAGGGCAAGGGTAAGAACTCAAGGCAGGGAAAACCTTAAAGAGGAGTCACCCATCTATTCCTAGCCGCAATAAAGCACCATTGCTCAGGCACCCCTTGTCGATGCTGAAATACAGGCCTCTGCAGCCAGGACAAAAGATCCTGATAAGCCTGATAGATCTGTCTGAACTTGGTATTGGATCCACCCTGGTCTGGATGATTCTCCAGGGCTGCCCTACGAAATGCGGACTTAATCCTCTCCTCTGCCTGGAGATCGTCTTGCAGCTCCCAGGGTTTGAGCCTGAGCATGGTCAGTTGCCTGGAGATGCTGGCAGCAAAGCACTGCTGTCTGGGCAGCATGCTGTGAGCTGAAAACATGCTTTTGCTGCCCTGCCTTAAGACCTCCTGCCCGGCCTGGGTATTGCTCCGGGCCTGATTCTTTTCCCCCCACCAAACAGAGCCCAGATCAAAAACCATACGGTTTATATCCTGGGCAGGCCTTTTGCCAGGATTACGGGAATAGAAATAACTATGCACATCCTGAGCTGATCCCTGGGGCAAGATGTTCAGGATAAGCAGCTCCTGGCTGAAGCCAAAGGTTGCATATCTGGTATTGAGCAGCCTCAAGAGGTTATTGAACCAGCGCAGCTTGAAGACGAACTCTTCTTTGCAACCCGGTCTACAATACCTTTGTCTGAGCTTTTCCAGAGGCCTGCCGCAGGCCAGGCAAAGGATTTGGCCATTTTGCCTTTGTTGCTGCTGATGTTTTATGAAATGTTCAGGCATGGTGACAATTACTCAAAGGCTTTTCCAAAAGGGAAATGTCCTAATCTTTCCAAAGGGGCAATCCGGTGGTGACATCAAAGTCCCTTTCCAGGTTGGCCCCCTGAAATTCCTGGATAAAACCTTCGCCAGCAAAGATGGAGCAACCCGGAACCAAATGCCCGCCAAAAGCCCTGCCCTGACTATCCGAAAGGATTATATGGGCGTGCACTATAGCTTCTCCTTGTTTCAGAGAAATATTGCCCAAACAGCTAAGTATCTCCCATTCCCCAGGAAGCTCAATTCTGGCATATTCCTGCTTTTCCTGATCGTAATAAGCCACTGCCGCAGACTTTAAGGCACCGATCACCTCCAGCCTGCCAGTTGATATCCTTTTTTCCCTGCAGATATTGCCCAAGGCCTGCAAAAGATCCTCAGCATGGGGCAGCTTGAAGACAACATTTTGTCCGGCCTGGATATTTTGTACAAACATTCTCTCTGCTCCTTTTTTGGTTTATGACATGAGCTCTTTGGAATATTGTCCTGCTCATGGCTTAAAAAGCAAATCTGGCATATTCCTTTTTACATCGCAAGCCAAAAAGGCTTCTGGCCAAGTTAGGTTTCAGTCATTTTCAAGCTTGACCACTCGTTTGCTTTTGCCTTACTATCCAGCGGTTTTCGCAACTAATCCAATAAGTAAAATCAATAGGCACAACAAGATTCCTAAAAAGGACTACACCTCTTGAACATGCTAGCCCCATGGAGACAAGAGCGTGTTCCTGTTGGCAAAGCTGTTGACATGGCCTGATTTTCAGCCCTTGCAGGAGCGGTGTGCCAGAGCTCCTAAGGAGCCTCGTATGCGAAGCAAAAAAGAACAATGTCCCCGGGTCAAGCTGAACACTGATTCCTGTCCCTGCACTTATCCGGATTGCTCCAGACACGGTCTATGCTGCGAATGCATCCAGTACCACAGAGTGAGAGGGGAGTTGCCCGCCTGCTACTTTACTCCAGAAGAGGAAAAAACCTATAATCGCAGTCTTGAGTTTTACTTTCAGAGACACTTTAAGTAGACTGCAAAATTATGTCTGAATACTACTTCTTGGACCGCATTCTAGGCTTGATCTGCAGCGTGTTCGAGGCCTATTCAGCGGTGTTGTTTCTGGCTGAAGGGGACAAAGGTTACAGGCTGGCAACATATTTCAGCCTAGGAGACAATATACAAAAGGACCTTTGGCTGGAGCCGGGCCAGGGTCTGGTGGGCTGGATCATCCGCAACAATCAACCCTTGCTTATCAACGATTTCGACCGCTCCGGGGATTGCCTGGGCTACTATCCACCTGAGGCAGAATCCAAAATAAAGGCCTTTATGGGGTGTCCTTTGAGCAACTCCCAGGGGGTGCTTTGCCTGGACAGCAAAAAAAGTTATTCTTTCAGCGCCAAAGATCAAAAAATTCTGCACCAATTCGTGCAACTGGTGCAAGCCTTGCAAGATGCCTTCTGGGAGCAGGGCATCAGCAGACAGGAGCATAACCATTACCTCTGCTTACAGATGTTAAGAAGCCTCAGGCTAAAACATCCCAAGTGGTCCTTTTTTCTGCAGAAACTTTTGCATTGTGTGGCGGAGTACACTGGGTTTAGCCATTGTTTTCTGGCTGCCAGGGATGAACGAGGCCAAAGCTTCTTCCTGGAAGGCTGGAATCAGCCCATTTTCAGTAGCCCAGAAGAACATCAAAGGAACTTCCGCATGGATGAGGGTTTGATCGCCTGGGTCTTTCGCAACCATACCTTTGTCAGTACTGCAGACCAGGACAGCAAGGCTAACCGCGCTCCCCTTTTTGAGAAAAAAAGTAAAGCCAGGCAGTTCCCTAGCGTGATCTGTGTGCCTTTAGTAGTGCATCAGCGTACCAGAGGGGTTCTGGTACTGGCCAGCGAGCAATATAGGGCTTCGGGCCAGGAACTTAAGGAATTCATGCTCTTGGCTGGGGATTATTTAGCCCTTTTTCTGGAAAACTTGTATTTGAAGAATCGTCTGCGGCAGCAGTCCCCAAGTGAAAGCAAGGGCTGATCAAAAGACTTGAACATTATCTTTGCAAGGTGAAAAGATGGTACTCAATAGGCTCTTTGGCTTTTTCGGCAAGAACCTGGCCATGGATCTTGGTACGGCCAACACCCTACTTTATACTCCTAAAGACGGAATAGTCCTTAATGAACCCTCTGTGGTTGCTTTGGACAGCAGAACTGACAAGATTGTCGCTGTGGGCAGAGAAGCCAAGGAATTTTTAGGCCGCACCCCGGAACGAATCCGGGCAATTCGTCCCTTGAAGGATGGGGTTATAGCCGATTTCGAGGTCACCAAAGCCATGATAGCCTTTTTTATCCACAAGGTCATTCGTGGTCTGCAACTGATAAAGCCCAAAATCGTAATCTGTGTGCCCACAGGGATCACCCAGGTTGAAAAGCGGGCGGTTATTGAGTCTGCTCAGCAAGCAGGAGCAAGGGAGGTCAGGCTGGTGGAGGAACCCATGGCTGCAGCCATTGGAGCCGGTCTGCCTATAAGTCAACCCAGGGGCAATATGGTGGTGGATATAGGCGGGGGTACGACTGAAGTGGCTGTAATCTCCCTGTCTGCTGTAGCCTATGCCGAGTCTGTGCGTGTGGCTGGGGATGAGATGAACGAGGCCATTCAACGCTATGTGAAATCCGAATTCAAACTCTTGATAGGCGAAAACGCTGCTGAACATATCAAGATCAGTATCGGCTCCGCCTTTGCACAGCAAGAGAATAAAACAGCCCAAGTCTCAGGCAAGAGCATGGTAGACGGCAGGCCTGTGCGGGTGGAATTGAATGCAGCCCAGGTCAGGGAATGCATCAAGGAGCCTGTTTCAGCAATCACCCTGGCTGTGCGCAATGCCCTGGAAAAGACTCCACCAGAGCTGGTATCAGATATTGCTGAAAACGGTTTGCTTCTGGCTGGCGGAGGAGCCCTGCTCCAGGGCCTGGATTCCCTGCTTATGCAGGAAACCGGCATCAGCGTGCACGTGGACGAAGAGCCCCTGACAACAGTGCTAAGGGGGACTGGAGCGGCATTGAAGGACGAAAAGATCTTCAACGCAGTATTCATTAACTAAGCAAAACTTACAAAGTATATGCGCGATATTCTGCAAAAGACCTCCCAGTGCATACTCGAAGCGGGCAGGATAATCTTAGAACACTGGGAACAACAAGGCCAGATCAGGCACAAAGGCAGGATTGATCTGGTCACTGACACAGACTTGGCTGTGGAAGAACATTTGAAAGCCTCATTGGCCAGCATTCTGCCTGAGGCTAGGTTTTTGGCTGAAGAATCAGCGCCCACACAGGACCCAGGCAGCCTGTGCTGGATCCTAGATCCATTGGATGGAACCACCAATTTTGCGCATAGATTGCCTGCTGTAGCTATCTCTGTAGCCCTGTACCAGGAAGGCCAAATACGGATGGGCCTGATCTATCTGCCCAAGACAGGGGAATTGTTTTATGCCCAGCAGGGCCAAGGCGCATTCTTAAATCAGGAAAGAATCTCTGTTTCCCAGGAACACGACATTGAAAAAGCCCTGATCGCCACAGGCTTCCCCTACGACATCCGGGAGAGACTCCAGGAAATTATGCCCAGGCTAGGCAGAGTCCTGGCTAAGAGCCAGGGGGTACGCAGGATGGGTTCTGCTGCAGTGGACCTGGCTTATACAGCCTGCGGCAGACTTGACGGCTTCTTTGAGCAGGGTCTGAAGCCCTGGGATACAGCTGCAGGACAGCTCCTGGTACAGGAGGCTGGGGGGCAGGTCAGCAGATTTGAGCCCCAGCTGGAGCTCGGTTTAAGGTCCCCGGATATCCTGGCCAGTAATGGGCTGATCCATACTGAGCTAAGCACGCTGTTGCTGGAAAAAGACAAGAACACATGGCAATCCAATTGTTAAGGAAACAGCAAGCCAAGACGCCAGAAATAAAACAATCCAGGTGTCATGAGGTGGGCAAAGGATTGAGCCAATACATCCAGCTCGTTCTTGAGCAGGAATGCTCCAGTTTTTATTTCAGCTGGATTCGGGGTAGGAGTTTGGGCACAACGCCCTACTGAGTAGAGGTATACAAATTCCTGGCCGGTCTCAGGGCTGGCAGGCAGCTCCATTACTAGACGCATACCCTTGATATGGATGCCCAGCTCCTCTTTTAATTCCCGTTGGGCCGCCTCCAAGGTGGACTCTCCTAATTGAACGTGACCTGTGGCTGAAAGGTCCCAACAACCTGGATAGGAGTCTTTTTGATCGCTGCGTTGTTGTAGATAAAGCTGATTGTTGGTATTATACAAAACAATGAATACGCTTCTGTGCAAAAGCCCCAATCTGTGCACTTCTGCCCTGGTGAAGGCTGCCAGGGGGCGATTGCGCTCATCCATGACCTCAAGTATTTCCTTTTGGAAAGGGCTGCAACTTTTAGCTTGAGACATAGATTTATAATAGCAGATCTTAAGGGGTAAGCCAAATCCAGGCCAATGCCCTTACTGCAAACCCAGGCCAAGGAGGAAGGAATGTCCATGCTTTCCATCCAGGATCTACAGCTGCAGGGCAAAAAAGTCCTCGTGCGTGTGGACTTTAATGTACCATTAAAAGACGGCCAGGTGGCAGATGATAGCAGAATCAGGGCTGCTTTGCCCACTCTGCAATATGTCTTAGAACAAGGCGGGCTGCCTGTGATTTGTTCCCATCTCGGCAAGCCAAAAGGAGAATTTCGGCAGGATCTTTCCTTACAGCCAGTGGCAAAAAGACTGTCTGAGCTTTTGCAGCAGGATGTGCTCCTGGCCCCTGATTGTATAGGTCCGGAAGTCAAATCCAAGCTCCAGGAGCTGCAGCCAGGCCAGATCCTGCTTTTGGAGAACCTAAGGTTCCATCCAGGAGAGACCTCCAACGATACGGAGTTCAGCAAAAATCTTGTATCCTTGGCAGATGTCTATGTTAATGATGCCTTTGGTGTGGTACACAGGGCCCATGCCTCTGTGCACGGGGTGCCTCAACAATTTTCCCAGGCGTGTGCCGGGCTTTTGCTGCAAAAGGAAGTGCAGTTTTTAAGCCAGGCCCTCTTGCAGCCTGAACATCCTTTCGTGCTCATCTCCGGTGGATCTAAAGTTTCAGATAAGTTGGGCATACTCCAAAATTTGATGCCTCAAGTGGACAGGATTTTGGTAGGCGGAGCCATGTCCAACACATTTCGTAAGGCCCAAGGCTATCCTGTGGGGAACTCTAAAACCGAAGATGAGCTCCTCACCTCTGCCAGGCAGATTATGGATCAGGCTAAAGAAAAAGGGGTCAGCTTCTATTTGCCTGTGGACTATGTCATGGCCCAGGGTCCCAAAAGCCAGAGCCCAAGCGGAGTATTTCCCTTTCAGGATGTGCCTGAGCAGGACATGATCCTGGATACAGGTCCAGCAACCCATGCCCTGTTCTCAGAGGCGCTCAAAGATGCGAAGACCGTGGTCTGGAACGGACCCATGGGCGTATTCGAAAATCCAGCCTTCTCCCAAGGCTCCGTGGGGCTCGCCCAAAGCGTGGCCAGCCTGCAGCATGCCTTGACAATTGTCGGCGGCGGGGATACAGACGCTTTGATCCATGACTGTCAGCTGCAGGAACGAGTCAGCTTCATTTCCACTGGAGGAGGATCCTTCCTGGAGTTCATGGAAGGCAAAGAATTGCCTGGGCTGCAGGTTCTAGGCTTTCAGGCCCAAAAGGGGTAGCTATGCACAATTATATTTGCGCCAATTGGAAGATGTACAAAACCAGACAGGAAGCTGGACAAACCGTCTCCAGCCTAGTTTCCGCCTTGCAAACCGCGGAGTTGACAGGAACAGAAGTGGTGATCTTTCCTCCTTTTACCGCTTTACAGGCAGTGGCCCAGGCCTTGGAATCCAGGCCAGGATTTCTAATTGGGGCCCAAAACTTCTACCCTGCTTTGGAAGGCGCTTACACCGGTGAAATTTCCCTGCCCATGCTGCAAGATCTGGGCTGCGGTTATGTCCTGGTGGGGCACTCTGAGCGCAGGCATATTTTTGCAGAGGATGATGCATTTGTGAGCCGCAAGCTGCATTTTGCACTACAACAAGGCCTAAAAGCCATCCTTTGCATCGGAGAAACCTTGCAGCAAAGAAAACAGAACCAGGTACGAGAAGTCTTGGCTGCACAACTGCAAAGCGCCCTGCAGGATCTTTCGCCGGCCAGGATTCAAGACAGCTTGCTGATAGCCTATGAACCAGTCTGGGCTATTGGCACAGGAGAGGTGGCCAGGGAAAAGGATATTGCCGAGGCCCATGCCCTGGTTTTCGAACAGCTGCTAAGCTGGTTTCCGGATAAGGGCAAGCAAGTTCCCATCTTGTATGGGGGCAGTGTGAAGCCGGAAAACAGCGCACAGATAATGGCCATTGACAAGGTGCATGGCTTGCTGGTAGGTGGTGCAAGTTTAAAGGCCGAGGCCTTTTGTCAAATTGTACAAAACGGCTGTAAGGCCCAATAGAATTTTCTTAGCGGAGGTAAACAAGTTTGGTTACCCTCATTCTAACCATCCATATCATAGCCTGCATCTCTCTTGTGCTTTTGGTCCTGATGCAATCTGGCGACCAAGGCATGGGGGTTATATTCGGAGGCTCCAGCTCTTCCCTTTTCGGCAGCAAAGGAGCCGGAGGAATTTTATCCAAACTCACCATAGTCATGGCTATTGTATTCTTTGTCACCTCCTTGTCCTTTGCCTTTTTCCATGGAGAAAATGATGGCAGCCAGCCTGCATCTGTAATGGAGGAGCCTTTGCCTGAGTCAGATCAAAAACAGGCTCCAAATCCGGATGAAGAGCAATAGTCAGGGCCATGCCTGCAACGAGAGAAAAGTGAAAATACTACTATATACAGCCGAGGTGGTGGAATAGGTAGACACGCTATCTTGAGGGGGTAGTGGGCAAACGCCCGTGGGGGTTCGAATCCCCCCCTCGGCACCATAGAGTTTTTTAAGGCTGCCAGGGCTACCTGCCCAGGCAGCCTTTATTTATGTAACCCAGCCTAGTAAGTCAGGGTCATGCCCCCGTCAAAAAGCATATCCCCGCCAACCAGGTAACTGCCGAAGTTGGAGATGCCAAACAGGAACAAATTTGCCACGTGTACCGGGGTCATCATTTCCTTGACCCTTGATCTGTCCATCATCACCTTCTGTACCACTTCTTCCTGGGAGATTTCCAGCTGCTTGGCCTGCTCAGGAATCTGATTCAATGCCAAAGGGGTCTTCACAAACCCTGTGCTTACAGTAAAGGAACGGATTTTACCCTCCCCTTCTGCTGAAATGGATTGGCTCAAGGCTCGCAAGCCAAACTTGGTAATGTTGTACACAGGTTTATTTTTGGTACAGATATGGGCGTGCACCGAGGCCATGTTGCCAATTACGCCGCAGCCATCCTTGGTTTGCCGCATGTGGGGAATGCAAAGCTTGGACAAATAAAAAGGCGCCCTGAGCATCAAGGCCTGCATCTTATCGTATTTTTGCATGGGAAAGTTTTCCACCGGATCAATGTGCTGGATTCCGGCAATATTGAACAAATACTTGATGCTGCCCAGCTTTGCAGCTTGATTTACCGATTTTTCAATATCTGCATCCAGGGTCAAATCCGCTTTTAAAAAATCCATCTCTCCGCTCATCTCTTGAGCCATTTGCTTGGTTTTCTCTGCTTCTGCAGCATTTCTATCCAAACCCAGCACCTTGAGGCCATTGGCCGCCATAACCACGCTCACTGCCCGGCCAATCCCTGCACCCGCACCCGTGACCACACAGACATGCTCAGGGCCAAAATTGGCATCCGACAAAAAAAGTATTTCTTCCTTTGTGATTCTAGGCTCTTGGATCTGCATTATCCTGCTCCTGGTGTGGTTATTTCTTTCAGGGGTATAGTTTTCCCTGGATCAAGTCAATATCTGCTGCAAAAAAAGGACAAAAAGGAAATCACTTGTAATGTTATTGACCACAAAAACTTAAAAATTTCAATTGACCCCAAGCTGGAAATGTTGCAATCTTATTCCTCAATTCGTAAAATTGAACATAGGTTACACTTTATTTCAGTTTGTTTCAGCAAAGCCAGGCATTGAAAAAAAATGAACTCCAAGACCAAAATTCTAATGATAGACGATGATGAGCAGATTCGTGCTTTAGTCCAGGATTTTCTCCAAAGTCAGGGGTACCAGGTCCTGCTTGCGGAAGATGGCTTACTGGGCATGGATCTTTTGCAAAAAGAGACAGTGGACTTACTCATATTGGATATCAGACTCCCCTATGTCAGTGGAATTGGTCTAGTCAAAATTGCAAAGCAAAATATGCCAGAGCTGCCGATAATCTGTATTACAGGATATGGGCTCTCTCCTGAAACAATTGCTGAACAGGAAAAAGCGGATCTTATCCTCTCCAAGCCATTTGATCTTCAGGAGCTTTTGCGCTCCATACAAAATCTCATCAAATAAGCAAAGGCTCTTTCAAGGTTGTTCGCTATGCCAATTGCCCAGCCCAGGATCATCGGTAAGAGCCCAGCAATAAACAAGGTCCTGGAAATAACCCAGAAAGTAAGCAATGTAGATCTAAATGTCCTGATCACTGGCGAGAGTGGTGTGGGCAAGGAGCTGGTGGCCAGGGCCCTGCATTTTTATTCTCCCCGGGCAGACAAGCCTTTTATTAAAGTCAACAGCGCTGCCCTCCCCTCTGAGTTGATTGAATCCGAGCTCTTTGGCTACGAAAAAGGGGCCTTCACTGGAGCCGAGAAAAGGAAGCCGGGCAAGTTCGAGCATGCAGAGCAAGGCTCCATCTTCCTGGATGAGATTGGGGAGATACCTTTATTTTTACAGGCCAAGCTTCTGCAAGTATTGCATGACCGACGTTATCATCGTATTGGCGGCCGTAATGAAGTAGAGGTCCAAGCCAGGGTGATTGCTGCCACCAACCAAAACCTGGACTCAGAGATCTGCCAGGGACATTTCCGAGATGATCTCTATTACCGCCTGAGCACCATCTCTATTCATATCCCCCCCTTGCGGGAAAGGAAAGAGGATATCCCCATCTTGGTGGAACACTTTCTGGGCAAGATCAAATCAGAAAATCAGATAAAAAATGTTCGAATTCCTGAAAGTCTAATGCAGCTATTTCAGGAATATCATTGGCCTGGAAACGTTCGCGAGCTGGGAAATTTTCTAAGTCGGCTCTGCGTCCTGGACAACCCCCATGAGCTGGAAGAAGAGATCCTGCACAATATGCGTAAGCCTGGACGGAATGTCCCTGAAACTGCAAAGCTTGAAATCAATAATTCCCAGGAGAATGACGCTAAATCCCTTTTTGAGGATCTGGAATCATTACCTTCCCTTCGGGAGGTCCGGGAGCAGGCAGTTAAAAGGGTGGAAAAGGAGATCATTTCAAAAGTCCTGCGCCTTACCAACTGGAACCGCAAAGAAACCGCCCGCATCCTGCAGATCAGCTACCGGGCCCTGCTGTACAAGATAAAGGAGCTGGACCTGCATCCACCCTACAGGTAAAACTTTCCAAGATCTTGCAAAATCTTTTCCTGCAGTCACAATACAAAGCAGACACGTAGCCCTGCTAACAGGGAAAATGCGAATTAGGCACAGATTGACAACATATGCCAGCCTGGTTTATCAGCCTAAAGCTAAGGCCTGCTGTACTTATGGGGCAGGAGCACATAGGAAGAAAACCAAAGCAGCCCAGATATGCCAATAAGGAGAATCTTATGCCAGTCAAAGCTGTACACTTCAAAAAGATCCTTTATACCACAGATCTTTCAGACACAGCACTAAATGCTTTTTCCTACGCAGTGAGCCTGGCCAACTGCTATGGGGCCAACATTACCATCCTGCACGTGCTGAGCGAGCAGATCAGTGTTGAGCCTTACCTGGCCGGGATCTTAAGCGAAGAACAATTGCAGGCTATCCAGGAAAGACACAGAGATGAGGCCAGGGAGGCTCTGATCGGCAAAAGCCGAGAAAATGTAGTTGTGGAGGAGGCTTTAAACCAATTCGCAGAGAATGTGCAGGAAGATCCCCAGAATTTGTCCTTTAA
The DNA here is from genome assembly GCA_964494985.1 of uncultured Desulfohalobiaceae bacterium. Taxonomy (GTDB): domain Bacteria; phylum Desulfobacterota; class Desulfovibrionia; order Desulfovibrionales; family Desulfothermaceae; genus CAZBUB01. Next base: position 3,769 of record CAZBUB010000025.1, on the reverse strand, counting down.
CTTGGACGAGGTCTTGGTCCTGCGCGGGGACCCTGCGGAAAAGATCCTGGAGGTGGCCCATGAGTTCAACTTTGATCTGATTGTCATGGGTACCCATGGCCGGGGACTGATCAAAGAGATGCTGGGCTCAACAGTCAGGAAGGTTACTCAGCGCTCCGAAGTCCCGGTACTAAGCGTCAGGCTGAAGGAAAAAGCTGTTAAGAAATGAAGTTGATTTTGCCATATCAACCCCGATTTTGACAGCGACAAGGACAACGATATTAAGAGCCCTTGCCATTGCTATCGTAATGGTGTTCCTCATCGATATTTTAGGATCGATTCCGCAAGGTTGCCTAGGCCGCTTCAGCGACTCTTTGATAATAATCCTGATATACTCCCTGCAGCTGATCATTGTCCTCAGCAGACTGCACATCGTTCAAGAACTCTTGCAGCAGGGATTGATCCTCCCCGGACTGCTCTGTCCTGGAAGAGAGCTCCATAAGTCCTTCTAGATTCTGTTCAGCTGACCGAGACTGGTTCTGTTCATTCTGGGATAGCTCTAGAACATTGCGGCTGGCCTGAACAAAGCTGGATCCGCTCTGGGCATCCTGGCTGTAAAGCCTGCTGGCCTGATTGCTCCACTCCCGCATCGTTTCCCTGCCCTCCAGTTCCAGGACATTCTGGGCTGTGGCAGCCATCTGCACTCTCTCTTCCTGGTCCATGCTTGCATTGGCCTGAACTAAGGAATCCAAATCAGCTTGATCTGGATTCTGGGCGAACTCTTGGACTATACTCCTGAAGCCTTGCCTGGCGGACTCATTTCCGCTTCGCTGCAATTCTTGGTCCACTTCAGAAAGGCGCTGGGCATAGTTGGAAAAGCTCATAGCATCCCCTTCGGAGCGGAGCAAATTCTGGCTGTCCTGTCTGGAAAAGCCAGGATCATGCTGGGTCTGCCTGGTCTGCTGCAAGCTGCCTAGCAGGGATTCCTGCAAACCACTTCCTTCTATGGAACTCATAAGCCACCTCCTTGGCCTGCCTTGATTCCTGCAAATATTTTCATTTTCAAAATACTATACTACACATACCTGTTGCAGACAAGAACAAATTTTGAAAAACTGGCACTCCAGGAACATTTTCACGTATAACCAAACTCTGCTTTTGTAAGTCCTGGCAGAGCTGATTGCAGAGAAATTCTTCACTCGAAGACTCGTTCAGAACGACAACAATGACAACAGGTTATAATCTGGAATATTTCCGAAAGCTATGCACTATAATTTCTGTACTGAACTGCGGCGTAAAGGTCTGCACCTACTGGCCCTGATCATTCCCTGGGGCATGCTGCAAATAGGAAAGCATACAGGCCTGATTCTTCTTCTACTGCTTGCAGGCCTATCTTTGGGATTAGATCTGGGCCGGGCCTATCTGCCGTCCCTGGCAAAGCTGATGGGCAAGCTGGGCAAAGCCTTTATGCGGCCGGAGGAAAACCCGGACACCTTTTACAGGGGTCTGATAGCAATCAATGGCTCCACCTGGATTTTCATCTCCGCCTTTTTTCTGCTGCTCTTATTTCCGGCCCGCGTGGCTTCTTTGGCCCTTGCGCTCTTTTTGCTCGGTGATGCTGCCTCAGGCCTGGTGGGCCAAAAGTTCGGCAGGATTTCCTGGCGCATCAGTGATCGCACAGTGGAGGGCTCCCTGGCATTTTTGGCAGCCTCCCTGCCTGCTGTCTGGTTCTGGCCAGTACAGATACAGATCTGGATAGCCGCGGCTGCTGCTGTATGTGCCTGCCTAGTAGAGGTGCTGCCAGGGCCCTTGAACGATAACCTGCAAGCCCCGCTGTCAGCTGCATTGCTGATAACTATCCTAGAGAGTTTGCCTCAAATTGGTTAATACTTGAGCAGCGGCGTCTGATAATTGCAAGGCTCACTTACGGTCCCTTTTCAAACGCCAGATCGCGCTTTCCAGCTGCTCCTGCCTGGAGGCTCCTGGGTTCTTTTCCTGCTCCAGCTCTAGTAATCTCTGGGCCACATTTTTGCCGCTCAGCCGTACCAGCTCTTCCTCCAGCTTGTCCTGCCTGCTTTTGTAAAGCCTGCGCCTTAAGGCTGAAAGCTTGACCCAAATTCCGGTGCTGGACATGATACCTACCCTGATCGAACACTATACTATTTTTAGTCTTCCTGGAGAAGAAGATGCTCAATACGTTCCCAATTGGACAGGACAAAAGGCTGGATGCTGCCGTCAGGTCTGAGATACCCCAGGAGATCCTTAATGCCCACTATCTCCCAGAGCCTGCGTTCCTGAACAGTTAGCTCCCTATAGGGTTCTGTCTCAGAGTCCTCGATCCAGCACAGCCGATCCCCCCGAAACAGGGTGCAGGCAGCGTTAAGGAATCCCTTCTCAGGCCTGAACGGCTGCAGCTCTCCAGCCTGAATGGCCATAATCTCCTCATAGTCCCGCTGGTCCAGATGGTTCAAAGGAAACTGCCACCTTTGCTTATTCTGGATGGACAACAGGCGCAGCCATTCATTGCTGCGCAATCTGAGCCGGGCCAGGCCCAGCACATTAGCGCCCCGTGACTTGCATTGGCTCTCCTGAACCTTGAGGGGCAGCTTGAGGACCTTGCCCTTTTTGCCAACCATATTCTTCTCCCTTATAAAACCATGCTCAGGCCAGAATAATTTTCTCTTCGCTGTCCTGAAGCACTTCACCTACCAGTGCACAGTCTGCACGCACTTTGGCATGCAATTCCTGCAGGAGCTTCTGGGCCTGCTCTGCCTTGACGCTGATCAACAGCCCCCCGGAAGTCTGGGGATCAAAGAGGATATCCCGCAGTACTGAAGACATCTCAGCTTCAGTCTTCAGCAGACTTTGCCTGAACTCTCGATTCTTATGCGCACCAGCAGGCACCATGCCCATGCTAGCGAATTCCAGGGCTTTGTCCAGGACTGGGACCTCTGAGCTCCAGATCCTAACCCCCTGACCGGAATTCAGAACCATCTCCGCCAGATGCCCCAGAAATCCAAAGCCGGTGATGTCTGTGCAAGCCTGAATCTGGTAGCTGCGCATGATGCTGGCTGCATTCTGGTTCAGCTCAGCCATGAGGGAGCTCACTTCCTCTATTGTCTGCTGTTGGGCAAGCCCTGCTTTGATCGCAGTATTCAAGATCCCGGTACCTAAGGGCTTGGTCAAGATTAATTGGTCGCCTGGCTGCAGATTCTTCTTGATCAACACCTCATTAGGATGCACGAATCCGGTCACTGACAGCCCGTACTTCAGCTCGCTGTCCTCCACGCTGTGTCCGCCCACCAGAACCACTCCGGCCTCCTGCATCTTGTGCAAGCCGCCCTTGAGCATCTCCCGCAAAACAGAGATATCCATGTCCTGGATGGGAAAGCCCACCAGGTTCATAGCTGTCTTGGGCACCCCGCCCATGGCGTATATATCACTTAGGGCGTTGGCCACAGCGATCTGCCCGAACCAATAAGGATCATCCACTATTGGGGTAAAGAAATCTACGCTCTGGATCAGGGCCAAATCCTGGGAGACTTGATAGACTCCAGCGTCGTCCGCCCTGTCCAGTCCTACAATCAAGTTCTGATCTGTTGGAAACTGCAGCCCGCACAAAGCCCGGTCCAGGTCCCCTGGAGCCAGCTTGGAGGCTCAGCCTGCGCCCTTGACTGTCTCGGTCAGTCTCTTTTGCTTATCCTGCATTATATCTCCTGCCGGGAATAGTTTTGCCCAGCTTGTGTTCTTGCTGCCCAATTGTCCAATAGGATTTTATAATCCAAAAAGC
>CAZBUB010000024.1:0-40472 GCA_964494985.1 uncultured Desulfohalobiaceae bacterium | reverse complement strand
CATGTGCAGCAGGTTGCCTCCGCCGGAGCGCAGGCGGACCTGGGTCTGGTTTGTGTCCGTGACTACGCTGGGGGTCTCCGGGTTGGGGACTGCGGACTGGATGATGGGCCGGTCCGGGTCTCCGTCGATAAAGGTCAACAGGACCTCGGTTCCCTTATGCAAGGGACAGTGCATGCCGTGATCGGTCCCGGCATAGGGGGTAGCCATGCGCAGCCAGCAGGAGGCCTTGCCGTCCTTGCGGCCGGAGCGGTCCAGAGGCAGGATGACCTTGTAACGGCCCTGCTCATCCAGCTCCGCATGCTTCCCGCTGCCCGCGGCATCGATCTTGGCGTGCATTGTACCCCGAAAACGGGACTTCTCCGTGATCTGTTCCGGGCGGAACTGAACCCTGGAAGGTATGGCAGTAAAGCTGTTGCGGTAGCTCACAGACTGTCCGGAAGAAGCAATAGATATGCCCAAGCCACTGCGCAGATAACCTGCCTGGCTGCCCTCGTGCCTGGCCTCGATACTTAGATAGCTGTCATTAAAGTCTTCCCGGTAATGCCGTTTAAGATCAAAGGTGTATCCAGGTCTTATACAGGGCACAGTGGACTCGCCCATAAAGAGCCTTTGCCTGCAAAGCTGCTCTTCAGCCCGGATCTTGGCCAGCTCCTTGCCTTCGGCTAAGCTGCGGAAGTGTTCCTCATAGCTGTAGAGCACTCCTCTGCCTTTGGAGGTTATCTTGGCCTCGGCTTCCAGGCTCATGTCAGGGTGCTCATAGTTGTAGTCCTTGAGAACCACTTTTTGAGGCAGAGAGCGCTGGCTGCAGACAAAGCTGTTGATAAGCTCCTGGCTGTGGGCGGCCTCCAGCCCCGAAGGCTGGTAATAGGAAAAGCTCCGCCCCTGGGGCATGGGAGTGTGGGCCATGCTGGTATCTGTAAAAATCACTTTGTCAGTCTCGGAAGAGTGGTCAAAGTAGTAATAGACCCCGTTGCGCTCCATCCAGTGGGAGATAAAATCAAAATGCGACTCGTTATACTGGCAGACATACTCCCATTCAGGATAATTAGCGCTTAGTTTCAATTCAAAATCTATATCCTTGGCCAGCCCAGCATCCTTGAGCACAGCCTCCAGGAATTGGGGAAAGGTCTTGTCTAAAAAGATCTGATTGTGCTGGGTCAGGGTCAACCACCACAATTTGGGACGCAGGACCGCCCGGTAATAGGTGTAGTCATCCACTTTCTGCCTTTGCTCCAAAGTTTCCAGAATACCGTGAATAGGGATATCGCCCTGCTCTGCATGGATGGTGAATGTGGCCCCTCCTGCCAGGACCTCTTCCAGATCAAGCTGGTCCTCCTGGGAAACCAGAATAAGCTCAAAATGATACAGCAAAGACAGACCTTCCTGGCCCTGAAAGCTGAGCACGGAAAAAGTCTCTTCAGGCAAGGCCTTGGAGACAAAGGTAAATTTACACTTTTCTTCATTTGCCATAAATTGCCCCTGTTAAATCTTGGCTGCAAAGCAGCTCACTCATCCCTTCCCTGAGCGGGAACTTCAAGCCTTAATTGCTCTCCCCGGCGTTCGATGACCGGTGCTGGCTTTTCCCCTGCGTATTTGGAGCTGTAGTAGAGTACCATGCGCATGTACTCTGGGTGGCGTCCGAATATAACCTTTTTTATCGGCCCGGAAGAAAAAACCTGCCTGCGCTGAACCTCTTGTTTCCACTTGCCCTGAAAATCCAGCACCAAAAGCGCCTGATCGCTCATTGTAAACCATTTATGCTTTGGAGGATGTGGAGTAAAGCTGAGCCTGGCGCTGAAGGCCTCTTCCGAGGCCTTGAAGTCGCACTCCAGCAGCTTCCCGGATTCTGCCCAAGGTGCGTCTTCTTGCTCTCGCCTACCGGATTCAACCCACTTAAGGCCCTTTTCCCCCTCAGCCTCGATCCTTGTGGCCACTTGCCTTTCATGTTCTTCTATACCCTGCAAGGCCCTGCTGCCATCCGTGCGCACGCTATGGGCTAAATTTTCCGTTATCCTGCCCAGCTCGCGCTGGATCTCCCCCTTGCGGGCTGCATCCACCAGGATGTCAAAATCCCCGTAGACTGCAGCACAAAAGAGCATCGTCACCCCCAGCAGCCAGGCAAAAAGCAAAACAAAGGGAAATGTCCTGTTGGTTATGCTGGCCATATCCTCTCCTGCTTAATACTCCCTGTACCAGCACCAGCTAATATTCTGAGGCGGATCCGGCGGCTTCTGCTCCAGCAGCTTGCGCACCCTCTCTGCCCCCTGCATCTTGTAACCCACTGTAATATTTTTTATATTCAAAGATTTTAGCCTATCTTCATGATCTTTGAAATCATCTGCTGCATACTCTTTGCTGTTGTCTGCAAAATCGTGCAGGAATTTTTGCAATCCCTCCCGGCCTTTCCAGGTCCGCTTGAGGGTCAGGGAGGGAAAATTGATAGACAGGGTCACATCCCCGCACTTGCCAGGCTTCCAGACAAAGTCCTTGCTTATCTGGTAATTGAAATTGGTCAGCGTCTGTATCCCGCCTTCACAATCCAGGCTCAGCTTAGTGGAAACCGGATCCTGCTTAGCTTCTTGATTCACGTCAGTAGGCAGCCCACTTATGTGGATGGTGTACTTGTCTTGCAGTGTATCCTGGTTCTGGGAGGCCTGGTCCAGAAAATTCAGAAAATCAGACTCTAATGGGAAGGATACTCCAGCCAGCCGCTTGGCTGCCCAACCATTTTTGCCGCGCTTGATAAAAGGCGCAGCTGGTCCGTTGCTGAATTTGTGCACCAATCCATCCTGGGCAAAGAGTTTCTTGCGCAGCTCATGCTTGGGGATTTGCTCTACACGGGAAAGCACGCGCCCCTCCCAGAGCGTCTGCAGTTCACAGGAAGCCTCGTTGGAGACATAGGTAACCATGTAGACCAGCGGTCCGCGCACCAGACTCCAAAAGGGCCTGGTCTTATCCGGAGAGCTTTTTTGCGCGTCCTTAAGATTGCCCTTCAAGCTATGCAGCTCCCCTTCAGCAGCTTGCAGGGGATTGGATGCATCTCCATTATGTGCCCCGTTTCCGCCGTCTGAGCCGTAGAGCTGGCCGGCAAATTTGAATCCGCCCTCCTGGGATGCAGTGGGAGGCAGGAACTTATGCAGGGCCTGCAGATAATTGTGCAGGGCTTTACCCGCCTGGACTTGTGCTTGCAGCTCCTGCATGCTCTGCGGACTGAGCTCTCCCTCCGCTTTTTCAAGCTCTTCATACAATTTTTCCTGCAGTTTTTCTACCAAGGTAGCATTGTCTTTCTTACTCAAAAGCGCGGAGCGCAGTTGCACGAAAGTTGAAGACAGCCTGGCCCACAGGGGTGGTTTCGAGGTCCCGGAAACAGGCTCAAAGGCCTGGTCAATGCGCTCTAGAAGCTGAAAATAGGGATTATCCAGGCTGGCCATTTCCGAGGCCTGGCTCTGCCAGTCACTTGGGCTGAGCAAGTGCTGAGTACCCTGGGAGAATTGCCTGGCAAATTTCTCCCAGGATTGATAATATTTGGCTGTATACCATTTGCGGAACTGCCTTTCCATTCTGGCGAATTGCTGCGGATTCTCTACAGCAGTTCCTAGCTGATCCAGAAAATTATCTATCTCCTTGTATCCATCAGGGGTAAAAGCCCCTTCTACCTTTACTTCACTGTTGTTGTTCATGCTTGGCCCGCTCCAGAACTCGCCCAGTGTTACAGGCTTGACCCCGGGCCTGGTATCCGCCCAATCCACCAGCCAATGCAACTGCAGCCCCTCTTGGGTAATGATTCTGTCCAGCCACATGCGCAGTTCCTGAGCCTCTGCCCAGAGCACATCCTCCTCCCTGCTCCAATTTAGATAATCCTTATAAACCTGCTTAAAAAGCGGGGAAACTTCGGGCATTTTGCCGCCCATGGCCAGGGCCAGGGCCTGATCCGGAGGACCAGGCACAGACTTAATATCACCGTCGGAGAGACTGCGCTCGATCATATTCACCCGCCAGGCCACATAGGAAATATATTCACTTATGTTCCTATTGAGCTCCTTGGTTCCCATCTCACTGAAAGTATTATTAATTTGCTTATCCAAAGGGTGTAAGAGCTGGTTGCGGTGCAGCTTGACATAGCTGCGCTTTAGCTCTTTGGCCGCCTGCTGGGCATGATCCAGGCCCATATGCCCTATCCAGGACTTGGCTGCTTCGTCTTGCATAAGCTCTATTGTATTGCCATAGAGTCTCATCATGTACAGATCATGGCCTACATGCCCGGTTAACTTGGGAGGCTCGGGAAAGGGATCAGCGGCAATCTCCAGGGCTTCCCTGGTATTGACAAAAGAATAGCTAAACACACCGGCCAGGCAAAAAGTAAACAGCAGCCAGGAGATAAGCACCAGATTGCGGGTCACGGTCCTCCACTGCAAAAATTCCCGCAGGGGAGTAAAAATCCCGCGATCTCCAGGCAAGATGCTGGCGAACAGGTCAGTCAGAAACAGTCCTTCTTCAGACTTGGGCCCGGATATTTGCTGTTTTTGCTGAAAAAGCTGGGTCTTGTGCATCAAGCTGGTTTGCACCTGGCCCTGTTGTCTGCCGCTGGAAAAGTATACGCCTCGCAGGAAAGGAGTCTCAGCATAAGGGGTCTCAGCAAAACAGCCTTGCATAAAGGCGCTCAAGGCCGGGGCAAGGGCTCTTAGCTCAGCAGGAAAGGTTAAAGCTGCTGTTTTGGGATGCTTTGAGCGGCTCAATAGAGGCAGGCGCAGCTCCTGCAGCCTTTGAAGCACATGCTGCAGGGCGTTGCGGGCGATCTCTTCAGGATCCGGGCTATTCTGGTTTACGGCATAGCCCATGCATTGGCGGACCTCCTGCTGGGAAAGGACCTGCAGCAAAGAATCCAACCCGAACAAGAGATCCAGTTTTGTGACCAGGACATAGACCGGGAAGCGAGCACCCATGGAGCTCATCATATCGTTGATGCGCCTGCGCAGGGAGAGCCCGTATTCTCCAAGCTGCTCCTGGTCGCTGTTTAGCAGCCTCTCAGTGGAGATGGTTACCACCAGGCCGTTTAAGGGTTCCTTTCTGCGGTAACGGGTCAGCAGGGAGAGGAAACTCTCCCATTCCCTCTTGTCCGCTCCCTCGTCCACCGGAATGGCATAGCGTCCAGCAGTGTCCAGGATGATAGCTTCCTTGAAAAAGCACCAGTCTACATTAGGGGTGGAATGCAGAGTTTTAGACAGGCTGCTGTCAGTTCCTGCTTCAGGACTGAGATCAGTAATGATGGAAGTCAGGCCGGAACGCTTGATTGCTGTAGTCTTGCCGGAGCCGCTTTCCCCTAGGACCATATACCAGGGCAGGACATAAAGGGGATTGCCCTGCATGCGCAAATTGGACTCCTGGAGCGTCTTGACAGCCAGGGCCCAGCGCTGCTGCATTTCCTTCAGGCTGGATTGCTCGCTACTGGATGCCGCCTGGATCTTGGCCTCGTCCTGGTCGATCACCCGGCGTACAAAATGCTTCTCCCTTCGCCTGAAATAAAACTTGCGCAAAAAAAAGATCAAAAACACCAGGGCCAGTATTCCTGCGAATATGCTCCCCCCCAACCACAGGGGCCAGTCCCGCCACAGGGTCAGCAGATAGCATCCCCCGGCCAACAGGACCAAAAGGAACAAATATAAAAGCAACTTGAGAAACTTAAGCAGCAACTTGGCCATAATGGGCGTATTTCCCTTTAATACATAGATAATAGTTTGTTCAGCATATCCAGGAGCATACTGTCATAGATTACATACATTGCCGCCAGGACTACTGCTGGCAGCAAAAAAGTCGCCGCCAGCCCAGGCCCCACTATCCCCTGCCATTTGCGCTTTGCTACCGGTTCCCGGGAATAAGCCTCAGGAAAAAGTTGCTCTGTATCCAGGCCAGCTTCAGAGTCGTAGATAGCCTTCAGGCATTTGCCTTTCAGCTCCTGCAGTATGCTGCGGTCCTGTTCACGGAAATAGCGTCCCCTGAAGCCCAGCGAGAGGCAGACGGCAAAGACTTCCAGGGCCTGCCTGCGGCCTGGCTGGGAATACTTCTGCGAGTCTTGTGCGGGCTCCCCTCTGCTGCTGAAGGAAAACTCATCAGCAGTGGGTTCCTGTTCAGGTGACAACAATTCTTCCAGGTAATCGTAAAACTTCTCTCCTGCCTGCAGGGTATTGTAGTATCGCTTTTGTAAGGGCTGCATAAGCCACTCTTCCCTGCCTTGCCATCCAGAATTGAGCAGCTGTTCATCAATCCAGGCGCAGACTGCGAAAAAAGCGGCCTCAAAACTTTTCCTGTCCACAGTATCAGCCTGTTCTGCGGACTGCTGCAGCAGATTGTCCAGGTCCTCTTGCACCACACCGTACCCTGCTTCTTCAGGCAGCTCATTAATAAGCAGACTGACATATGCCAGAGGTTCGGAAAAAGTATCCAGCAGACTCATTTCAGCTCCCTCTGCTTAAGACAGCTATCTGCGCAATAAGATCTTCAGGCGGCTCATCCCAGAACATGGACAATTGCCTGCTGTTGCAGACTTCCTCCCACAAGTGGGAGTCCGTATGAATGCGAAAATAAAAGGCATTGGCCTGCCGCGGCAGACCAGCCGGAGGTTTTGTTTGCCCGCTGAGCGGAATCCCGGATACAGCTTGGCTCAAGATTGTGGTCATGCCAGAAGAAGGACTTAGCTTGAGTAGTCTGCCAACGGAATCAAAAACCCAGTCCGGATCGCTCTCAGTCTTGAGCACCAGCCAAAAGCTGCGACCGCCCTGCAGGACCCGCTCAGGCAGCTCCACACGGTAAAAAGGTGCCTGGTAATTCATGTTCAGGAGCAATTCCGGCCCGCTGCCTATTGTTTCAATAATCCGCAAGATCAGCTCATAAGCGACATTAAAGCAGGCAAAGAGATCACTATGTTCATAAGCGGGCAAAAGACGTTCTTCCTGGCTGCCATAGCCCAGGATATCCACATCCAGGGAAAAGGTGGACAGCTCAGCCACCAGCTGGCGCAGGACCCCGTAGACCTGCCAGGGATGCACCCTGCCTGTTTCCTGGAAATGGGTGCATAAGGCAGAGTAGCGACTCATGGTACGCAGGGCCATGAGCAAAACCAGATAGCTCATATCTGGCTTTTGGGTGTCCAAATCCTCTGGACTTTTGTAACCTTCCAGCTGTCTGCTGCGGCCTACTAGGAGCTCTGTCAGGTACTTCAGCATGCTTCTTAGCTTCTGAGACCCTTCCATGCTCAGACAGGGAGGAATATATTTCGGATCAAGTACCGTCTTGCCCTCCTGCTGAATAAGCCTGGCCACTGGAAGGCTATGATAGCCTGCCATCTGCTCCTCTTCCAGCTCAGTTGCAAATCTCAAGGCCAAAGTATAGCGCATGAGCTGTACATCCGCCTCCGGGCCTTCGCCCAAAGTATCCGCAACCTTTTCCGGATTGCTGAGCACGCTGTACATGGTCTTGGCCTGAACCGCATCCTGGTCATCATGCACCACTGTTGCGTTTTTCCCTTGCCTGTCCCAGGACTTAAGCAATACATAGACCATAATCGGAGCATCTGAGGTTACACTTAGATTCTCCAGGGAGCGGGAGCCTATGACTGCATTTTCCGGATAAGCAGCCAGGGTTCCGTCCTTGAACAAAAACTCCCCGCTAAGCAGGGTTAGCTTACCTGCATCCAGGGCCTGCTGGTCGAATTCCAATTGATTTATTCCCCAGAAATAGGGATGCAGATTTGTCTTTAAGCTCTTCAGCTCAGAGCTGACCCAGAGGTCGCTTAACTGCATGTGCTGGGGCTGCAAAAACAGCCCTTGATGCCAGAATATCGGTCTTTGAGGCACTATTTTTCTCCTACGCGTTGCATACCATGTGCACCAAACAAGACTTTCATGGTTAGCTTGCCTGGGGTATATTGCTTTTTAGACCACCAGAGATGGCCTTTTTTTTCCTTATGTAACGGTATATTGTAAAGCCTGCTCATACTTTGTGGATCCTGGCTGTAATATCCAGCCACCAAGCCCACATGTTTGGCCTTTTCCGCCCTGTCCAGGGTCAGCGTGTCATTCTGCCCGGGCTGGATATAGTGCTTTTCAAAATCTGCCACCGATGAATCAAAGCTTTCACACTGCAACAGCTTTTTAATGCCGGAACTGCTGTCAGATAATTGCTTAAAGCCGCTGGGCTTCCTCAATTGATAGATACAGAGCATAGTGGCATGGGCATGATCATTATAGCTGTTTAAATCCTTTTTGGAATAAACCTTGAGCTCCAGAGCCCCGGGCTCATATGTCCAATGCACCTTGGCAGGATCTTCAGCAGGTGCTGGTTTTGTGGCCGGGATCTTGGAGGGATCGGATTTGTCTTTACTCCCTCCACAGGCAGTCAGAGCTAAAAGCGCCAAGAACAAGATGCATATTGACCTGGGCACTGCAAAGGCCATAGACTGAGAGCTATTATAAACTAAAATAGGATTCCTGCTCTTTTTCTGCACTGCTATAGACCTCTTGGAAAGTTTTATATCTTAAATAGCCCCCATGTCCTGGCGGGCACAACGAAGCATGAAAAATGTGGGCAGACACCCAGTTAGATACCCTGTAGGGACCCGATTCAACAAGGCAGGCAAGGTCTGCCCCTGCGATACATGCCGGGCGTATCTGTCTAGTCATATAAAATCAGATACTTATTTCGTCATTCACATACAAAGGAAACAGGTAGTTCCAACGCGGCTGTACCTGGTGAGGCATGGCCGTTTATAAGGAGAAATTTATGTCCAATAGCGCCGCCTATCATGTCCTTGTCCTGGCCCCTTTTGCCCCGGTAGCAGAGCAGTCTGCCAACCTGAAAGTTATTGAGCTGAATCCGGAACATCCTGCTACTGGCCTGGCAAAATTCGCCCCAGTCATAAGGCTTGCCTCGCAAAGGCCTGCTGATTTTGCCCCCAAGAGCCTGGAAGATTTCCATCCCGTTAGCCTGGCCCGGTCTCTGGACTGTTTCTCCGGTCCAGACCCGGAAGCAAATACTACAGCCCAGTTAGCTGCAAGCGGTTCTGCAGTGGACAACATCCTCTCCATGGTGGAGATCCCGGACAGCAGCCTTGAAGACTCGGGGGCACAGTCCCCTTCACAATCCCCGAACAGGAGATTAATGCAGCAGATCCTGGCAGACCGCCAATTTCGAGACCTGGAAGCTGCCTGGCGCGGGCTCTGCCTGCTGCCTGGAAAGCAGGACAAAATTTTGCTTTCTGCCCTGGCGATCAACAGAAGCAATATTTCTGCCACCTTGCAAGGGCTGCTCCCGGAGCTGGCTGACTCGCCCCCTGATCTTGTGCTTCTGGGCCTTGATCTGGATGCCTCGCCAGCAGATCTGCAGATCATGCGCAATTTGGCCCAGATGGCAGATCAACTGCTTACCACGGCAGTCCTGGGTCTCTCTCCCAGATTTTTTGGCATCTCAGACTGGTCTGAACACAATAAGCTGCAATATCTGCCCCATCATCTGCAAGGTCCAGAATATGCCTCATTTAACAGCCTGGCCCGAAAGGACGGTGCCTGCGGCCTGATCCCGGTTGCAGGCCAGGCCCCCTGCAGAAATACTTATCTTGCTTCCCAGGCCCAGTTTTACTTTGAAGATCCCGGAGCCCCTGAGCTCAGTCCTGCCTTTATGCTCACGGCGGCAATCCTGGAGAAAGTGCTGCAGACCGGCTGGCCCTCTGGCATCGGCCAGCTGCCTGAGCTGAGATACACCTTGCCTGAAGAGCGGGCCAGGGAGCTCAAGGGGACCGGAATCACCGCCCTTGTTGCCGGATCCGGATCTAAAGGCCGGGTCCTGGTGCCCCAGACCTTATGCGTAAGCAATCCCTTTTCCCGGCTTTGCTCTTCGCGCCTGATCACCTTTTTGCTACGCCTGCGCCAGAAGCTGGGAGCACAAGAGCCTGAACAATTAACAGCAAATATTCATCAAGAGCTCAAAGATCTTTTTGCTTTGTATGAGCAAAGACTGCCAGAGAATACGCTAATCAATGCCGAATTTGACAGCCAAGACCGCCTCATGCTCAGCCTTGAGCTCAAGCTCGGGCAGGACCCCTTGGCCTTATCCTTGTATTGGTAATCTAGTAGAGCTTGAGGCGAAACATCTCCGCGTCCTGGCCTTCGCTAAAGGAGCCGAACAATATCTCCTGGGGCATACCCTTGACCTGCAAGTAGTATGAATCGCTATTGGTCAGCTTATTCTTGACAGCCCAGGCAGTAAACTGTTTCTGGTCTGCCTGCAAGGTAATGCCCTGCATCTGGTACTCCAATACTGCCTTTTCCGGGACTTTCCCTGCCTGGCCCACACCATGGGCCCTGATTTCCCCAGAGTCCAGGCCGAACATGGCCCCGGACCATTCATCCCCTGGGGCAGGCCCTAGCTCAAACCAGGGCCCCAGTCCGGTCAGGGGATGCACAGTCAAGCGATAGGCGCTGTCCACCCTGCTCCCCGGCATATTGGCCCTGGCTGCCAGCTTGGGTCCCAGCTTGGCCTGCGGGTCAAGCACTTCCGAACCAGCCAAGGCAGTGGGCAGGGCCTCATCATTTAGCTCTGATCTGGGCATAATCATTATCGAAGGCAAAGAGCCCTGTCTGCGCCCGCTAAGGGCCAGGGTCAGCAGGGAGAGCCCGTAGCGCACGCTCTCCTGGGCCAGGCTCTCTGCCTTGCCGGCAATCAGCCAGAGCCCCAGATTGTCTTTGGCCAGGCTGTCCAGGGCACCTGCCCAGGCCATTTTCTCCAGGTCATCCACCCAGAAGTGCCCCTCTGCCTGCAGACCGTATTGCTTGATACTTTGATAGAGCTCCTTGGCCCAGGACTCATCTTTTTCCAGCAAGGTCAACCAGACACTTTTTTTCATTTTTCAGCTACTCCTTAAAGCTGTACTCCAGAGCAAAGCTCCCTTCATTATCCACGGAAACATGCACACCTTGGGGCATATTGCCCTGGGTCATATGCTGCAGCACATCATGGGACATCTGGGGCAGTATATTGCCGCGCAGGATGAAATCTATATTCCGGGCCCCTGTTTCAGTCTCAGTGCACCTGTCCCCAATGGCCTGCACCACCGCATCGTCATAGGTCAGGCTCATATGATTGTTGGTCTCCAGCTTCTTCTGCAGCTTGGTCAGTTTTAGGCCCACAATTTCCTTGAGGGCCTCGCCCTTGAGACTAAAGTAGGGAATCACTGTCATGCGGGCCAAAAGCGCGGGCTGGAAATACTCTGAGAGTATGGGCCGCACCGCGCCCAGAACAGCCTCCATTGCTGAGTCCTCTGAGGCGGTCATTTCCTGAATCACATCCGAGCCCAAATTGGAGGTCAACATGATGATAGTGTTGGAGAAATCTATCTCCTTGCCCTCTCCATCTGTGAGCTCTCCTTTGTCAAAGACCTGGTAAAACAGGTTCAAGACTTCCGGATGGGCCTTTTCCACCTCATCCAACAGGACTACTGTATAGGGATGCTGGCGAACTGCTTCGGTCAGCTTCCCCCCTTCGCCGTAGCCCACATAGCCGGGTGGCGAACCGATCAGCCTGCTCACAGTATGCTTTTCCTGGAACTCGCTCATATTGATGGTCAGCATGGACTTTTCCGAGCCAAAGAGCAGGTCAGCCAGGGTGATTCCGGTCTCTGTCTTGCCCACCCCTGAAGGGCCGGCCAGCAAAAAGACTCCTAAGGGCTGCTGCACATCCCGGATTCCTGATTTGGCCTCCTTAATGACATCGGCCAGAGTGCGCAGGGCGTGATCCTGGCCCTTGATGCGCTCCCTTAATTGCTCCTCCAGGTAGAGGACTGTCTGGGCCTGATCCCTGGCCATCTTGCCCACTGGTATCCCGGTCCAGTCCGAGACCACCCTGCCCACCAGGTCCGGGGTAACCTCTATCTGGATCAGGGGCTCAGCCCCCTGGGCCTCTACCAGCTGGGAGTCCAGATCCTGCAGCTCTTTTTGCAGCTCAGCATGCTTGTCTTCTTTTGCCTCTGCCAACTGCCTGCGCATCTCCAGGACCTGTCTGGCTGCCTGCTGCTGTTCCTTCCAGGCCTCGGTCAACTTCTGGGCCTGTTCTTGCAGACTTTCGCCCTCAGACACCAGCTGTTCCAGACGCTCTTCATCGATAAGCACATTATTTCCCCTGTCTCTGAGCATGGCCTTTTGTTCGCGCTCTAAGGCCTGGATTTCGCGTTCCAGGTCTTCCAGCTTGCCCGGCTTGGCATCCAGGTTGATCTTGACCCTGGCCGAGGCAGTATCCAGAAGGTCAATGGCCTTATCCGGCAGGAACCTGCCGCTGATATACTGGTCTGCGTATTCTGCAGCAGCCTGAATCGCATCGTCGCGGATAACCACCTGATGGCTCTTCTCATAGGCCTCGCGCAGCCCGCGCAAGATAAGCTTGGTGGTCTCAACAGTAGGCGGATCCAGCTTGACCAATTGAAAGCGGCGCTCCAGGGCAGCGTCCTTTTCAAAGTATTTTTTGTACTCCTTCCAGGTGGTGGCAGCGCAGGCCCTCAGCTCCCCCCTGGCCAAGGCCGGCTTGAGCAGGTTTGCCGCATCAGAGGAGCCTGCTGCCGCTCCGCTGCCGATCAGGGTATGGGCTTCATCGATAAACAATATGATGGGTTTTTCACTGGCCTTTACTTCTTCTATGACCCCGCGCAGGCGTTTCTCAAATTCGCCCTTCATGCCAGCGCCAGCCTCCAAGGCGCCGATATCCAGCCCCAGCAGGGTCACTTCGCGCAGAAAATCAGGGACGTCATTCTGGGTAATCCTCAGGGCCAGGCCTTCCATGACCGCAGTCTTGCCTACCCCCGGCTCGCCCACTACAATAGGGTTGTTCTTGCGTCTTCTGGCCAGGATATCCACGATTTGCCGGATTTCCTGATCCCGGCCAAAGACAGCGTCTATCTTGCCCTGGCGGGCCTTTTCTGTGAAATTGTTGCAGAATTTGGCCAGGGCGGATTCACCTTCTGGCTGGCCACCCTGCGCCCCTCTCCCCTCGGCAGCGGACTCTGCTGCGCCGAAGGCAGTTTCTTGGGAACCGACAGTCAATCTGGCGAACTGCTTTTCAATCTCCTCGCGGCCAGTATCCTTAAACAACTGGCCCAACCCGCTGGAAGAAAAAAAGCTGGGCTTGGACAAAAAGCTCAGCAAAACTGCCCCAGAGCGAATGCGAGGCTCTCCCAGATCCACTGAGCTGATCAGCCAGGCCATTTGCAAGAGCTCTAAAAGCAAGGGAGAAAACACCGGCTTGCCGGCATTGCCGGTTTTCAGATCCTCCAGGGCCTCATTCAGGGCAGTCTTGAATTCACCTTGATTCACACCCAGCCTGTCCAGCATAAGCGGCAGATCCGAATCAGAGGCTTCCAGGCACTTTTGAAAAAAGTGCTCCACCGTGATCTCATAGTGGGTCCTGGAAACAGTCAAGCCCGCACTGTCCTGCATGGCTTGGGCACAGACATCGTTCAGCTTGCCCAGCAGGGCTCTCATGTCTACATCAGTCATTATCAACTCCTGTTACTTACCGCCATGCCCTAGCGGACACAACGAAGGATACAAAATATCCGGACAGACACAAGGTCTGCCCCTACAGTGCGATATAAACCTGAAGATTTTATCTTCGCCCGAATCCGCTTCGTGTAAATCCAATTGGTTATCTCATTGTATCTATGCACCATCTGCTGTGCCCGCACAATCTTGTGCACCGAGGAAAAGCAAGTCAATGGTTGCCACGAAACTTCAGTTCTTGGCGAAACTAACAGCACCCAGTGCCTTGCTCTGGCCTGAAAAAATCCAGGTCTCCCACCCTAGTCTGGACCAATGCCCAGCACCTAGGGCAGTGGTCTGATTTTCCCCCCTATCCAGCAGCAAAGTCAGATCATAGGCCAGGGGTTGGACGCAGAACAGGCGCACATGTTCTTCAATTGCCTTGTGCAGGCTGCTGTCTGGCATTAGATTCTGGAACTGCTTTGCATCCAGCGGACCTACCTCGATTCCGATCTTGTTCATATGCTCCAGGATTTGGCAGCCCAAAACTGCATCCTCCCCCAGTGAATGACCCTGCTGGCCCAGATATAGCCGTTGGTCTTCGGGGACAGATAGTTTCTGGGGCTTGCACTGCTCAACCCGCACCGGGATACCGCCCAGGCGATCCGCAAGTATTGCCTGCAGGCCTTGAGCAGAACGGGGATGTTGGGTGTAAAGACCGGCATAGCGCAGGGCCTGGTAGGCCTGGCTAAATTGGTCCCGCAGGGACTCATGGCCCAGGCCAATCAGGCAAAAGGCCCGCTCCAGGGCCTCCTGATCCTCCTCCTCCACAATGCGCACCGCAAGACGATGCCTGGCCCAGGCCTTGTAGAGCTTGATGAAAAAATTATTGTTAAAGATATCCAGAAAATCGCGCAGCCCTGAGAGATCTTCCCTGGCCTCGGCCAACAGCTCCTCGGTGTAAAAAGTGGGCAAGGGCGAGGATGAGCCATAAAGCCCCATAAAGGAGACTGTGATCTGGTATCTGTCTGCCTGGGCACCTTCTTCCTTCTTCAAAGCGCAGATATCGCTGCCTGGAAAGCCCAGGGAGAGCTCCGGCCTGACCCTTAAGGTGTCTGCAAAGAACTCCTGCAGCCTCTTGCCGGAAGTACCTCCACTCATGAGCTTAAGCAGTCGAACAGCCTGGATAAAGGAATAGGCCTGCGGCCTTTGCAGAAAATCGCTCTCTACAGAAGTGGGCGATCGCCCAGCCTTGGAGGCCATTTAAAAAGCTCCTTTTTGCGCGTATCAAGCACAATGAGCCGAGTATAGTTGTTTATGGCAGCGTATCCGGCCAGAAGCCTGTCCAGTACAGAGCTGAAAAGCTGCATATCCCCAAGGCCGGTAAAGCCGTTCGGATCCAGGGTAAGGACTATGTCCTGGCCGTGGAGCACCCTGCCCTTGATGATCCGGTGGGAGTGCTCAAAATGAAGCTCACGAACGGCTTCCACACGCTGGGTATTGGCCAGGACCTGGCTTCTGTCCCTGGTGTCGGTAAAGATATAGATCTTTAATATCTCTTGCAGACTGTTCACCTCGGCAATGGACAGATAGTTTAAATAAAGATGGGAAAGAAAGCGCCAGAGCATGTTCTTGTCCAAAGGCGGTTGCACAGGAGAAGTAGGAATACGAATATTGGAAAATTGGGCAAGCTCAGGGGAGGACTCTGTTGGCTTGTTTATATCCCCCACCTCCAGGTTCTGGGGCAGATCCCCATTGGTACACATAATATCCAGGGACAGGGTTTCCACATTGGGCCTTTCTGTCTGCCCGGTGTAGGCCACAGAGAGGTACATCTCCGGCTTATTGCTTACCGCGGAACGTTTAGTGCGCACCGAATAAACAGGCAAGCTTTTGCTTTGCGGATTAAACATCTCAAAGGGCATGTACTGCCTTTTTTGCACTGTGCCCTGTTCAATCCCAGTCACCTTTTGCACGGAATAAACCTGATATTGCCCCGGCTCCCCCCAGTCCGGCCGGATATTATATTCCGGCTGGCGATGATCCAATAGAATAGGCTCTGCTGAAGAAGAAAAGAGGTTGATGGCCGGGGAGACAAAAAGCTGGAAATGGCTGGAAGCTATGTCCGGATCTGTTTTAGGCTGGTTTTCCAGCTCAAACACGATTTCAAATTCGCTGCCCTTACCCCGATCCTGCCAGCGATCCAGTCCAGTGATATCCAAAAACAGAAATTTCTCCGGGAGAATGAAATATTCCTGCAGGATCCTGTATGTTGGGAAGGCATTGCCCGGATAGGGCAGCAGATTTTCCTTTTCTGCAAAGCCCACCTGCTGCACGGCTGAAGCAGGCAGGGTTATTTCCCTGCCTCCACTGCCGGGCCTTAGGCGAACTGCATGCAGGTTATTGGTCAAGAGCTCATAGCGGCTCAAAGCCTGGGCAAATGGACCGCTTAAATGCACCCGCAAGGACTCCGCATTCCAGTTCTCTAAGCTAATGCCCTGCAACGCAAATTCCAGGCTCACACTGCTGCGCCCGCCAAGATTGCGGTTGTAACTGGCTCCGGTCAATTCCAAGGGGTGTAAGTCCAGGTCATAACAGGTAGTAAAGCAGCAGGGCACTCCCTCTATAGGTGCGGAATCTATCCGCGCTCCCCGGGGGACACGCACAGTTTCCAGCAAGCTGCGCTTGGGCTGGAATTTCATCATGGTCATGGCTGGTATGGGCCGCAAATAATGCGGAAAGACCATGTTGATCAGCCCGTGGATTATCTCCGGCAGATCGTCTTCCAGCTTTTGGCTTATCAGGCTGGAGAGGAAGGCCGTACCTTCCAGCAGACGCTCCACATCAGGGTCCGAGCTTTGTTCCGCAAGCATCGGGGCCAGGGAAGGATGGGCCTGGGCAAATTCAGTGGCCAATTTGTGCAGGTGGTAAAGTTCCCTTTCGTAATACTCTTTACTCATGAGCCGCTTTTTTCACCGCTTATGCTGATTTTACCATCCGGTTCCAGTATAGTTTCAAAGACCACTGGGACCTCGTCCTCCTTGAAGCGCACCTTGGATTCCAGGCGGAAAACCAAGCCGCTGCGCAAATCTTGCTTTTTTTCCTCATGAATGACTTGTACATCTTCCAGTCTGGGCTCATATTTAAGAATAATTTGACGAACAGAATTTTGTATATCTTCAATTGTATGCGGATTGAGCTCCGAAAGCAGGTCCGTAAAATCCGGAATTCCGAAATCATCCGCAATTTGAACCGAGCCTTGCCGGGTATTGAGCATCAGGCGCAAATGATTGGCAATGGAATTTTCCAGAATTTTTAGGCTTGAATATCCTGGCTGCTCAGCAGGTTGCTCTCTATTGATAATGCGCTCAAAAAGACGTTCTTCGCGTATTTGCATGCTCCCCCAATTCCTAAAGGGATAAAAACATTGACAGACCGCTACTAACCTAACAGTTTAGCCCTTTGCATGTGGCAGGTGGACAGCCCCGCACCTACTTGTTTTTTGGTAAATTCAAGCGATTTTACGAAATCATTCCCGCAAGTAGGTGCGGGACTGTCCCCTGCTTTCCTTTTAGTTTAGAAGCGGCCTGCCAATATCCATTCTGGCTGGCATCTGCACATTAACTGTCTTGCCAGGAGTCAGTGTATTCAATGTTGCCGTCTGTGTAGGTCCAGGTGATCTTGGAATAGGTGAATTGCACCTCTTCCATGTCATGATAGGGTTTATTTTCCGGTAAAAAGGTCATGGGGGTATATTCCCTCATGTTCACTATGATGGCCTGAGACAATTTGATCTTGAAATAGTTTTCCTCAGTCCCGTCAGGTTTGATCCGATAGGAATCAATCTCCACATCGCATTGCTCGCCATGGCATGTGACTTGGAAAAGCTTTGGCGTGGCCATGTCCTTGTGCTTGGTTATGCAAAAGGGATTGTGGATGCGTTGCCCTGTGGCCAAGCCTGTATGCGTATCCTTGGGGATCTCTACACTGTGGTCTATTTGATAGACCAGGATGGTGTCCTTTTTGTCTCCGCCCTGAGTACAATCCCCTTTGATGTCGCCCTGACTCTTGCCCTTGACCTTCATATAGCTGGTAAGTGCCATAATTCATCTTCCTCCTTTTCTTGCTTGGTTAATTACTCTTTATCCAATTTGCCCACCAGAGACAGGGTGAAAGAGGCGCCCATATATTTAAAATGGGGCTGAGCCTTGAGGCTTACGGAATACCAACCCGGATTGCCTGCCACATCTTCTACAGAGATCTGAGCCATACGCAATGGGCGCCTCGAACGTGTGGCAGGATCAGGCTGGTCCATTTCAGTCACATACTGCTTGATCCATTCATTCAACTCCCTTTCTATATCCTGGCGCTCCTTCCAGGTACCGATATTTTCGCGCTGGATGACCTTGATATAGTGGGCCAGCCTGTTCATGATCATCATATAGGGCAGTTGTGTGGATAATTGGTAATTGGTTTCTGCAGCCTTGCCTTCCGGTGTATTGCCGAAGGTCTTGGGTTTCTGGCAGGAATTGGCTGAGAAAAAGGCGGCATTGTCCGAGCCCTTGCGCATGGTCAGGGCTATAAAGCCTTCTTCTGCCAGCTCGTATTCCCTACGTTCGGAAATCAGCACCTGGGTGGGTATCTTGGTCTGCACCTCACCCATGCTCTCGAATTGATAAAGGGGCAGATCCTCCACCGCCCCACCGCCTTGGGGCCCTATAATATTGGCGCACCAGCGGTACTTGGCAAAACTGTCTGTCAGGCGGGAGGCAAAGACAAAGGCAGTGTTGCCCCAGCAGAATTTTTCATCACGATCTGAGACATCCTCTGTAAAATTAAAGCTCTTTGCCGGCTTAGTGTTCGGACCGAAGGGCAGTCTGAGCAGGAACTTGGGCAGGGTCAGGCCCACATATCTGGCATCTTCTGACTCCCGGAAAGAATTCCACTTGGCATATTGTGGCCCCTCAAATATGGAATGCAGGTCCTTGAGGTTGGGGAGTTCATTCCAGGATTCGATTCCAAAAAATTCCTTGGAGGCAGAAGCTATGAAGGGAGCATGGGCCATGGCTGCCACGCTGGCCACTGAATGCAGCAGCTGCATATCCTGCGGCCCGGGGCCAATATCGTAGTCTGCGATCATGGCCCCGATAGGCTCTCCTCCGAATTGCCCATATTCCGCAGTATAAACATGCTTGTAAAGCCCTGACTTGGTAATCTCCGGGGCGTCCTCAAAGTCATCCAATAGATCCTGTTTGGAGACGTTTAGTAACTGAATCTTATTGTTTTCCCTGAAGTCAGTCTGGTCAACCAGGTACTTCAGCGAACGCCAGGCGGACTCCATCTTCTGGAAGCTCTCACTATGCATTATCTCATTGACCTGGGATGATATCTTGCTGTCGATGTCGCTGAGCATATCATCCACCAGGGTGCTGGAAACCTTGGCCCCTTGTTTGTCCCCGGCCACAATTTGCTGCAAGAACTCCTGCAATCCGCGCTTGGTGCTGGAGTAGCCCTCATCACTGGGCTTTAATTTGGTGGTCTCCACTATTTCATCCAGCAGTGAGGTACCATCTTGTTCAGTCTGCTCTTGTGTTTCTTGTTCCTTTGCCTGTTCGTCAGCCATGAATTCTTACCTCCATTATTGATCTATGCCCAACTCTTTAAGCAGCTTAGCCCTGGCATCTTCATCCTTCACCAGTTCCTGAATCTTGTTCCTGAACGCCGTGACATTGGCCAGAGGGCCTTTAAGTGCTTTCAGGGCCTCGCGCAACTCCATGAGCTCAGACAGTTCCGGAACCTTCTTGACTATAGAGTCCGGGTCAAAATCGGACAGATTTTTGAAATTAAGATGCACAGCCAGTTGGTCATTTTCTTTCCCGGAAAGAGTGTTCTTGACATTCTCTTTCAGCTCCAGGTTCTGGGCCTCCATGACACCATCAAAGTTATCCTTGTCCACATTGACCGGCTCCCGGTCTTCAAGCATGGTTTCGTCTTCCCTGTTGGTAAAATCTCCCAAAACCATGAGCTTCAGGGGTAGCTCCACCTCTTCCTGGGCACCGCCTGTTTCAGGTTTATAAACGATGTTGACTCTCTCTTTCGGTGCTACTGAACCTTCTTTAGCCATAACTTTCTCCTTTGTTTACTGCCTGATATAACCTGAAACCTTTTAATCAGAGGCCCCGGAAAAGCGCAGGGCACTGGCTGGGCTTATGCCCACCATCCTGGAAAATATCTCCTGGGCTTGCTTTTTTGTATCTTCAGCCTGAGTGCCTTTAAGCGCCCTGTATGTCAACTGCAAGCCTTCCAATGCCAATTCAGGCTCCCACTCCTGGAGCCTATGCCTATCGATCATGCTGACTACCCTCTCACTATAATACGTAGCCAATTCAAAATTGTTTCTCTGTATTAATAATTGAAGCATGCCCACCTGAAGCCGATAGCGATCCCGCAAGCAGCTATTGGCTTTCAAAGCCTGGTCCAGGTGGAGAAGCCCCCCCGCCAGATTGTTTTCAGAAGCCATTTTCTGGGCTTCTTCAACAGCCTTCTGGACCTGATCCTGAGCTTCCTGCTCCTGGTGGCTTGCTCCGGAACCTTTTGTCAGGGACTCAATCCAGGCCAGGGTGCTTTCCTCGCAGAACGGCGTTCCGTCATTGAAACACTGATGCTCTACTCCTGGCAAACGTTGAACAAAAAAAGCTGTCTCAGCCTCCAGAGCCCTAAGCGCAGCTTTCCAGCTATCGTCTAGGCTTTGCAGGGCCCGAGCGCTGGCATAGTTCAAATCCAGCCAGAAAGGATATTCCTGCAAATGCATCTCTGCCTTTTGCAAGGCCTGTTCAAATTTGGAATTGCTCAATAGCTGTTCCAGGTTGGTGCTTATTTCCCCTTCCGGGGGTGGAAGTCTGGTAAAAGAAGCATCAAGTGGCGGAAGACTTTGTATATCGCTCCAGGCTGCCCAACGATTTATTCTGAATACTCTAGGATCCTTGGGGTTCTGGTATGCCAGCCATTCCTTGTAGGACAGGAGTAGGTTCAGGCCTTGTCTCAGAAGCTTGTCCGCATCCTGGGCCTGCATGGAGGGAGCATCAGCTGAGGGTTGTGCTGAAATTTGAGGCTGGGTTGAGGCTTGTTTGTTTTGATCCTGGTTCTGTTGTATGGCTGGAGAGGATTCCTTTTGTGCTTCTGCCTGCTGCTGGAGATCCTGCTCTGCTTCCGTCTCAGCTACCGGGATGCGCTCAATCTGTTCCAGTATCTCCCGCAGAGTTGGGGCATCATTTGATATGTTCCCCAGAGTTTCATCCAGGGCTTTAACAGCTTCCTGAAGCCCCTGTACAAGGTTTTTATCCTGGGCTTCATCCGGTAGGTTACTTTTCAGGAAGGATAAGGACTTTTCTTTCCACCAAGAGTAGGCGTTTAATCTACCCCGCATCCTTTTTTTTGGCGGATGCATGCTTTCCCAAAAATTTGTGCTCAAGCCCTGCAAGAGCTTGGCACCACTTGCCAATCCTGGGAGACCTTCTTTATTTTGCAGTGCAACCGCAAGATAGACAGCGACATTTAAGTCCTTGGATTTGTTGGCCAGAATGTCTATACATATTTTGCGCACCTTTTCCCAATCAGTACTGCTCCCATCCGGCCTGGCCTCGGACAGCAAATCAATCTGTTCTTGTAAGGCATCGAAATCCTGACTGTATCGGACATCCTCTCCAGCTGGTCTGGCATCGGATATTGGATTCAGGCCCAGCTCGAGTATGTCCATAACCATTTTTTATTACAAATTTATTTAAAGTAATATTACTATAAAGAAATATATAATATTTAATTATGGATTGATTGTCAAAAAAAATCTGAGTGCCTTGCCACCGCTCAGACAGCACCACAAAAAATCATTTGCTGCAATCAGCCTTGATTCCCTGCAGCCAGCTGCAGCAGGGCCTGCCTGACCTGCTGCAGCCCCAGGGGACGCACCACTGCCCGGCCGATGTCCTCCAGCAAAACAAAATGGATGCTCTGGCCCTGGCGCTTTTTGTCCTTGCCCAGAGCCTCCAATAGCTCCTGAGGATCTCCTTGGATCTTTACAGGCAAGTCCAAGGCCTGCAGCAGGCGGATCAGCCGCTGGGCCTTATCTGCAGCCAGAAGGCCCTGGCTTACTGAAAGCCGGGCAGCCAGGGCCATGCCCAGGCTCACAGCCTGGCCGTGGGGCAGGCCCTGCACCTTTTCCAAAGCGTGGCCAAAGGTATGCCCGAAGTTCAGCTTGCGCCGCTGCCCTTTTTCCAGCTCGTCCTGGTTCACGATCTCGGCCTTGATGCGCACTGAGTCATACACCAGCCTCTGCAGGCAGTCAGGCTCCAGGCTTAGCACATCCTGGGCCCTTTGTTCCAGGAGCTCGAACATCTCGGCATCTGCTATAGCCGCATGCTTGACGATCTCGGCAAATCCGCAGCCAATGTCCACTGCATCCAGGCTCTGCAGCAGATCCAGATCGCAGAGCACGAATTCAGGCTGCCTGAAGACCCCTACCAGATTCTTGTAGCCTTGGAAATTGACCCCGTTCTTGCCGCCCACACTGGCGTCCACCTGGGCCAGCAGACTGCTGGGCACCAGGCCCAGCTCCAGGCCCCTGAGATAGGTAGAGGCTGCAAAGCCAGCCACATCGCAGACTATCCCCCCGCCTATGCCTACCACGCAGGTGCTGCGGTCCGCCTCCAGGGCCAAAAGCTCCTGATAAATGTGCTGTACAGTATCCAGGGTCTTGTGCTCTTCCCCTTGGGGAATGCTTATCAAGGGCGCTGCCGGAAAGCTCTGTTGATACAGGCCTGCCACGCGCTGGTCGCTGACCAGGATCATGCTCCTGTGCCCCACCTGAGCAGTCAGCTCCTGCAAAATGCCCTTGCCGATCAAGATCCTGCTTGTTCCGCTAGCTCCCTGAATGTCCAACCTACGCATTTTGCCCTCCATGAGCCAGATGCCTGCGCCACCTCTAGCCGCAGACGGCCAGTTTGATCGAGAAAGAAACGCAATAGCTTATTCATGATCTTGTTTCATACGAGACCCCAATGTTAAATCCGCCTGCTGCTCAATCCATCCTTGCTCCTGGGTCTCTTGGCCTTTTTGGACATCAAGAGCCTCAGCCCTTTCCTTGCTTGCGGTGCCTTAGGACCAGGCTCCATCAAGCCGGACACACCGCATCCTGCCGCAGCTGCTCATGTGCTGAGCGCAAAGCCTGCTCAGTCTCCTCCCAGCCCAGGCATTCGTCAGTGATAGATACACCATATTGCAGGGAAGGGGCTTTAGGCTGAAACTTCTGCTTGCCGGAGCTGAGATTGCTCTCCAGCATAATGCCCTTAATGCAGTCCCTGCCCTGCAGGATCTGCTTCACCACGCTGTGCAGGACTGGGACTTGGCCCTGGCACTTTTTGCCGCAGTTGGCGTGGGAGCAGTCCACAATCACTGCCTCAGGCAGCTGCTTTTCCCGCAGCTTGCCGCAAACCTGCTCAATGCTCTGCGGATCGTAATTTGGCCTATTG
Source organism: uncultured Desulfohalobiaceae bacterium (assembly GCA_964494985.1). Lineage (GTDB taxonomy): Bacteria > Desulfobacterota > Desulfovibrionia > Desulfovibrionales > Desulfothermaceae > CAZBUB01. The sequence continues at coordinate 17,434 of CAZBUB010000024.1, read as the reverse complement.
CCTCCCCCGCGCAAAACCACATTGCCCCAGACATTGCCCTGGGTGCGCACCATGCAGATCCTGCCCTCCTGGTCCACGCCCAGAAAGCTTTGCGGGGTCCTGGCAGCCAGCATGGCGTTGACCGCTGTATCCAAATTGCCGTCAGTACCGTTCTTGAAGCCCACGGGCATGGACAGCCCGCTGGCCATCTGGCGGTGGGTTTGGGACTCAGTGGTCCTAGCCCCTATAGCTGACCAGGAAATCAGATCTGAAAGATACTGGGGAATGACCGGATCCAGCATTTCCGTGGCTGCAGGAATCTGCATCTCATTTATCTTGAGCAGAAGCCTTCTGGCTTTGTGCAGCCCGCTTTCAATATCGCAGCTGCCGTCCAGATGGGGATCATTGATCAGCCCCTTCCAGCCTATAGTGGTCCTGGGCTTTTCAAAGTAGACCCGCATCACGATTTCCATGCTCTCAGCTAGCTCGCTGCGTAATTGGACAAGTCTTTGGGCGTACTCCAAAGCTGCTTCTTCATCATGGATGGAGCAAGGTCCGACTATAACCAATAGCCTGGAATCCCTGCCGGAAAGAATATCCTGGATAGCTCTGCGGCCCTGTTCTACTGTCTCCCTGGCCTCCGGGCCCATAGGCAGGCTCTGTTTCAATTCCTGTGGCGTCAACATAGCTTCATACCCCTGTATTCTGATGTCATCTGTAGTATTCATAGCCTTCAGACCTCCTTTATGTTTATGATTGTACGCCAAAAGAAGCTGCCATTTCGGAGTCTAAGAAGCACCTTTGCCTCTAATGCCGAAATGTTCATGCTGACCTCCCTTTGATTTAAAAAACCTTTTGACATTAACCTGCGTTCTCAAGTTATGGCCCAAAAAACAAAAGGGCCGCGCGGGCTTTTTTAGCCCCCGCGGCCCGAAAACAAGAAAGCCGCGGGGACCTTTTTGGTCTGCCCGCGGCTTTCTGCGCCTGATTTTTATAGTGTTACCTTATAGCTCCCCAGGCAGACCGGTCCTATAAAAGCTGCTAAAATAAAACCAAAAATAAGCAATGCTGACCGAAACTACCTGCTGAGGCAACATGGAACTTCCTTTTTACAAGTTGTTTTGTTCTTTCTACGGATATTGGGATCCAGTGTCAATACCTGGTCAGTCTCTTTTTTTATTTTGTTTTCCCCCTATAAATGCCCAGAGCCTTTCTCGGTAGCGAAACAGGGCCGCCAGGCAAAGGGCGATCAGCAAAAACCAGAACAGTTCCCACTTGCCCTCTGCTGCTGCCCCACCTAAAGCTACTATTGGCAGGGTCATCAAGCTTTCCGTGGCCCAGTTCAGCAATAGAAAGCTGGGATAGGGCAGTCCAGTCAAGGCCATAAGATAAGTCTTCAGGATATAGGGCGGTCCAGGCAACAGCAAAAGGGACACCATAACCAGGCCCGGGCGCTTTACATACAGGGCCGGGGGTTTATATCCCCTTCTCTCAAAAAAGCGAATCAGCGGCTTTCTAATAAAGGTCCGGGTCAGAACAAAGCAGATGCTCATGTGCAGGGGCAGGATAAGCCAGGTCAATAGCAGGCCCCAGCCCAGGCCAAAATGTACCCCTGCCAGGACCAGAAACACGCTGAAAGGAAAGCCCGCCAAGGGCAAAACCAGCATCAAAAGCAAAAATACAGGCCCGGATACGTGCCTAGCCAAAATTTCCGAGACCTGTTCCACAAGTCTGGAAATCTCCTGCGGCGCTGCTGAGGCCCAGAAAAAATAAAGCAATACACCCAGTACAACAAGGCTGAGCAAAGCCAAAAAGAAAAAGAGCTTTTTGCTGGCATGAATATTTTGCAATTGTTCACTCAAGGCTTGAGATTCAAAGCAACCTGTTATTTGAAGCTATCTTCCCGACTCCAGAACAAGCAGGGATGTATCTCATATCTTGAGATTCCTGAAGCCATGCTCACTGCCTTACAGGGACTCAAGACACCTAAGGTAACCAAAAGATCCACAGCCTGGTGCAGATCCAGCTCCAAGCCCAGTCTCCTGGCCAAAGCCCCGAAAAGGCCTGCCTCCAGGCGGTAGGACGTGGAATGCTGCAGACCATGCATTACCAATCTCACCAGGGACTGGGCATCCACTGCAGGACACATGGCCAACACCCCAGTCAAAGCCTGCTCCGGATCCGGCCTGGCGCTCCAAGCACAAAAGCGCAACATGCTCCTGGCCACAGGCGGCATGGAGTAGGCCTCCCCTGGCCTTAGCTCCAAACTCTTCTCTTCCCAGGAGGAGCCTGTCCCTGACTTGATTGGAATCAGGAGTCTCTGCTCAAAAAGACTCAGAATATGATCGTCCTTTTCTGCACATTCAATGTCCAGCTCCTCATAGTTAGTGACCTCCTTTTCCATACACTGGAAAAGCATCTTCCCCAAGCACTTGGCCTCATGCTGATCAAATGCAAAGCTAAGTGCTTCCTGGATACGTGCCCTTTGCTCCTGAACCATTGGAAATCCTTTATTAGAACTTACAGATTGCAAATCACACTTAACAAATTCATATCCCGGCACTGTCAGGATCTTCTCTGTGCTTCGGATCCTGACAGCCTACAACAGCAATGTGCACAGGATGTATACGCCAACTTAGTGCTCTCATTCGTAAGGTCGTTGACGTATTTTCTATCAGTCTACTTCAAGCAAAAAATTGGGCTCTGAGTTTGTAAACACGAAATTCAAATATCGAAATCCAAAACAAATTGAAAATTCGAATGATTAAATGACCGAAACGTAGAAATACTATGCTTGTTACGTTGAATTGGGAAGGGAGATTCGCTCTGTTTGATTTCGAATTTTTGTCATTCGTGCTTGTTTTGTGCTTCGTATTTCGAATTTCGGATTTTTTAGCGTCAGTTCCGATTCCAGGAGCGAACAAGCTCCTGGCATTCCAATGGCACAGTATTTACGTATACGAGTACTTAGCTTGTAGGTTTATTTCGGCTTTTCCTGCTCCTCTGAATCCTGGCCGGCTTGCTCTGCAACATCCGCTTCAGAAGCAATCTCTACTTCCGCCTTGTCATCATCTTGCTCCGGCGCGGGAGTCTCCTGGGAAGAGCTGGAAGCAGCAGGCCTGTCCTCCTCCAACACCCGCATCGGAGGAGCACTGCCGTCCTTGTCTGCGCCAAACCAGATGGTGCGGTGCGGAAAGGGAATCTCTATACCCCGCTCGTCGAAGGCTCGTTTCATGCGCTGCAGAAATGCCCGGCGCACTGCGAACTGACGCAGGGGCCTGGTCTTGAGGCGGACCCGGATCTCCACTGCTGAGTCTGCCAAGTTGTTCAAACCAAAGACTTCCAGATCACCCAGGATGTCCGGCCCCCAGGTCTCATCTTGGCGCAGCTCCACCGCCACATCCTGCAGGGCCTGCACTACGTGGCCGTAGTCCTCTCTATAGGCCACTCCTGCATCTATCAAGGCATATCCAAACTCCCGATTGTAATTGGTCACCGAGGTTACATCCCCGAATGGCACAACATGCACCGTACCGGTCAGATCTCTTAAAGTAACCGTGCGCACTGTAAGCTTCTCTACGCCTCCTGAGTGTCCGCCTGCTTCCACCCAGTCCCCGACTGCAATGGAGTCCTCCATGAGCAAAAAAGCCCCGGTAATCACATCCCTGACCAGAGTCTGGGCACCAAAGCCTATAGCCAGGCCCACCACGCCTGCACCAGCCAATAAGGGAGCAATATTTATATCCAGTTGGGTGAGAACAATCATGCCCGCGATCAAAATCAGGACAATGCGCACCACGTTGCGCAGCAAAGGGAGTAAGGTCAGTTTGCGGGAGCTTACCTTGCCCTGATCCTCCTGAGCCAGAATTTTCTCTATTTTGGCGCTGATCAGCTCCCAGAGCAAAAAGGCTGCGCCTATAATGAGAACTAGAATTAGCAGATCAGAAATCAGACTCCCGCCCTGGGGGCTGAACAGCCAGCCCAGGGTGCTCAGGCCCCAGGCCTGGAGAACAGCCAGAGCAGCCACCAGATAGATAACTCCTCTCAGGGCCTGGCGCAGGATGGGCTGATAGCGATTGGACCTGGCCTCCAGCCCGGGATAGGCTGCTTTGACCCCCTCGCTGATCCGAAACAGCCTGTCCACTCCTTGATGGGCCAGTCTCTGCAGCCCACTGGCCACAGCCAGCACTAATCCGGACAGCAGCAGGGCCTTGGCAAAGTAACTGAATCCACCCTCTATCTCCAGGGCCCAGGTCAAGTATAGCCCCAGGATCACAATTATGGCCAGTACATGCCAGACGTCCGCCAGCCTGCGACGTAGAGCGCCCACTGCTTCCATTCTAGCCTGGACTTTGCTCTGCTCCTGAGACTGCGGGCCCTGAGACTGTTTTTTCTTGCCTAGCCTGCCTTCCCGGAGCCATTTGGCAACATCTACCCGATTTTGCATCACCAGAACTATGGCCATTGCAGTTAGGGCCAGCCCCAAGAGCTTGAGCAGGAAGGCCTGCAGCTCTCCAGGCAGACCCAGCAACAAAGCCCCCTCCAGAATAAAATAGCCGTAAACAGCCAGACCGGCCAAGCGTCTGACCCAGATCTGCAGATACTGTACAGATTCCTCTTGCAGGGGCAGCAGCCGCAGCTCCGGGAAACCGGGTACCAGGACCACTCTGGCCAGCAGCAGTATTGCCTTCACCAAAACATGAGCATTGACCAGGGTAAGAGCCAGCAGCTTGGTGGCATCTCTGGGCTCCAGCAAAGGCAACAGGCCATAGGCTGCAGCAGCAAATGCGGCTATAGGGATGATTTCCAGCACACTCCTGGCCAAGAAAAACAGGCCCCGTAGGACACGGTTGTCTTGTTCTCTATCCATAAGGGCAGTCTGGACTCGCCTGAGCAGTCTGCGCACCACCCTCTCCGCAATCAGCCCCAGCAGCAACACTAAGACCACCTTGCCCAGCATTTCCCCCCAGATCCTGAGCTCGGCTGGATCCCGGGCCTGCTGCAACAGGTCCTGAATCAGCACCGGGATTTGCAGCATGCTGGCACTGGCCCCTGCCAGCTGCTGATTGAGAACCTGCATGCGCTGGGAGGTTGCTTGCAGCACACCGCTTACCAGACCGGATTCTTCCTGGGACCTGGCCTGTTCCTCGGCCTCAGACTGCCTGGCCGCCAAAAGGGCACGCAGATCCTGCTTGAGCCGCTCCAGACGCTCCGGATCCTCCAGATCCTGCAACAGCTGGTTGAGGCTCTCCTCAGAGACCGCAGTTTCTGCTGCTGGCTCCTGTTGCTGGGCAAAGGCCTGGGAAAAACCCGAAATACCCAAAAGCAAAACAATACAGATCAACAGGCTGGACCTGGACAATCCTCCTCTCATCTCTCTTTCCTTTCAATTGTAAAATAATTAGTATTAGCCCCGCCCTTTACGCTGACCTGTGAGCGCAGGATAGGCCAAGCCCAGATCATAATCAAGACATAAGCAGGAGCTTTTGCCAACGGCTGATGTATAGTGCAAATACTACGAGTGCTCCATAGCTCAAGCCGATCATCAGCTGACCTCCTTTATCGAGACCGCCCCCAAAGGGCAGGCCTCTATGCATTCCCAGCAACCCATGCACATGTCTTGAAAGACCATGGGCGGCTCAAATGTGCCATCAATCTGCTTCATGACCTTGTAGGGGCAGCTCTGGGCAGCCGCGCAGATGCCGTGCTCTGGATCGCACTGCTCAGGATTGCACCTTGTATAGTCCACCACCGCAAATGCTTTCTTGGCCTGTAGATTCATTTCCAGTTAGTCTCCTTTTTTGCGTTGACAGTTCCCAGGGTAAAATGTAGGTGAAAAATTTTTGAGCCTTTTTTATCCTTTGTGCTTGTATTGATCAAGGAAACAGGATGGGTTTATAATTTTCGCTAAAGGAATTAGCAACATGAAAAATCTGGCTGTAATCGCAGTTGGTTGTGTTTTTTTTGCCCTTATAGGCTGCTCCACTAAGTCTAACACTGTGGTGCTCCCAGAGGATGACGGGGTCTATAAAGTAGTTGCCCTGAACAGCTCTGAGAATGCAGCCAATCAGGAGGCTGTATCCAAAGCCACAGAAACCTGCAATGATTTGGACAAGAGCATGGTAGTCCAGAACCATGCCTCCAAATATCAGGGAGGTATGGCAAAAGGGGATAAAGAGCTGCTCCAGGTTGGGTCTGAAATAGCCAGCATGTTTGATGAAGACGCTCTCCCTATAGATGCTTTTTCTTCCAACGACTACAAGGTGGTTATTGAATTCAAATGCAAGTAGCTATACTCCATAGCCTCTCTGGGCAGATCCGTCTTCTGCATTTTTGCATCTGTCTTTGATATGCAATCTTCTCTTTGTATAAGGCCCTTATCAATTGAATGCCTTATATCTGTCTTCAGAGCTAAAAAACCAAGGAGCATTCCCTGTGGCCTGGAAAGAGCCGGAAGAAAAATTCCGGGAAAGATATCCCTGGTTCCACATTGCCTTGGGCCTGCTCATGCTGGGCCATATTGTGTTTCAGATAGCCACTGGCGAAGCCTCTGTGGGACAAATAGGTGGACCGATCACCTTTCAGCAGACCCCTGTGGTATTCGGCGTGGTGCTGGCAGTGGAAGCTATGCTGGGCGGCGGGCTGGTCGCGGATGGAGGCATAATATTGCTCAGGAAGCAAAACAGGTCAAAGCAATAAGCATGAGACTAGAGAAAAAAGCCAGGCATGCTGATCTGTATTGAGCTCAGGACAGGAATATGGACAGCCGAATCAGGAAGCAGTTGCTGGACATTTTAGGAGAAGAAGGCTTTGCTGATTCTCCTGAAGAGCGCATTGCCTATGCTTATGATGCTACCCAAAAGAAGTCCCTGCCAGAGGCTATTATCTTTCCGACCACAGTGGAGCAGATCTCCCAGGTCCTGGAGCTGGCCAACCAGCAGCATATCCCCATAGTCCCCCGGGGAGCAGGCAGCGGGATGACCGGAGGCAGCATTCCGGTCCAGGGCGGCCTGGCCCTGGTCTTGAGCGGCTTGAACAGGATCCTGGAGCTGGATACAAAAAACCTGGTGGCTGTGGTGGAGCCCGGAGTGGTCACCTCTGAGCTGCAGCACGAAGCGGAAAGCTACGGGCTGTTCTATCCCCCTGATCCAGCCAGCATGAGCTTTTCCACCATCGGCGGCAACATTGCCGAGAACTCCGGGGGAATGCGGGCTGTGAAGTACGGGGTGACCAAAGATTATGTCCTGGGGCTGGAGGTGGTGCTGCCCAACGGGCAAATAGTGCACACCGGCTCCAAGTGCCTCAAGGATGTGGTGGGCTACAACCTGACCCAGCTCTTTGTGGGCAGCGAAGGCACCCTGGGGGTCGTCAGCAAGGCTATCCTCAAGCTGCTGCCCCTGCCGGAGGCCAAAAAGACCCTGACCGCAGTCTTTCCCTCGATCCTGGCAGCCGGAAGGAGCGTCTCTGAGATAGTGCGCAGGAAGATCGTGCCCACCACCATGGAATTTTTGGACAAAAACGCCATCTGGTCGGTAAAGCAGTACCTGGACCTGGGCCTGCCTGAAGGAGCCGGGGCCTTTATGCTGATTGAGCTGGACGGGGACCAGGAGCAAATTGAGAAGAACATCCTCAGGGTCAAGGAAGCCTGCGAGTCCATGGGCGCCATGTCCGTGCGCATAGCTTCAGACCGCTCAGAGCAGGAAGAGCTGTGGAAGGCTAGGCGCTCGGTTTCCGCCTCCCTGGCCCATCACCAGGCCATCACCAAGATCAATGAGGATATAGTCGTGCCCAGGGCCAGCCTGCCGGAGATGATCCAGGCCATCGAGGACATCTCCAGGCAGGCAGGAGTCCTGGTGGTAAACTTTGGCCATGCCGGGGACGGGAACATCCACGTCAATGTACTGCCCAAGCAGGAGCCCCTGGATCAGGCCTACTGGGCTGTGCAGGCCATCTTCAGGAAAACCGTGGAGCTAGGGGGCAGGATCTCCGGGGAACATGGCATAGGCACCAGCAAAAGGGACTACCTGCACATGAACCTGGAGCCGGCAGTTCTGCAGCTGATGCAGAGCATAAAGCAGGCCATTGATCCCAATAACATCCTGAATCCAGGCAAAATATTCCCCCCTGCAGATTAAATACATGGGTTCAAAAAATACAGCTGCAGCCCCCAGCCTGGAAGAGCTCCGGGCAGAGCTGCAAAAATGCGTCAAATGCGGGGCCTGCCAGGGTGTGTGCCCCATTTACGCAGAAACCAGGCGGGAAACAGATGTGGCCCGGGGCAAGCTGTCTCTGCTTGAGGCTGCTGCAGAGGGCTCTTTGCCCTATAGCAGCAATTATGACCAGATCTTGAACAACTGCCTGCTCTGTCTGGCATGCGTGGAGAGCTGCAGCAGCTCTGTGCGGGTGGATCGGCTCATTGTCCAGGCCAGGCAGGCCCTGGTGGAGACCAGGGGGCTGCCCAGGTCCAGGCGGAGTGCACACGCCCTGCTGAAAAGCGGGCAACGCCGGCTGAATTATCTCCTCCAGGGCGGTTCCCTGCTCCAATCCCTGCTCTTGAGGCGCGTGCCGCAAAGCAGCGGGCTGCGCAGACGGTTTCCCCTGCCTGGGGTGCAGGCGGATCAGATCCTGCCTAGACTGACCCTAAGGCCCTTTCGGCAAAGACACCCAGAGCATGTCCAAGCCCCAGAGGCTGTGCAAAAGGCGATCTTCTTTACTGGATGCTCCACTAACTATATCTTCCCAGAGATCGGGGAAGCAGTGCTCAATGTCCTGGGCTCCCTGGGAGTCAGCCTGATCATCCCTGCTGCCCAGGGCTGCTGCGGAGCTCCGGTGGAAGCTGCTGGGGACAGTGAGACCTTTATTTCCCTGGCCAGGAGCAATCTGCAGGCCTTGCTGCAGCAGGATCCGGAGCTCAAGGTCCTGGTCTGCTGCTCCTCAGGGGGATACATGCTCAAGAAGGTCTACCCAGAGCTTCTGGCTGAAGATGCCCAGCTGGCAGGCCCAGCCAGGGATCTGGCCTCCAGGACCTTTGACATCTCTGAATACCTGGTACAGGTTATCGGCCTGGACAGGATTGCCGCAAAGATCACCTCGCCCATCCTGGACAGGACCACCTACCACGACCCCTGCCACCTTAAAAGGGGACAGGGCATCTCCCAGGAGCCGCGGCAGCTGCTTGAGCTCTGCTGCGGAGAAAAATTTCTGGAAATGCGGGATGCTGACCGTTGCTGCGGGCTGGGCGGAACTTACGGGCTCACACACAGGGAAATGTCCAAGCGGATCAGGCACCGCAAGCTAGAAGTCATCCAAGAGGTTCAGGCAGAGCTGGTGGCAACAGGCTGCCCAGCCTGCATGCTCCAGCTCAGGGAAGGATTGCACCATTTTGCCCCTGGGATCCAGGTCAAGCATACCATCCAGGTCCTGGCCAGGGCCATGGGCCTGGAGCAGGAGTAAAGGCCATCGATGCATAACCCCCATGCACAGACGATGGGCATACACAAAGCCTGGAAAACTTCAACCTGCAACGCAAGGGGCGAACGCCGCTCGTCCTTAAGGTATTGGTCAAAATATCGATGACGATTACGACCACGACAACGACAGCGAGGGGAGGGCAGAGCAAATCGTAATCGTGGTCGTTGTCGTAATCGCTGTCGATACTCATGATATCAATATTACCACGGGCAGAAGGGCCACCAGTAGCCGCACTTTTTGGAGAAAGCTGTTGCTGGAGATCCAGTTTTCCATACAAATGAAAAAGACAACTGTCCACCATGAGCTCTGCAGAATGCATAGCTCAGCAAACCAGCACCAATCCGCAGACGCTGGACATATTTACCTTTTGTTCCCCATTATCGTGCACCCTGCCCTTCATGTTCCAGCCTGCTGCCTGGTAAAGCTTGGAGGCATTGATTCCGAATCCGGACATGGAGGGCCTGGCCCGGTCCGGGTTCCTGCAGATCCCATCCTGATGCAACGCCCTGCACTCCAGATACTCCCAGCAAAAGACCTTCTTGCAGGAGTTGCCTGCAAAGCCCTGGGCGGATTCAAAGCCCTGCTGCCTGGCTAACAGCTCCAGGCCTGCGGTTGTCTCATGCAGCAGCTGAAAAATCTCCAGGCCCTGGCCGGAATACAAGATCTCGGAGGGGACTTCAATCTTAAAGAACACCGCCCAAGAGAACCCAGCCAGCCTTTGGCGCATGGCATCAGGCCCTGCCACATATGGCGGACAGCTTTTGGACAGCCCATAGTTTACGCATTTGGGCTGAACGCATCTCTCAGCCAGGCTGTCCTTGACCTCAATCTCGCCCACAGGAAGCAATGCGGCATCAGTAGCACCCAGATCTTTAGCCTTCTCGAGCAGATCCTGTAATTCTTCCTTTGTGCAGTGCAAAACGTAGAGCCCCTTTCATTTGTGTCTCATCATTATTGCTAAGGAGTGTACAACCAAGGCTTTGGCCAATGGAGACAGGCTTACATGGAGCGGACAGTAAAGACTCATATTGCCAACAGCATATGTTTTGGTGTAACTTCTTTTGCAGCAAGATTAACTGAACCTCCCTAAGATCCTGAGCAAAAACCAATTATGACAAACCATAAAAAGAACAACTATCAATGCCTGGCCGACTCCTTGGCCCAGGAAAGCCTGACAGAGGCAGCTGAGCACTTTTTTGGCCAACGCGTAGACATTGAAAAAGGTCTGCAGGACTTCTGGAACAAAGTGAACAATCTCCAGCACATTTACAAAAAGGTCCAAATGAAACAGGCAAGTCTCCATTTTCTATTGCGACGCAGAAACCCTGAAACTGTTCAGCAGTTCTACAGAATGCTCGATCTGGACCCTGAACAAGTGCCCGCTCCCGGACCTGATGTAGATGCCAATCTCCAGGAATTGCAGATACCTTTCGCTCTTACGAATATCAATCGCTTTTTTAAGCTCCTCTGCCAAGCATACCAGAAGCTGGCCTTCCAAGTGCATAGCTATATGTACGGCGAATACTACAATGATCCTCAGGAGCCGCGTTGCAAGCGGGTCACAGTCAATTACACCCAGATCCAGGAGCTATGCTCTTCTTTGCAGCACAAAATTCATAATGCCAATCAATGCGATACCTATACAGAGGTCCTGCAATTCGCCAAACGGCTCAATGTTGAGCAAAATGCCAAGGAATCCCTGGCGGGAGTACCCTTGCAGCTCAATCTGGATCAGGAGCTGGCCTATACCCCACCAGAGCTTAGCAACACTGATTTAAAGGCTTATCCAAGCTTTCCACCTCTGCCCAGGGTCAAAAAAGACATGAAAAAGTTCACCTCTCATCTTTTTGCCCAGGCCCCTGTTGAAGCTCACTCTATTCTCCAAGACATCAAAGCAGCACAAAGATAGCTATCAGCTTCTAGCCAGAGCAAACACCTTTGCTTTTAGTCAATCTTTCCAGAAGACAAAACAAGTGCAATGCATATTGCCCGCAATCGTCCTCTCAATTATCGTTCCTGGTTTGCTCTTGCTTCCTGATTTTGGCAGAGTGTTGGAGGAAAGATTTGCTTCCAAAGAAGATAAGCACCAATCCCAGAAACACTGAGCCCCATCCCACTCCGTCATTGATGATGGAGCTGGTTCCATATGCCCCAATCAATGCCCCCAAGACCTGACACAACATTGCTGCCCTCTTGGTCATCACATGCCTCCTTCCAAGCTGGTCAAAATGCTAAATATCCCCTAAATTGCTTGACTTAGAATCTCAACAAGAGTTAATACATCATTCCTGTCAAATAAACACCTGCGCCCACGAATAGCTCCGTACCGGGTACCCTATAGATATAGGTCTTTTTCTTGCGAGGCGTTTCCTTACCTGGACGAGGCCACATATATTCCACCCAGCCCTCACCAGTACTTCGGGCAAGGTTCACAAAGTGCACAAACAAAGCCTTGCCTGTAGGATCGGTATGGAGCAAAACATGGTCTTTCTCGGTAAGCTCTGGTTTAAAGGGATGGGCCAGCATTTTGCCTTCAAGATTCATCAAAAACACATAGGAATCCTTCCAGACAAAACGCCCTTCTGGATCACTTATGCGCTCTATCGCCTTCTCCAGATCATGATTTTGAACATAGGCAGCTGCCTCCTGGCACATGGTCACGCACTCTTCTTTAGTGGCATAATCCCTAGCCAGCACTGGATTGGCCAAAAAAAAGGCCATTAGAGCGGTCAGCAGTATACTCAAAATTGAAGCTCTCATGATATTCCTCCTATTAGCAATTTTTTATCCCCTGGGTATCTATTTGATCCAGGGTTTGCCTGCAGGCAGGACATCCCTGCCAAAGACATTTGCGTACAAGGCATGACACATCATGTAGAGGGCAGCAAGGGCACAGGCCATAAGCTCATACCCGGCAATGGCAGTAAACTGGGGATAGCCGAAATGGGCGATGTCCAACAGGATGAAGCCCAGCAAAAGCAGAGTAAAGACAACCGCCAGTCCGCCGTTGATGCGCATGGCAGGAATCCACATGATGAAGGTATATATGGTCCAGGCAATCAAAAACCAGCCCACGTCTGTATCACTAGCATGATAGATATTAAAGTGATTCATCATGAAAATAACCCCCAAGGAAATCCAGAATGCCCCGTAAGAAACAAAAGCGCTGAAGCCGAAATTGTTGCCTGAAGGGTATTCCAGAAATCCGGCAATCATTTGGGCCAGACCTCCATAGATAAAGGCCATGGCAATCGTGGGACCCACATCACACCAGCCCACATTATGAAACTGCAAAAGCAAAGTGGTAATCCCGAACGCTGCAAGCCCTACTACAGCTGGATTCCCCTTCATTTCCTCGCTAGCCATACACGCCTCCTTCATTTTTGGGATTTCTGAAACTGGCACTGATGTAAGCATCAAGGGCAAAAGATCTGTTCATTTTTATGTTTAAGCTCAAGCGGCAACATTACTTACTGTTGTACAGTTTATATGAGCATTCCAACATATTATTTTTGCACAATATGTCACCCATACCATGATGTCAAAACAACAAAAAAACATCATCGTTCTGCATTAGGGATCACTTGTTGATTTTGAAGACCCTGTCAGATTGTTTGGAGGTGAAAAAAAAGGGGTATTCAGACAGTTCAAGAATATTGCGCCTACCTGGACTTTGATTTTTTTGCTGCTGCTCTGAAGCCATGCAGATTCCTCTTCAGCACAGCCAGCAGCCCTTCCTTGTCCACCGGCTTGGCCAGGTAGTCGTCCATGCCAGCCTCCAGGAACTTCTCCCGGTCCCCGCTCATGGCGTAGGCTGTCAGGGCTATAATCGGAATTCTGGCTGTTTGTGGTTGGGAGTGTGGAGAATTAGAGAACTGGGAAGTTGAGGCTGACTGTTTATCTTCTGACATCTGACCACTGTCCTCTGTCTTCTGTCCTCTGTCCCCTGTCCCCTGCCTTTTGTCTGCTGTCCGCAGTCTTCTGTCCTCTGCTTCGCGGATGCGCCGGGTGGCTTCCACTCCGTCCATGACTGGCATCTGCACATCCATAAGCACACAATCAAAGCCCTCCCTGGCCAGCATAGCCAGGGCCTGCTCCCCGTCTGCTGCCAGGTTGACCTGGGCTCCACACCTTTGCAACAACCTCATGATAAAGACCTGATTGGAATGTTCGTCCTCTGCTAGCAATATTCGCAGGCCCTTTTGCAGCCTGGATACCTGCCCCTCTTCGAGCTGATGCTTGGCTTTTGCAGCTTCAGGCAGGGCAAAGGGCAGAACCACGTGCACGGCAGTGCCCTCTCCAGGCGCGCTCTCTATAGAGATTCTGCCCTGCATCAGCTCCATCAGCCTGCGCACTATAGCCAGGCCCAGGCCAGCGCCCTGATACTGACGGGTATAGGAGCGGTCCGCCTGCTCGTAGGGCTCGAATATCTGCTGGAGCTTGTCTTCAGGAATCCCTTCCCCAGTATCCGTGACACTGAACATGACCCGCAGATCACCTCTTTCCCTGGCAGGGGACAGGGGCGTTGCTTCTATGCTGATCCTGCCCTGCTTGGTGCACTTGATGGAATTGCCCACCAGGTTGAATAGGATCTGCTGCAGCCGCTTCTCGTCCCCCAGCAGGCTCTGGGGCAGCTCCGGATCCAGATAAAACTCCAGCTCCAGGCCTTTGTCCCTGGCCTGGAGCAAAAACAGATCCCTGACAGACGCGCAGAGCTGCCCGGGGCTGAACTCCTCAGCCAGAATCTCCAGCTTGCCTGCCTCTATCTTGGACAGATCCAGGATGTCCGAGAGCAGATTGGTCAGGCGCCTGGCTGCATTGCCTGCGATCTGCACGCACTCTTCCTGCTCTTGGTCCAGATCTGTCTCCTGCAGGATCTGCATCATGCCCATCACACCATTGAGAGGCGTGCGGATCTCGTGGCTCATGTTAGCCAGGAAGGCGCTTTTGGCAATGTTTGCTGCCTCTGCCTGCTCCTTGGCTGCCAACAATTGATCCTCAGCCAGTTTGCGATCCGTCACATCCCATACAGTTGATACCACAAGACCACTGTCAGGCAGAGGAATATTTTTTGCGGTGATATAAAAAAGGTCTTGACCTGGACGGAATACCGGAACATCCTTCCAGAACATCCGGGAAGGATCACCGCTAGCGCAATCCTCAAGTACCCTTTTTTTGATTTTCTCCCGAAATTCAGGTTCCTGATAAACTGCCTCCCAAAAATCATTTTTTGCCAGATTTTCTCGTGTGGTGCGATAAAATCTAGGAAAATTATCATTCATGTAGGTGAACTCAATCTTTGGATCCATGGAATTAATAGCTACTCCTACAGGAAGGTTGTCCAAAGTTAACTTGATGAATGATTCTTGTTCTCGCAGCGCTTCCTCTGCCCGTTTCATTTCTGTAATATTAATTGCAGAGAGTATGCTTTGACTGGTTCCAGGAATCATATCTACGGCTAGCAAAAAATGGAATTCTTTACCATAGCGATTTATAAAGCGAAACTCGTATTGGCGTGGTGCTGCATCAGGATTTTGCCGCCGCAGATAATGGTAGTCCTTCATCCAGACCGCATCATCTGGGTGCGTAAACTCGGCCCAGGATTTGCGCCCCTCGATCTCCTGCCTGGAATATCCAGACAGAGTCTCGAAATTGGAGTTCACATGGGCAATCGTGGTATCCTGCTCCACAATAAGCATGGCAGTGCCTGAAGTTTCGAAGATAGCCCGATAGTAGCTCTCTGATTGCCGCAATACTTCTTCGGCCCGCTTGCGGTCAGTAATATCCCTTGTGTTAAATAGGATTTTTACAGGATTGGAATTGGTATCCTTGATAAATCTGCCAATGCTCTCCAGCCAAACGTAAGAACCGTCATTCTTCAGATAGCGATATTCAGCCTTACGTTCGTCATCCAGGAAGTGCAAAAACTCTTTGAATTCTTGGGCTATCCTGGGCAGGTCCTCTGGATGCACAAAGTCCATAACATTCTTGCCAAGCAAAAACTCAGGGTCATAGCCGAGGAGCTGGTGTGATCTTCCCGCAAATTCAAAGTTGCCTTCCAAATCTGTAAGGGATACCATATCACGCATATTTTCCGTAATAAGCTCCAACAACTCCTTACTGTCTTGCAACTTTTTTTGCGAGCGCTTACGTTCGGTGATGTCTGTAACAAAACCCTGATAATGGGTTATCTTGCCCTGCTCGTCCCGCACTTCCCTGGCGTTTCTTGATACCCAGATAATAGCTCCATCCCTGCGGCGCACCCGGCATTCATGATTTACGACCTGACCATGCTCCTGCAATTGATGCATGAATTCTTCCCGGTCAAAAGGATTGACATAATACTCTTCAGCAATGTCCGAAATCGACTCAATCATTTCCTCTGGTGAATTGTAGCTGAATATCTGAGCCATGGCAGGATTAACCGAGATAAAGCGCCCCTCTGGAGTGGAGGTAAATATGCCTATGGGGGCATAGGTAAAGAGCTCCTGACACTCCTGCAATGAGGACGGGGCTGGGAAATTAGCATTATGTGCTGACTGGTTGTTATGGGACATGAACATCTCCAAGCTTGGTTTATCAAAAATGACACATTTAAAAAACCTGGACCAGAAACAGAGTGCAATTTTTCTATGCCTTGTCTGACTCTTTCATAACCCACCTCGCATCCGAAAGCGAGCCCACAGCATTTAAAAATAGCTACATCCAAACATCCCAGGGGACTGCGTCTCAGGCATCGCACCGAGGGCCGCATCTCCCTCTTGGGCGCATCCAGCTGCACGTGCAGCAGCTGGTCGTAGGTGCCCCTGACCTTGAAGGCGCGCTTTGCCTAGTGAAATTCCAGCCTAACCAGGCTGTGCAGGATAATTTTGCCCCTGCAATGAAGTAGGGAGTCCCGGCTACAATCAGGGCTGTCAGGATCAGCAGGGCCATATCTGCGGGATATCTGAGAGACCTCGACTGGAGGGCTTCAAGTGAAACCATGAAAATGCCCTTTGATGGCGAGATAGTTGTAAAAATGGTAACTGTTCACCAGGTCCAGGGGATCGGCCCACAAAGCGCAAAAAACTCGCTCCCAAGAATGCGTAAAGCAAAAGTCTGATTTTGGACCTCTTGATTCCAGATGACTATGGTGAACTTTGAAGTTGAAATAGCTTGCACAGTTTTGCTTAACGCATTCTAAGTCGCTCAAATCCGGCACCTACTTTTGCAGGCCTATTCGAACCTTGAAAACGAAAAATTAACAAAAGTAGGTGCCGGAAGCCTGTGGGCCGAACCCCTGGACCTTGGCTTCTTCTTCACAAGCTTATCCGGGCATAGGAGATGGTGAATAACTGCTAAAAATGTATGGCTAAAAAGATAAGCGACGGGATGAGAGCTAGTCAAGAAAAGAGGTTCCTGGGCACTGACTGTGGAGATCTTCAAAAACCAACTTTTTAGACAGGATTAACAGAAATCTTAGAATTTTTTGTACCCGCATGCCGGAAACCTGCAGGCACAAAATCAACTGGAAGTTCGGGTACGGCATAGTCCATAAGAGATCATGTACACCCAAGAACACCCCACATCTTGATCAACGGCATCCTCCAGGCTCTTTATATGACGCATTCCCCTTCTTACCTCACTGGAGAAACCACTTGACAGCCACTTTGCCCTCAGATCAATCTACAGCCAAAACTTTGCTATACAGGACTGCGCCCTATGGCAACAACTTATCCCCCAGCCCTTGAATCCCTGCAGGGCCAAATAGAAAGGGTGACCTATACCAATGAGGAAAATGCCTACACCGTGGCCAAAGTCAAGGTCAGTGGCTACAGGGACCTGGTCACGGTGATCGGGAATATCCCCTCTCCTCAGGCTGGCCAGATCCTGAAGATGAAAGGCGAGTGGGCCAACCATCCCAAGTACGGCGAGCAATTCAAAACTGTTTATTGCGAATGCTCAGTGCCTGCCACCTCAGCTGGCATCCAGAGATATCTGGGCT
>CAZBUB010000023.1:0-41549 GCA_964494985.1 uncultured Desulfohalobiaceae bacterium | reverse complement strand
GATACAAATGAACTCATCCGCGCCAAAAAAAAACGGGCCCTGCGGCCCGTTTTTTTATGACTGCTTTTCCCCGACCTCCATGCGCACGAACCTGCCTATTTCTATCTTCTCCCCCAGAACTGCTATTATTTCATTGAGCAGATCCTTGATAGTCAAGGAGTCGTCTTTGATATAAGGCTGCTCCAAAAGGCAGACCTCTTTATAGTACTTCTTCAGCTTGCCGTCCACGATCTTCTCCACCACCTGATCAGGCTTGCCCTCTGCCTTGGCCTGCTTGGCGTACAGCTCCCGCTCCTGGTCCACCAGCTCCTGGGGCAGCTCCTCCGGCCTGATACAAACCGGACTGGCTGCAGCAATCTGCATGGCGATATTCTTGGCCAGCTCTTTGAACTTATCATTTTTCGCCACAAAATCGGTTTCACAGTTCATTTCCACCATAACCCCGATCTTGCCGTTCATATGCACATAGGAACCAATAAAGCCCTCGGCAGCAGTACGGTCAGCCTTTTTCTGGGCCTTGGACAGGCCCTTTTCCCTGAGCCAGATAATGGCCTTTTTTTCATCCCCGTCTGTATCCAGCAGGGCCTTCTTGCAGTCCATCATTCCTGCCCCGGTCTTTTCCCGCAGGTTTTTGACCATTTTTGCACTGATCTCCATCTATTTCTCCTCCTGCATATCATTTTCTATTTGTTTTGCCTCTTGGGCAGTCAGCTCCTGGGCTGGCTCTTCTGTGGCAGCACCTGCCTGCTTGGCCTCTTCCTCTTCCTGGGTTGCTGCCTCTGAGTCCTGCATGGCCCTGCCTTCTAAACAGGCATCAGCAATTCTGGAGGTGAAGAGCTTGATAGCCCTGATAGCATCGTCATTGCCTGGAATAATAAAGTCTATGGAATCAGGATCACAGTTAGTGTCTGTAATCGCCACAATAGGAATGTTCAGGCGCTTGAATTCCTTGACCGCGATCTCTTCCCGCTTGGGATCCACGATAAAGCCGGCCTGGGGGTAGTCGTCCATATCCCTGATTCCCCCCAGGGCTGCCTGCAGCTTTTCCAGCTCCCTTTGCATGCCCACCACTTCCTTTTTAGGGAAACGGTTCACACTGCCATCCTCAAACATGGCCTCCAGCTTCTTCAGCCGGTCAATGCTCTTCTTAATGGTCTTAAAATTGGTCAGGGTCCCGCCCATCCAGCGCTCAGTAATATGGAACATGTCAGCCCGATCAGCCTCTTCCTGGATGATATCCTGGGCTTGGCGCTTGGTGCCCACAAACAAAACCTTGCCCTTATTGGCCACCACATCCCGAATGAACTCATAAGCCCGATTAAAAAAGGGCATGGTCTGCTGCAGGTCAATAATGTGGATGCCCTTCCTGGAGCCAAAGATAAAGGTCCGCATTTTGGGATTCCAGCGCCTAGTCTGGTGACCAAAATGCACCCCTGTCTCCAGCATCTCCTTCATGCTGATGTACGCCATAACGTCTCCTTTTGGTTTAGCCTCCGCCTGGACCAGGACTGCCACCCTGCTGCTGCAGGGAACCTTGAAGCCCAGCTCCCAGACGTGTGTTCTGGAATATAGATTCACCGCAAAAACTAGATATCTAAATCAAAAATTTTATCTTGACAAGGGGCAGGATAAGGGCAGGGCTGGAAAGTATCGTCTGTATCGAAAACGATTACAACAGCGATTACGACTACGATTTTTTATCGCTGTCGAGACATATGACTCACTACCTTGTTCATCCAGCAACCACCGGATTGCTCAGCACGCCCAGATCCTCTATCCGAACCTGGACCTCGTCCCCAACATTGAGCTCTCCCACCCCGGGTGGGGTGCCAGTCAGAATCACATCCCCGGGCCAAAGGCTCATGATCTTGGAGATATAGCTGATAAGCTCATAAGGCCCGCTGACCATGTCCGCAGTATTGCCGCTTTGTTTGAGCTCAGAGTTGACATAGGTGCTGATATCCAGATTCAGATCATCCGAAACAGAGGTCTCAATCCAGGGTCCCAGGGGGCAGAAGGTATCAAAGCCCTTGGCCCTGGTATACTGAACGTCCTTATTCTGCAAATCCCTAGCGGTAACGTCGTTGGCACAGCAAAAGCCAAAGATGTGCTCTCCAGCCCGCTCCGGGGTGATGTTTTTGCCGTTCTTGCCTATCACCACCGCCAACTCTGCCTCATAGTGCACTTTCTGGCTCATCCCGGGATAGATGATATTCTGGCCAGTGCCGATGACTGCAGAAGGGGGCTTCAAAAAGAGCAAGGGCTCCTCAGGAACTTCCATGCCCAGCTCCTGGGCATGGGCGTGGTAGTTCAGCCCTACGCAGACAACCTTGGTGGGCATGACCAGGGGCAGGATCTGCACTTCCTGCAAAGGGATGCTCTGGGGCAAAACCTCTTGGTTCTGCAGGGGGCGGACTTCATTTTCCAGCAGACTGGCATAGAAGGTGGATTCCTGGTATTGTACCCGTATCACGCGCATAAAAGAATCTCCAATGGGTTAAGAGTGGTAGATGTCATCCTTATCAATTACCACTGCGACAGCGATTACGACTACGATTTTGCCTACCTCTCGCTATCGTGGTCGTAATCGTGATCGGGATAACAGATCTCATCTGCTACACAGTAATCACCAAAGGTACGATAACCGGATCCCGATCCAGGGTCTTGCGAAAATGCCGGCGCAGAGCAGATTTGATCCTGTCCCGCAGCTTCTTGTTGGAACCAGCCGGGATCTTGTTGTAGACATCCATCACCACTGACTCAGCTTCCTGCAGGATATGCGAATACTGTTGCTCGAAAATAAAGCCCTTGGACTGGATCCTGGGCCCTACCAGTATCTCCCCGGTCTCGTTGTCCAAAACAAAAACCACGATGACCATGCCCTCTCCAGCCAGGAGATGTCTTTCTTTGAGGATGCTCCGGCCCACATCCCCTACGCCCTTACCATCCACCAGCACGGATCTGGACTGGAACTCCTCCTCAAAACGAATTCCTTTGGGCAGCAGAGTCAAAGGCTGACCGTTTTCCAAAACTATGGCC
The DNA here is from genome assembly GCA_964494985.1 of uncultured Desulfohalobiaceae bacterium. Taxonomy (GTDB): domain Bacteria; phylum Desulfobacterota; class Desulfovibrionia; order Desulfovibrionales; family Desulfothermaceae; genus CAZBUB01. Next base: position 38,510 of record CAZBUB010000023.1, on the reverse strand, counting down.
CGCTCTTTGGCCACTCCGCATTCCCGGGCCAGCTCGGCATGCTTGATCAGGTGTCTGTATTCCCCGTGCACAGGCACAAAATACTTAGGGGCTACCTTCTCCAGCATGAGCCTTAGCTCCTGCATATGGGCATGGCCTGAGGCATGCACTGCCTGCACCTTCTCGTACATAACCTCTGCACCCAGACGGTACAGATTGTTGATAACCTTATTAATGGCCTTGGTGTTGCCCGGGATAAATCTAGAAGACATAATCACGGTGTCCCCGGCATGCACTCTAAGTTGCTTGTGACTGCCTTCTGCCAGCCTGGTCAAGGCGGACATGGGCTCGCCCTGGGAGCCGGTCACCAAGAGCACCACCTTGTCGTCCGGCAAAGCACTGAGGTCGTCCAGGTTCAGGAAGTGCTCATCAGCCAGACTGAGCTGATCCAAATTGCGTGCGATTTCAATATTGTTGGAGAGGCTCCTGCCGCTGACCCCGAGCTTGCGCCCGAACTGCAGGGCCAGATCGTATATCTCCTGGATGCGCTGCACATGGCTGGAAAACAGGGTGATCAAAATCCTGCCCTGGGCCTGTTTGAAAATCTCCAGCAGGGTGTCCTTGACCTCCTTTTCAGTCAGCGCATAACCCTCCCGCTCCACATTAGTGGAGTCCGAGAACATGAGCTGCACCCCTGGCTTGGAGAACTCAGCAAAGCCTTCCACGTCAGTGAAATGTCCTCCCAGGGGATTGCGGTCGATCTTAAAGTCCCCGCTGTGCACCACTCTGCCCACAGGGGTCTCGATGCCCAAGCCATAGCCCTGGATAATGGAATGGCAGACCGGGAAAAAAGTAAAATGCAAATCCCCCAGACTGACCCTCTGCCTGGGCTCTACCCTTTGCAGATCAGGCATGCGGCCCAGGCTCTCGCTGAGCTTGTTCTCCACCAGCCCCAGGGTAAAGGGTGATCCATACAAGGGCACCTGCAAATCCGACATCAGCCAGGGCAGGGCGCCGATATGATCCTCGTGGCCATGGGTCAGGATTACCCCTTTTAGCTTATCCTGCTTCTCCAGCACGAATTCCAGTCTGGGAATGACCACATCCACACCGTAGTGGAAGTCATCCGGAAACCTCAGACCGCAATCTATGAGCACAGCACTGCTCTTGGTTTCCAAGAGCATACAATTCATGCCGATTTCCCCCAAACCGCCCAGGGGGTAAATGCTCAGACCTTTGTCTTTCTCTGTCATTCTTTGATCTCCAAAAAATTTTTACGCATCAAGGACCACAGGTCCTGTTTTAATTCTTCCCTTTGCTTCATGGTGTAATCCCTGCTGACCTGCAGCGGAGGCAGAGCCCTGAGCTTGACCCTTCCCGGCTTGATATGCAAAGCCCCTTTGCGGTGCACCTTACAGGTCCCGTCCAACAGTACAGGCACCACTGGCAAGCCAGTCTTCAAGACCACGATAAAAGCCCCGATCTGGAAGTCCTGCAAGTCGTGCCCTTGAGTATTGCGCGTCCCTTCGGGGAATATAAGAATAGATTCCCCCTGCTGCACCTTGTGCACAGCTTCCTGGATGTCCTGCATAGCCTTGCGACGATTATCCCTGCGCAAGGGGAAATGCCCCAAGGCCCGCATACCGGGTCCAAAAAGAGGAATCTCGAACAGGGACTCCCGGGCCAGAAATCTGGGATTAAACTTGGAAAACAGGGTCAGAATCAGTGGGGTGTCCAGGTGACTTTGGTGATTGGACAAAAACACATAGTTTTGTTCAGGATCAAGCTGGGGCATCTCCACTTCCAGTTGCATTCCGCTGGCCCAGATCGAACTTTTGGCCCAGAAAAGCTCAATCCTGCGAATCAATGACTGCAGCCCCTGATACTTGCCCAAGGGCCTGACAATCAAGGCCACAGCCACTGTACAGGGCAAAAAAACACTGGCAAACACTATATTGCGCAATATGAGCTTTAACCTGGCTAACATGGGCAGCAAGCATAGTGTTAACTCAGTTTTTAGTAAAGGACAAGTACTGGATAGAGGTAAATATCATCATATCGATAACGATTACCACCAGGATAGCAAAGGCAGGAGAGGGGAATATCGTAGTCGTGGTGGTAATCGCTTTCCACTCTGTTGGGCTCTGCCCAAAAAATGCTGCTGGGCTTAAAACTGAGGCGGGAAGCGTCCTGGGATAGGAAAAGGAAAAGTGACTATTCACCAGGTCCGGGGGCTCGGGCCACAGGCTTAAAATGTCTGGGCGATTTAGAATACGTTCAGCAAAACTGTGCACGCTCTTTCAACCTCAAAGTCCACCATAATCCCCTGGAAGTTCAAGAGGTCCAATATCAAACTTTTGCTTTACGCACTTAGGAGCGAGTTTTTTGAGTCCTGTGGCCCGAATCCCCGGACCTTGGTTTCTTCCTTGGTAAGGCTTATCTGAGCATAATGGTGAATAACTACAAGGGAAAAAACCTTATTGCTCCTCCTGGGCCTTGGCCTCCTGCAGGACCTTTTCCTGCACATGCGAAGGACACTCTTCGTAATGATCAAACTCCACAGTAAACACTCCCTGCCCACCGGTCATGGCCCGCAGGTCAGGAGCGTAGCGCAGGATCTCAGCCATGGGCACTAAAGCACTGATCTCTGTTATGCCCTGGCTGGATTCATAGCCCAGGACCTTGCCCCTGCGGCCGGAAATATCCCCGATAACATCGCCCATGTACTCGTCAGGGACAGAGATATTCGCCTTCATGATGGGCTCCAGTAAAGTGACCCCGGTCTTTTCCGCAGCCTTCTTAAAGGCCATGGAACCGGCAATCTTGAAGGCCATTTCAGAGGAGTCCACACTGTGGTAGGAGCCGTCAAACAGGGTGACTTTAAAGTCCACCAGGGGATATCCTGCCAGCACCCCTTTCTGGGCAGCTTCCTGGATGCCCTGGTCCACTGCAGGGATATAGGTCTTGGGAATCACCCCACCCACAATCTGGTTCACAAACTCGTAGCCCTGCCCCTTGGGCTGGGGCTCCAGCTTGATCCAGCAATCCCCGAACTGGCCCCGGCCACCGGTCTGCTTCTTGTACCTGCCCTGGACCTCTGCCGTGCCCTTGATGGTTTCCCTGTAGGGAATCTTGGGCTCCTTGAGCTGGATCTGGACCTTACTGCGCCTGTGTATCTTTTCCACAGCGGTCTCTATGTGCAGCTGGCCCATGCCGGAGAGGACCATATCCTTGGTTTCCTCGTTGTGCTCCAGCTTGAGGCTGGTATCCTCCTCCAGGAGCCTTTGGATAGCCGCCACCAGCTTATCCTCATCATCCTTGCTGGCCGGGCTCACGGCATAGGAAAGCAGTCTGGGCGGCAGATCCGGTCTGGCCAGAACAAAGGGCTCTTTTTCAGAGCAAATAGTGTCCCCGGTAATGGTGTGCTTGAGCTTGGCCACTGCCACGATAGCCCCAGGTCCCACCTCTTCCTTGCAGGGCTCCTGTTTCTTGCCCACCACCCACTGCAGCTGTCCCAGTTTCTCCCTGGCCTGCTTGCGCGGATTGTAGACCTGCATGTCTGAGCTAAAGACCCCGGAGAGCACACGCAGCATGCTTACCTGGCCACCAAAGGGAGTGGTCACGCTCTTGAAGACAAAGGCTGCTGCAGGGGCATCAGGGGAAGACTCCCTCTCGCTGCCGTCCTCTCCTTTCCAGGCAGGCCGCTCCAGGGGACTGGGGAACAGCTCCTGGATCAGGCTTAAGATCTTTTCCCCGCCTTTATTGGCCAGGGCTGCGGCAGCAGCCACTGGAGTCAGCTCCCTGTTCTGCACTCCCTGGCGCAGTCCCTTTTGGATCTCCTCCGGGCTGAGATCCCCTTCCTCCAGGTATTTCTCCATCAAATCCTCATCGCTTTCAGCGATGTTCTCCAAGGCTGCCTCGTAGTATTCCTCCAACTGGTCCTGCAGATCAGAGGGGACTTCCCCTTCCTGCAGGGCGCCTTCTCCTTGGAAGTAATAGGCCTTGCGCTGCAATACATCCACCAAGCCCTGGAAGTCAGCCTCTGCACCAATGGGCATGTACAAGAGCACTGGCTTGGCCTGCAGCACTTCATTCAAGCCGGAATAGGCCTGCTCAAAGTTGGCCCGTTCCCGGTCCATCTTGTTGATCACCACAGCAGTGGGCAGGCTGCAAGAACGTACGTCAGACCACATCTTGCGATCCAGAGGCTTTACACCATCTACGGCATCTATTACATATAGCACTGCGTCAGCGGCAGCCAGCTGATAGGGGAACTCGCCCAGAAAATTGGTGTCCCCGGGATTATCTATCAAAAAATGTCTGTTCTTGTTCCAGGTATAAACTGCGTAGGCGGATTGGACACTGCCCCCTTTCTTGATCTCTTCAGGCTCGTAGTCCAGCACTGTATTCCCGCTGGTAATATCTCCCAGGCGATTCACGGCCCGGGCCTGGTACAGGAACATTTCCGCCACAGAAGTTTTCCCGCTGCCGCTGCTGCCGGCCAAGGCAAAGGTGCGTTGCTTGCTGAGCGTATCCTGCTGCATTGAAGACTCCCTTAGAGTGGATTAGTTATTTTACGGATCTTCCCGAACAAATCGGGGTTCCGCAACAGGCAGCCACGAGACCATGGGCACAAGGCTTGGGACCATGGGAGATCATAAATTTCCAGGCCCCATTTTTATAGGTAGCCCTGTGCTGGATTGTCAAGACATAGCTAAAATTAATTGCACCGCGCATGAAATTGGAGAAGCGTCGTTGTCCTCTTAGCGAGTTTTTTGCGCCCTGTGGACCGAATCTCCAACCTGATAAAGACTTACACGACAGCGCTGAGAAGGAGCAAAAATGCCTGTCATCATGGGCACTGCCGGACATATAGACCACGGCAAGACCACCTTGATCAAGGCCTTAAGCGGCATAGACTGTGACCGGCTCAAGGATGAAAAAAAAAGGGGCATTACCATCGAACTGGGCTTTGCCTATCTGGACCTGCCTGATGGTCAGCGCCTGGGCATTGTGGACGTGCCTGGCCATGAAAAGTTCGTCAAGAACATGGTCGCAGGCGCTGCTGGTATAGATTTCGTCCTGCTCACCGTGGCTGCTGACGAGGGCATCATGCCCCAGACCAGGGAGCATCTGGAAATCTGCTCACTTTTGGGCATCAAGCAGGGTTTGGTGGCCTTGACCAAGATCGACATGGTGGATGAGGAGCTCCTGGAGCTGGCCCAGGAGGATGTCCAGGACTACCTCTCAAGCACATTCCTGGCTGGGGCCCCTGTGATCCCTGTTTCCGCCCATACCAGCCAGGGTGTGCCGGAGTTGACCCGGGCCCTGCAAGAATATGCTGCCATAAGCTCCAGCAAGCAGGACAGCGACCTGTTCAGACTGCCTGTGGACCGGGTCTTTACTATGCGCGGTTATGGTACGGTGATCACTGGGACCTTGCTCTCAGGACAGATCCAGACTGGCGAGCCAATCACAGTCTATCCCCATCAGCTCAAGAGCAAGGTCAGGAACCTGCAGGTGCATACCCAGAGCGTGCAAAGCGCCCATGCCGGACAAAGGACTGCCATGAACCTCTCCGGCCTGGAGGTGGAGGACCTGGAGCGTGGGGATTGCTTGGCCCGGCCTGGGACTCTTTTCCCCCGCCAGCTCTGGGATATTGAGATCAGCTGCCTGCCTTCTGCGCACAAGGCCCTCAGGCACAGGAGGGAAATCCATTTCCACCACGGCTCCAGGGAAACCCTGGCCCGGGTGCACCTTTTGGATCGCGAAGAGCTAAAGCCCGGGGAGACCGCCCTGGCCCAAGTCCGTTTCCCTGAGCCCATGGTGGGAGTTTACCTGGACAGGTACGTGATCCGCTCCTTTTCCCCCTTAAGGACCATAGCCGGGGGCAAGGTTTTAAATCCCCTTGCAGAGAGGATCAAGCGCCATTCCCCTAAGCTGGAGCTCCTTTTGGCCTTGGCCCAAGAGGATCCCCAGCAGACTTTGCTCACTCAGCTCAAGCTGGCCGGGACCCGAGGCTTGAATATGAGCCAGCTGCAGGTGACATGCGCTCAGCCCCTCAAAGCCTTACACCGGCTGCTCCAGGATTTGGCCTCCAGGCAGCAGGTCTTCTTGTTTGACCGGGAGGATCAACGCTACATCCACCAGGAGGTGCTAAAGGAACTGAACAGCTCCCTGCTCGAGTACGTGCGCAGGTTCCACGAACAAAATCCCTTACAGGCCGGGCTCTCCCGGGGCATGCTTACATCTGACTGGGGTCGAAGCCTCTGGCCCAAGCTGGTCCATTTCTTGCTGGAGCGCTGCCTGAAAAAGGGAGAATTGGAAAACGAGCAGGAACTGATCCGTCTGCCAGGGCACCAGGTCTCCCTTAAGGGCGAGCAGTCACAGCTCAGGGACAGGCTCTTGCAGGCTTATGAACGAGCTGGCCTGGAACCGCCGAATCTCAATGCCCTGTTGCAGGAGCTGGGCACAGACAAGAAAAGCGCTACGCCCATCTTAAAAGTGCTCACTGAAGAGGGCAGGCTGGTCAAGGTCAAGGAAGAGCTGTATTTCAGCCCTGCAGCCCTGGAACGGGTCAAATCCCTGGTCCAAGAGTACTTCCAGGACAAGAGTGAGCTCACGCCTCCGGATTTCAAGGAGCTTACAGGCCTGTCCCGCAAGTACAGCATTCCCCTTTTGGAATACCTGGATCGGCAGAAAGTGACTATTCGGGTCGGGGATGTACGCAAGCCCAGGAAGGGCTAAAGAGCAGAGGTCAAAGGGAGAGATCGTCATATCGATTACGACCACGATAGTGAAGGGCAAGGCAAATCTTAATCGCTGTCGTTGGCGGAATCGATCCTGATGACTTTTGCCGCCATAAGAAAACCCGCTCCCTTCAGGAAGCGGGTCTGCTGCAAATGGGGTGGGTGGCCGGACTTGAACCGACGACCCCCAGGGCCACAACCTGGTGCTCTGCCTACTGAGCTACACCCACCGTGAAAAAACGAAATATAAACCCGACTCCAAAAGGTGTCAAGGCAAAGACGTAAATGGACAAGTTGATTATCCAAGGCGGCCACAAGCTTAAAGGCAGCATTCAAATCAGCGGTTCCAAGAATGGAGCCCTGCCCATCATGCTGGCCTGTATGCTGAATCCTGAACCGGTTTTCTTGCAGGGCCTGCCTGAGCTGCGAGATATCCAGACCACCATGCGCCTTTTGCAGCTTTTAGGCTGCGAGGTAGAAAAAACCAGCCAGGGCCTGCGCATCCTGGCAGGAAACGCTCTGCACTCAGAGGCCCCTTATGATCTGGTGCGCACCATGCGGGCCTCAGTGCTCTGCTTAGGCCCGCTGCTCTCCCGCCTGGGCCGGGCCAGGGTGGCTTTGCCTGGAGGCTGCGCCATAGGCAGCAGGCCCATTGATATGCATTTGAAGGGCATGGAGCAAATGGGCGCCAAGTTCGAGCTGGACTCCGGGTACGTGGACGGCAGATGTCAGCGCCTGCAGGGGGCGCGTATCACCCTGGATTTCCCCACCGTGGGCGGCACTGAGAACCTGCTCATGGCAGCTGTGCTGGCCAAAGGAGAAACGGTGCTGGAAAACGCGGCTAGGGAGCCAGAGATCCAGGATCTGGCCCATTTTTTGAATGCCTGCGGTGCCAGGATTGAAGGTCAGGGCAGCAGCGTGTTGCGCATCCAGGGCGTGGACAGCCTAAGAGGCGCAGAGTATCAGGTCCTGCCTGACCGCATCGAGGCTGGCACCTATTTGGTAGCTGCAGGCATCACTGGGAGCAGCCTGGAGCTGGAGAACTATCCTGGGCAGTACCTGGATGCTGTCAGCGCCAAGCTCCAGGAGATGGGCCTGAAGATAGAGACAAAAGAGCAAAGAGCCAGGGTCAGCTATGTGGAACCCCTGCAGGGGGTGGACGTGGTTACCCAGCCCTATCCTGGATTTCCCACTGACATGCAGGCCCAGATCATGGCCCTGATGTGCGTCTGCCAGGGGGCCGGGCTGATCCAGGAAACCATATTCGAAAACCGCTTCATGCATGCCCTGGAGCTGATGCGCCTGGGGGCCAGGATCAAGCTCTCAGGAGACAGCGCCTTTGTCCGCGGGGGGCAAAAGCTGGTAGGCGCTCCGGTCATGGCCTCGGATCTGCGGGCCAGCGCCTCCCTGGTCCTGGCAGGCCTGGCGGCCCAGGGCACCACAGAGATCAGGCGGGTCTACCACCTGGACCGGGGCTATGAGCGCATGGAGAAGAAGCTGGCTGCAGTAGGGGCCAGAATCGAAAGGGTCCAGGAAAAATAAAAGCGCCCGGCAAACGCCGGGCGCTGGTGAAAAGACTTGTCAGTCTTAAAGGCTAGAACTTATAGCTTACTGTCAGGCCATAGCCCCAGATCTCACCCTCTGCCTTTGTAGAAACCTGGGCCTCTTCTGAATAGGAATCGTTCAGATTAACGCTTTCTCCTCCGATGGATCTATCCTGCTCAGTGGTGGTGTACTGCAGCACGCCGTCAAGCACCCAGCTCTCAGCAATATCCCATCCAAAGCCCAGGGAATAGGTCTTCTTGTCTGCATCCGCCCAGGTAATATCGAATGTATCGTCCGGGATGGGACTGGGGTCATAAAAGTATCCACCGCGCAAAGCCAAAACATCCCTAGCTTGCCACTCTATTCCCAGCCGTATCTGTCTCGTATCTTCCCAGTCCCTGGGATGCACAATTTCATTATTGTCATTTAGCTTACTGGCAAGCAGGGTCTGTAAAGCTGGGTCCAACTCATCATCAATCTTTATACTCTGCTTGTCCACTGTGCTCCAGTTAGTCCAGACCAGATCAGCCTGCAAAGAAAGCCTCTCATGGGGCTGATATCGAACTCCGACCTGAACTTGATCCGGATGATCCACATCATCCATAGAAATATCATATTTCCAGTTTTCTATGGCTGGTAGGCCCTGGCTTGCAACATATTGGTTGAGTTGTGTACGGGCTCCTTTAATCTCCCAGTCGCCATCAAAATCTGCGTCTGTCTTGCTGCGATAGGTGAGGCCCAGAGTTACAGTATCAATGGGCTTGTACATAACCCCCAGGTTGGCTGAATAATTAACGCTGTCGTCCATCTCGCCTTCAATATCCACCGGATTGCCACCTGCAGCCGTGGTCAATCCCCTTGATTGATAATAATGTCCAGCCTCTGAACGGCCTAAGGAGATTCCAAACCCAAGTGACCACTTGTCATTAATCTGGTAGGCTGCAGTTGGAGTGACCACCATGCGCTGGTACCAGGATTCGTAAGAATTATAGGCCCCTGGATATTCGCTGAGATTATTGGAGTTATTTTCATCCCACTCCAGATGCAGCCCGAAAGGCGCATAAGCAGCCATTCCTACAGACCACTTCTCGTTCACTGGCATAGCAAAGCCCAAATGGGGAACATACAAATTCGGAGAATCATCATGAAAGCTAGTTGGACCCAAATCTCCATATTCAGGATCATCCACTTTATAACCCTTGGCTTTCAAATTGGGATCAATAATCATAAGACCGCCTGAGGCCATAGGGCTGGAGATTTGGCTCAAGCCTGCCGGATTGTAATAAGCAGCAAAGGGATCGTCCGCATATGCGGAAAAAGCCCCGCCCATCGAAGTGGCCTTGGAGCCGATCCCATAGGTATCCACGTTTCCAGCCCAGGCACTGCCTGCCAAAAACACTGAACTCAGCACAAATGCAATCAGTTTCTTCATCTCCCTCTCCTCCTGTTTTTGTCCAACAGACTCCTACCTCCCTTAAAACTTCCGGTGCCCACAGCCTGACCCTGCTATCACCTCCTTTTTTTGAGCTTGCTTTAATGTCTTATTCCAGGGCCTTAAACAAAAAATGAAAAGCTGTCTGCCTTACAGGAGCAGTACAGAAACTTTGGGATTAAAGGCATCCAACTTGGAGCTCCCTCTTATATTTTTCTTTCCCCTTTTTTTTGCCTGAAAGAGAAATGAGGGGCAGCAAGGCAGTGGAATTTGTTTCTGAGTTTCGCCAGGGCAAAAATCTCTAAAACTGTCCGACCGGTAAAAGCTAAGCTTAGCATATTTTTCTGCTCAGGATATGGTCGAACAATGTTTTCGATCCTAAAATCTTTTAACCAGAAATACAAAATCGTAATATTTCTGTCAATGGCCTAGCCTAAAATAACTGCAAAAAAGTGCACACTTATCTTAGGCCAAGCCATGGATAAGTAAGTGCAGGCTGGACTGGGTGCGAAAAAAATAGGATGTGCTTTTACAGCTGGTCGATCTTGGACATGTAGGCATTGAAGCCGCCGTGGGGGCAGGGCCTGGCCTGGTCCTCAAAGGCAGCCTCCATAAACGAGGTCAGCCAGAAATGGATATCATATTCCCTGATTATCCCCCGCAGCCTCTGCATCCTGGCCTGGCGCTCAGAGCTGTGCATATAGTAGCCCCTACGGATGGCCTCTGCCACGCCATTGACATCATAAGGATTTACCAGGACCGCATCCTTATGCAGCTGGGCTGCAGCCCCAGCAAACTCGCTCAAGATAAGCACCCCGTTTTCTTGGTGGTTGCAGACACAATACTCCTTGGCCACCAGGTTCATGCCGTCCCTTAAAGGGGTGATCAGAGCCATGTCCGAGACCAGATAGAAGGAAACCAGCTCCTGCCTGGACAAACTGCGGTACAGGTAATGGATAGGGATCCACCCCGGCTCGGTGAACTGACCGTTAATCTCACCTACCAGGCGCTCAATATGCTCCTTCAGGAGCTGATACTCCTGCACCTCCTCCCTGCTGGGCACCACTACCTGTACTAAAGCGATCTTGCCTCGCAGGTCAGGGAAGTGCAGCAGGGTCCTGCGTATAGCCTCCAGCCTTTGGGGAATGCCCTTGGTATAGTCCAGGCGGTCCACGCCCAGGACGATTTGCTGATCCGAATGCAGGAGGCTCAGGTCAGCGCTGCGTCTGGAAACCTCCTTGCTGGCTGCGCTGTCAGCAAATTCATCAAAGTCTACACTGATTGGGAAGCACCCCACTTTGACCTGATGCGGGCCGCACTGCACACTGAACATGCTGTCAGACTGCTCATGGTAAATCTGGGAACAGAGGCACTCCAGGCAGTGCACAAAATTGAGCATATCTTCCCTGGTTTGAAAGCCCAGGAGATCAAAATCCAGCATGGCCCGCAGGATCTCCCTTCTCCAGGGCAATTTCAGGAAAATCTCCGGGCCTGGAAATGGGATGTGCAAAAAGAATCCACAATTGCGCTGCTGGCCTAGTCTGTGGATCTCCCGGGCCACGCACAGCAGGTGATAGTCGTGCACCCAGACGTAGTCCTCCTCCGTGGTAGCTTCCAGGATGTTCTGGGCAAAGATATGGTTCACCTTCTGATACTTCTCCCAATAGGAGGGCTCAAAGTTGCAGCGGGAGTGGATCCCGTGCAGTAAGGGCCAAAGCACCTCGTTGGAAAAGCCGTAGTAGTAGCCTTGAACATCCTCCTTCTCCAGAGGCACTGGGTGCAGCCCATACCCTTGTTCCTTGGAGAACTCCTGCATGGGCTGCATAACCTCCGCCTGCTGGCCTGCCGCTCCGGGCCAGCCCACCCAGAGACCCCCGTTTCTGGCCAAAACCGGGGCCAGAGCAGTAACCAAGCCACCAGAGCCTGGCTTGACTTTCCAGGCTGTGTCTGTTTTTTCCAAGACAATGGGCAGCCTGTTGGAGACCACCACTAGACGCTTGAATCTATCGTCCCTGATCATACAACCTCCTCCTGGCCCAGGCAGGCTCGCAGCCAAAGCTTCAAGAAGTGCAAAAGCTCCTGTGCAGGCCTAAGCCAGAGCCTGGCCAGGAATTCCATATATGGAAGTTAGCCCTTTGACGACCCTCCCCTAACCCCTCCCCGGCCAGGGAGGGGAATCAGAATTCGATGCTCATGCTTTTGATCCGAGTTCTGATATTCAGGAGTTACTCCCTGTTATTCCCCTCCCTTGTCATGGAAGGGGTTAGGGGAGGGTTGAAAAATTCGATTACGATATTTGAGGCCAGGGCAAGGCTTCTTTTTTCTCTCGCTATCGCTATCCTGGTCGTCATCGATACTCAGGACTTCTCCCACTCTAATCCAGGGCATCAAAACGCTCAAACTTCATCATGAAATTTCCCCTGCCCTGGGTGGCTGAGCGCAGCTCCGTGGTAAAGCCGAACATCTGCCGCAATGGGCTCAAGGACTGGATGACCTTGCCCCCGCCCCGGTCATACATATTCTCTATCCTGCTGGACTTCATGCCCAACAGGGAGACCACATCCCCCACAAACTCTTCTGGCACAAAGACTTCCACCCGCATGATAGGCTCCATGAGTCTAGGCTCAGCCTGTGCCAGGGCCTTTTTCAAGGCTGCGCCTGCGGCCATATGATAGCCCACCTCTGAAGAATACTGAGCGTCCTTTTGCAGGTCCAGGACAGTCACTCGCACCCCCTGCAGGGGGTAGCCCTTGAGCACTCCGCTTTGCATACCGTCCTGCAGGGCCTGATGCACTGCCTCCACCCACTGCCTGGGCCAACTTTGGGTATCTAAAGCAAAGAGCACCTGGTTCTCTTTGTCCCTGTCAATAGGCTCCACCTGGAGCCGAACCCAGCCGTAATGCATCTGCTCCCCCAGCTCCCGGTGGAACTCCTGCTCGGCCTCTGCCTTCCCGGCCAGAGTTTCCCTGTAGACCACCTGGGGCTTGCCTGTACGCAGCTGCACCTTATACTCCCTGCGCAAGCGCTCCAGGATAACCTCCAAATGCAGCTCCCCCATACCAGAGAGGATGATCTGTTCTGTATCCTCATCCCGCTCCAGGGCCAAGGTGGGGTCTTCCTGGAGCATCTTTTGCAAGGCATCCAGGAGCTTTTCCTCTTCTTCACTGTTTCTGGGCTCCAGGGCCAGGGATATCACCGGCTGGTAAGCGCTGATCTGCTCCAGCAAAATTGGATCAGCCTTGCTGCACAAAGTATCTCCGGTTCTGGCCTGCTTTAGCCCTGCAGCAGCCACTATCTCTCCGGCCCTGGCCTGTTCCAAACGCTCCTTGTGTCCGGCATGCAAGGTAAATAGCCTGGCCACCCTTTGCCCCTGCTCCTGGGCTGCATTATAGGCTGTATCTCCAGCCTCGATCTGACCGGAATAGACCCGCATCAAAGTCAGAATTCTGCCCCCTTCCAGAGCCACCTTGAACACCAAGGCTGAAAATGGTGCGCTGCTGGAGACAGGGAAGCTCTTTTTGCGCCCGCTGCCTGGATCTATCCCTTCCACCTGGGCAACTTCCAGAGGGGAAGGCAGATACTCGCAGACCGCATCCAAAACAGGCTGGACACCAATGTTCTTCAAGGCCGAGCCTGCTAAAACAGGCACTCCCTGCAGCTGCAGGGTTTGACTGCGCAAGGCCTGCTTCAGGCTCTGCAGATCAGGCTCCTGGCCTGAGACATACATCTCCAAAAGCTCCTCGTCCTGCTCTGCCAGAGCCTCGATCAACCTTTCCCTCCAGGGCCTGGCCAGCTCCAGCTCCCCTTCCTGCAGGGCCCTGGCCTGCACTTCCGCGCCTTTGGTTTCCGGATCAAAGCTGAGATACTGCATTTGCAGCAGATCTATAAGGCCCTTGAATTCTGCGCCCTGGCCATCAGGAATCTGTATTACCAGAGGTTTGGCCTTTAATTTCTCCTGCAGCTCCTGCAGCACCCGCTCAAAGTCAGCTCCCAATCGATCCAGCTTGTTCACAAAAGCCAGCTTGGGCACCTTGTAATGCTCTGATTGACGCCAAACAGTCTCGCTTTGGGGCTCGACCCCGCCCACAGCACAAAACACCCCCACAGCACCATCCAGGACCCGCAAAGAGCGCTCCACCTCGATGGTAAAGTCCACATGCCCAGGTGTATCAATAATGTTGATCTGCTTGTCCTGCCAGTTACAGGAAGTACAGGCTGAGGTGATGGTTATGCCCCGTTCCTGCTCCTCAGGCATGTAATCCATGGTCGCGGTACCTTCGTGCACCTCGCCCAGCCGATGGATCTTCTTGCTGTAATAAAGGATACGTTCAGTGAGGGTGGTCTTGCCTGCGTCAATATGGGCGATAATCCCAATATTGCGCAGCTGATTGAGGTATTTGTCCTGGCCTTTGCTTTTGGCCATATAGTCTCCGCATACAAAAACAATCCGCGTTCATAAGCTGCCCAAAGCCAAACCACTTCGCTGAAAAAGGCACGCCTGCAGCCCTGGCCAGATCCAGCAGGACTCCTGCCCGGGGCACAGCACCAGTCTGGCCTGTTCTAAAGCCTGCTGCTGCATATGTTCAGGCACGAACAACAGTCCCCAGTCCTTTTTTTGACTTTCTTCAAGCCCGAGGGCTTCAGCTGAATCTCCCATGCCAGCTCTAGACGCAAAGTATTCCTGGGGAACATAATCCTCAAGCTCCAGATCGGGCAGGGCTGTGTGCAGGGCCTGGAAGTCCCATTTCACTGTAGAGTCTTGCCAGATTCCAGCCTTTGAAGGCACAAACAAAGCCAATCTCTGACCCCTGGAATCCAGACCGGAAACCAGCTCCATACCCTGGAAGCCATGCCCCAAGTGCAGGACTAGACCAGGACCGTTTTTCTCATTTAGACCCTGCAACAAATCCTTTTGCATATCAGGTGCAACTGCCCCTACCAGCTCCAGGCCGGCCAACTCCAGGCCACAGAGCTGAGCCAAAGGCCAGCTTGCCTGCTCCGAACTCTGCAGGACAATGATCTCAGCAGACCCTGCCAACAAGGCAGGCAGGACAGCAGCCACAAGGGGAGCTGGAGCCCGCATTTCAGGCTGAACCAAGATCAAAACCCAGGGCCAGGGCCTGGAGCGATGCAGGCTGGAAAATCCTTGCTCCCATTGCCTTGTCTGCTCCTGATGCAGCAGGCTGCTTGCCCCATACCAGGCAAAAACCTGGGCAATGCACTGCTTGAGATAAGCCCTCTCCAGGCTCTCCAGGGCTTGATAGGCCTCTGCAAAGCTTTCCTCAGGCAACAAACACTCCTGCAGCCCCTTCGGCCAGATTATTTCCTGCACAGTTTGCTCCGCATAAAACAAGATCCGGAGCAGTCTACCCCGGATCTCCCTGGCCTATAGCCAATCAAACCATTCCTTCCAGCTGCCCTGTTCCTGGGTTCGCCTTTCCTCAGCCTGCTCCTGCATATAGCGATAGTAAGCCAGTTTGCTGCGCTGCTTCGCGTACTCCAGGACCTCTTCCTGCTCTGGGAACTCCTCTGCCAGCCTTTGGTAGCATTTCCAGGCAGCCTGATAGCGCCCTGTGCGCCAGTAGAAATCAGCAACAAATATCTGGTGCTGGGCCAGGTGACGCTCGCTTTGCTCTTTTTTTTCCCGGGCCTTTTGGGCATACTCAGATTCGGGGTAGCTCTGCAACACCCGATTAAAGTATTGCCTGGCCTCCTGGACCTTATCCTGAGGCAGGTCAATGGATTTGAACTGCCTCAGGTTGGCCAGACCGATGCGATACAAAACATAAGGCAGCTGCTCATGTCCGGGATGCAGGGACTCGAATTCCTTGTAGGCCTGTTTGGCAGCCTCGTACTGGTTATCCTCAAAATAGGAGTCAGCCAGCCTGAGCTCTGCCTGAACAGCCTCAGGGCTGAAGGGAAAGCGTTCTTTGATGTGCCTGAACTGCTTGATGGCCTCCTTATAGTTTTCTTCTTGGAAAGCCTCCTCACCAACCTGGAGCATTTCCTTGGAGCTCTCAGGCTCCGGACCCCAGAAGAAATTCCGCACAGAGCCGCAGCCAGAAAGCAGAAAAACTACCAGCAACAGCAGGGCCCAGGCTCTGTAATTAGGCATCTCTGTTCTCTTCCAGATAAAGATATGCTGAATGCCCTGCTGCAGCTCCGTCCCCCACAGCAGTGGTTACCTGCCTGCATCTCTTAGAGCGCACATCCCCGGCAGCAAATATCCCCGGCAGATTGGTACGCATTTCAGTATCCGTGATTATGAACCCTGCCTCATCCTTTTGCATCTCGGGAGGCAAGAACTCCACTTGGGGCACCAGGCCTACAAATATAAAAACCCCATCCACATCCAAGGTCTGCTCGCTTTTGTCCTGAGTGTTTTGCACCAGCAGCTTCTGCACTTGGTCCGGGCCCTGGATCTCCTTGGGCACTGTGTTGAGGACCAACTCGATTTTGGGCTCGGAGCGCACCTTCTCCTCGTAGATTTTGTCTCCCCGAAACTCTGCCCTGCGATGGATGAGGTACACTTTCTTGGCCAAACCAGAAAGGTACAAAGCGTCTTCCAAAGCAGTGTTGCCCCCGCCTATGCAGGCTATCACCTGATCCCTGAAGAACTGCCCATCACAGAGACCACAGTAGGAAACCCCTTTCCCGGCGAACTCTTCTTCTCCGGGCAGACCTAATTTTTTATGGTCCGCCCCAGTGCAGACCACCACACTTTTGGTCTGAATCGTGTCCTCGCCCACCTGAATCAGGCTTTGACCATTTTCCTGCTGGATGTTCTTAACCTCGTCAGTGTACTTGTCCATGGAAAAGCCATCCAGGTGCTTGGCCATCTGGTCCACCAGCTCATAGCCTTTGATCCCCTGGGGGAATCCCGGATAATTATCTATCCAGTCCGTGGACAGCATTTGCCCGCCAGGGGCAAGCTTCTCCAACCAGGCCACTGTAGCCCCTGCCCGCAAAAGGTATAATGCAGCTGTTATACCTGCCGGCCCGCCTCCAATCACTGCAGCGTCATAGGTATGCATGGTCTACAAAGCCTTTTGATTTATCATGTCTTTGAGATTACTCTTGGACACAGCACCTGTAACCTGGCCCACCACATCTCCATCCTTGAACAGAATCAGCGTAGGGATGGCCCGCACTCCGTATTTACTGGGCGTGGCAGGGTTTTCATCCACATTCATCTTGGCTACCTGGATTTGGCCATCATACTCCTTGCTCAGCTCCTCCAAAATTGGGGCTATCGCCCTGCAGGGCCCGCACCAGGGCGCCCAGAAATCCACCAAAACCGGAGAGCCATTCTTCAAAACCTCTGTTTCAAAAGTACTGTCATTTACTTCGCTGGGCATAACCTACTCCTTGATTCTTGTAATTTGCTGTCTTGTATAGAGGACAATAACCGAAAAAATCAAATTTAAGCCTTTTCTCCAAGTTCCCTTCTATTGGGACGAAACATAAGAAAGAATAATACGAACCAGGCCTTATCCTGTCAATAGGGACTCTAGATTTCGCGTAAGCATCACAACTTTTGCCTGGCCCAGGCCAGGCTCATGACCTGAGCTCTTCCCTGGCCTCAGGCCTTGGGCAAGGTGACACTTCTTGTGAGACAAAAAAATCAACTCGAAAGAGTATAGTCCCAGGGGATCTGCCTGCCCCTGGGTACAGCCTCCAACTCCAGACCGTGCTCCAGCCCCCTTGCAGCATACAGCCAGCCAGTGTAAGCCACCATGGCTGCATTGTCCGTGCAAAGCCCGAGACTGGGCAGATAGAGACATAACTCCTTGTCCCTGGCCAGCTCCTGCATGGCCTTTCTAATCCAGGAGTTGGCTGCCACCCCTCCGGCCACTACCAGCCCCCGAATATCAGGATTGCTCCCCAAGGCCCTCTGGACCTTGATCTGCAAAGCTTTGGCCACACTGTAGTTAAAAGAGGCACAGGCATCAGCCAGTCCGGGATTTTCTCTGGCCAGAGTTTCTGGATCTGGATCCATGTGCAAAGTGTCTTGGGCGAGTTCAGGATGATCCTGTATATAATTGGCCACTGCGGTCTTTAGGCCGCTGAAGCTGAAATCCAGATTCGGGTTGTCCAAATAAGGGGCAGGAAACAGATCCTGCCTGGGCCGACCCAATTGGGCCAAGGCATCTATGTGCCTTCCACCAGGATAGGGAAGGTTGAGCAGCTTGGCTGTCTTGTCAAAGGCCTCGCCAGCAGCGTCATCTAAAGTTCTGCCCAGAACATGGTACTCAAAAGGGGAATCCAGACGATAGATCTGGGTGTGGCCCCCGGAAACCAAAAGGCCCAGCACAGGGAAAGCAATCTCCTGCTCCAGACCAGGGGCCAGGATATGGGCCAGGAGATGATCCACCCCTATCAGCCTGCAGCCTTGAGCCAAACTCAGCCCTTTGGCCAGACCCAACCCCACCAGGATACTGCCCAGAAGTCCGGGCCCCCGGGCCACTGCCACCAGGTCCAGATCCTGCACACTGACTCCGGCCTGCTCCTGGACCTGCTGCAAAAGAAGGGGCAGCACACGCAGATGCTCCCTGGAGGCCATTTCCGGAACCACTCCGCCAAAGAGGGCATGCATGCTCTCCTGGGAAGCCAGGCTCTGGGCCAGGAGCCTGCCTTCCTGGAGCAGGGCCAGGGCGGTTTCGTCGCAGGAAGTCTCTATCCCCAAACACAACACGGCCATCACCCTTTCCCAGGCTGCTATTTGGCTGTTTGGGCCATGCTTTGCTCAAAGATCTCCTGCACCTTTTGCACATCCCGTTTAGATCCGATGAAAAGCGGAGTGCGTTGATGCAGCTCCTCAGGCTCGATATCCAGAATGCGAGTTACTCCATCCGTAGCCATGCCTCCAGCCTGTTCCACGATCATGGCCAGGGGGGAAGCCTCGCAGAGCAGGCGCAGCTTGCCCTTGGGCCGCTTGGGATCCCGATAGTCAAGAGGATACATAAAGATCCCCCCATAAAGCAAATTGCGATGGAAATCAGCTACCAGGGAGCCTATGTAGCGCAAACTGTAAAGCCGATTCAGCTCACTATTGGGATCCTTGAACTCCGCCACTGCTCTTTGGGTAGGACCGTCCCAGTAGTGCCAGTAAGCTTCGTTAACTGAATAGATCCCGCCCTGCTCGGGGATCTGAATGTCCGGATTGGAAAGCAAAAACTCTCCCACGCTGGGATCCAGGGTAAAGCCATGCGCCCCCCTGCCTGTGGTGTAGACCATGACTGTGGAAGAGCCGTAAATAAAATAACCTGCTGCCACCTGCTCCGAGCCTTTTTGCAGCAGGCTCTTCAGGTCCACTGCATCACTGCCGTCTTTGCGACGATAGATGGAGAATATGGTCCCAATGCTCACATTGGCGTCAATATTGGAGGAGCCGTCCAGGGGATCAAAGACCAG
Source organism: uncultured Desulfohalobiaceae bacterium (assembly GCA_964494985.1). GTDB lineage: Bacteria > Desulfobacterota > Desulfovibrionia > Desulfovibrionales > Desulfothermaceae > CAZBUB01. The sequence goes on along the minus strand of CAZBUB010000023.1, from coordinate 19,391 downwards.
GAAGTAGTCCCCTTTAGGGAACTTGCGCGGCACTTCTATCAAGTCCGCTTGCTCCTCAGAGGCCATGGCACAGAGCACGCCGGCCCGCTCCATACGATGGATGATGATGTTGTTGGCAAAAGTGTCCAGACGCTGCACCTCCTCGCCCTGGACATTGACCTCGCCTGTAAAGCCCAAAACATCCACCAGCCCGGCCTTGTTCACCTCCCTGGAAATGATCTTGGCCGAAAGGATCAGTTCGTTCAACATGCTGGTGAATGCGCCAGTGGCCATAGGGGCCTGCTTTTGGTGCAGCAAGAGGTGTTCTGTGACTGTAATCTGTCTACTCATAAGCCCTCCTTATATTCAGGGTCCATGTATCCCGGGAAAAGCCAAATGACTTCCCATCTGGGCCGAAAGCTCTTCTGCCCTGATTTTTCTTAACTGCGCGAGGATTCACATTGACCAAAGAGTCAGTTACTTAGCCAGGAGGTAAAAAATCGGATCCTGCCCCACATACCTGGACAGCCAGTAAAACTCCTGGTCTGCGACACGGATCTGGCCATAGGCCTCGTCCTGGAGATGACCAGACCAATCCTGCTCCAAGGCCTTGTTAGCAGCCTGGGGATAATCTCCATCCCACAGGACTTGCTCCTTGCTCAAAAGAATTATCTGGTCCGGGTTATCCGCCTTTTTCAGCATGGCTTGAGGCTGGAAATAGGCCAGGATAAGCCCCTGCCACTGTCTGCCTTGCTGATAAGGCCGAGCCAGAACCATCCAGGTCTGTTCCCCTTTGTGAGGCAATACAAGCCGCAGGTCATCATCCTGCCATGTTTCTGCACGGCTTAGGACTTCCTGCACAACCCCTTCAGGCAAATCCCGGGCTTTGTTTCCCTGCTGGATTTCGCCTTCCTTGTCCACAACAAGCAGCCCCTGGAGCCAGGGCTGGCCTTGCAGAACATTCTCTGCCCAGCCCTGGTCAGGGAGGGTCTCCTGCAGCTCCAGCTCAAGCAAAAGTCTCTGCAGGCCTTGGTCCACCTGGGCAAATACGTGAGCTGCCTCTACTTCGGATTCTGGCCAACCAGGATCTTTGTCCAGCTCGACTTTTTCAGGATAGAAACTGGAATCAAGGGCCTGCCAGGATTTTTGCCAGGACTTACAGGAAACCAGGAGGAAAACACTTGCGGCAACACAAAAAACAGCAATTACTCTAGTACTCATCACAGCTCCAATATTGAATATGGTCTTAACCATATTTTTCCTTGCAAACCACAGAAAACACCCCAAAAACGCAGTAAAATTTATCCACCCAGGCTTGAATTTTAAAGATGCATCTAGTATAAGCTCTTAATAGTTTTCAACTTCAAACCTACATACACTATGGAAATACTCTGGATCAGCTTGCTTATTTTAATTTTCGCAGTCTTGGATGCACTAGTTTATACCAAATTAAAATCTAGGGCAAAATCTCGAGTAAATCTCCTGAATAGTCAAGAGGAAGAGCTCTATAGGCAGCATCAGGACTTGGCTGCCAAAGTCCAGGAGCTAAAGGAACAGGAGCAGAAGCTGCGCCTGAAAAAAAACCTTTTGGAACAAAGCTGGCGGAAGAAAGAAACAAATTCTTCAGAGGAAGCCCAGGAAAGCATGGAGGAAATGGTGCTTAGAAAGGAGCTCGCCACGCCTGAACAGATCCAAAAAGCCAAAAGGTATATCCAGAACAACCACCTGCCCATGTCAGTGCTGGACGCCCTTATCATGCTGGACGTGCTAGATCTGGAAACAGCCAAAGCACTGAAGCAAAACCTCAAGTAAAGGTCTTGAGCAGCATGTCTGTATTGATCACCTTATTCTTTTTAGTCCTGATCTCCTTTTGGGTGCTGGGCTATGCCTACTTGGACTGCCAGACCATGATCCAGGTCAAACAAAGACAGCTGCAACGAATCAAGCAAGACCTGGAACGTAAAATGCGTAGTCTGGAACAAGACCAGCAGCAACGACAAAGCTCTATTCAGAACCTGGAACAGGAAATTGCCAAGATAGAAGAAAGGCTGCAAGGCAAATAAACTGGCAGCTAAAATATGAGCAAGCTGCAGCCCCGGCATCTTCCTGCACATGTTTCCTCCTTTGCTTTATTCCCCGCTCTGACCCCTAGTCTCCAGCCTTTGGGCCAGCCTCTCCAGCTTACTTACCAGCGCAGACTGCTCAGACGCTGTTTCCTTTTCCCCTTGATGTGAAGATTTGTCCTGCTTTTGGGGCTTTTGTTGCAGCTCCTGCATCCTGGCTTGCAGCTCTTCTCGCTTCTCACTGGACTCAGCCTGCTCCAACAGCCAGGAATAGATCTCCAGGGCCCCTTGCACATCCCCCTGTTCAGCCAAAATCTCAGCCATGGTTGGAGTCTTGTACTGATCCTCCCTGTCCAAGGATTCTTCTGCCTCTTCTGCATCCTCTTCCAGATCTTCTTCAAGGCTGGACTCAGGCTGGGTCCCTGCCTCAGCTGCATCCTGATCTGCGCTGAGCTCCTCTCCAGCTTCGCCAGGACTGCCTTGGTCCTTTTCCAAAGTTATGGGATTCGATGCATCTTCCATGGATTGGGACTGATCCCTTCCTTGCAGGGCCTGCAGCAAAAGCTGAACCCAACCTGGGCTCTCCCCTTGCAAGGCCAGGTTCACATAACGCAAAGCAATAGCAAGATCAGGATCTCCTTGCCCCTGGTAATATGCAGCTGAAAGACGCCAAAATTCCTGGCTCTGGCCCAGCTGGGACCAAACCTGCTGCATATGCTGCTTGAGCTCCTGCTCTTTGCCCAAAGCAGAAAGCACATCCAGCAAAAGCAGCCTGGCCTGCATGAACTCCGGATGTTTTTCCAAGCCAAAAGCTAATGCCTTATGGGCTTTTTCCAGCTCCTGGCCCTCCCAATAAAGCCTGGCCAGGGGATAGAACAGCTTGGAGCTTGGCTCCAGGGTCAGGATTTCCTCGTAGAATCTAATCTTGTCCTGCATGCCCTTACTTCCTGGTTTTTAAGGCCCTGCTGCGCTTTTTTGTTCCAGATCCGAAACCACGTATAAAACCTCATTGTCCTGGACAAAATGCAGCTCGCTGCGCACCACTTTTTCCAGATACAAGGAATCATTTTGCAGCAGGCGAATCTTCTGGCTGAGCTGCATATTCTTATCCTGCGTCTTCTCCAGCTCCTGCTGCAGCTCCTTCTTGAGCGCCTTTCGCTGCACAAGATCCTGCAGGCCCTGCTGGCCTAAAAAAAAAGTGTAAGCCATATACAAGTTCAGGCCAAGTAAAAGGAAAAATCCGATCTTACTCAGCATAGACTATCCAATCACCCCTGTATGATTTTTTGTAGCCCAGCGGGGCTTGGGATCTGATCTCGCATAAAGCGGATTTTTCCCCTGGGGCCTTTCATAAAGCCATAGTATTTTTTCATCATCTCCTGTGCCCGGAAAAGCCTTACCGGGGAAGAAGCCAAGGTCCGGGGGTTTGGCCCACAGGGCTTCCGGCACCTACTTTTATATGATACGCCAACTCTAATATTTGAAGTGAAAAGTATCAGCAAAAGTAGGTGCCGGATCTGAGCGACTTAGAATGCGTTAATCAAAACTATGCAACCCTTATCACCCTAAGAGTCAGCCATGAACTGAACGTATAAAATATTCAATAGGGCCAAAACCAGGATTTTGATTTACGCATTCTTTGGAGCGAGTTTTTTGCGTCCTGTTGGCAGGACCCCCGGATCACTGGACATGGTGTTGTTATAATGGTGAACAGTTGCAAGGCATACCTCAAAAGCTGGTGACGGAATGTGTGCCATGGCCTGCGAAACATGGAGGCTGACACATCTCTAACAGACTTCCTGCCGCAGGGCATACATGGCCTGTAACTCCTGCAGCAAGCTGCATGTGACCCGTTCCACCCGCCTTACTTCCTGCTCCTGCAAGGGCAAGCTGCCTATCCTGGTCTGCATGCCGCGCAGATAAGCCAGATCCCCTTGCATGAACTTCCTCCAGCCAACCTGCTGCAGATCCCTTTCCAGATCCAAAATGGCCTGCAGGCAAGACCTAAGCCTTGCTTCCAGCCTACACCTATGCCTGGCCATCTTCAACTCCTCGCCTTCTTTGTTCACTCTTGTCCCTGGCCATTTTCCAGGGTTCAAGAAAATGCTCAAAATGTTCCCTGGCCTGCTGCAGAAGCTCCTTGGCCCGACCCTGATCCTGTAGGTTGAAGTAAACATTCACCCCCCGGCTAAAAGCCAGACCTGGATCAAAACTGGGACCATTTGGCCCTATAAGCAGCAGATTGACCTCCCTGCGCACGGCTCCAGACCAGGTGCCGATCTCCTGCAGCAAAGGCTCTGCCTGGGCCTCCTCCTGGATTGCTATCAGGTTATAGGAGTTTAGGCGAAGCTTTTGCACTGCCTGCTCAGGATCCGAAGCGCTGCTCTGGTAATACCCCCACTCCTGCAAAATCTTTTGCAGGGACGTTTGCCAGACCTCATCCCGGACAAAGCAAAATGCTGTCCAGGCCCCCGGCGGGAAAAGATCCGGCTCCAACCTTTTTTTCTGTACTATCGGCTCTTGTTCTGCCTGCCCTTGGTCTTCAGCCTGGGAGGCCTTGCGATCCACTTGATTCCTGCCCTTGCATACCGGACAGGTAAAGCTGAAGCGATCCCCAGGGGGGAGCTTCTGCCTTGAGAGATTAAAGTCCCTGCCGCAATGCTCGCAGTGTAGTTGCATGGCACTTCCTATCTTTTGCCCCCCACCCTGTCCTCGTATTCCAAATCCAGCTGCAACTCATCTATATCGCTGACCTTCTCACCCCTTGCAGCCCGGATTCTGTCGATCATCTGTCCCAGCCTGGCCTTGTCCGAAGCATGCAGCATAGCCACCTCCTGGCTGATCTGCCCTTGTTCAAAGAGTCTGGCCAAATAATCGTCAAAAGTGATCATGCCGTAAGTGGCGCTGCTGGCCAGGACATTGTAGAAGTTCTTCTCCTCGTCCTCGCCTTTCAGGATCAGCTCCCTGACACGGATATTGTTCACCAGTATCTCAAAAGCCGCAATCCTGCCCTGTTTCAGACCGGGCATCAGCCTCTGGGAGACCACATACTTCAGGCTCTCTGCTAACCTGCCCCGGATCAGGCGCTCCTCGCTCAAATCAAACATGCCTATGGCCCTGTTGATGGTCTGGGCTGCATCACTGGTATGCAGGGTGCCCAGGACCAGATGCCCGGTCTCTGCCGCCTCCAGGACAATGGCCATGGTCTCCCGATCCCTAATCTCGCCCACTAGGATGACCTTGGGGGCCTGACGCAGGGCTGATCTCAGCCCCGAAGAAAAACTGGAAAAATCTATGCCCAGCTCCCTTTGGTTGATGGTGCCCTGCCTGTGCCTGTGCATGAACTCTATGGGGTCCTCCAGGGTCACAATATGTTTTCTGCCCCTGGAGTTGATCTCGTCCAAGAGGGCTGCCAGGGATGTGGACTTGCCTGTGCCTGTGGCTCCTGTCACCAGGATCAGCCCGTATTGCTCCCGGGCCATACTTAGAAAAATTTCCGGCAGCTGCAGCTCCTGCAGGCTGGGGACCTGCATGGATAGCTTGCGCATGACCACCGCCAGGGAGCCCTTTTGCTGGAAGATATTCACCCTGAACCTGGCCTGGTGCTGTACCGCATAGGAAAGGTCGCAGGCCCCGTCTTGAAACAGATGGGAATACAGGCGCATGTTCCTGCCCAACAGGCAGCAGGCTATGCATTCCAGCTGCCAGGGTAACAGAGGACCATAATCCTCTGCTTCAGGCAGTGCATCCAGCAGCTCCCCGTGCACCTCTGTTTGGACAGGCTTGCCCACAGTGAACAAAATATCCGAGGCCTGGGGATATCTGTCCAGGATGCTGGAGATCAGATGATCGAATTGGGAGCGCAGCATGGTCTAGACCTCGGTAAAATCCTGGGGAGGCTCCTTCAGGAACTCCTTGAACTTGGACTTGTGCACTGCTTTGTTATAGGCCTGTTCCGCATCCACGACATCCCTTTGCAGAAGTTGCATTATGGCATCGTCCAGGGCCTGCATGCCATACTTCCGGCCAGTCTCGATCACCGAGTTTATCTGAAAGACCTTGTTCTCCCGGATCAGATTGCGCACCGCAGGCGTGGCAATAAGGATCTCCAGGGCTGCCACCCTGCCCTTTTTATCTATCCTCTTGAACAGGTTCTGCGCCACAATAGCCCGCAGGGAGTCAGCTAATCCGGAGCGAATCTGGCCCTGCATCTCTGCCGGAAAGACCTCAATAATCCTATCTATGGTCTTGGACGCGGATATGGTGTGCAGAGTGCCCAGGACCAGGTGCCCGGTTTCTGCCGCTTCCAGGGCCAGCTCAATGGTTTCCAGATCTCGCATTTCCCCCACCAGGATAATGTCCGGATCCTCACGCAAGGCACCACGCAAAGCAGCCTTGAAACTCAAGGTATCCCTGCCAACCTCCCTTTGATTGATCAGGCAGTTCACAGGCTCGTGCACAAACTCTATGGGATCCTCTATGGTCAGGATATGGTCTTTGCGGTTTCTATTGGCAAAGTCCAAAATCGCAGCCAGAGTAGTGGATTTGCCGCTGCCTGTAGGCCCGGTGACCAAAACCAGGCCCTTGGGCAGCTGGGCCATATTTTTCAGGATAGCGGGCAGGCCCAAGTCTTCAATACTGAGAATCTCCTGGGGAATCTCCCGGAATGCTGCGGCAATGCCCTTGCGCTGCAGAAAGAAATTCACCCTGTATCTGGCCAGGTCCGGTACCTCATAGGAAAAGTCCACGTCACCGCTTTCCTCGAACTCCTTGACCTTGGGCTCAGGAGTAATCTCGTAGACCATTTTTTTCAGCTCTTCATGCTCCAGGACCTTGAACTTGACCCTTTGCATCTCCCCGTGCAGACGGATAATGGGTTGGGATCCCGAAGACAGATGCAGGTCCGAGGCCCCCAGCTCATGCATCATCTTGAAGAAAGCGTCTATTTGTGCCATGGGCTTTCCCTTGTTCTAGGTTCGGGGGCTTTAGGTCCGGGCAGATTGGCGAAAAAAGTTATACATGTAATTGGCCCCGGAAAATAAGGTCAAAATCAAGGCCACAGAGATCAATACATAGCCCACGGGTCTTGGATCCAGGCCCCACCAGGGATAATGCAGGATCAAAGGGCAAATTGCGGCCACCTGGACAATGGTTTTGAGTTTGCCATAGGTATCTGCAGCCATTACCTGGCCCTGCTCCATGGCCAGGGCCCTGAGACCGGTGACAGCTATCTCCCTGCCGATAATCAGAATCACTATCCAAGCAGGCAGCCAGCCCAGCTCCACCAGCATTATCAATACTGAAGCCACCAGCAGCTTGTCTGCCAAGGGATCCAAAAACTTGCCCACACTGGTAACTTGGTTGTACTTTCTGGCCAGAAGACCATCCAAAAGATCAGTCAGGGAGGCCAGGATAAACAGCAGCATGGCCAGCAGACAGGTGGTCTGGCCAGGGAAATATAACAAAAGCACTAGAAAAGGGATGGCCAGGATGCGCAGTAAAGTCAAGTTATTGGCTAGATTAAACATCTAAGGCCCATTTTGTTTGTTTTTCAAACTGGAATAGACTTCCAAGACCTTTTGCACATAGGCCTGGGTCTCTGGGAATGGGGGAACGCCCTGATAATCCTTGACCCTGGAGGGACCAGCATTATAAGCAGCCAGGGCCTGCTTGGGAGGGAACCTCTGCCAGAGCTGGCCCAGATAGCGTACCCCTGCCTCGATATTCGACTCTGGATCAAAAGCAGACTCCAGGCCGAGATAACGCTGCGTACCAGGCATTATCTGCATCAAGCCCTGGGCCCCAGCCCGGGAAACTGCCCTAGCCTGGTAGGAGGACTCCACCTCCATAACTGCCTGCACCAGCTCAGGCTCCAGGCCATAGAATCTACTATACTTGCGCACCCAGGCCAGGATCCTGCGCTGGTCAGGCCTGCTTGCATCCTGACTGAAAAAGGGCTTGTAGCTTTGATCCGGGGGCATATCTGTAAAATGCATCACCCCGTGCTCATCCTTATGGTAATAGATATCCTCGGCCCAAACCAGCTCGCCCCCAAAACAAAAAAACGCTGCCGCTAGCAAAACCGTAAGTACAGTGAATACCAACTTCTGACTCATGCTTACGTCCCAGGGCTTACCAACCCTGCTCTCCCACCAGCTCTACGAATTTGGCCCTGCCCAACTCCTGTTTAAAGTATTGCTTCCCTTGCCTGCGCACCCGGATCAAATCCTGCTCCTGCCTGCCCCTGCCCACAGGCATGAGCAAAAGTCCGTCCTCTGCCAATTGCTGCAGCAGCACCCTGGGCACCCTGGGCCCACCTGCACTGACCAGGATACGATCAAAAGGTGCTTCCTCTGGCCAGCCGGTACTGCCGTCTGCCCATCTTAGCTTTACCTGGAAATAGCGCAGGCTGGTCAATCTCTGCAGGGCTGTCTGGTAAAGCGGCTTGATACATTCCACCCCATAAACCAAAGCACCCATCTCAGCCAGTACTGCTGCCTGATATCCTGATCCCGCTCCTACCTCCAGAACCTTCATCCCGGGCTGCAACAGCAGACAGCTGCTCATCAGGGCCACACTATAAGGCTGGGATATGGTCTGTCCATAGCCTATGGGCAGGGCATGGTCTGAGTAGGACTGGGCCTGCAGGGCCTCCTCTACAAAAAGGTGCCGTTTGACACTACCCATGGCTTCCAGGACCTGCACATCATCGATACCCCGGGCCTGGATCTGATCCCGGAGCATATTTCTCCGACTGAGCCTTAAATCTGGAGCCCGCTCTGGGACTGCTGCTTGATAGGCCATGCATCTACACCGCATATGCCACAGGCAGATCTCCGGCATTCACCCCCATTTCCTGCAAAAGTTCCCGCATCTTCTGTCTGACCTGACTTAAAAAATGCGGATAGGCCCGCTGCAGGGCAGGGGACAACTGCAGATTCCATTCTGTCCTCTCTGGCTCCAATCCCATGAGCAGCACATCAATGCTTTGACCCATGAGCTGGGCCAGGGTCAAGGCTTCCCAGATATGCGAAGCCTGCAGGGCCTGCCTGTCCCGGATCAGCTCCTGCATGGTGCAGCGATGCATGGTGCCCGGAGCCTGGCCCGTGCTCCAGGCATCCAGGACCAAGAGATGCTCACAACCATCCAGTTCGAACTCCCCGGGTTTTTTTTGCATACTATGCAAGAAATCCACTTCCTGGGGCCAATCGTCCTGATAGAGATCCCTTACTGCGTAAATGCCCAGTCCCTTGTCCTGACTTAAAAGATCCCCCAATCCCAGGACTACGAGCCTTCCCATAACCAATCCTCCATTATGACCGTGTTTAACTGTGTTTGTGGAGCTACCACTTCCCATTTTCTTCCGCAAGGGTATTCTGAGTATTACTAAGCAATAATCATGCCGGATCGCAGAACACGGCCAATTTTGGCTGTCCTCTTCTCGGTCCTGGTCAAGGCCGGGATCTTGCAGCCCAGAAGCTGCAAGCTACAAGCCCAGCTTGTTGATCTGCTCCTGCTTGGCTTTCTCCTGCTCCTCATAGCTGGAAAAGCCTGCCTGTTGCAAGGCATCCCACACAGTAAGCCCCCAGTCCCAATTGGCATAGATGATCGGCTTGTGCAAAACGCCTCGCATGTGCTCCAGCTCCTGCCGGTAAAAATCCTCCTTGGCTGTGCCCAGATTATCATGCACCTGCTCGTGCAGTCTGGTCAGCTCTCCTTCATACCATTGCAAAACATCCTGGGCAGTGGTGTTTTGCTTGATAATATGTCCGTATCTTGCTTGGCGCAACAGATCGCACAGGGTTTGAAAGTGTTGTTTTTGCAGCCAGGAGCCCAGCTCTTTCAGCGGAATGTTTTCCTGTTCCAGGGTATGGATCTCCTGTTTGGTCAAAGCGTAAGTGTCAGGCACCACAGAGGCGGAGACTATGCCAGCAATGCAGACCAAGCCTCGCAGGATCTTGCTGTTGGTCACACCCTGACCGCAAAAGCCCACTTTCTTGCCATACTTTTGCCCGGTGAAGATGGTCACCAAAATAGCCCAAACCACTGCCGGATCCTCCTCATCATAGACATGCCGCAGACTGGAGTTGTCCCGATCCGTACCCAGCACCAGCTGGGTCATATCGTTGGAGCCTATGGAGAATCCGTCAAATTCCTGAATAAACTGTTTGGCCAGGATGGCGTTGCTGGGAATTTCAGACATCAGGATGATTTTCAGGTCGTCTTCCCCGCTGCGCAGGTTGTGCACATGATCCAGATAGCGTTTCATGCTCCTGGCTTCCTCCAGGGTGCGCACAAAAGGCAACATGATGTTCAGGTTCCTGCCTCCAAAGGCCCCCCTGGCCAGCTTGAAGGCCTCTATCTCCCAGTCGTGCAGGTCCCTGGACACCCCGCGATAGCCCATCATAGGGTTGTCCTCCTGTTCTTCGTAGAGCAGCCCACCCAGGAGATTGCGGTACTCGTTGGTCTTGTAGTCTGTGGTCCTGTAGATGACCTCCTTGCCGTAGAAGGCCATAGAGAACAGCGCCAGGCCCTGGGCCAAGGTCTGCACATAGAGCTCCTTGCCGCTGCGAAAACCCCTGCTGCGTAGAATCCACTTGATCTTGTCCTCCAGGTCCTGGATATCCTGCATGACCTGGGAAAGCCCCACTTTCTGGGCTACATCCTTTCGCATGCGCTTGATCCTATCCAGGACCTGCTTGACCTCATGGTCATCCTGGATCCCTTCCACCTGTTTCTGAATCCTCTCCTGCAGCTGTTCCCTGGTTTGCTGTTCCTCAGGTACATTGGGATTGAGCTGGGCCAGCTGGTCAAAATAGCCCATGATCTGGCTTACATGCTCCTGCAGATCAGTAGAGGTCTTGATAATATCCAGGCGCTGGGTAGCCAACTCCAGGAATCCATCCAGCTGCATATCCAGCTCTCGTATCCTGCGCTGCAAGGCCAGAACCTCCTCTGTGCCCCTGGCGCTGACTTTTTCGCTCAGCTCCTCTATCTCCGGACCCAACCCGGTAACAATGCCCACATACTTGCGCAGGTTAAGATCAAAGGTCAAAATTCCTGAATCGAGCTGTTCCTTGACAATTTTGGTCAACTGCTGCTCAAGATCGTCCATCTTGGCTTGCACAGCTTCTTGGAGGATGCCTTTGTCAAAGGCATCCAAAGCCATAGGGTGCACACCAATATTACCCAGCATGAACTCCGCCCGCAGCAGCCCCACCTCAAAATCCGGGGATTGTCTGAGTCTGGACAGAAACAGGGCCTGCCCCACATCCGCCAGGATCAAACCTACCTTGGTTCTCGTCGTGGGCAGTTCTGCTACATTGATCTCCCCACCCTTTTCCACCAGGGGCAATAAACCTCGGTAGACTTTACCCCTGGAGCCGTCCACAGTGACTTCCTGACCATCCAAAGCACGCAGGACCTCCACTCGGTTGATGCCTATCACCGAAGGAATGCCCAGTTCTCTGGAGGTGATCGCGGCATGGCTGGTATCCCCGCCTGCACTGGCCAGTACCGATGAGGCAATGCGCATGCCCGGCACCATGTCCGGATCAGTGCGCTCTGCTGCCAAGATGTCCCCCTTGTTGATCTTGTTCAGCTCAAGGGCGGAGCGCAGGAACTTGACCTTACCCCGTCCAGCCCCTCTGGATGCCCCATTGCCCTCCAACAGCACCTCTGCCTGGGGCACAAAATCAGGATCCACCTCCAGCCTGCGCATGAATATGGTATGCGGGTTGGTCTCCAGCTCCTCATTCCATCTGGTTTCCGGCCTGGCCTGAACAAACCACAGCCTGTCCCATTCATCTATGCAGAACTCGGTATCCATTATCATTCCGCTGTAAGCCTTGCTGATGGAGCGCACCCCCCGGGCCACCTCCTCAGCCTGGGCCAGGGACAGGGACCAGCGAAAAACATCCTCCTGCGCTACCTGGATGATTCTGGTTCCACTATGTTCCTGGTCATAGACGATCTTTTTGTCCTTGGTGCCCATTTGGCGCACCACGACCTCTGCTCCGTCATCACGCTGGAAGACATAGAATTTGTCCGGGGTGACCATGCCCGAGACCACAGCCTCGCCCAGGCCGTAGCTTGCATCTATGGAAACCAGATCCTGGCGGTCAGTGCCCCTGCAGCCGGTGGCAGTATCCGCACTGAAAGCCGTGCCTGAGACCACAGGGTTTATCATGCGCATGATGCATACAGAAAGGGAAGTATTCTCAATAGCCCATTCCTGCTTGGCTTGCTCTGCAATGGAATCATCCCCTGTGCCCTCGGCCCGAACCACTGCGTCCCTGATGGCCTCCCTGCGATAGGTCATGGAGCGCAGGTTGTAGGCAGAGGCACAATCCCAATGATAGGCCTCCACACACTCCTTCTCAGAGGTAATATTCAAATAGGTATCCTGCAGCCCGGCAAAGGCCTTCTTCCTGCTGTCCTCCCCTGCTGCAGAGGAACGTACCGCCACAGGCACGGTATCCAACCCGGCTTCCTTACAGATGGCCCTATAGGCCTTTGCCACTGCCTGAGCCACCTCCTGGGGCAGATCCACGCACAGGATAGCCACCTGCACCAACACGGAGCGCTTGCGCAACTGATCTATACCTTCCGGTGAGACAGCAAAGCCCTCCACCACATTGTTGATAAACTTGCGCAGCTGGATCAGGCTCTGTTCCCCTGATCTGGCCTGCATCTCCCTGACCCGCTTTGCTGTACTGCGCACAAAGTTCTTCAGAAAATCAGGGTCATTATTGGCTGCCGCTCCCCCCCAATCCACCTTTTCGTATTCCTGGTCCACCACGGTCCGGATCAAAGCCGCATTGACCCGGCACTCATCCAGTATTCTATGGAAGGCTTTGGCTGAAATAGCCCTGAACTGAGGGGCCCGCAGATTGTCTATCTCGCTGATGATGGCGGTATTGTAGTTCTTACCCCCTACCAGAAGCTCAGCTTCCACGCCCATCTGCATAATATCTTTGCCTGTCAGCACCAGCTTTTCCTGCTCAAAGCTTTTTTGTTGTGCAGACTTTTGAGACCGGGCTTTATCCTCTGCAGCCATTCTTACCTCCTTATGGCGATTGCTTATCCCTGCTGATATAGCATGATTTGTTTATGACACGATAAGCCCCAAAAGGACCCTCTTTGAGTGCATAATGATTCCCCATAGCAGATCTTTCTGCCGGCCACAAGCGTCAAGCAAGGAATTGTGACTGTTCACGGGCCACTGTTAGAGATGACAGCTGCTGTTAAATTGCCTGGGACTGCAGCTCCTGCATCCTGGACTCCAATTCTTCCATCTCCTGCAAAATCCTTTCTGCCTGTTGCTGGAGCCGTGAATACTCCTTGTTCAACTCTTGCACCTGGGCAGAGTCCTGGTAGGTTGCTTGACTGGCCAAGGAGTCCTCCACCTCTTTTTGATTTTGCAAGCAGGACTCCAGCTCTTCTTCCAAAGTGTCGTACCTTTTTTTGCACGGCTGAAGGGTCCGATACAGCTGGTTCCTCTTCTCCGCCTGCTGTCTTTTTTGCCGTTTGTACTCCTGCCTGCCATGATCTGAGCCCTGTCTGACATTCTTTTCGCTGCCGCGCTCCATTTTCTGCCTGGCCTGGTAGTCCTCAAAACCCTCAGCATATTGCTCCAGACCCTGACTGGACAAGACCCAAACACTTTCCGCCACTTGGCTCAATAAATACCGGTCGTGGCTGACCAAAAGCAAACTGCCGCTGTATTCCTGCAGGGCCTGCACCAAGGCTTGCCTGCTCTCCAAGTCCAAATGGTTGCTGGGCTCGTCCAAAAGCAAAAAATTGGCTCGGCATAGGAAGACTGAAGCCAAAACCAGACGATTTTTCTCCCCTCCGCTGAGACTGGCTACTTTCAGCTGCCAGGAGTCCTGCCCCAGTTGAAACAGCCCTAGGGCAAAGCAAAGCTCCTCCTGCTTCAAGCCCGGGGAGGAAAGGCGCTGGATCTCTTCCAGGACTGTATTTTCCTCCCTCAGGGTATGGGCCACGTGCTGATGGAAAAAAGCAGGCCTGACCATAGAGCCAAGGCCCAGGGCGCCCTGGCTAGGTTCAAGCTCTCCTGCAGCCAATTTCAGCAGGCTGCTCTTGCCCGCACCGTTAGGCCCCAGCAAAGCCACCTTCTGCCCCTTGTACAAAGAAAAATTCAAAGCCGGCCACAAGGACTGTCCAGCAGCGTACTCAAACTCCAAGCTCCGGGCCTGGAGCACCAGCTTATTGCTGCGCTTGGGCTCGGGCCAGAAGAAGCTCAGGCCAGCTGACTCTGTGGGAACTTCCAGAGCCTGCTTTTGCTCCTGCAGGACTTCAATTTGCTTGATTCTGCTCTGGGCCAGGGTAGCCTTGCTGGCCTTGTATCTAAATCTGTCCACAAATTTTTGCTTGTGCTCAATCTCCTGCTGCAGCTTCTCCTGCCTCCTTTGCCTGGACTCATCCCGCTGGGCTCGCCAGGTCAGATACTCCTCCAGACCCAGCTCTTTATACACTGGACCTTCAGGGGCCAGGTGCAATACACAGTTGCCCAGCCTCTGCAGAAAATATCTGTCGTGGGCCACAAAGACCACAATCCCAGAAAAGCTGAGCAGAAAACCCTCCAGCCAGCGCACTGCTTCCAAATCCAGGTGATTGGTGGGCTCATCCAGAAGCAGGATCTGGGAACCCTGGACCAGGACCCGGGCCAGCTTGGCCCGCTCCCTCCAACCTCCGCTTAATTGCTGCAAGGGACAGGAGTACTGCTGAGGGGTAAACCCCAGGCCAGCCAAGACCTTTTTGGCCTTGTGCTCAGGATTGAACCCGTAGAAGAGCTCCAGTGCGCTTTGCTGCTCCGAGAGCTCTTTCCAGGCTCCGGGGTTCTTTTGCTCTGCCTGCCCCCATTTGGCCCAGAGCTCTGCCCAAGAAGGGATGCCCTGCAAAACCCACTGCAGAAGAGCTGTCTGCAGCTCTTCTGCCTGCAGCTCCTGCACGCTGAACCCCAAACCCTCAGTAGCTGGATCCAGGCGCACCTTGCCCTTATCCGGCTCCTCCTGTCCGGCCAGGATGCGCAGCAAAGTGCTCTTGCCTGTGCCGTTTCTGCCCAATACAGCGAGTCTCTGTCCTGAGCGAAGCTCTAGACCGAGGTCCCAAAAAAGGCTCCTGGGCCCGAAGGATTTGCCTAATGAATCAAGCACGAGTCTTGGCATAGGCTATTTCCCCTGCCAAATTCCTGCTCGGACCAATTCACCCATCTTGGAGCAGGATACTGATTGCTCCTGGCCCCGAACCAAATCAGCGGTACGCTGTCCCTGGGCCAGCACCCCTTTCACAGCTTGCTCTATTGACCTAGCCTCCTCCTCCAGGCCCAGGGAATAGCGCAGCAACATAGCAACAGAAAGGATCGCTGCCAGGGGATTGGCCAGGTCACGGCCTGCGATATCCGGAGCTGAGCCGTGAATAGGCTCAAAAAGTCCTGGATTTGCCATGCCCAGGGAGGCAGAGCTGAGCAGACCGATGGATCCGGTAATGATTGCAGCCTCATCTGAGAGGATATCCCCAAAGAGATTCCCGGTCAGGATCACGTCGAATTGACCAGGATCCTGGACTAACTGCATTGCAGCGTTATCCACATACATATGGCTCAGCTCTATGTCAGGATATTCATCCCGGCCCACCCTGGTGACTACCTCCCGCCACAGCTGGGAAACCTCCAGCACGTTGGCTTTGTCCACTGAACAGAGCCTGCCTCTCCTCTTGGCTGCAGTCTGGAAGCCCACCCTGGCGATACGTTCAATTTCCGAGACGGAATAGACCATGGTATTCAGGGCCACCTCCTGGCCCTGTCTATCTTCCCTGCCCCTGGGCTCGCCGAAATAGATGCCACCTGTCAGCTCCCGGATCACCAACAGATCTATCCCTGAGCCGATGGTTTCTGGCTTCAGACAGGAAGCGCCCTGAAGTTCCGGATAGATGAATGCCGGCCGCAGGTTGGCGAACAGACCCAGCTCTTTTCGGAGCCCCAGCAGGCCCTTTTCCGGACGCATCTGGGCCGGGAGATCATCCCACTTAGGCCCGCCTACGGCTCCCAAGAATACCGCGTCCGCCTTTTTGCATTCTTCCAGGGTCTGTTCCGGCAAAGGGGTTTGCAGCAGATCAATAGCCCTGCCTCCAATATCTGCATAGCTGACTTGCATGCTGTGATGAAACGTATCTGCAACTGCACTTAAAGCTCCCAGGGCCTGCTCAGTAATCTCCGGCCCGATGCCGTCCCCGGGCAGGGCGCAGATGGTGAATTCCATATTCTCTCCTATTTTTTAAGGTAGGTATCATTCATATCGATTACGACAAGGACTACGACTTGCCTGCCCCTCGCTATCGTGGTCGCAGTCGTAATCGATAGAGTTGTGCCCATCCGTCTCACGACCCGCCTCTCCCCTTCTTCCTGAAAGCATGAGCGTCCTTAGGCACTTCCTCCTGGTCCAGATTGAACATCCTCCTGGTCAAAGAAATGAGCTCCCGAGCGCTATCCTCTTCCTGAGCTCTGCGCTTTAAAAAGACTATGGGATTGTGGTATAATTTTTTGCATATTGATTCCGCCATGGTCTGAATAGCCTGAGTTACCTCGGGATTGACCTCAGGACCCAGATTCTTCAATGTCTTGTGTACCTCTCGCTCCGCAACATCCTGGCCCTGCTGCAGCAGGTCTACAATTGTGGCGGTCAGCCCCAGGGAACGCTGCCACTGCCTGAACTTATCCACTTCCTCCTGGATAATCTCCTGGGCCAGATCAGCCTCCTGGCCTCGCAGGGCCAGATTTTCCTCCACCACGTCCTTCAGATCGTCAATATCGTAGAGATAGACATTATCCAGCTGGTTCAAGTCTGGATCCACATCCCTGGGCACTGCTATGTCAATAAAGAACATGGGCCTGTGCCTGCGCTTTTTAAGCACTGCCTGCATATCCTTAGCCCTGATGATGGGCTTATTTGCCCCAGTAGAGGTGAGCACTATGTCCACCTCCGACAGGCGCTGCCCCAGTTCGCTGAAAGGAAAGGGCTCCGCCTTGAAGCGCTTGGCGAGCTCCTGGGCCCTGGAAAAGGTCCTGTTGGTGACCTGCAGACTGGGCACTCCAGCGTTTAGCAAATGTTGTGCAGCCAGTTCAGACATCTCTCCTGCGCCGATGAGCAAGGCCTTTTGCCTGGCCAGGTCCTCAAAGATGTTCTTGGCCAGCTCCACTGCAGCATAGCTCACTGAAACCGCATGCTGGGCTACCCTGGTTTCAGAGCGGATTCTTTTGGCCACGGAAAAGGCCTTGTGCAGCAGGCGATTTAGGATCACCCGGGTAGACCCTTGATCCACCGCCTGCCTATAGGCCTCCTTGAGCTGGCCCAAAATCTGCGGCTCGCCAATAATCATGGAATCCAGACTGGCCGCAACCTGGAAGACATGGGCCACAGCCTCCTGGTCTGTATAGGCATAGACTTGCTCCCGCAGCTCCTCCTGCCCGCCCCTGCAGGCATTGGCCCAGGCCTGCAGCAAGGCCTCCTTGGCATCCAGGCCTGGGTCCGCCACGGCCAGAATCTCCACCCGGTTGCAGGTAGAAAGCAGCATGATCTCCCTTAACCAATCCGAGTTCCGGCCCGGATCCAGGTCCCAACCTTTAAGATCCTGCAGGGAGTACTTTTCCCTAATCTCAATAGGCGCTGTGCGGTGATTGAGTCCTAGCAGGTATATCCTTGGTTGCATTATTATGGCTTGAAGCTATGGTGTGTGGGAAAATAGAAGTTGATTATCAACAAAGATACAATACACAGACCGAAAATGGTGGAGGCCAGGATTGCCGGTCTACGGCCTTTCAAGCTTAAAAGCAGCCTCTGATGGAAGAGATAGGCAAAAAGTAACCATATGCCCAGACTAAATATTTCCTTGGGATCCCAGGAAAATATCTCCCCCCAGGTAAATCTGGCCCAGATAAAACCGGAGAGCATACCTAAAGTGAACAAAGGAAAGCCCAGGCTTACTGCCCAATGGTTGACCCGATCCAGGCTGGTCAGGGCAGGAAGGTCCCTGCGCAGCCGATTGAGCCTCACCTTGTTCTTAATTTGACGGTGCAGGTACAAATAACCTGCCCCTGCCCCAAAAGCCATGGCCAACAGGGCGATGCTCAGAAACAGGCTGCCTATGTGCAGGCCGAACCAAAGCTCGCTCAGCCTGGGTGGAATGGGCATTTGGGTTTCCTGCACCACCATGGAAGAGGTAAAAAGCACCAAGGCCAGAGGGGCTGCGGTCAGGGCCAGGAATTGCAGCTTGAGTCGCCACCACAAAAGCAAATAGATCAAAATAAAGCTCCAGGCCAGCAGGCTAAAGTAGAACTGAACCTGGGCAAACGAGAACATGGGCTGAGTGCTGATCTTCAGGAAAAGGTCCACAGTATGCAGGCAGAATCCAAACAGGCTCACAGTAAGG
The DNA here is from genome assembly GCA_964494985.1 of uncultured Desulfohalobiaceae bacterium. Classification (GTDB taxonomy): domain Bacteria; phylum Desulfobacterota; class Desulfovibrionia; order Desulfovibrionales; family Desulfothermaceae; genus CAZBUB01. Next base: position 900 of record CAZBUB010000023.1, on the reverse strand, counting down.
GAAACCTGGCGCAGCCAGGCCTTGTAGCTCAGGATTCCGACCACATAGAGCAAGGAGCCCAGAAAGTAGAGCAGGGCTATGCCCAGATCAAAGAGGCTATAAAAGTCCATCTGTGAATTCCCCCACCCATGGTCTAAGTTCGCATGGCAGCTTGTTGCTTAAAATCTCCTGCAAGGAGTTTTTATCCCTTTTTTGCAGAGCATGCAGAACCCGCTGCTCCAAAAGACTACGAAAGATCTCTCTGTTTTCCAAGCTAGGACTCTCAAGCTGCAGGAGCCGGCTGCGGATCCTGCCCAACAATTTGAGCCACAAGGCGTATTCAAAGCCGTATTCCCTGCCCAGCTCCTGTTTGATCTTTGCTGCCAAGGCAGGGCTTTTACCAGAGGTGCTGACCGCTATCTGCAGATCCCCTGCAGCATGCAGGGCAGGCAAAATAAATCCTGACTCCTGAGCTTGATTGGCGCTATTGCATAACACACCCTTTTCCCTGCACAGTTCGCTGATGCGAAAGTTTGTTTCTACGTCCCCGGTGCAGGCAAAGACCAAAAACACCCCTTCCAGATCTTCAGGATAAAACTTTCTTTGCAAAAGGATGAGCTCGCTTTGCTGACCAGGCTCAGGCATTTGACCAGCTTCCAGGGCAGGGTCCAGGATAGTAATCCTGGCTGGCTCAGCCTGCAACAGGCGACTGACCTTGCGCCTGCCAACCTGACCCGCACCAGCAACCAGGCAGGATTTGCCCCGCAGATCCAAAAATACAGGAAAATACTGCATGGATTATTCTAACAAAGTTGAAAGCAGCTGTAAAATGCCTGCTGGTCCGTATTTATTCACCATCTCCTATGCTCGGATAAGCATTACCGGGGAAGAAACTAAGGTCCGGGGTTCGGCCCACAGGCT
>CAZBUB010000022.1:0-41744 GCA_964494985.1 uncultured Desulfohalobiaceae bacterium | reverse complement strand
TGCACTTCTCCGTCGCAGAGCAAAATTAAAATCCCCGGACCTAGTGAATAATTACCGCTGGGATTGCATGAAAAAGCATTATCAGTTATCAGTAAAAATAATATCGCAAACAAAAGGACAAACTATGCAAGCTGGATGCAAAAAAACCCTCTGGGCCTGGAGCCTAATTCTTGTGGTTGCCTTTTTGTCATTCATGCAGTCTGAGACCTGGGCCAATGAGGTAGAGCCCATTGAGCCGCAAGAAGTAGAAAAACTGCTCAATAGTGATCACTGTCTAGTAATCGTTTCCTTCGTCACCTCCAGATGCAGTGCCTGCCGCCGGGAAATGCCCATATATCAGGAGATGTTTGAACGCTACAAGGATCAGGGGCTGGGCCTGTTCGTGATCAGTCTTGACTTTGGCTACCCCAACGCAATCCAGAAAATTGTGGACCAGGAGGAGCTAACCTACCCTGTATTCTGGGGTGGAGAGGAAGTCATGCAAGCTTACGATATCTCCGTGGTACCCTATAAGCTGCTTGTGCAAAATGATACAGAAAAGAAGACCACAGGGGGATGGTCCAAGGCCGAGCTGGAGGACAAAATAAACGAGCTCTTGCGGAGCTGCCGGGAATAGATTGGCCCTGCAAGTCTACAGGGAGTCTAGTATGGTCAAAACAAGTTACAGAATAACGTACATTTTGCTCCTGCTATTCCTTATCCTCCTGGTCACCGGCATCAATACCGGGGAAGTGGAGGCTGTTTTAGAAAAGGGCATCAGCATCTGCCTTAGCTGTATTGGTATAGAGTAATGCTGGATATTAGACGCTTAATCCAAATAGGAGCCACGGTGCTCAGCAATGCCTGGCTTCTGTTTCCCTTCACCAAGACCATCTACCAAGGTAAACTCAAAAGCATTTGCGTCCCTGGTCTGAACTGTTATTCCTGCCCTGCCGCAGTAGGTTCCTGCCCCTTGGGTGCTTTGCAGACCTTTTTCGCGAATCTGCGCCCCACTTTGGCCAACGGCAGTTACCATTTCGGTCTGTATGTCATCGGCGTGCTTGGTCTTATCGGCACCCTGGTGGGCAGGATGCCCTGTGCCTGGGTCTGTCCCTTTGGCTTTCTGCAGGAGCTCATCCACAAGATACCTTCGCCAAAGCTGGAAGTCCCTGGGGTCCTGACCTGGGGCAAATATGTGGCGCTTGCCTTGCTGGTCGTTCTGCTGCCCCTTTTGGTGGTGGATATGCTCGGTTACGGGGAGAACTGGTTCTGCAAATACCTCTGTCCGGCAGGCACCCTTGAAGCTGGTCTGCCCCTGATATATCTGCAGCCCCAGTTGCGTGGAGTCCTGGGATGGGTTTTCGCCTTCAAGGTCGTTATACTAACCGCTTTCCTGCTAGCCATGGTCTTCACCAGGCGGCCCTTTTGCCGCACTCTCTGCCCGTTGGGCGCCATCTATTCCCTGTTCAACAAAGTCAGTCTGTTCAGGATGGTGCACCATCCTGACAACTGCGTGCTCTGCAAGGAATGCTACCGCAACTGCCCCATGGGGGTGAAATTCTACCAGGGAGCCAACCAAAAGGACTGCATCCGTTGCCTGCGCTGCATGCGCTTCTCCTGCAAGTTCGGCGCGATCAGCTACGAAGTGGCGGGCAATGCACCTGAGGACAAGAAACAGCCTGCAAAGGAATATTGAGAGAAGAGAGCCCTGCCCCCTCCCCCATCACCGTAAATACAGCTCTCATCACCAGCTTTAGATCAAACTTGCAAAGTAAAACGTGCCTTACTGCAACTTCCAAAACAGAGAATATTTGCCCCAAAGGGCCCAGGTTTTCATAACCCTTTGCCGAGGCAAAAACACAAAGACCTCCTCAAATTTATAGAATAGGGTTGCAAGGATGAGCCAAATGAAGCATAATTGGACCAAAATCTATTAAAAGGGGGGAAAGCACAATGAATGACATAATCCAAAATTTAAAGACTAAGGAGTATGCGTTTATTGAGTTCAGGGATCGCTTCAATGAATTTTGGTCACTTTTCCAGAACGTTATTAGCATGGAAACCACCAGGTTCCTGGGCAATGTGATCCAGATCGATCCCGGAAAAAAGTCTCAATCTGCAATCCATTTCAATCTGTTCAACCATTCCCTTGTCCTCTCCTATTATCTAGTCAGCCTAGAAAATGAATATCGCTGCATTTTGCTGTTAGAGAAAATTTTGCCAGAAGGGAAAATGGAGTACCTGGATCACTGTTATTTCGATCAAAAAGGGAACATCTACTCTCATCTGGAGGACAAGGAGTCCCAAATCAATCTAAGTCATGAACATTTCGCTCTGATCCTAGTAAATGAGGCCAGCGACAAGCTTATATCAGATTATACTTCCAAGGCCAGTGGGCTTGATGAAAGATCCAAGAAGAGCTAAAGGACTTGAATCTGCCCATTAAAACCTAAATTGAGCGATTCTCTGCAAAAACCTTGATAATGCCCGTCATTGCGAGCGCCTGAAAGGTGCGTGGCAATCTTTTGCTAAAACAATGAGATTGCTTCGCTTTGCTCGCAATGACGGAAAAGAATTGTTCAATTTAGGTAAAAGATAAAGCTTTTTGGTTAAAAGGGACTGTATCAAAAAGCTTCAGCCCCTTTTTTTCTGCAATATAGCAGCTTCACGGGAGGAAACCATACTGACACAGCATGTTTAAAAACTGTTGATAATTCTCAACACCACGCGTGTTCCTTTTGGCCGATTCTCAACCGAGCTTTCAAAGTATGTCTTCAGACTCCAGACCACCCCTTTGTTCATCCAGTGTAAGCCCGGACCAATGCCAAACACCTCTTCCTTTACCTCCAGCTCTGGATAGTTATCTATCTCGTCCTCTTCCAGCTGCTTGCCGTAATAGCCCACAGCGCCCAACCTTAAATCAGTATCGATAAAATCCAGGGTCTTCATCAAAGAAAAGTTGCAGTGCCACATGGAGCCAGCCTGCAGATCGGTTTCTTCTGCCTCAGGTGCTCCAAAAGGTACATATTCATCATTGGTAAAGTTATAGGTGAGCATCTGTCTGGTGCTAAAGCTGAAACCTTGAGGCATCTGCAGGGTCAGGGCTAAAAAGGGCTCTAAGCTCCAATAGTTGGAGCTGGGATTAATCTGGGCCTGCTTGTTATAATCTCCAGTAGGGGCAAAGATGTCGAGCTCAAAAAACCAATGCAACAGCCAATCTTTATGTAGCTTTTCTGTCCTTCCTATAAACGGTCCAAAATTGAGGTCGCCAAGGATGCTGTTGCCGGTTTCCATTGAGGTTGTCCCCTCGGGAACTTGAATTGTGGAGTCCAGATCATAGCTTTGCAATGGAAGCTGGGCTTGGAAGCCATATTTGAGGTCACCAGGCAGACTCTTTTTGGAAACCCAGACCAACTGCGGATTATAAATAAGCGCATAGAGCTCGTTGTCCCCTGGTGCATCCTGAAAATCGTCTGAGTGATAACTCACAATATAGTTGCTCATATGCAATCCTGGAGGAGGGATCATGCCGTCCAGAACATTCGTGGCTCCCAAGTTCAGCCCTGGCGGCTGATTGTAGGCAAAGCTGCTACTGGCTATACAGCCCAAAATACATAGACAAGCAAATAGCTGAATCAATCGGCTGTTTATCTTCATATCAGTCATCCTCCCTAACATCTCCTACTCATAGCTAGTTCCTCAATACACACTTCTAACGCTTCTTATCTAAGATATGCTCTATATGCCAAAAAGGCTCTTTGCAGTGTTGGCATTTTCCCCAGTCTGTACTTGCTCTTGGCCTTTTTGTCCACAACTTTCAAAAAGACAACACCCTCTGCCTTGCGCCTGAGCATGCTGTTGATCAAATCCCAAAGAGCGCTCATTCAGACGCATGCCTTCCTGTGCCAGCAGGCAGGATCTTAGACCACGGGCTTGAAAAGTGCCAGACCTCTGTTCACCCACACCCCCTAAGCTCATTGCTGGAGCCTTGATCATTTCTATCTTTTTTTAGCCCTTAAGCTGCTGCAAACGTAGCCTGTGTAGAACAGTTTCCTTTTGCAGACAAGAAAACGGATGGAGTTGACTTTCAGGGAATTTGCTTCAAAGATACCACATATACGTAGAGCTTGAGTTGTGATCGCAATTCAGCATGAGCCCATTGATTTGTTACTCCTAGAGATTCCGAAAATCCAGGCTCGCCTAAAACAGAAGGGGCTTGCCCTGGTCCAGGGGCTTGCACGAACCTCCTGCAACTGAAAGTATGATATGGTCAAAATAGCTATCCAGAATATCCAGCCCGGTATGGTCACTAGGCGGGACATCAAGGACAGAAACGGTCGCCTGCTTTTGCCTCAAGATACCAGCATTGAACAAAAGCATATAAGAATACTTAAAATGTGGGGCATATATGAAATAGAGATTGAACAAGGAAACGACGAACAATCCCCAAATGACCTCCAGGCCGCCAGCATTAGCAAGGCTCAGCTCAATTCTGCAGGCAAGATTATCAGTGCCAGATATTCCAGAACAAATATTGACCATCCCTGCATTAAGGAATTATTCAAGCAGCACGCCCTGACTGTGGCCGAAAATCTGGCACGGGGCAAAGAAGTTGAACAGCAAAGTGAGCCGCCCGCAAATGAGGCTCGTGTACAGAATATTGAAAGCTTGCCAACTGTCAATTTGAGCTCCATGTTGGGCAGGGATGTTGAGCTGTTTACTCTTCCGGATACTTTTTACAGGATCAAGGAAATCATAAACAATCCCAGGAGCTCTGCCCAGGATATCGCCCAGGTGGTAGCCCTTGACACTGCTTTAACTGCCCGAACCTTAAAGCTTGTCAATAGTCCGTTCTACGGCTTTCCCCAGAAGATCGAAACCATCTCCAAAGCTGTAACAGTGATAGGCACGAAGCAGCTGAGCACCCTGGCCCTAGGCATCTCAGTGCTGAAGTTATTCCAGGATGTACCCTCCACTTATCTGGATATGGAAAAATTTTGGAAGCACTGTCTGGCAGTGGGTCTGTGCGCCAAGCTGATCTCTGAATATATTGATTATGCAGAAGCGGAAAAGATATTTGTGGGCGGGATCCTGCACGATTTGGGAAGACTGGTCCTGCTCAAGAAAGCTCCCAAGCAGACTGCTGCTGCGATCAAATATACCTGGGAGAATGATATGTACCTCAACCAGGCAGAAAAAATGTACATAGGCCTGACACATGACAGAATTGGAGCAGAACTTTGTAATTTATGGAAGCTTAGCCCACTCTTGGGAGACATGGTCAAGCAGCACCACGCACCCAGACAAGGCATACATGGCCAGGAATGTTCTATAATACACCTGGCTGAAATCATGGTTAATGCCTTAGAGATCGGCAGCTCAGGCGAAAAAATGGTGCTGCAGCTCAATGAACAAGCCTGGGAAATGCTCAACATTTCTTATAATGCCATTCCACCCATACTGAACCAATTGAATAATGAAATAGATTCCATATTAGAGCTCCTAAAATAGGTTTTGAGTCATGTCTGCTGAAAATGAAAAAAAGCTGCTTGAGCAAAAGCTGGAATATATAGAGGACATCAACCGCTATACAGTGGATATGCTGGAACAGGCCTTGAGCTTGTTCGATTTTAACCTCAGGGATCTGGTTAAGAACAAGCACTACAGCAGGTATGATTTGCTCCAGGATGCTGAAAACAGAGTCAGGAAAATACTTCCCTTGCAAGATGTGGCCTTCTTTCTGGTTAATGAGCAGAATTACGACTTTGAGCTGACCTACAAATCAAAGCACACTGATCAAGATTTTGTGCACAGTGAAATAGAAAGACTGATTGAGAACTGGGCTTTTTCCTGGGCCCTGCGCAAAAAGAGACCCCTCTTCTTAGCCTGCAGCAACCCAAGAATGCAGATAATCCTGCATATCATGTCCACTTCTTCCAGAATCAGGGGCATGTTCTTTGCTACCATACATAATGAGAACACAAAGAGAGTGCCTGATATTTCTTTGCTCCTGCTGTCAACCACCCTCCTGGTCTGTTCCAATTTCCTGGAGAGCATAGAGCTGTATGAGATCGTTAATGAGCAGAACATACTTTTGGAAAAAAAGGTCCAGGAAAGAACCAAACAGCTGGAATACCAAGCATATTACGACAGCCTAACAGGGTTGCCCAACAGGCATATGCTCTTTGAAAAACTTCAGGAGCTCGTTTCAGACCCTTTGCAAAGCCCATTTGCCTTCATCCTCATAGATTTGAATGGCTTCAAGGAAGTAAACGACGCATTAGGCCACCATGCTGGAGATATTGTACTTAAAGAGATCAGCAAAAAGCTGAAGCATGCCGTTCGAAGGAACGACATTATTGGCCGCTTAGGAGGGGATGAGTTCAGCGCAATTTTGCCAAGCATAGAAAATAAAGCCACTGCCCTGCATGTTGCAGATAGGTTCATGCAAAATCTGGATCAGTTTTTTTTCCTGGATGGCCGTCAATTCCATATTGATGCCTCCTTAGGCATAGCCCTTTATCCCCAGCATGCCCAAGAGGCCTCGGAGTTGATGCGCAAGGCTGATATCGCCATGTACAAATGCAAAAGGGAAAAAATAGGAGCTGTCCTCTATTCATTGCAAGAGGACGATCACAATACATTTGATGTTACCATAAAAGGGGATCTGAAAAGGGCCTTGGATGAAAAGCACATTTTCCCCTTGTTTCAGCCCAGATACAATCTGGTACATAATAGGATAACCGGAGTTGAGGTCTTGGCCAGATGGTCACATCCTCAGTACGGCAATATTTCCCCGGACAAATTCATACCCTTGGCAGAAAAAAGCGGAATGATCAAAAAACTGACCCAGGATCTGCTAGAGCTGTCAATTGTCCAGGCCAAGAGTTGGTGGGATCGAGGCCTTATGCTCAAGGTAGGAGTCAATCTCTCTGCACTGGATGTTCAGGATGAAAAGCTTCCTGAGAGAATATCCACTATGATAGCAGCTTATAGCCTGCCCTTTCAACAGATAGAGCTGGAGATAACCGAAAGCAATATCATGAGCAACCCAGAGGCAGCAATTGCCAACATAAGAAGGCTGCACGAACTGGGTTTGACCATCTCCTTGGATGACTTCGGCACAGGGTATTCTTCACTTAGCTATCTGCACATGTTTCCTGTTGATAATATCAAAATAGACCTGTCCTTTGTGAAAACCATGCTGGACAACAACTATAGCAGGACCATCGTGCAGACCATAATCCATTTGGGGAAAAGCTTGCAAAAGGTTACAGTGGCTGAGGGGGTGGAGACAAAGGAGATTGCCATGGAGCTCAAGGATATGGGCTGTGACAGCCTGCAGGGATATTATATTGGAAAGCCCATGAAAAATGAGGAAGTGGAGTCGCTTCTGGGCTGCTCCATCACTTACGATGATCAGCCCAGGTGCCCTCCTGACAGACTGTGAGCTTCCCTTATAGACTTCAGATCTGACAGCATTTAAAGCAGCTTGCACGGAACAAGCGCTCCTGACTTGGCATTTGGAAATATGCAGAAGGATTTCGTCCTGCTCCGGGCTGCGGGTCATGGACGGATAGCCAGACAATAGTTTGCAAAAGTCTCAAGGAATCGGCTGCACAGCAAAAATAAATGTGCTCCAGACTGCGTGGGAGATGATCAAGACAGAGATATCCCCAAGCCTCCAGTACATAAACCCCCAGAAAAAACCGGCCACTCCTGCAGCGCCGATGAGAATAAAGTTTCCTGAAAAGATGTGCACCCCTGCATAGAGCAAGGCTGCCAACAGCCAGCCCCTGAACCCTCCGAAACGCTGCATGAGCTTTCGCTGCAAAAAGCCCCTCCAGTAGAGCTCCTCGCAAGGGCTGGTCACAAAGAATATCAGCAGGACAATGACCCAGATGGATGTGCCCTGGCCCTGCTGGTAGATCCCTGCCACCTGCTGTTCTGCAAACGGGAAAACAGTTGTGCAGACCGCTTTCCCGGCCCAGAAGATGAGATACAAGATAGCTGCAGAGGCCAGGCCCAGCCAGATGCTGCGCAGGCTAAAGCTGAAGCCGAACTGCCTTGCAGGCTGCAGCACAAAAGAAAGGCCTGCAAGAATGAAGGCAGAGGCAGCAATCTTGTACCAGAACACCCCGGCTGCAAGATAGAAGGTAGCGAACCACAAAATACCTGCTAGCGCCACTGTGGCTGCAGTCAGCCTCATATCTTCGTAGCCTTTGCTCAAAGCAGAGCCTCCAGGACCAGGGACATCAGCAGCAAAATCCCGAATGCGGTATCCATCTGAGCTGTTCTGGCGTCAGCATCATCCGGGATCTTTTGCAGCATATCCCTGAATATGCTCCCTGCCAGGGGCAATGAGAAAAAAACCGCCAGGGACCAGCCGGCCAGCACCCCAAAGACCACCAGGAGCACGATGCTCGCATAAGCTATAATCAACAAGGCTCCGTACAGGTAAAAACCCCTTTGCTCGCCCAGGAGAATGGCCAGGGTCCGAATCCCGCGCGCCTGATCCGAGGCGATATCCCGCAGGTTGTTAGCCAAAAGCGCCAGGGCCACCAGCACTCCCAAGGGTATGCTGACCCACATGGCCTGCAGGCTAAAGCCCCCTGCCTGCACGAAATAGGACCCCTCCACCATGAGCGGGCCCCAGATAAGAAACACAAAGACCTCACCCAGGGCTATGTTTTTGTAGTTAAAAGGGGGAGCTGTATAGGCCAGCCCGGCTCCTATCCCCAGCACTCCAAGGCCCAGAACCAGCCAGCCCCGGGCTGCTATCAGCCAGATACCAAGGGCTATCCCGGCAACAAAAAGACCCATAGCACAAACGCGCACGCTTTCTGGTTGCAGCTTACCGTTTACCAGGAGGTGAGGACGGTACAGAGCTGTGCCTGAAGTCCTTGTATCCAGGCCTTTTTTGAAGTCGTAGTAATCGTTGCTCAGATTGGCTGCGGCATGCAGAAAGACTGCCGCCATAAGGGTCAGACAGAACAGGCCTGGAGAAAAAGGACCCTGGATGGCAGCCAGGGCGCTACCTACAGATATTGAGAAGCCGGTCATGACAAAGGACCAGGGCCTGGTGGCCAAAAGCCAGTACTTAAGGAAGTTGCTGCTCATATTGTGATTTCATGCAAGAAAGATAGTTAAGCCCAGTCTTGATGCTGGATTTTAAGCTTTCCTTCACAAACTGAAGACAAGGAACAAATTGTATTTATTCACCATTTACTATGCTCGGACAAGTATTACCGCGGAAAAAACCAAGGTCCGGGGGTTCGGCCCACAGGCTTAACATGTCTGAGCGATTTAGAATGCGTTAAGCAAAACTATGCACGCTATTTCAACCTCAAAATCCACTATGGCTGTCTGGAAGTTTAAGAGGTCCAGTATCAAACTTTTGCTTTACGTATACCGGACCAAATCCGGCAATAGGCATAGTATGGCCTGCGAAGCCCAACATTTTCACGGCAATAATTACAAAAAATTTAATAAATACTGTCTTGCTGCCAGCGCTGCAGCAAAAACCTGACCAAAACCGGGGAAACCAAGCAGGTGATCGCACTTACCACTACCATAGCCCCAAACAGGGCCTGATCCACTGCCCAATCTCCCAGCTGCATCCCTTTATGCATGATAACCAGGGCAATCTCTGCCCTGGGAACCATGCTGACCCCGATTAAAAGTCCGCTTTGTATGCCGTTCATCACCGCCAGAGGCAGACCATTGGCCACAATCTTAACCGCAATGGCTGTAAGGGCCAGAACAATTCCCATGCCTAAACTTGAGGCCGCTGCACCGCTTAGCTGGAACTGATAGCCAATACCCACAAAGAAAAACGGGCTGAAAAAATCATAAATCGGGACAAAAGCGTTATCCAAGGAAATGCACTTGGGATCTCGGCTGAAAACCAATCCAGCAAAAAAGGCCCCAATGGCTAATGAAAATCCCAACATTCCTGCCAGAGCAGCGATAATAAATCCAAAGCCGACAATAGTCAGCATGGAATCCGGCTTACTTTCGATCTTGCCTAAAAAGCTGGTGAGTGGCCGTTCCAGGAACACAGCAAACAGATAACAAAATGCCCCAAACAGGATCATCTTCACAGCAAAGCCCAGACCAGCAGTGAGCAGAGCAGAAAGGACAGACTCTGATCCTCCGGACTGGAGTACAGGAACCACAGTGAACACCAGGGCCATGAGAATAACTGCGGTCACGTCGTCTAGTTCAGCCAGGTCCACAAGCAAGGCCCCGTTAGCCGACTGCAGGAGGTTTTGCTCCTCCCAGACCTTGACCGAAACCCCCACACTGGTAGCGGTAAATGCCGTGCCCAGGATCAAACCAGAGATGATTCCGTAGTCCAGGAGATAAGCAGTGAGGTAATAACCTGCCAGCCCTGCTGCCAGGATGTTCAACACCCAGGCCAGGCTTGCGTTCTGCAGCTGCCTGCGCAGTATTGTGATATCGCTTTTCAGTCCCACCCGGAACAAGAGAGTGACCAAACCCAGTTGGGAAATCAGGTGAATCACCTGCTGCCCGGCAGCAAATACTTGCCAGGTGTCACTAAACCAGCGCAAGCAAATGCCCAGGAGCATATAGCCCACTAGGGGAGGAAAAACAGTGCGCTCCAGACTTCCCTTGACCAGCATGGTCAAAACAACCACACCGCCAGTGAGCAAAACCAGGTTGGAAATGTCCCCATTAGGCTGCATTATGGTCTCTGCCTAAGCTTTTTGGGATGGACAGCAAGCCCCAGGCTGCCCTGGAAAGGGCAGCCCGCTCACCTCAGCCATTGCTAAAAGGTGATTTTATGCGCACATTGTCCCATCATCCCAGACAGTCCGGGATCTTCTTAGCGACTATACGCATATGGCCCTTCTCCTGCTCTGCCAAGGTCAAAAGCCCCTGGGCAGCTTCCTGATCCCTCAGGGTATCAGCCAGATGGCGGTACAGGTCATAGGCCTGGCTCTCGATCTCCAGGGCCACCTCTGCCAGGGCCAAGCATCCCCCCTGATCATAGGTCTGCAGCCCGTCCAGCAGCTCCTGCAGTGGGCGCCCGCCTTCCAAAGTCTCTCCTGGCAAGCTGTCGAAAAGTTCCGCAAAGGGCTGCTCCGGACCGTCATACTTCTTAAGCAGATTGTACACGCTGCGAGCATGGGCCCTTTCCATGCTTTGAATATCTTCCAAACCAGCTCCTGGCCACCTTGCAGCCACCTCCTGATAGAAACGAAAAGCACCTTTCTCCAGATCCATGGCCCGCAGGAGCAGTTCCTGTACAGAAGCTCCGGGATCAAAGGCCTCCACTCGGGGATAGTCAGGCAGGGCCACCCCGGACCAGGCCAGGATTCCGCCCTGCAGGTTGTAGATCCCGGCCACAGCATCCTGCAGCGCGTCTGCGGTAAACTCGGCTGCACTCAGGGAACGCTTGCCGCTGCGGCAGTAAAAAATCAGATCCTGCCCAGGATCCAGCTGGGAGAGGTGCTGTTCAAACTCCGGCAAGGGCAGGTTCAGGGCCCCGGGTATGTGCTCCTGGGTGTACTCCTCAGGCTGACGCACATCCACCAGGGTGTAGGCTTTCTCCTTGTGCTTGGAGCGGTATTCAGAAAAATCTTCCGGGTATATGGTATGGACTGCTCTGGTACCCATGCTCACCTCCTGGGTTACATATTCTTGAGCTGAAAATAAGAGCTGTTTTCAAACCCTAAACTTAAATTATATAAGACCTCAGTGCCGGGATGTCACTAGCTGCACAGCTTCGTCCAGTGGGTGAGAGCTGCATATGAATCGTCTTGGACGAATATTCTATTTGTGCTGTAGCATTTCTGAGGAGCTGGATCTAGATAAGTCTCATGCACCTTTTTTGTAAGAGCATCCATCTACAAGACCTAGAAATAGTCCTTAATTTTTCTTGCTCCGGACTGGAGCTCAAGCTATGGTCTTCAAAGCATTCAAAAGTCAAGCCTTACAGGCAGCAAGAGACTGGAGTCTCCAAAATCCAAGCCCAGACTCAAGAACATGAAAGCAAATAAATGGCAATTACTGGAAACGCTCGTACAGCTCAGCAACCCTTGGATGACTTTGATTGGGGAGCGCTGGCTGGATGCTCAAGGAGAGATCAAAACCTATTGGCGTGTAGAAAAAAAGGACTCTTTAATAGTTATTCCTGTGCAAAATGAGCTGCTGCTTTTGCCTGAGCCATACTACAGACCTGGGGTGGGGGAGAACACCTTGGATTTCCCTGGCGGGAGATATGATCACAGGCTCTCCTGGGCTGAAGCTGCTAGGACTATCTTGCAGCGGGAAATGCAGATTTCCAGGGAGCATATTCAGACAGTACAGCTGCTCAACCCCCAAGGCTGGAACATTGACAGCTCCTTTTCCAATCAAAGGCTTTTTGTAACAGAGGCTCAAATAGATAACGCAATCCCCTGGCAGGATTTGCCTGTGCTCAGGGCGGAGCCGGCAAACATCAAAGGAGCCCAAAACATTCTGACCAGGCTTTCCTGTCTGCAATGCAGGTGTGCTTTGCTGCAGTGGATGCTGAACCAAAACCTGTATTGAACCATGCCCGGTGGAAGCCTTAGTACATTTTCGTATCTTCCAGAGCCCTGTCTTGCACTTATCACCCAATATTCCAGCCAGTTAGCAGACCACCCTTCCTTGGCATTCTTCTTGCTTCATTTTCCTTGGAAAACTGCATGACACATCTGGATCTCCAAATACGCAAAAAATGAGATGCAATTCCATACAAGCTCCCTGAACCACAATAGTCCATTTTTTTGAATAACATCTACCCTTCAGCTACTATGCATTCCAATATTAGCGCCCTCAAGCTCAAGGTCCTGTCCCAAATCAGCTCAGTGATCCACAAAGCCCTGGATCTGGAACAGTGCCTGCAGGATGTGCTCTCTATCCTGTCCAGTACTTTGAGCATGGAACGGGGAACGATTACCCTCTTGGACCGGGACAGCGGGCATCTGGTGATCATGGCCTCCCACGGCCTGTCTGCTGCAGAGCGCAAGCGTGGCATCTATCAGACCACGGAAGGCGTGACCGGTAAGATCTTTCGCACCGGAAAGGCCCAGCATATCTCCAATGTCAGCCGGGAGCCCCTGTTCTTGGACAAAACCGGAGCCAGAAAGAGGACAAAGCAGAACATCGCCTTCACTGGAGTACCCATCATTCATGATTCCTCGCCCATCGGCGTGCTTACTGTGGACCGTCTTTTCAGCGACGAGGTCTCGGTGGAGGAGGACATTGAGTTCTTGAATGTAGTAGCCACGCTTATCGCCCAGTTCATCAGCCTGAGCGAAACCATCCAGGCCAGGGAGGAGGTCCTCAAGCAGGAGAACGTGAACCTCAAATACCGCTTGTCCAAGGAGGCCCAGGGCCTGTACATCGTGGGCAAGGACAGCTCCATGCAGGATGTGGAGCGGCAGATCGCCAAGGTGGCTCCCACCCACGCCACGGTTTTGCTCCTTGGCGAATCCGGGACCGGAAAGACCAGAATCGGTAAGATCATTCACGAGCTTTCAGAACGCAAACAGGCCCCCTTTATTAAGGTCAATTGCGCCTCTATACCTGAAAATCTCCTGGAATCCGAGCTGTTCGGCTACGAGAAAGGGGCCTTCACCGGAGCTGCTTCCCCCCGGGCCGGACGTTTTGAGGATGCCCGGGGAGGCAGTATATTTTTGGATGAAATCGCAGAGCTCGGGCCTGGATTGCAGGCCAAGCTCCTGCGTGTGCTCCAGGAAAGGGAGTTCGAAAGGCTGGGCAGCAATCAAACAGTCAAGGCTGACGTCAGGGTCTTGGCTGCCACCAACCAGGATCTGCGGGATGGTATCTCCCAGGGAGCATTCCGCCGGGATCTCTACTACCGTTTGAATGTCTTCCCCATCACAGTCCCCCCATTACGCCAGCGCAAGGAGGACATCCCGGAGCTGTTGAACCATTTTCTGCACCGCATGGCCCGGGAATACGGCCGCAGCCTGACCTTTACTCCAGAAGCCCTGGATGTGATCCAGGCCCACGACTGGCCTGGCAATGTCCGGGAGCTGGAAAACCTGGTAGAGCGCCTGGTCATTCTGGCGGAAAAGGAACGTATCGGGGCCGGGATGGTCAGGCAGGCCCTGAGTGAGGATTTGAAACAAGGCAGCCGGTCCCTGGAGCCAGCCCCAGGGACAGCTTCCGGATCGCAGGCTGCGGCAGCTTTTGATAAGGAATGCTCCCTGCAGGAGTTGGAAAAGCAGCAGATCCAGACCGCGTTGCAAAAAACCAAAGGGGTCAAGCGGCATGCTGCCAGATTATTGGGGATCTCAGAGCGCCAGATCGGCTACCGCATCCGCAAGTACGGGCTGGAGTAGCTCTGCTCATCCGCAGCCTTCCCCTCCGCCTGCGCAGCCTGCGGCTCCCAGGCTGCCGGGCTGGACCTTAAAGGCGGACAAGGAATCCCTGTACACAGCCTGGACAACATCCGGGATCAGACCGGAGCACTCAGCTACCTCGATGCCTGCCTGGCCCAGGATTTCCCTGGGTCTTTGCCCTGCTGCTGCAGTGAGCACTGTGCGGCAATCCGCCAGAATCCGGGCCAGCTCCTGCCAGCGATTTAAACCTGAGCCCGCAGGCGGAGTACGCCTCTCCTCGACAAGCTCGGCCTGGGCATTCTTCTGCCCCCAGATCTGCAAGTACCTGGCCTCGCCCAGATGTTTGTTGACCAGCATCCCCTCCCGGGTGGCCACAGCCACAAAGGGCCGAGGCTCCTCTGTGCTTTGCGTGTTTTGAGCGCACGCGGTCAAGGTCCTGGCCCAGCTCCGGGAGCGGTCCTGGTCCAAAAGGCCCACTGCGTCAGCCCGGCACCTCCGGCAATGGGTCATCTGGGGGACAAACTCCCCAGCCTTTCTGCGCAGCTCAGAGATTTGGACCGTATCAGGCTGGGGCAGGTGGGCCAGAGCAGTATTGGCAGTGGGCTGTACCGGGAGGCAGTTCATCAAATCCACCCCCAGACCGCCCAGGACCTGGGCAATATCCAGGATGTGCTGGTCATTGATCCCTGGCAGGACAATGCTGTTCACTTTGACTGTCAGACCCAGCTCCTTGAGCCGGCTCAGGGCCTGGATCTGCCTGGACAGGATGAGACGTCCGGCTTCCAGGCCTGTGTAGAGCACATTGTCTGCCTGGGCCCATTTGTAAATCCTGCTCCCTACCTCCGGATCCACAGCATTCACCGTGATGGTGACATGGCTCAGGCCCAGCTCTGCCAGTTGCTGCACATACTGGGGCAGATCCAAGCCGTTGGTGGACAAACATAACAAAAGCCCAGGAAAGCGCTCTCTGACCAGACGAATGGTCTCCAGGGTCTGGATTGGATTGGCCAGGGGATCTCCAGGGCCGGCGATCCCAGCGACAGTGAGCCTGGGCTCAGCATGCTGCACCTGGCTCAAATAGTCCACTGCCTGCTGCGGATTCAGCACAGCCGAGGTCACCCCGGGCCTGGACTCGTTCACACAATCAAAGGACCGGTTGCAGAAGTTGCACTGTACATTGCAGGCCGGGGCCACTGGCAGATGCACCCTGGCGCAGCTGGCCTTGGCCTGGCGGTCAAAGCAGGGATGTTTGCTTGTCTCAGGGCAAGGGGACATGGCTAAGCTCCTAGAGGTAAGTATATCCCACATCAGAGCGGGCTTGTTTCTGCTCTATCAAGGCGTTCACCAGACGATCAAAGAGCTGCTGAGCTCCGGCATAGTCCACATGCTGGATGCGCTGACCTCCGAAGCGGTCGTGCTGGGGAAAGCCCACCCGGATCAAAGGGATGTCCAGTTTGCGGGCCAGCTGATAGCCCTTGCTGTGCCCCAGCAGCACAGTGGGATCCAGGCAGGCGATTTCCTGCTGCAGGTCATAGAAATCTGCGCCGGTGCGCACCCTGGGGGCCGGGACCAGATCTGAGCAGACCCCTTCCAGGATTGATTCCAGTCCTGCCGGACGCTCTCCAGTCAGACAGAGCACAGGCTGGACACCGATCTCTGCCAGAAAGGAGGTCAAGCCTACCACCAGATCAGCCTCTCCATAGACCACCGCCCGCTGACCTGAAACATATTTGTGCCCATCCACATAGGCATCCAACAGCCGTCCCCGCTGCTGGGCCACAGACTCGGACGTGTCCCGGCCGGAAATCTCTCTCAAGGCCTGGTGCAAAGCGTCTGACTCCCGCAGCCCAACAGGCAGGCCCACACTATACAGCTGGACCCCAAACCGCCGGGCCAAATCCTGCCCTGCGCTCCTGTTCCCAGCCAGGACCCGGCCGCACTCCACAGAGGCCCGGGCAGAACCCATGGCCCGCAGAGCCTGCAGGCTGGTCCCGCCAGAGGCCAGGACCTCATAGTCCTCCAGACACTGTCCATCCAAGGTTTGGGACAGATCAGGGATCAGGGCTGCCTGCAGACCATAGCTGGAGGCCATGGAATGGAGATGCCTGACGTCAGCCGGGGAGACAAAGCCTGGAAAGATGTTCAACTCCTGCCTGGGCTGGGACTTCTCCAGGCACAGCTGGGCCGTAACCGCGGCTACTGCCTGGTGGAAGCCGTCCATATGCGTGCCCATATAGCTGGGGGTGCTGACCTGTACCAGCTCAGGCAGGGGCAGGTCAGCAAATTCCCGCTGGAACTCTGCCAGGTACCTGGGCACATCGTCGCCAATGGTCTCTGTCAGGCAGGTGCTGGCCACCCCTATGAGCTGGGGTCGGTACTTGTCCAGGACATTCAAGAGCCCCTTTTTCAGGTTGGCCCCGCCTCCGTACACAGCCTGCTTCTCCCCCAGACTGCTGGAGGCGATGTCAATAGGCTCCCGGAAGTGGCTGATCACATAGCGGCGCATATAGGTAGCGCAGCCCTGGGAGCCGTGCAGAAAGGGCACGCAGCCTTCAAGGCCCTTAAAAGCCAGGGCTGCTCCCATGGGGGTGCACATCTTACAAGCATTGGTGGTGGATACATAGGTTGTCCCGGTCATGGTCTCCTCTGTGGTAATATGGATATCATGAGTATCGACATCGATATTTTGACCAATACAAAGAGCGAGTGGCGCTCGCCCTTTTCGTTGCAGATTGAAGTTTTCCATGTTTCGTTGTGCCCGTCGTCAAGGCATGGGGGTTATTGAGAACCCACCAAGCGGTCTCCCGCCAGAGGCCACTTGAGCTCTGAGCTCTGACTTTCATCCCCTGACTTTCCTCCTCTGCTCCGCCTGGGTACAAACCGCCACACCGGGCTGGTGGCAGTGGCATGGATCTCCAGGGCAAAGTTGTACATGCCCTGGAACCCGGCCAGGGCGATTTTGCGCTCATGGTTGTGGTCGCAGAACCCCACTCCCAGCTTGTAGGCAATGGGCCGCTCCTTGATCCCGCCCACAAACACGTCCACATCCTTTTCCTTGATGAACTGGGACAGCTCCAAGGGGTTGGCGTCGTCCACAATAATGGTCCCAGGATCCGTCATGCTGGCCAACTTAGCATAGTCCTCCTCAGTCCCGGTCTGGGACCCGACCACAGCCACCTGCATGCCCAAATGGCGGAAGGCTTTGAGCAGGGAGAAAGCCTTGAAGGCCCCACCCACGTACACGGCCGCCCGTTTGCCTTCCAGATCCTGGCGCAGCTCTGCCAGCCTGGGCAGCAGCCCCTGGATCTCTGCCCGGACTAAATCCTGGGTCCTGGGCACTATATCCGGATCCTGATCTTGGAAATGCTCAGCCACATTGTACAATGACTCTGCCATGTCCTCGATGCCTAGATAGGAGACTCGCTTGTAGGGGATCGCGTACTCCTGCTGCATCATCCTGGCCAGCTCCTCAGTGGCCCCTGAGCACTGCACCAGATTCAGCCCTGCCAGGTGGCTGCGGCGGATGTCTGCCACCCGCCCGTCCCCGGTCACGTTGGCCACCACTTCCACCCCCATGCGCCTGAAATAGTCCCGGATGATCCAGGTCTCCCCTGCAATATTGAAATCCCCCAGGATATTGACCGATATCGGTGAGACTCGGGCTGTACTGTCTGTACCTGTAAGCTGGAACATGGCTTTGCAGGCCGCGAGGTAGCCGGCCCGCTTGTTGCCCTTAAATCCCTCGGACTGTACCGGCAGGACCGGGATCCCCTTTTTTTCCTGCATCCCTCGGCACACAGCCTGCATGTCGTCCCCAATCAGGCCCACAATACAGGTGGAATAAACAAACACCGCCTGGGGCTCATGGCGGTCAATGAGCTCTTCCAGGGCGGCCTGCAGCTTTTTCTCTGCGCCAAAGACAATGTCCTTCTCCCCCAGATCTGTGGAAAAAGACAGCCGATGCAGCTCCGGGCCCGAGGACAAGGCTCCCCGGATATCCCAGGTGTATACTGCGCAGCCCACCGGGCCGTGCACCAGGTGCAGGGCATCTGCGATCGGATACAAGACAACCCTGGAGCCGCAGAAGACACAGGCCCGCTGACTGACCGCTCCGGCCAGGGATTCCCGATTGCAGGCCAAGGCAAACTCCCCCTGGCCCACAGTGTGCACCTGGCTTTTACGTTCGTTTAAAATCGTGCTCATAGTCTTTCCCTGTTTTTGAGTAGTTATTCACCATCTCCTTCCTGTGCCTGGATAAGCTTTACCGAGGAAGAACCCCTGAACCTGGTGAACAGGTACGTTTTTGATAGCTAACAAAAGCCCTTTCTTGATCAGACTGGACGTCTGCAGCCAGAGGTGACTCTGACAACTTGCATGTCCTTTACATGACCAGCTCAAAGCGCTCCTCTGGAGCATCCCGGTCCTGCCGATCCAAAAGGGTATTGATGATCTGGGCCAGGATATGCATCCCGCCCCGGTAGCCCACCTTGGGAAAATGGCTGTGCCCCACCCGGTCCAGGATAGGGAAGCCGAAACGCACCAGCGGGATATCCTCAGCCCGGGCGATGTACTTGCCATAGGTGTTGCCCAGGAGCAGATCCACAGGATCTGCCTTGACCAGCTGGTGCAGCTCGAACAGGTCCTGGCTGGCCTTGGCTGTCCAGTCAAACTGGACCCCTTCCAGGAGCCTGGCCATGCGCCGTTCAAAGGCCTTGCCCGGGGTTCCGGTCAGCGCGATCACCGGAGCCATGCCGCAGTCCAGGACAAACTCGGCCATGGGCAGCACCAGATCAGGATCCCCCCACAGGGCCACCCGCCTGCCGTACAGGACCTGCTGGTAGTCGGTCATCATATCCAACAGCTTCCCCCTCTCAGCACTCAGGACCTCAGGCACCGGCGCGCCAGCGGTCTCGGACAGGGCCAGGATAAAGCGGTCCGTGGCCTGCACCCCGATGGGCACATCCAGGCTGGAAAACGGCACTGAGCACTTCTTTTCCAAAACCTTGGCTGCCTGCTCCGAGGCATAGGGGCCCAGGGCCAGGGTGTGCTTGCTGCTGCCACTGGCTTTGAGATCCTGGATCCTGGTTCCGCCCTGGGGATACATGGCATATTCTCCAGTCATGGGGGTCTCCAGGACATTGGAGGTGTCTGGAAAAACAATGCCTGGGATGCCCATCACCTCCAGCAAACGCTTAATGTGCCGCATATCCGCTGGCTCCACATACCCTGGCAGGACATTGAGCCTGCCTGTGCCAGGGCCTTTTTCCGCCAGATAATAAGCCATGCCCGCGGTCATGTTGGAGAACCCGGTCACATGGGAGCCCACATAACTGGGTGTGTTGCAGTGGATGACCAACTTGCCCTGGGGCACGGTTCCATCCTCCATGGCCTTTTTGGCAATGGTCGGGATATCGTCGCCAATGGTCTCGGACAGGCAAGTGGTGTGCACAGCCACAATATCCGGATCGTAGACCTGGAAGATGGTCTTCAGGGCCTGGCGTAGGTTGGGGCCGCCTCCGAACACACTGGCCCCTTCTGTGAAGGAGCTGGTGCTAGCCATGACCGGCTCCTTGTAGTGCCGGGTCAGATGGCTGCGATGATAGGCGCAGCAGCCCTGGCTGCCGTGGCTGTGGGGCAGGCAGCCGTGCAGCCCCAGGGCTGCGTACATGGCCCCGATGGGCTGGCAGGTCTTGGCTGGGTTGATGCGCAGAGCCTTGCGCTCCACAGTCTTTTCCTTCGGAGTATGGTCCAGCATAGTTATTCTCTCCAATGCTTTTGCAGTCCTGTACCCTGCAGGCCGAAACGGCTCGACTCAAAACAGGGACTGGGCCTTTAGCTGAAATTTAGCTCCGGCCTCAGGCTGGGTTTGTCCTTCCACGGTGCCTTAAGCAGCTTCCAGGCTGGGTTGTGCACCATCATGTCGATCTCCTGGGCGAAGCTCACCGCCCCCGCATATCCGGCGTAAGGTCCGGAGTAGTCGTAGTTGTGCAGCTGCTTGCAGGGCACTCCGAACTTTTCGATCACGTACTTGTCCTTGATTCCGGAGCAAACCAGGTCAGGTTTCAGGCGCAGTATAAGCTGCTCCAGCTCTGCGTGGCTTATGTCGTCCACCACCAGGGTCCCTTGCTCCATATCAGGCAGCATCCCCTGGTAGGTATGCAGGACCCCTTCCTGTTCCAAGCGCTGCCTGTATTCTGCATCCACCCTGGGCAGGTAGCGCTCTGGGTCGGGCTCCACAGTAATCTCCTCGATGTTCTTGTTGTCCGCATCCACCCGGATGGAGGGTAGGATATGCCTGCCCTCGTAGTCGTCGCGGTGGGCAAACTCATATCCGGCCACAATAGGCTCCATACCCAGATCCCGGAATAGATCCTGGTAATGATGGGACCGGGAGCCGCCGACAAAAAGCATCACGCTTTTGCCCTGCAGCCTGGGCAGATAGGGCTCAATCCCCTTTTCAGCAGCGAGCTCCTCCTCAGCAATGACCTCTTCGATGCGCTGGGTCAGCTCCTGTTGCTCAAAATAGCGGGCTATCTTGCGCAAGGACTTGGACATGGCCTTGACCCCGATGAAGTTAACCTTGATCCAGGGGATGCCGTACTGGGTGTCCATCATTTCAGCCAGGTAGTTGATGGAGCGGTGACACATGACCAGGTTCAAGTCCGCGTTATGGGCCTGGCACATATCTTTGTAGTGCCCGTCCCCGGAAAAGGTAGAGGCCACATTGATCCCGCATTTATTGAAAACCCGCTCGATCTCCCAGGCATCTCCGCCGATGTTGTACTCTCCCAGGATATTCACCGACGGGCTGGGCAGCTCTGCATCCCTGCTGCCCACAAATTCAGTAGCCAGTTTGTTGTTGGCGATGTGGTGGCCTGCTGACTGGGAAACGCCCTTGTAGCCTTCGCAGTTGAAGGCAGCTATCTGCACCCCGGTCTTGGCGCTCATCTCCTTGGCCACGCTCTGGATATCGTCCCCGATCAGGCCCACCGGACACGTGGCGTGCACCGTGATGGCCTGGGGAGCAAAGATGTCCACCGCCTCTTGAATGGCCTGACGCAGCTTTTTCTCCCCGCCGAAGATGATATCCTGGTCCTGCATGTCCGTGGTAAAGCAGTACTGCATGTAGTTGGCATCTCCGTCATCCTTGGGCCGGTACAGGTTGCGCCGGGTCAGCCAGGCGTAAAAAGAGCAGCCCACTGGGCCGTGGACGATATGCACCATGTCCCCGTAGGGTCCGATGACCACCCCTTTGCACCCGGCGTAGCAACAGCCCCGCTGGGAAATTATCCCAGGCACAGTTCGCACGTTGGCCTCGATCTGCTGCTCGCAGGCCTGGGACCCTTCCTCGCGGACCAGCATATGCCTGCGCCTTTTTTTGGCCACCTTGGGAGGATACAAACTGGTAACTTCCTCCACCCAGGCCTGGAGATCAAGCTTGGGGTCAGTTTTCAACTTGCTCATAGGACCTCCTTAGCCACCTGCATTTCATCTATGGCTGCTTCGTTTCTTTCTCCTGTGCGCACCCGGAGCGCTTCGCTGACAGGCAACACAAAGATCTTGCCATCTCCAGGCTCTCCGGTTTGACTGGCATCTATAATGATCTGCACCACTTCCTGCACCCTGCTATCAGGGATCACCACATCCACCAGCCGCTTGGGGATCAAGCGCCCGCCCTGGGACAGGGTGGGCAGTATATCCGGGCTGATATCCGGATGCTCGGTGACAGCCTCCAGGAACTGGAACTCCACCGAGCGCCGCCCGCGGCCCTGGGCCTTGGCCGCGGTCATCGCGGCAAAGCCTGCCTCAGCCAAGGCCTTTTTTGTCTGATTGATCCGATTTTGGCGGATTATGGCCATTACTTCCTGCATAGACCCTCCGTAGTTAAAGTTGTCTGCACTGCTTTTTTTCGGATCAGGCCTCCTTGACCCCTGAGCTGACTGTGTACACCTCGTTCACTGGGGTTACGAACACCTTGCCGTCTCCGAAAGAGCCCTGGCCCACCCGGGCGCTGCCCATGATCGCCTCCAGCACATAATCCTTGTCAGCATCAGGCACCACCACTATGAGCAGCTCCTTGGGCAGCTCATCATACACCACCTCTCCCAGCTTCAACCCCCTCTGCTTGCCCCTTCCGGCCACTTCCAGCTTGGTCACAGCCGGATATCCGGCTTCAAAAAGGGCCTGCATGACTGATGCGCTCTTTTCCGGCCTGACAATGGCCTTGACCATGATCATAATTCACTCCTTCATAACTCGCGGGTTTTGGCCCAGCCTTTTGCTCTAGCAAGTTTGGTTGCATTTGGAGCTCTGCCTCAAGCCTTATGTTCTGTCTTAGCACGGCATGCTTTGCTCCCAGCAGCATGCCCAATCAAGCTATTTCCAGGATCCCGTATTCCAGCAACAGCTGTTCCAGATCCTCGATCTCCAGGGGAGTAGGGATCGCAAAATCCTGGTTGTCATCTATGGCCTGGGCCAAGTTGCGGTAGTGATCCGCCTGGGGATGCTCCGGGGCGTAATCGATAACCGTGCGTCGATTGATCTCCGCTTTCTGGACCATGTTGTCCCGGGGCACAAAATAGATCATCCTGGTTCCCAGCCTGTGGGCCAGCTCAGCGATCATTTCTTCCTCATTGTCCACGTTGCGGCTGTTGCAGATCAGCCCTGCCAGACGCACCCCTCCAGTCTCTGCATACTTCTGGATGCCTTTGCAAATGTTGTTGGCCGCATACATGGCCATCATCTCCCCGGAGCAGACAATATAGATTTCCTGGGCCTTGCCGTCCCGGATGGGCATGGCAAAGCCGCCGCAGACCACATCTCCCAGCACATCGTAGAAGGCGTAGTCCAGATTCTGACTTTCCTCATAGGCCCCCAAGGACTCCAGCATATTGATGGAAGTGATGATGCCCCGGCCAGCGCAGCCCACTCCAGGTTCTGGCCCCCCGGATTCCACGCAGAAGCTGTTGCCGTAGCCAGGGATCCGGATATCATCCAGCTCCACGTCTTCGCCTTCTTCGCGTAGGGTGTCCAAAACCGACTTCTGGCTCAGGCCACCCAACAGCAAACGGGTGGAATCCGCTTTGGGATCGCAGCCCACGACCATGACCTTGCGGCCCATCTCTGCCAGGCCGGCTACTGTGTTCTGGGTAGTTGTGGATTTGCCGATGCCGCCCTTGCCGTAAATAGCGATCTTGCGCATTTTTTGCCTCCTGATCCTGGTTTGAATTTCGTCCATGGCCCTTTCATGGCAAGGAACGTGCCACAGGAAGGCAAAAGGGAAATCAGCAGGCTGCAGGGGCATTGGCGGCCTGGCTGCCTTGCGGCCAGCACAGGGCAAGCTACAAAATGGTAGGCTTTGCAGACAAAATCGTAGCTGCGTACGTCAAGGTCAACTCTGCGATCACCCAGAGGCAATAACAGCTGCTCCCAGCGCCTCTATTCCCTGGGATCCCTGCCCCGCCAAGATTCGCTCAGTGCAGCGAGTCCGCACTGCAGCGCCCGATTCTTGCATGCTGCAGATTGCGTTTTGAGATAAATGTCTTGCTGTTGAGCTATAAGGAGGGGACATGCTCATCGATTCCACTTTAAGGGAAGGGGCCCAGGCCTATGGGGTGTCCTTCAGTCTGCAGGACTGCCTGCGGATTCTGGAGATGCTGGCCCCAACCGGAGTAGGCGAAATAGAGATCGGCTGGGCGGGCAAGCAGGATCTTCCAGCTTTGCTGCAGCAGGCTCAAAAGCTGCCCCTGTTGCCGCCCTTGAGCCTGTGGTGCCGGATGAAGGCGGAAGATCTCTTGTGGGCAGCCCGGCTGGGCATTTCCCGGGTCACCATCGGTATTCCTGCCTCCAGCAGGCACAGCTCTGCGCGCCTGGGCCGCAGACCGGAAGCAGTCCTGGAGTCCGTGGGCAGTATTATCCAAGTCGGCCGGGATCTGGGGTTGGAGCTGATCTGCATTGGCCTGGAGGATGCCTCCCGGGCTGAGCTGAAGCAGCTTATCAGCCTGACCCGCACAGCAGCTGCCGCAGGAGCGGATCGCATCCGGATTGCGGATACCGTGGGCCTCCTCACCCCGAGCCGGACAACTGTCCTGGTGAGCGAGGTATCCAATATCTTCCCTGGAGAAGTGGCCGTCCATTGCCACAACGACCTGGGCATGGCCACAGCCAACGCAGTCAGCGCCCTGGAAAGCGGTGCAGCCTGGGCGGACGTTTCTACCCTGGGTCTGGGGGAACGCTGCGGTATTGCCAGGCTGGAGGAAGTAGCCGCCTATCTCTGCCTGGGCCAGAATCTGGAGAAATTCCAGTTGCCCAGAATACGTGAGCTCTGCCAGGAAGTGGCAGCCATGGTCGGGATAAATATCCCAGGGCAAAAGCCTGTCTGCGGCCCTGACATCTTTGCCGCGGAAAGCGGCCTGCATGTCCAGGGCCTCATGCAGGATCCAGCCCTGTTCGAGCCCTTCAGTCCGGAGCAAATCGGAGTCAGCCAGTCAGAGCGCCGCCTGGGCTGGGGGGAAAAAAGCGGCAGGGCAGCCATACGAGGAGCCTTGCAAAGGCTGCAGCCGGAGTGTGCTTATGACGAGGAAGCAGTCCGGCAAACCGCAGCCTGGGTTCGTGAGTATGCGCGCAGGCTGGGACGCCCCTTGTGCCATGAGGAACTGGCAGGGCTTGTGAGGCAAAGGCCCCCAAGGCCGCACTCTGAGTAAAGGCAGGCTTATGCTTTGACAAATCAGGTCCAGGAAAAGTATATGAGCTGCATGAGCCCTTTTTTGAGGAAAGTGTGTCAGCCACGAGCATTCAATGAGAGAGGCGAAGCGCTATAAGGTGGCAACCGAGTCTGTAGGGATGCTTCGCTGCCTTTGGCTGCGCCTTCGGTTGGCTGGATAGTCAGAGCTTAAAGGGACGTTCGACGAAAAAATCCATGGGTTATGCCCTTGTTTCACACGAGCAGAAGCTGGCGCATCACATGCTTTTTTAAAAATAAACGCTGGGTTGACACTGAGACACTGAGATCTGCTCCAGACCCAGCTCCTTCAGTTTTTCAGAGTCAGGAATCCCGGAGTCCGGATCCCTTCCGCGCTGACGATAGTACTCCTCAAGCATGGACATGAACTTCTCCTCTTCCAGGAGCTCCCCCATGGCTGGACCAGTACGGATAGGGTCTTTTAGCATCCTGCTGGGAGGCATATCCTCCTTCTTGCCTAGCCCCAATCTTGCATTGAAGGCCCTCTCCAGGTTCCAGATCCTCTCCCCGGCCCGTCTCAGATCCTCTATATCCAGTTTGCACCCCGTTGCTGTCTGAAAGAGCTCCAGGAAGTGCCTGGGAAATAGAGGCTTGATGGCGATGCCTTCCAGCTTGCAGAGCCCCAGAGAATCTACCACGCAGTGCCAGTCCTCGTGCCAACGCATGAATTCGGGCTTACCCTCGTATTCCAGCCAATACGAGCCCCCGGGCGTGATGCCTAGTTCCTGCTGCATCTCTTTGTTATAGACATCCGGGGCCACCTCAAACAAAGGGAGTCCTTTAAGGTGGTCTCCGCCCCTGGGGGACACTGCAAACCCCAGGGCCATCCCCTTGGTCCCCCTGACATCCACTCCTGGATACTCCAGTCCCTTGTTGTGCACCACATAGTCCTCTCCGCCTATTTGCCTTGAGGCCTGCAGGGCCCCTTTGGCCAAAATATCGCCAATCCCCTGTCTATGCGCTATCAGATACAGTAACTCGTTCATCTGCTGGTGATTGCCAAAGGCCAGGTCCAGACCTGCAGTCCCTTGGGTCAAAATCCCCCTTTCAAAGCATTCCATAGCCCAGGCGATGGTACTGCCAGCGCTGATAGTATCCAGCCCTAGCCTATTGCAGATCATGTTGGCATGCAGCACAGAGGGCAGATTACTGTTTCCGCACTTAGCACTAAATGCGGTAATGCTTTCGTACTCCGGCCCCTCGCCCTCAGTGCCTTTGTATTCTCCGCTGGAAACAGTACAATACTTGCTGCAGCTGATCGGGCAATTGAAACATCCCTTGTGCCTGGTCAAGTAGTTGTTCTGAATAACATCACCGAACATGCAGGATGCGCCTTCGAAAGTGGATTCCTGGAAATTGCGGGTGGGCAGGAAACCCAAGGCCTGGGCCATGCCGGTAATGCAGGCGGTCCCATAGGTACTGGCCTGGGAGTACAGGGGATCCTCAACAATGGCCTGCTGCGCTTTCTGACAGGCGGTTTCAAATCCTGCCGGATCCCAGATTTTAAGCCCTAGATCTCCCCTGACCGCAATGGCCTTGAGCTTTTTGGCCCCCATGACTGCGCCCGGCCCGCCTCGAGCTGCTGCCCTGGCCTTATTGGCTATTATGGCCGCAAACCGGACCAGGCTTTCTCCGGCAGGACCTATGCAGGCAATCTGAAAGGTCCTGTCCCCGAGCTCGCTCTTGATGTGTTCCTCTGTCTCGCTGGTGTTCAATCCCCATAGCTCTGTTGCGCTTCTGAGCTCGATCTGACCATTATCTATCAGCAGATATACCGGGTGATCTGAGGCACCGGTGACAATCAAGTGATCAAAGCCGGCCATCTTGAGTTCTGGCCCGAAGTGCCCGCCACAGTTGGAATCGGCAAATATGCCGGTTAGAGGGGACTTGAAGGTCACGCTAAACCTCCCAGAACACGGTGCCGGGGTCCCACCTAGGGGACCTACTCCCAAGATCAAGGGAGCTTTAGGATCAAATGGCCTTATCTTCGGCGGACAAAGCCTGTAGAGAAGGGCTGCATTCACGCCGGACTGGCCAATGAATTTGAGGGCCAAATCCTCCGGCAGGGGGAGCTTTTGTATCTCTTTGCTGTCCAGATCCACCTGCAAGATTCTTCCGCTCCACCCAAAATATCCTTTACTCATCCTCCACCTCCGGGTTCAGTCTCAGGGCTTGAAATTGACAAGCAGTGACACAGGCAGGCTCATATGCCCTGCTGGCCTGAGGGGCTTGCTTGCCACAAAACCATTCCAGACACTCAGAGCTCAGGACAGGATAATCCATGCCTGCATTGTCCAGCTTCATGACATGTATGCCGGACAAACGCGGATTAAACGCTCCTTTATTCCTCCAGGCGCAGGCAACTTCACAGCTCCTGCAGCCCCGGCAATTTTCAGGATTCACTAATATTAAAGGCCGTTTCTTCATAAGAGGATACTCCTATGGTCTGCTAAATAAAAAATCCCCAAACCAGTCCGCCCCAGAAAAAAAGGGCAGACAAGCTTGGGGATTTACCATCTCCCTGCAAGATTTAAGACCCTTCGGCAGGTCTTCTGACTTATGGATCTTTCTACTATCCGCTCCTTCCCCTGATGCTTCGCGCTATCTAGCTTACATCAAAGTGGATTTATGCGGACCTCGTCCCCACTCACAGCGGCGGGACCGTGCCGGAATTTCACCGGCTTCCCTATTTTGGCCATTCTGGCCACCGAAGGTCTGGATAATTTGAAAAGAGCCTTATCTCTAGCACCAAAGTTAGGCAAAAAAACATGTACCAGGACGACCCGTTCCTGACAACCCCTGGGCTGAGATACCCAGGGCCTCTTCTCTTGAGCCTGATCCTTTTCCAAAGATGAGCGAAGACTCATTGTGCACGATAGTATTCGTCGCTTATTAAAGCCCAAACCTTCCACACATACAAATAGAATCACCACGGGGCCATCAATGTCGGAGAAGACAATTGACTGCCAGCTTTCAGGCCATTGTATACCTGGACTCTGGCGGCAGCCTCATTTTGGGCCTCCTATCTTTTCTGACATCTTGGACAATCAAGCTATCTGCTAACTGGTCTTCATACAAGCCTGGATATGACTTCATTCCCAGATATACCATTCAAAGTATCACGCATGGGGGAGGCTTGCAGAAACAGGGCGGAAATCTTATCTTATCCATAATTGGGCTACAACCAGCCAAGGAGACGCTTGGTAGAAATGTTTCGAGAAATGAAAAACTCATGGCTTTGGAGGCAACTGTAAGACAAAACCAAGCCTGGTATCTTCCAGTGCCTGGCACAGCTCGCGAAGGAGGTTTTTATGCAAAAAACAGTTTTGTTTGTGTTCAATGCTGATGATATGTGTTTTATTCATGTCTTGCTCAATTCTTTGGATATGAAGGAAAAAGGCCATGAAGTAGGGATCGTGATAGAAGGTGCGGCAACAAAGCTTATTCCAGAGCTTGTGAAGGAAGATCATCCATTACAAGAATTATGGGCAAAGGCCAGGGAGCAAGGGCTTGTGTATGGAGCTTGCAGGGCCTGCTCCCATAAGATGGGCACACTGGAAGATGCCAGGGATCAGGGCATAGAACTTTTGGATGATATGTCGGGCCATCCTAGCATGGCGGGCTTTCAGCACAGCGGACATGAAATAATCACTTTTTGAGCCGGGTCATAAGGCTCATGGCAACAGGCTAAGGCCACAGCTGCGCGACCTGGCAATGCTTGAGAACAAGTGTTCAGGCTGTGTGTGTCCCTGGGGGATGATCCCAAGCAAAGCGAACACGCCCTGAGCACCTGCAAAGTTTTGTAAAAAGCTCAAGAATATGCTTCAACTGGGCTAGTCATGAAAATAATTCATAACTACGCTTTTAGGGAAAAGCTTTCTAAAGCTTGGGAACGTGTAACATGGGGCAGGAAACCATGACCAAGAAGCGTATCGCCATTATTGGGGGCGGGCCCGCGGCAATGAGCGCTGCGGTCTATGCCCAGGAACATGTGGAAACTCTATTCTTTACCGACAAGCCGGGTGGTCAAATAACCACCTCGGATGAAGTGAATAATTGGCTTGGAATGCCTGGTTCGACAGGACAGGAGCTGGCTGATCAGTGGTTTTCGCACCTGAAAAAGTCCTCTGTGGACTTACGGCACGGAGAGCTCATAGAGTCTATTCAAAAAGAAAGCGACAATGTATTTACGCTCATTACAGATATTGGTGATGAATATACTGCGAACGGTCTGTTGATTGCAACTGGAGCAGACTATCGCAAGCTGGATGTGCCTGGAGAAGATCAAAATCACGTGTTTCGGTGCGCCATTTGCGATGGAGCGAAGTTCAAGAATGGCCGTGCAATAGTCATCGGCGGTGGTGATTCGGCTAATCAGGTGGTCCGCTCCTTGGTGAAGGAACAAAATTGTTTCATCACTCAAGTGATTCGAGACAACCAGCTGCACGGACATGCAGATATCATCAAAGACCTCAACCAGCTTCCTTCTGCAATGTATGAGCTTATTACAAATGCCCAGGTTGTTGAGCTGCAAGGTAAAGGAATTGCCAACGAAGTTGTTTATGAAGTGGAAAGTCAGCAATACACAGTCCATGCAGACGGAGTATTTGTTAATATCGGCTTAGTGCCGGCAAGCAGTCTGGTGCAGCATTTGGTCTCCTTGAATGACAAAAATGAAATCAGAGTTGATCCGACCACTATGTCCGCCTGTTCCGGTGTCTATGCTGCTGGAGACGTCTGCGACGGAGATAAGTACAAACAGGCCATTATTGCAGCTGGGCAAGGGGCAAAAGCCATGCTGGAGCTTTTAAAATGGGTGCAAGGCGAGGCTTATGCATCTCCCTGCGATACCAACCAAAATATGTAAGGAGGAGAATATGGAAATCACAGACATAACTGCACACAACTTTGATGCAGAGGTGCTGGGCGAGGGGAATCGGGACGTCTTGCTCCTGGCCCATGACAAGGGTTGACCCGCCTGCCAGAAAACGGTTCCTCTGTTTGAAGGGACCTTAGCGGATCGGGTCGATCCGCAAAAAGCCAAGCTGACACTCTTTGAGCTGCACCAGCAGCGCCCGCCGGATTTAAAGGATGTGCCATCAGTTCCATATCTTTACATCTACCGGAGCGGTGAGCAAATTGCGGGCATGGAGCTCGGTAAAGATGACCGAGGACCACGCAAAGCCCTTGCAGCCGAAGTAGACAAGTATTCCAAATAAAATGAGACAAAAGTTCAATCTAGCTGCCCAGCATTCTTGAACAAGCATGCTGGGCCAGGAGAAAGCATGTTCAGCCTGCCCACCATACCCTTTACCCCTGACGGCCCAGAAGTCACCAGAGTTGGCTTAGGAGGCGAAGGCGTTCTGCGGACTTTTGGTCAAGACACTGAGGCCAGAGCAGTGATCCAAGAGGCCATCGCCCAGTCCATCACCTATTTTGACACGGCTCCAGCTTACTCAGGCAGCCAAGCCTATCTGGGGTCAATCTGGCGCGAACAGCCTGAGACCAGAAAAAAGATCTTTCAGACCAGCAAATCCGCTGGCCGAACGTTTTCCCAGGCCATGCAGGACCTGGAGACCTCCTTGAAAACCCTACACACAGATTCTCTGGACCTGTGGCAGATCCATGACGTAAGAACAATCCAGGATCTCAGGCAACTCGAAGCCAGGGACGGGGCCCTGAACGCCTTCATAAAGGCCAGGGAACAAGGCCTTGTCAAGCACATAGGTGTCACAGGCCACCATGACCCGCATATTCTGCAGACCT
Organism: uncultured Desulfohalobiaceae bacterium; assembly: GCA_964494985.1. Classification (GTDB taxonomy): domain Bacteria; phylum Desulfobacterota; class Desulfovibrionia; order Desulfovibrionales; family Desulfothermaceae; genus CAZBUB01. The sequence continues at coordinate 10,898 of CAZBUB010000022.1, read as the reverse complement.
GCGTGCGCAATTGGCCCCTGGACTCGGTTCTGCTGCCGGCTAATCCTGTTGAATCGAACCTGGACGGCTTTCTGGACCTCGTGGTCCAGCAGGCCAGGGACAAAAATATGGCCGTGATCGGGATGAAGTGCCTGGGGGCCCGAAACTATGTCCAGCCGGACCACGGTCTGACTGCGGAGAAATTGATCCGCTACGCCCTGTTCGGGACCAGAATGGATGTGATCATCGTGGGCTGCTCCACCCCTAATGAGGTCCAGGAACTGGCCCAGGCCGCACAGCAGGGTCCCCTCTCAGAGGATCATCAAACCAAGCTGGAAAACATAGTTGCTTCCCAGGCTCAGCGTCTGGCCTTTTACCGAGGCAGGAGCTAAACAGGGAAGCTCCGAGTATCCGTGCTCCACAAAACCGCGTCTGAGGACTTCAGGCTCCACTCGGAAGTCGCTGCAGCCAAAGAGATTTGCACCAGAATCTCTTTTAACCATTTGAAATAATAATTTTATCTTGTGATTTACAAATATGGAGAAAAAGGCACTGCTCTCAGCATCGCAGCTGTGTTTGAACTACGTCGGCCAACCCATCCTAGACCATGTGGATGTGACAATCCATTTTGGTGAGCGCCTTTGTCTGCTGGGAAGAAACGGTGCGGGCAAGTCCACACTGATGCATATCCTGCAAAGAATGCAGATTCCAGACTCAGGAACCGTTCATCTTTCCCCAGATCTGCACACAGCCCATCTGGCTCAAGAGATTCCTGAAGAGGACATGCAAGGAACCGCGTATGCCCTGGTTGCTTCCGGACTGGGACTGCAGGGGGAAAGCCTCATTGCCTATCAACAGCAAATGGCGGATCTGGAGCAGGGGCAGAGCCGGGATTACCAGACTCTGGAGGCTGCGCAGCAGGAGGTGGAGCGTCACAACGGCTGGGAGGCGGACCAGAAGATACAGGAGATGCTGACTCGTTTGAAGCTGGATGGGACGGCCTTAACCAGCGGTCTTTCCGGTGGCGTTTTACGTCGAGCCTTGCTGGCCAAAGCACTGGTCGGAAATCCGGATATCCTGTTTCTGGATGAACCCACCAACCATCTGGATATGCAGTCCATCCAGTGGCTGGAAGATTACCTGCTGCGCCACGTTCCCACCCTGGTATTCGTATCCCACGACCGGGCCTTTGTGCGCAGGGTGGCCAATGGAATTCTTGAGCTGGACCGGGGAACACTGACCAGGTGGGCCTGTGATTACGACACCTATGCTCAGCGCAAAGATGCAGCTTTGGCTGCTGAACAGGAAGAGTGGCGGCGTCAGGACCAGCGCCTGGCTGAAGAGGAGGTCTGGCTGCGCAAGGGGCTGAAAGCCCGGCGCAAGAGAAATATGGGCCGGGTTCGGGCCTTGGAACAACTGCGACGCGAGTGTCGACAGCGGCGTCAACGTGAAGGCCAGGCCAAAATGGCCATTCAGGAAGCCAGACGAAGCGGACGGATTGTCGTCGAAGCCCAGAATATCAGTTTGGGCTATGACCACCAGCTTCCTCTTGTTTCTGATTTTTCTTTAGTTATGCAACGAGGGGACAAAGTGGGCATTGTGGGTCCCAACGGATGCGGCAAGACCACCCTGCTGCAGGGGCTTTTGGGCAAGATTGCTCCACAAAAAGGAACCATCCGGCTTGGAGCCAACCTGCATATTGCCTATTCCGACCAGATGCGGGAAGCCCTGCCTCCGGAGATCCCGGCCAGAAAGATTGTAGCCCAAGGCAACGACTTTTTGGATGCCGGGGGCAGACGGCAGCATGTGGTGTCCTACCTGCGCGATTTTTTGTTCACTCCTGAGCGGGCCCAAGTGCCTAGCAAGCTGCTGTCCGGAGGCGAGCGCAACCGTCTTTTGCTGGCTCTTTTGTTTGCCAAGCCGGCCAATGTCCTGGTCTTGGACGAACCTACCAATGATCTGGACAGCGAGACCTTGGAGCTTCTAGAAGCCAAGCTGGTTGAGTTTGCAGGAACTGTTTTGGTGGTCAGCCACGACCGGCAGTTTCTGGAAAACGTGGTCTCTTCGACCCTTGTTTTCCAGGGCCAGGGCCATGTGGTGGAATATGCAGGGGCTGTACCGGATTGGGGGCAGCTGGGGAATGGATCAGGACCGGAAAGCCGTCCCAAGAGCAGGAAAAAGGCTCCAGCCGCAAAAAGGGAGCCCAAAGCCCGGCCCGCGCGCTTGACTTTTGCCCAGGCTCGGGAATTGGAGCGCCTGCCGGAGGAGATAGAGGCCAGGGAAGAAGAACTGGCGCGTCTGCATCAGGCCATGGCTGCTGAAGGTTTTTATCGCCAGGAGGAATCTGCGATTACAGAGACGGTGAACAGGCTCGAACCGCTACAGGCAGAGATCGAGGCTGCTTATGAGCGATGGGAGGAGCTGGAAAGCCTTGGCCAAAATCAGGGCACAAGTCTGGCAGCCAAGTATTGATACCTGGCTAAATAGAGCATAGGTTACGGCAGAGCAGTATTTAGCTGGGTGTCAAATGTGGGGGTAGGGGAGGGTCGTCATGGGGGTTTCAGTATTAAGCCAATTAAGCACTTGGGGCTGCTCTTGTGCTAAGGGGCTGCAACAAGGGTCTTGACCCTGTGCTGTGGCAGAAGCTTTTGGACTGCTGCCTGAAGCTACTTTTTTGCTATTCCTACTCAAGATACCTGAAATGCACTATCTGATCATCTTCAACAACTCCATTCTGCCCATCTTCTTGATCATCCTGCTGGCCTATATCTATAACTGGATATACAAACCTGACCTCAAACCCCTGGCCAACCTGGCCTTGGCCCTGTTTGCACCTGTTTTTGTCTTTGACTCCCTTACCAGGCGCTCTGTGGAGTTCAGCGAGCTGGCCCTGCCTTTTGCCTTTATGCTCCTTTTAACCACGTGCCTGATAGCAGTCAGCCTGGCACTGGCCTGGCTGCTGCGCCTGGATGCAGGAGACAGGAACTCCTTTGTCCTCGGGGCCTCCATGATAAATGTGGGCAATTTCGGACTGCCCTTGATCCATTTCTCCTTTGGAGAGCAGGCAGTGCCCTTGTCCATCATCTATTTTGTAATCTTCAATATCCCCTTATGCACCTTGGCCATCTACTTGAGCAGCGATAAAACCAAGCTCAAGGATATCCTGCTGGACGTGCTAAGGATCCCTATCTTCTATGCCTTTTTGCTGGCCCTGCTTTTTACCTGGCTGCAAATACCGGTACCAGGCAGCATCCAAAAAGGCCTGCAGCTGATAAGTGCCGGGGCCATACCCTTGCTCATTTTCATACTTGGGCTGCAGCTGGCCTCCATTTCCCTGGCTGGCTTGAAGCACAATGCTTTGAGGTTCGCCTCAATGGTATCCACTGCCGTGCTCGTCCGGCTGGTAATCTCCCCCCTGGCAGCCAGCAGCATCCTGTTGCTACTTTCTGTGCATGGACTGGAGCAGTCTGTGGCTGTTCTGCAGACCTCTGCCCCCTCAGCCATATTGCCGCTCATGTATGCCATAAGGTTCAACAAGTCCCCGGAGCTGCTAGCAGCAGTGATCCTTTTCAGCACCCTGTTTTCGGGAATCACCCTGCCTATTATCATTGGGTTGTTATAGGGTGGATGAAAAATCAGGTAAAATACTGCACCCCCGAAGTAGAATCAGAATATGGTGCAGAAAATTGCACAGGGCACAGAGCAAATACTCTCGAGCCCTCTCTTTGCAATCAGCGTCAATTTGTCTATAACTGTTTGATATTTAAGTTATTTTTACAATTTTGGCATCCATCTTTGCAAACGCTAAATCCTGGACGATTAGCAGTCCGTGGCCAAGGGAAGTCAAACAGAAATAAGCGATAGCCCATGCTTCATGGCCTGCAAGGCTGGAATGCCATAAGGCAAAGAATGCTGGAAATTCAAGGACAGACGGTGGATGACAGATGGGCGTAAGCGTCCTACAATTCCCAAAATCTTCTTGTTCTCCGCCTTCAAGGCTGCTAACATAGCATAAATCTTTCCTTTTAGGAGCTTTTGCCGTGTACCTGGCCAGATACCGCCTGCAGCACAGGCTGCACTATATGATCCGGGAATCCGTACTCCAGGACGGGGTCTACGTCAGCCAGGACCTGCTGGATCTTGGCCCTGATCCTGGGGAGTATATCGAATACCCTGGCGGCAACAGCTTCTATGTCAGCCAGGAGGTGGAGGACGGTCTGCAGGCCAAGGGACTGGAACCAAGCCTGAATGAGCTGGAGGATCTTTTCTGGCCTTTTATCCATCCCGAGATCCGTCATGCTCTGAGGGGCTTTGCCTGGCGGAGCAGGGCCAAGAGGAGATTGCCTCCCCTGGACAGCACTGATGAGGACTACCTGCAGAACCGGCTGCATATTGTGGACAAGCGCCGCATCAACTACCTGCGCCTAGGGGAGATGGACCAGAGCCAGCTGCCCGCCATGCAGCTTAAGCTGTACAGGCCCCTGTTGTACATGTCCAGGGACGAGATGGAGCACTACTTCCAGCATCAGGAGGCTAAGCTGCCTGTGCGGGAGTACAGCGCCTATGTCTTCTCCTTCCTGAACCTGCGCAGGTTCTTCTCAGAGATCTATGCCGGGGTCATGCCCCAGGCTCTGGATCTGCAGAAGCTGGACAACTGCTTTATCCAGGATATCTGCGAGCTGAACCAGGATCAGTCCTTCTTTGGGCAGAGCCGTGGCCAGGACAATCTGCACCCCAGCCTGATACGCTACGTAATCATGTACTTCGACTACTCCCTGCCTGCAGGCGACTTCCTGCACAGGCTGCGTCAGGACTTCTTTGCCCGCAAGCGGGAATCCTTCGCCCGGGCCTCCAGGCAAAAAGAACCCACTGATCTGAAACAGAGCGCGGAGATCTTCCAGGTTTCCATCAAAGAGCTCAAGGGCATGAGCCGCAGGCAGATCACCCGGCTTTACAGGCAGCAGGCCAAGAAGCTGCATCCGGATCAGGGCGGCAGCAAGCAGGAGTTCATCCAGCTCTCCCACGCCTACAGAACCCTACTTAGCCGTTTGGGCAAATAGCCGGAAAAAAGCTTGTGTTGGAAAAAGTCTCCATGTCGCAGCGCATATTACCAAGGGATGCCTGAAACCAAGGACTCGGCATAGTGCCTGATGAACCTTGGAGCCAGGAAAAACTAAGCAGGGTGTACAGGAGCATAATAGCCCCAAGAACAATGATCCCTGCTTGCTGAAAACCGGTTCTCAAAATATCTTTGCTCAGGTTTCAGCAGCAACGCGCCAGCGTTTCCTGGCCATGCCCCGTGAATTCATGCCTGCCCAGAATATTTCCAGGACATAGTGACTTCACGTCTCATTGCTGATATCATTAGAGTCAGGCCTTAGTACGGTAAGCCTTTTGACCTGCAGTCTAGGCAGCTCTCAATAACCCTAACACCATACTTGACTCATGAAATACATGGCAGATTGTGATGTTCACAAACAAAACCACTCATTTTAAAGGAGGCCAACCATGAAGGTCTGGATCGACTATGAGCTCTGCATGGGGGACAGGAACTGCAACAAGGTCTGCCCCGAAGTCTTCCAGTACGACGAGGATCAGCTCATATCCCGAGCCCTTGTAGAACAGGCCCCGGAGCACCTGGAGGACAGGGTTCGTCAGGCAGCCAGGGAGTGCGCCCCGGAAGCCATCAAGATCGAGGAATAGCTGAAAGAGAAGCCGCGGCATTGTCTGCTGTAAACGAATAATCTCCTAGGCAGGAACAAGGAGAAGCCAGGATGGCCAGGCGCAAGCCTGTTTTCTGTGAAAAGCTCTGCCCCGTCTGCCGGGGCGCCAGATCCGGAAAGCCCTTTTGGAGCAAGATCCAGAAGCTGGAGCTGAAGCTCTTCGGCGAACGGGGCTGCCCCCTGGGCAGGGCCAGAACTTCCTACTACGGGGTCCTGCCCCATCAGAAGCTCAGGCAAGACAACGACCTTTAAGCTGTTTCAGGTCCTAACGGTTCTCCAGGGGCACAAAGGCGCACTCCTGGGAGCCGCAGTAATCCCCCACGTACTCTGAGGAGGGGCGATAAAGCGCTGTTTCCGCGGCCTCAGCGTGCCGCTCCTCGATTACATGGGCCGCCCATCCGGCCACTCGGGCTGCCGCGAACAAAGGTGTGAAAAGGTCCACAGGTATTCCAAGATAGGAATACACAGTCGCGCTGTAAAAATCCACGTTGGGATAAATATCCCTGCCCTTTTTGTGCCGGAAATATTCGCGAGCTTGTCTCTCCAGCTCTACAGATAGCTCATACCACTTCGGATTGCTGCTGCGCTCCCCAAGTCTCCTGGAAATGCTGGCCAGGATCCAGGCCCTGGGATCCATGGTCCGGTATACCGCGTGGCCCATGCCCATGATCTTGCCACCCTTGTCCAGGGTGCTTTGCACGTACTGCTTGACCCTGTCTTTGGATCCGATCTCCTCGAGCATCTGCATGACCCGCGCATTGGCTCCACCGTGCAGCTCACCGGAAAGCGATCCTACAGCGGCGGAAACCGCCGAGTACATATGGGCCCGGGTAGAGCAAATCTCCCGGGCAGCGAAGGTGGAGGCGTTCAGGGAGTGCTCTGCATGCAGGACAAGGCAGGTGTCCAGATATTGTGCCGCTTGCGGATCCGGACTATGGCCGCTGAGCATATAAAGAAAATTGGCCGCCTGCCCCAGCTGTGGATCTGGGATCACCGGATCCAGCCCCTGCCGCCAGCGATGCCAGCTGGCGATAAGCACGGGCAGCCGCGAAACCAGACGAACGCCGATCCGCCTGGAGGCCTCCTTGGAAGTATTCCCCAAATCTGCATCGCCATGGGCCAACAGTGGGACCATCCCCTGAAGCACATCCATGGGCCGCGACCGTCCGGAAAGCACCCGCAGAGCCTGCAGGACATGCTCCGGCATTTCCCGCTCCTGGGCCATGGCGTCCCTCATGTCTGCCAGCTCACCTGAGTCAGGCAACTTGTCCTGGAGCAGAAGATGCACTACCTCTTCATAGCTTGCGCCCTCGGCCAGATCCTGGATACGATAGCCGCGGTAAAGCAGTTTGCCCTGCTCTCCGTCAACGTAGCTGATGCGCGTGGAAGCCACAGGTACTCCGCGCAGTCCTGTATCGATTGTGCTCGCTTTTGTCTGCATAACCACAATTCCTTTTTGAGCAGCTGGCTTGTTCCCATCCAGGCCGCAGGGCTCTCTGGAAAATAATCTCAAGCTCACCTCTTATCCAGCATCACATCTCCATGTGTCAATCCCTCCAAATCATCAATGCTGGGAGGCTGCCATCGAGGCTGCTGATCCTTGTCGATGACCCGGGCCCGGACACCTTCCAGAAAGTCCGGATGGGAAAGCATAAAGTCCGCGGCGCGCAGATCTGTGCGGAACACCTCCTGCAAATCCCGGCCCTTGTTACGGCGCAGCAGCTTCAGGGTCAGCGCGACCGCTGTGGGCGAGCGCTCCTGGAGCTCCTGAAAAACGTAATTGCACAACTCCGAGGCGGTGCTGCAGGAACGCAGGGAGCGCAAGAGGTCGCTGATATGCACCAGGTCAGCGAAGTAATCCTGCACCCAGGTAGCCATATCCCTATCCTGGCCGGGATCCAGAGCATGGGCCTCAACCTGGCTGCGGATATGCTGCTCCAAGCCTTCTACGTTCAGCTCTGTGGCCCCGATTTCTATGGATCCCAGGCTGGAAATCAGCTCGCTAAGGAGAAAGAACGGTAGCTTTTCTTACTCATTACCATGATAACACCCGGAACTAGCGCTTTTCAACACACTCCGGCTTCCGTCAATGGCATAGAATTATTCACTACCTCGCTGCCTCAGCGTCCATCAGGCAGTTTTTTTGAAGCAAATCAGCTGAGGATCTGTCTGCTTTTTTCGCCTGGCAGTTTATGGTCTTTGGCAAAGAAAACTTGTCTCAGTCGTGAACCTTGGGTACAAATGTCCTCAAAACATCTGCAACCCATAAGGAGTATTGGATGCCGGATAGAGACATCCCAGACTGGCTGCGTTGGGCCAGGGAGATCCAAGCCATTAGCCAGATCGGCCTTTTTTTCAGCAAAAATGCCCACGAGGAGAGCAACTTTTCCAGGCTGCAGGAAATAGCAGCTGAGATTTTGGAAAAGCATTCCAACCTGGATAATTCCCAAGCCCTTAAGATATTTCAGGACCAAAGCGGCTATGCCACAGTCAAGGTGGATGTCCGAGGCGCTCTAGTCAGGGACTCTAGGATCCTCTTGGTCCAGGAGCGCAGGGATGGGCTTTGGTGCCTGCCCGGAGGCTGGGCAGATGTAGGTGAGACCCCTTCCCAGATGGTGGCCAGGGAGGTCTGGGAAGAAAGCGGCTTTACTGTGGAGCCTCAACGGCTGGTCGGAGTCTATGATGCCAATAGGGGCGGCGAACCGCTATCATTTTTCCATGCCTATAAGATAGTCTTCATGTGCGAAATCACAGCAGGACATCCCAGACCCAGCGAGGAGACAGCAGCTGTGGATTTCTTTGAGTTCCATAACCTGCCTGGCCTTTCTGTGCCTCGAACTACGCAGCGCCATCTGGATGATATCCAAAAATGGCTACAGCAACCCGGCCTCCCTGCTTTTTTTGACTAGCTTTCAAGCTGAGCCCGAAGCGTACGTCAAAGGATCCACCTCGTCGAGCAAAGGATTCACCACAGCTATTCCCGCGTAATACTGCCCAGCGCTCAGATCCTCAGAAAAAATGACCTCGCAGTCCGCCTCCTCGACTGCAACGATAATCCCTGCATCCCAAAAGGATATGCGATAGGTCTCCTGGATCTCCACAGCGCGCCGAACAGATTTCGGGGAGGGAATGACAACGTTGAGCGCTTCCAGAAGCTTGAGCTGTCGCATCGCCACACCTCCGGGATGCGCATCTCGTCCTCCCCTCGGGGCCGGGATCACTCCCCAATCTTCTTGAACTTCTCCAGAGGCGCGCCGCACACGGGACATTTCTTGGGAGCCTTCTTCTCGTTCACATAGCCGCAGAACTGACAGACATGGTAGGCCGTGATCTCACCGCGCATGATGTGGTACATGGCCTGATCGTACAGCTTGGCGTGCTTCTTCTCCACATCCCTGGCATAACTGAAGGTGAAGGCTGCTGCGGTCTCTCCCTCCTCTTGCGCCTCGCTCAAGAAATTAGGGTACTCGTTCTCGCTGATGGAAGTCTCTCGCTGCAAGGACTCCATCAGATTGGTCTCTGTGTCCTTGACCACCACGTCCTTGAGCAGATCCATGTGCCTGGTGGCGTGCACCCGCTCCGCATCCGCGATGACACGGAACAGGAGAGCGGCCTGCTCTTCGCCCTCCTCATCAGCCCTGTCCGCGTACGCGAGCAGCCGGAAATAGGCCTTGGCCTCACCCACAAAAGCGGTGTACACGTTCTCCTGCGTCTTCTTCTGCATAATTGCTCTCCAGCTCAGTTTCAAGCAAAGGCTTCGCCCGACTCCAGCAGAAACACCTGCCGCATACGCGCTTGCTCCCGAAGGTCACCTCCTGCTCACCCCGAAGACAAACAGGCCCCAGGCCAGGAGGAAGACCACTCCGCCCACTGGCGTAAGGTAAGCAAATGCGCGGCTCCCGCTCAGAGCCATGGCGTAGATGCTCCCGGAAAAGAGAACGATCCCAGTGCACATGAGGCAGCCGGCCCAGAACAGAAGCCGTTCGGACCCGATACGTCCCAGGGTCAGCGCAATGAGCCCAAGACCCAGGGCATGAAAGACATGGTAGCGCACACCCGTTTCAAAAGCCTGACGAAGCTCCTCTGGCAGACGCTCCTCAAGCGCGTGTGCCCCAATGGCTCCCAGAGCCACCCCAAAAAGCGCAAAAAGCCCTGTCAAAATCAGGAAAAACCGTTGCACACTCCACCCATTGTCCAGCAGCTGCCCGAGGGGCAGCATTGCCTTGTTGTCGCTTTCCCAGGAAGCGCGTAATAGTCGCTGTTGAGCTTCAGCAAAACCCCCCTTCGGAGAACTGGCTTTGCCCTGTGAGGAACCGTGGATGTTGCAATAAGCCGCGGCAACAATCTGGCCCGGAGCATTCGCCTTCATACAGCAGGTGAGCTCGTGATGGGGGTACAACAGACTGGTGTGCGCGCCCTCGGTGGATTCCTCGTGGGCCGCTAACTCAAAGTTGCCCACCTCGAAGGCGAACTTGCCGCCCTCGAGCTTAATGTAGACCTTGATCCAGCGGATATGATGGGCCGTGTGTTGGGGTGCTCTATCTCCTTGCCCAGGGAGACCTTGACCTCGAACACCTCATTGGCGTTTATTGAGATCAGGCATTCGATCGCTGGAACATGCTTTTCCCTTTTCCAGTCCTTGATTTTATACTAAAAGTAGAGATATCGAAGACTAGCGATAATGTCAATCAATCAAAGAGTCCTATATTCCGATGAGCTCCCTTGCGCAAGCGATACGATCATTGAGATGCTGAAAATATTTCTGGAGGCAGTCCCCATGGGGCAACTGACCACATTTACGGTTGCGGTGGCATCTACAGTAAAGAACACCCTGTAGTCCAGATCAAAAGCCTCTCGTGCGGTATTCTCGCAGCAGCAAGAGGTCCGGGGCTTCCAGCTCTCCTGGCCCTGGCAGATTACTATGGGCAGTATTGGCGGCAGCCTGCTGCCAGGGATTGTGCCTTGCTCGTAGAGATCCCTCTACTGCATGGCCATGTATCTCAGGATCTGCATTCCCACCAGAGTCTCCGGAGAGCTTTTATGCTCGAACAAGAGATATACCCTGGCGGAAGGAAACCCTTCACCCCTCATCATTACGCTGAAGACCAGATCAGTAAAGAGCGCAAATCTAGCCTTTTCTTCTAGTCCGCCCCTGACAACGGACATTCCCACTGGCAAAACCCTTGAGCTTTCCAC
>CAZBUB010000021.1:0-43538 GCA_964494985.1 uncultured Desulfohalobiaceae bacterium | reverse complement strand
CCTCCAGAACCAGATCGCTGCCGGAGAGGTAGTGGAACGGCCGGCTTCAGTGCTCAAGGAGCTTCTGGAAAACAGTCTGGATGCCGGAGCCAGCAGCATCCAGACCTGGGTCGAGCAGGGCGGGCAGAGCCTGATCCTGGTTCAGGACAACGGCTGGGGCATGCCCAGACAGGAAGTTGCCCTGGCCCTGTCCAGGCACGCAACCAGCAAAATTCAGACCTCTGCAGACCTGACCCGGATCCAAAGCTTCGGCTTCAGGGGGGAAGCCCTGCCCAGCATCGCCTCTGTGTCCAGGCTGAGCATTGCCTCCATCCAGCCTGGAGAGCAGGAAGGATTTAAGGTCCAGGTCGATTTCGGAGAGCTCAGCGCAGAGTCCCCGATACCCATAAGGGAAGGGACCAGGGTAGAGGTTAGGGACCTGTTCTTGAATACTCCGGCTAGGCTGAAATTCTTGAAGACCAAGGCCACAGAGGCCAGGAAGTGCCAGGAAATATTGCAGCAATACGCCCTGGCCCACTGGGACAAGGAATTCCAGCTCTATTTCCAGGATAGGCTGAGCTTGGAATTCACTCCGGGCCAAAACCTGCAGCAGCGCCTGCAATACATTTGGCCCGAGCAAATTAGCCAGGGCCTGCTGCCGGTGGAAGATGAGCAGCAGGGACTTAGGATAAGCGGGCTGGTGGGCAGTCCAAACACAGCCCAGGCCAGACCAGGCAGGATCCATTTTTTTATCAATAAAAGGCCGGTGCAATCCAGGCTGTTGCAAAGTGCCCTGAAACAGGCCTACCAAGGCCGGCTTCTGACCAGGGAATACCCCCAGGCGGTTTTGTTTCTGGAGATGGATCCAGGCCTGCTGGATGTGAACGTGCATCCTGCCAAGCTTGAGGTCAGGTTCAGGGAGGAGCAAAGGGTGTTCAGGCTGCTGCAAAGGGCGGTCAGCAATGCCTTGAACCAGCAGGAAGGGAATCCTTTTTCTGGAGGCCAGGCCCAGACCAGGACTGGGCCTGAGCAGCCCCAGCAGAGCTATAAATTCAAGACCTTTGAAGAGTTCCTGCAGGAATCCTGGCAGGAGGAAAAACAAGTTTTTTCCCCTGAGCAGGGCCTCAAAACCCTGGAGCAGGAATGGCAGCCAGTAAGCCAATCCAATCCTGCAGAAATTAGCCTGCAAAACAAGACAACCCAAGACCTGCAGGGCTATACCTATCTAGGCCAGCTGGACAGAACCTATCTTTTGCTTCTCAAACAGGAACAGGCCCTGCTTTGCCTGGATCAACACGCGGTGCACGAGCGGGTGCTGTTCAACACCTACAGGCAAAGGAGCAAAAACTTTGCCAGCCGCAGGCTGGCTCCGGCCCTGGAGATGGATCTGCAAAAGCAGGAACAGGCCTGCCTGGAAAAGGCAATCCAGGGACTGCGCCAAATGGGATTTGCCTTTTCCAGATCTCAAAAGAGCAGGCTAACCCTGCAGGCTGTGCCGGATTTCATGACCCCCCAGGAAGGCAAGTCTTTCCTGCGCCAAGTGCTGCAGGAAAGGTTGGACTCCCTGGACGGCCTGTGGTCTGCCCTGGCCTGCAGGCAGGCTGTAAAGGCAGGAGAGCTGCTCAGCCCTGAGGAAGCCTGCCAGCTGATTCAGGCCTGGCTCAGCTGCGAGGACAGGTCCTATTGCCCCCACGGCAGGCCAGTACTGATCAGCCTCCAGGGCAAGGATCTCGCAAACATGTTCAAAAGGACCTAACTACCACTAAGCAAAGGAGCACGCCATGGATCCCGGCAACTTGATTCCTGCGGCAGAAGCCCTGCCTGTCCCCTGGGGCTGGCTTTACTTCTTTTTGCTTTTGACCTTTGTCCTGCACCTGCTGTTCATGAACATCATGCTGGGTAGCGGGATCATAGCCCTGGTCAATCATCTCAAGGGATCATCCGGGCCTGCCCAGGCCCTGAGCAAGGGCATCTCCCTTCAGCTCCCCTTTGCCATTGCCTTTACCGTCAATCTGGGTGTGGCCCCTTTGCTCTTTTTGCAGGTCTTGTATGGTCAGTTCATGTACACCAGCAGTGTGCTCATGGCTGCCTATTGGCTAAGCGTCATAGGCCTGGTCATTTTGGCCTATGTCTGTGCCTATATCTACGACTTCAAATTCCAGTCCCTGGGCCAAGCCAAGGGCCTTTTTCTGGCCCTGGCAGTGGGCTGCTTGCTGCTGACCGGATTCTTTTTCACCAATAACATGACCTTGATGCTCTCCCCGGAACGCTGGAACGGCTACTTCCAGGAGCGTTCCGGGACCCTGCTCAACCTCAGCGATCCCACCTTGGTCCCCAGATATTTGCATTTCATTCTGGCCTCCATGGCAGTTGCCGGGCTATTCCAGGCCATTATCTGGCAGCGCAAGGAAAAGAAAGGCCTGCCAGAGGCCCAGGCCAATGTGCAGCAGGGGCTGAAGTGGTTTAGCTACTGCACCGCTTTGCAGATCCTGGCAGGGTTCTGGTTTCTGATTGCCCTGCCCAATAGGATCATGCTCCTTTTCATGGGTCAGAGCATGCTGCACACCTTAAGCCTGTTTATAGTCCTGGCTATGGCATTATTGCTGCTTTATTCTGCCTGGAAGCAAAAGCTCTGGGGCACTGCTGCCCTGTTGCTGGCTTTGGTGGCTTTCATGGCCTGGGTCAGGGACCTGGTGCGCTCAGCCTACCTGGAGCCTTACTATGAGCTGTCCATGCGCCAGGTTGTACCCCAGTACTCCCCGCTCATCGTCTTTTTGCTGGTCCTGATTCTGGGGCTGGGAGTGGTGGCCTATATGCTGCGTCTGGTACACAGGAGCCTAAAGGAGAGCTACTAGCATGGAATATCCAATCTGGGAACTTGCCTACAGCGCTGGCGGTTTGCACATTGCCCTAATGGCGGTGATACACGTGTTTATCGCCCATTTCGCCATAGGTGGCGGTCTGTTTTTGGTCTTGACCGAAAAAAAGGCCTACAGGGAAAACTCCCAGGGGATCCTGGACTATGTCCGCAAGCACACCAAGTTCTTTTTGATCCTGACCATGGTCTTCGGGGCCCTGACCGGGGTTGGCATCTGGTTCACCATCTCCCTGATCTCCCCTGCAGCTACCTCCAGACTGATCCATACCTTTGTCTTTGCCTGGGCCATTGAATGGGTCTTCTTCCTGGTGGAAATCGTGGCCCTGTTCATCTACTTCTACACCTTCGGCAAGATGCAGGCCAAGAACCATCTCCTGGTGGGCTGGATCTACTTTGCCGCAGCCTGGATGTCCCTGTTCATGATCAACGGGATCCTGGCCTTCATGCTCACCCCTGGGCAGTGGCTAGAGACTGGAAACTTTTGGCACGGCTTCTTCAACCCCACCTTCTGGCCTGCCCTGTTCCTGCGCACTTTTTTGGCCCTGGTGCTGGCAGGCGTTTACGGCTTTGTGACCTCCACCTGGATTCGACAAAACGAACTGCGGGAGACCTTAGTCAGATACTGCGCCAAATGGCTGCTTTTGCCCTTTGTGTTTTTGCTGCTGTCTGGATACTGGTATTTAGTTGCCCTGCCCCAAGGGCCTCAAGAGATGATCCTAGGGCGCTCCCCGGAACTGATGCCCTTTTTGCAAGGTTTTCTTATCCTGGCTGCTCTTTTGTTCCTGGGCGGGCTGTTCATGGCCATCCGCCTGCCTGCTCTGGTCAAACGTCCTACGGCTTTGGTGCTTATGCTCATAGCCTTTATGTTCCTGGGCAGCTTTGAATGGCTGCGGGAAGGAGGCCGCAGGCCTTATGTGCTCTATGGTCAGCTCTATTCCAACTCCATTGACCCTGCCTGGGAACAGGAGATCAACAACCAGGGCATCCTCTCCAGAGCCAAATGGACTGAGCATAAGCAAATAAACCAGGAGAATCAGCTGCAGGCTGGAAAGGAGATCTTCCAGCTGCAGTGCGCCTCCTGCCATTCCCTGGGCGGGCCCATGAACAACATCCAGGAGGTCACCGCCAAGTTCGACACCTTTGGCCTGCAGGCCATGCTCACCGGTCTGGGCAAGGTGTACGAGTATATGCCCAGATTCATGGGCACAGAGGAGGAGAAAAAGGCCCTGGCCAGCTATCTGCACCAGGAAGTGCTGGGCAAAACCAAGCAGGAAAGCCAGCAGGCCCAAAGGCCTCAACTGGACTTCCAGATCCCAGAGTTCGATCCTGAGCAGGATGAATATGTGCTTTTGGCCTGGAGCAATCTGGGCCTGAAGTGCATTACTGACTGCGACAGCCGCTGGTCCCTGCTGCCTCCAGACAATACCATCATGGCCCAGCTGGTACGTCGGGACTACACCCCTGAGATAGTGACCCAGGATGTTGAGCTGCGCTACCAGGCCCCTGAGGGATTTGAGCATCCTGCCAGGCATGTGGATTACTGGGAATTTTCCGAGTCCCTGGCAGGCAGGAAATTGCAGGAGAACATCAGCGCCAAGGGCCTGGGTATGTCCGGCAAAATGAAGCTGGATGAGGAGCAGCAGACCTATGTGGCCTCCGGGATTCCAGTAGTGCCTTTTTCAGACCAGGGGCAGATCAACCCCTATCCTTTGTTCCAGGTAGAGGCAGTGGATAAGGAAAGCGACCAGGTGCTGGCCAGGACCAAAGTAGTGGCTCCGGTTTCCTCAGAGGTGGGCTGCCGCAACTGCCACACCGGACAGTGGCGGGTAGATGGGAGGATGGGTATCTCCACAGAAACTGCAGATGATGTCCTGGAGCTGCACGACAAGCGAAATGATACCGAGCTGCTGCCCCAGGCCCAAGAAGGGAACCCGGTGCTTTGTCAAAGCTGTCATCCTGATCACCTGCTGCAATCCGAGGGCCAGCCCGGCCTGCTCAATCTGCCTGCTGCCCTGCATGGCTTCCACGCCAACTATCTCGCCCATCTGGAAGGCCCTGAGGCCTGCTATGCCTGCCATCCCAGCTCCAGGCAGAGCTATACCGACTGCATGCGGGGCCAGCATGCCAGCATACCTGGGGTGGACTGCACCAGCTGCCACGGTACCATGGAGGACCATGCCTTAAGCCTGCTCAAAAAGGAAAAGCAAGAAGGGGTTCCAGGGGCAGAGCGTCTAATGCGGCATTTAAAGCCCCAGATGGCCCAGAGCCTGCAGGAAATACAGCCGCGCACCCCGTGGCAGGACGAGCCTGACTGCCTGAGCTGCCATGAGGACTTTCAGACTCCTGAGAACACCCAGGTTACGGCCTTTAACAACTGGGCCCAGGGCAAGGAGAATCTTTATCAGTCCCGTACTGATAATGCAGGGCTGATGTGCCAGGCCTGCCACGGAGCTACCCACGCGGAGTATCCAGCCCAGAACAGCTTCGCGGAAAATCTGGATAACATCCAGCCCCTGCAGTACCAGGGAGACACTCGCTCCTTGGGCAGGGGAACCTGCAAGGTGTGTCACTTTATGGACTACGGTTCCTCCATCCACCACGAGAATATGGTCAAGGATTGAAGCGGAAAAAGAAACCCTCAGCTGCTTTCTGCTGCTAACAGATAGCTGCTGAGGGTTCATTTGCCTGAACAAGACCTCAGCTAGGCAATGCCCAGCTTATACTTCAGGGAGCGTAAGGTGTTGCGCATAAGCATGGTAATGGTCATGGGGCCGACACCGCCAGGCACAGGGGTAATAGAGCCCGCGATTTCCTTGGCTGCGTCAAAATCTACGTCTCCGCGCAGGATAGGCACCATCTTGTTGGGGTCTTTCTTGCTGGGCTTCTCGCCTACCCGGTTCACACCCACGTCGATCACGCAGGCTCCGGGCTTGATCCACTCCGGCTTAACCAACCCAGGCACGCCGGCAGCCACGATCAGGATATCCGCGCGCTTGCAGTGGAACTCCATATCCTTGGTCCTGGTGTGCACCACAGTGACAGTGGAGTTGGCCCCCTTGCCTTTCTGGAGCATCATATTGGCAATAGGCTTGCCCACGATATTGGATCTGCCCACCACCACGGTCTCTGCTCCGCTGGTCTCCACTCCGGCCCTGATGATCATCTCCTGGATTCCAGCCGGGGTGCAGGGGGGAAACTTGACCTCGTCCCCGCCGATCATCAGCCTGCCTACGTTCACTGGATGGAAGCCGTCCACGTCCTTGTCCGGATCAATAGCATTGAGCACCTTTTTGTCGTTGATGTGCTTGGGCAGGGGCAGCTGAACCAAAATGCCGTGGATGGAGTCGTCCTTATTGTACTGCTCCACCAGATCCAAAAGCTCCTGCTCGCTGATGTTTTCGGAGCGGGTATCCTGGATCTCATTAAAGCCCAGCCTTTCCGCGGTCTTGACCTTCAGGGAGACATAGGACTGGGAGGCAGGGTCCTCTCCCACCAGGATAGTGGCCAGACCAGGGACCTGGTTGTGTTTTTCCTTGATCTCCTGAACCTCTTTTTCGATTTCACTCAGGATTTCCTCCCGGATCTCCGTACCTTTGATCAATTTTGCGCTCATGCTCTCTCTCCTTTGCTTTGAGTGTTCTATACACAAATTTGCTATTTGGTAAGCTGGAAAAAAGCCCTTTGTCAACCACATCCTGAAGTTATTTAAACCAGTTTGTAATTATTCGCCAAGTACTGTGCCAGAGAGTGAGGAACAGGTAAGGCCAGGGTCCGGAGGTTCGGACAACAGAACTCAAAATGTCTGAACGAGTTTTTTGCGTCCTGCTGCCCGAATCCCCGGGCCACTGGATAAGGTGTTGTTATTATGCTGAATAGCTACGCCATTTTTTAAGCAGGGTCTGGCCGTAATAATGGGCCTGATCCCCCAGGTGTTCCTCGATTCGAAGCAGCTGGTTGTATTTGCAGAGCCTGTCGCTGCGGCTCAAGGAACCGCTTTTGATCTGCCCGGCATTTACCGCCACTGCCAGATCCGCTATAAATGCATCCTCTGTTTCCCCTGACCTGTGGGAGATGATGTTCCCGTAACCGTTTGTTTTGGCCAGCTCTATGGTCTGCAATGTCTCAGAGAGAGAGCCAATTTGATTCAGCTTGATCAAAATGGAGTTGGCCACATTTTTTTCTATGCCCTGGAGCAGGATATCTGGATTGGTGACAAAGATATCATCGCCCACGATCTGGATTTTTTGCCCCAGGCTCCTGGTCAGTTCCTGCCAGCCATCCCAGTCGTTCTCAGCCAGGCCGTCCTCTATGGAAACCAAAGGGAACCTGGAGCATAGATCCTGGTAGTACTGCACCAGGCCCTGGGAATCCAGCTCCTGACCCTCCCCTGCAAGAATGTACCTGTTGCCCTGCAAAAACTCAGAGGCAGCAGAGTCGATGCCCAGGGCGATCTCTTGGCCAGGAGTATAGCCTGCCTTTTCAATGGCCTGTATGATCAGCTCAAAGGCCTGGGCCTGACTGCCCAGATCCGGAGCAAAACCACCTTCGTCCCCGACCGCAGTGTTCAAGCCCTTGTCTTTAAGGATGGACTTCAGGGTATGAAAGGTTTCCGCGCCCATACGCATTGCCTGGCTGAAGCTTTCTGCCCCCAGGGGCAAAATCAAAAACTCCTGGATATCCAGATTGTTGGAAGCATGGGCCCCACCATTGATGACGTTCATCTGGGGCACAGGCAGCACCCTGGCCCCGGCCCCGCCCAGGTAGCGATACAGAGGCAGACCTGTATGCTCCGCAGCTGCCCTGGCCACCGCCAGGGAGACGCCCAGAATAGCATTGGCGCCCAGGGAGGACTTGTTCTCTGTCCCATCCAGCTCCAAAAGCAAGGCATCCAGTTCTGGCTGGCGAAGGGCATCCAGGCCCAGCACATGCTGGGCTATCTTGCTCAAAACATTGTCTACTGCCTGCTGCACACCTTTGCCCTGGTAGCGGGCAGGATCCTGGTCCCTGAGCTCCAAGGCCTCCCTGGAGCCTGTTGAAGCCCCGGAAGGCACTGCAGCCCTGCCCTGGGCCCCTGACTCCAGCTCCACTTCTACTTCTATGGTGGGATTTCCCCTGGAATCCAGAATCTCCCTGGCATTTACCTCCAAAATCATGCTCATGCTGGCCCCCTTATAACTGGAGAGTTTCAAGTTGTCGGTTATCTGTTTTCAGTGATTGATTATCGATTATCAGTTATCAGTGATAGATTATCTGTTGTCGGTTATCAGGACTCAGAATCCATCCTGATAACTGACAACCAATCACTGATAACCAAGAACCGATAACTGTTCCAGGTAGTAAGCCTTGAGCAGGCCCTGCAGCAAAAGATCGTTTCTGACCTCCTGCAGACATGGGCAGACTGGCTGTATCTTGGTTGCAAAGCCCCCTGTGCCCAGAATCTTGATTTCCCCTTGCAGCTTTTGCTGCAGCTTCTGGCATAAACCATCCACCATTGAAGCAAAACCAAAAATAAAGCCCTGGTTCATGCTGGTGGCAGTGCTGATCCCGATCTGCAGCTTAGTACTTTCCAGACTAAGACCGATCCTGGGCAGCTTGGCTGTCTTGCCCCCCAGGGCGCCCAGGGAGGAAAGCACACCAGGGCAGATCAGGCCACCCAGGTAGTCTTGATCCTGGATGCATTCCAGGGTGGTGGCTGTGCCGAAATCGACCACTATCAACCCTGGCTGGGTGTAAAGCTGCCTGGCTGCAAATGCTGTCACCAACCTGTCCGCGCCCACCTCCTCAGGCCTGGCATACTTGTTCACCAAAGGCAAAGGGAGGTCTTTGGGTACAAACAACACCTCGGCGGCACAGAATCTCTCCCCGGCCTGGGAAAGCAAAGGATCCAGCTGAGGCACTACTGAAGAGACCACCCAGGCCTTGCAGTTCTCAGGCTCCAGGCCGAGAAAATTGCAGACCTGGAATATCTGCAGACCCAAAGTATCAGAGGTAAACTCCAGTCTGGTGGGCAATACCAGGGAGCTCTGCAGTACTCCCCGCCAGGCAACGCCCACTTTAATATTGGTATTGCCCACATCCAAAAGCAACAGGAATTCAGAAGATTGTGACATAGCTGATGTATGTTGGTTTTATTGCTCCCACGCTCTGCGTGGAAACGATAAAAAAATTTCGATTACCACCAGGACAACGAGGGGAGGGCAGAACAAATCGTGATCGTTGTCGTAAGCGCTGTTGATACTCATGATATCAATAATACCACAGGCAGAAGGGCGAGCACCGCTGAACCCCTTTTTGGAGAAAGATGTTCCTTGAGCTCCAGTTTTCCACACAAAAACTCCAACAGATCTGCCAATTCCCCAATTCTCTAATCCCCCAATTCCCCAATCGTCAGCTCCCCCAACACCTCGTCGCAGAGCAGCATCCCTCTCCTGGTCAGGCTTAACCTGGTCCCCTGCCAGCTTATCAGGCCTTCCTGCTGCAGGGCCTGGAGCAGACCCCGGTTTCGCTCTGAGAGATCCAAGCCGATAGCTTGCCGAAACTCCTGCAGGTCCAAGCCGTTCGAGCCGCGCAGGCCCAGCATGAGGAGCTCCTGGGCCTTATCCATTTTGCTTAAATGCAGGATTTCAGGCTGCAGGCTGCCCTGTCTCAAGATTTGGGCATAGCCCTGCAGGCTCTCAGGGTTCTTGGAGCGGACAAAGCCCAGGGTTGAGACAGCCCCCGGTCCCAGGCCCAGGTAGTCCCTGCCCTGCCAATACCCCTGATTGTGTCTGCACTCCCAGCCAGGCAGGGCAAAGTTGGAAATCTCATACTGCTGCAAACCCTGCTCCTGCAGGAACTCTGCCCCTTGCAGAAACATCTCTTCTTGCTCTGCCTCAGCAGGCAGCTGTAGGCCCTGGCAATTCATTTTTTCCTGCAAAGTATTGCCTGGCTCTAAACTCAGGCAGTAGCAGGACATATGCTGTGGTGCAAGCTCCAGGGCCTGCCGCAGCTCACTTAACCAGTGGGAGGTGCTTTGTGCAGGCAGCCCCCAGAGCAGGTCCAGGTTCAGGTTTTCGATCCCTGCCCTGCGAATCAGCTTTGCGGCCTGCAGGGCCTGATCCCTGGTATGCACCCGGCCCAGAAGAGCAAGAAAATCATCATCCAGGCTCTGGATGCCTAAACTGAGGCGGTTCACCCCCAGGGCATTCAAGGCCTTGAGCTTTTCCAAATCCTGGCAGGAGTCAGGATTGGCCTCCAGGCTGAGCTCCAGATCCCGGGCCAAAGTGAACTCCTCGTGCAGGGCATTCAGGATGCTCTCCAGCTCCTTGGGCTTAAGCAGGCTGGGAGTTCCCCCGCCAAAATACAGGGTCTTTATTTCCAACCCTGGCTGCTGCCTGCCCTGCAGCCTGATTTCCTGCAGCAAAAGCTGCAAATACTCCTGTGCAGGCCCTTGTTGCCAAGGCTGGGAGTAGAAGCTGCAATATGCGCACTTAGCCCGGCAGAAAGGAAAATGAATATACAAAAGCATTCAAAAAACGTAACCAATCATCAGGTCCGGAGGTTTGGTCCACAGGCTTCCGGCACCTACTTTTGTTAATTTTTCGTTTTCAAGGTTCGAATAGGCCTGCAAAATTAGGCACCAATTTACACTGCGTTCATCTTATCCTGGAATTTAGAGCGCAAATCCCCCTGGAAGCGCTCCACTTCGCTATAGATACAGCCGCAGTACTGCTGCCGATACAACCCCAACTCCAGGCTTAGCTCTATACCCTGCTGCCAGCCTGATCTAAAATCCTGATACCAGAACTCTACTTTGCTTCCCCTGGACATATCCCGGCCCAGCTGAGCGATGTCCTGGTGCTTTTGCTGCTTGCTGTACAAAAGAGTGGAGCTGAAATAGTCGAATTTGCCCCTGCGGGCCAACTGCAGGGTACGTTCCAAGCGCATCTGGTAGCAGAGAAAGCAGCGGCTGCTCTCCCTAAAGACCACCTGGCGCAGGTAGTGTCCTGGATCATACTCCTGGTCCAGATATATAACCTTGATGCCCAGGCTTTCTGCAGCCTGCTGCACCCCTTCCCTGCGACGCAGGTATTCCTGCAAGGGATGGATATTGGGGTTATAGAAAAGCCCCATGACTTCCAAACCCTGCTTCTGCAGCTCCTGCACCGGATACAGAGCGCAGGAGCCGCAGCAAAGATGCATTAAGAGTCTTGTTCCTGGCATTATGCCGCCCAGGATATCTCCACCTAATGAGTGGAGCCTTTATTTGT
Source organism: uncultured Desulfohalobiaceae bacterium (assembly GCA_964494985.1). Lineage (GTDB taxonomy): Bacteria > Desulfobacterota > Desulfovibrionia > Desulfovibrionales > Desulfothermaceae > CAZBUB01. The sequence goes on along the minus strand of CAZBUB010000021.1, from coordinate 32,432 downwards.
TATTGCTGGCTGCTCTGGATCAGGATCTGTACGCCAAACTCCTTCTCCAGGCTGTCCAGCTTGTCCCGCTTGTGGTTCAGAACATACATGGCCAGATCATGCTCCAGGGAGTATTGCAGCACCTGCTGTACCTTTTTGCCTCTTAACTGTCTAAAGATATCCTTCAAGGCCTGCAAAGCTCGCCATTCCAGGCTACGCACCCTGCCTGCCCCCTGGCAGGCGGGACAGTCCTCCAGGGTGGTGGACAGGGCTGAAGAACCCATCCTTTGCCTGACCATCTCCAAAAGGCCAAATCTGGAAATCCTGCCCACAGTGGTCCTGGCCTTGTCCTCCTTCAGGGCAGCCTTCAGGATTTTCTCGACTTCTCTTACGTTCTTGTTTTCCTTCATCTCGATAAAATCGATCACAATCTGTCCACCCACGTCCCGCAGACGGAGCTGCTCAGCTATCTCCTGGGCAGCTTCCTGGTTGGTGCGCAGGGCCATCTCCCGAAAATTGCTCTCTCCGCCTATCTTTCCAGAGTTGATATCCACTGCCATTAAAGCCTCAGTCTGATCAAAGACCAGCTCTCCCCCGCTGGGCAGTGTTACTTTGCGATTGTAGACAGCATCCAGCTGCTTTTGCAGATTGAAGCGCTCAAACAAGGTCTTGTCCAGGCTGAGATGCTTCTTGACCATTCGCTTGCGCCTGGGAAACACCAGGGCAGCAAAGTCCTGGATTTGCTTGGCGGTTTCTGCGTGGTCTACCCAGATCTCACTCACATCAGACGTCAGATAATCCCGCACTGCCCTAAAGGCCAGATCCTTTTCCTCGTAAATCAAGGCCGGGGCCTTTTCAGAAATGCCGCTTTTGCGAACTTCATTCCACAGCCTTTTCAGGAACTGCAGATCCCTGGAAAGGTTGGTTTTGTTCTGCTCTGCGCTTACCGTGCGCAAAATCACCCCCACTCCAGGGTCCAGATTCAGCTCTTCTACGATCTGTTTGAGCCTGGCCCGTTCCTTCTCATCCTCTATCTTCCGGGAGATGGCCAGCTGTTCCCGACCCGGAGTCAGGACAAAATACCTGCCAGGCAGGGACAAGTAGGTGGTCAAGAAAGCTCCCTTATTGCCTGTAGGCTCCTTGACCACCTGCACCAAGAGCTCCTGACCCGGCCGCAGAGCCTTTTGCAAAGGCGGAAATCTCTGATTCCTCTCAGCCTTGATCTGGCCCTGATAGTATTCCGGATGTACCTCGTCCACTTGCAAAAAGCCGTTCTTGTCCGAGCCATAGTTTATAAATGCAGCCTGCAGTGCTGGATCGACATTGTGCACTGTGCCTTTATAAATATTACGTTTGGTCTTGGTCTGCTGCAGCATCTCCACATAATATTCCTGGACCTTGCCATCCTTACTCAAAACCACGTCAATCTGCTCTCCAGGCAGCACGCTGATAAACATTTTCCTGCGTCTTTTTACCGCCATAAGCACCTCAAATCACAACTCATGCCTGATCGTTCCTTTGTAATGTAAAAAATTTTTCTGCCCCTAGGTCCTGTACCAGGACCTTTTGACTGGCTAAAAGCTTTTGCAGCACCGTATCCAGCTGGGTCTCATCCAGCTCCAGGCCCCTGACCAATTGCTGCAAGGTTTGGGGTCGTCTTTGCAATGAATTGAGAACCATTTCCTGCAGCTGCAGTGGGCTAGAGCTCTTGCCTGCGCTCCTGCCCCTGGTTTGGGGACTGGATCCAAGCACAGCCCCCAGCTCTCTTCTCCAGCTCTCCAGAACATCTGTCTGCACAGGCCTGGCCCTGCTGTGCGACCCTGGTCTGCTCATGCTTAAAACATCCACCCTGTCCGGCTCAAGGCTGGTCACAAAGCTCCGCATCCTTTGCAGATTGAGCTCAGAGTCGTTGATGCCCTGCACCAGCAGGATTTCCAAATATATTTTTCCCTTATATCCCTCTTTGCTGCGCAGGATATTCTCCGCGATCCTGTATGGATCCATGTTTCGCACTGGCCTGTTCAAGGTCAGGAATTCTTCCCGCACTAGGGTATCCAGGGAAGGCAAAATCACTTGACACTGCTGCAGCTCTTTCCTTATCAAAGACGAACCCAAAAGAGAAGAATTGGTCAAAACTGCCAGGGGCAGGCCAGGAGCTATCCTTTTCACTCCGGAGACAATGCGGCCCAAATCGCTATTGAGACAGGGCTCACCCAATCCTCCCAGGGTGATATAATCCGGCCTGCGGCTATTTTCCAGCCACCACTGCTCCAATTCTTCCAGCACCGCTTCTCCTGGGGCATAGGGCCTGCGCCGAAAGGTGTGCAGCCAGGTAGGCCCTGATTCACAATAGAGACAGTCAAAGCTGCATATTTTTTGCCCAAGCAGATCCAAACCCAGGGAAAACCCCAGTCTACTGGAATCCACAGGCCCAAAAACGTACCTGTAAGGCATATTATCCCTTGATTTCAGGGCTTGCTGCAGCCCAAAAGGAGTACAAATGATTGAACCTGGTGAATTAATACAACTCGTAAGCCCCAAGGGCAAGCGTTATCTTAAACAGGCCTGGCCAGATGAGGTTCTCCATACCCATGACGGGGCCCTCGAGATGACCCAGGTCCTGGACTCGAATTTCGGCTCTACTGTACACACCCATCTGGGCCGAGCTTACAGGATCCTCAAGCCCACATTGTACGACCTGCTCAAAAATGTAAAACGCAAAACCCAGATCATCTACCCCAAAGAGATTGGCTACATCCTGCTCAAGCTGGGCATCCGGCCGGGCAGCACTGTGATCGAGGCCGGCAGCGGATCCGGGGCATTGACCGTAGCCTTTTCCTGGTATGTGGGGAGCACGGGCAAGGTGTATTCCTTTGAATACAGGCAGGAGTTTTTTGATCTCTGCGCCTGGAACCTGGATAAATACGGAGTCAAGGACAATGTGCAGCAGCATCTGATGGATATTGAGCAGGGTTTTGGCCTGCAGGATATAGATGCTGCATTTCTGGATGTGCGCATCCCTGAGGACTATCTCCCGCAACTGGTGCATACCCTGCTGGACGGAGCCCCGGTGGGTTTTTTGCTGCCCACCATGAACCAGGTCAGCAATCTCCTTTTTGCCCTGGAAAAAGAGAGGTTCACCGACCTGGAAGTCTTGGAGATATTTTTGCGCAGGTACAAGCCTGTGGCTGAAAGACTAAGGCCAGAAGACCGCATGGTGGCCCATACAGGCTATCTTGTCTTTGCCAGGGTGCAGAGCTCCGGACAGGCCAAGGGCCTGCCTGAAGAGGACCAGGACGTAGATATGTAATTGCAAATTTATTCCCCTTGCTGCACAGCCTAGCCCAGGCCCTTGCCAACTGGCAGGCCAAGTATTATAATTAATGATTTATAGTAACTGTCCACCAGGTCCAGGGGTTCGGCTCACAGGGCGCAAAAAACTCGCTCCCAAGAATGCGTAATTGCAAATTTATTTTCCTTGCATCACAGCCTAGCCAAGGTAAATTTGTTCTCAGCCGTAAGCTTCCAGGAGGGTCCAAGTTTCTGCTTTGCCGCGAACTGCAGCCACTTAGTTTGATCCAGCAAGAAACTGTCGAGTGGGGCGAATAATCATTCGCCCTCTTCTACCCCCCCGGGCGGACACAAGGTCCGCCCCTACGGTTGCTACCCCAATTGTGACTCAACTCGTAGGGGCGAAGCTTGTCTTCGCACACAAGGCCGAGCAAAGCGAGGCATAATTATTGTCAATTTCTGTTCATAATGCTGAACTCAAAGCAAATCAACTGAATTTGTTGAAAATGGCAAGCAGAACCAAGATGCCCTGACAGCTTAGGCCAACCCCTTGCCAACTAAGCAGCCAGTTATTAGTATAAATAGTTTATATAAACAGACTCATCACCTCTATCCAACCCTATACAGGATTTCAAACCAGCAGTCTAAGGGAGCAGCAGCACATGACCCGTAAAGATCGCACCGAAGGTATATTCAACCGCCTAGAAGTCCTGGACAGCTCAGAACGGGAGCAGTTCTACCGCATCCAGCTCAAAGAGATGCTCAAATATGCCTACCGCTATTCTGAAGAGGTCAAAAAAAGATTTGACCGGGCCCAGTTCGATGTGCACAAGTTCCAAGAAATTTCAGATATCAAGCACATTCCAATCCTGAAGAAAAAGGAGCTCATCTTCCTGCAGTCCATGGGCCCTCGCCTGGGTGGGCTGCTGACCAAGGATCTGGGCAAGATGCGCAGGGTCTTCCTTTCCCCTGGCCCCATATTCGATCCCCAGGACAGGGTTACAGACTACTGGGGCTGGACCGAAGGCTTTTATGCCGCTGGGTTCCGTTCCGGGGATGTGGTCCAGAACTGCTTCAACTACCATCTCAATCCTGCAGGGCTCATGTTTGAGGAACCCTTACGGAACCTGGAATGCGCTGTAATACCCGCCGGGCCGGGCAACACCAACACCCAGCTGGAAATCATGCAAAAGCTGCGGGTCACCGGCTATGTGGGCACAGCCAGCTATCTGATGCATCTAAGCCAGAAGGCTGAGAACATGGGCATCAACCTGCGCAAGGACTTGTTCCTGGAAGTGGCCTTTGTGACAGCAGAAAAGCTGCCGGAAAAAGTACGCAACACCCTGGAGAAGAAGTTCGATCTGATCATGCGCCAGGGCTACGGCACAGCAGACGTGGGCTGCATAGGCTACGAATGCTACCAGAAAAATGGCCTGCATCTGGCCAACCGGGCCTATGTGGAAATCTGCCACCCGGACACAGGCATTCCCCTCAAGGACGGTGAAGTGGGAGAAGTGGTGGTCACAGCCTTCAATAAGACTTACCCCCTGATCCGCCTGGCCACAGGGGATCTATCCTATATTGAGCGCTCGCCCTGTCCCTGCGGCAGGACATCGCCCAGACTGGGAGGCATTATCGGCAGGGTGGATACCACTGCCAGGATCAAGGGGCTGTTTGTCTATCCCCATCAGATCGAACAAGTGGTCTCCAGGTTCGAGGAAATCAAGCGCTGGCAGCTAGAAGTTACCAATCCCGGAGGCATCGACGAGGTCACTTTGTATGTGGAAGCCAGCAACTTCAAGCGCTCTGAGGAACTGCTGCATACCTTCAGGGAAAAGATCAAAATCAGACCTACTTTGGAAATTCTGGCCCCGGGTACGCTTTCCCCGCAGATCAAACCAATCGAGGACAAGCGCAGCTGGGACTAAGTGTTCTCATTCCTGAGCTCGTTGACGTAATCCCTAGCAGTCTATTCGAAGCAAAAAATGGGAATCTGACTTTGTAACTTGTGAGCTCAAAGTAAAAGGTGAAAAGTAAGATAAAAAAATCGACATGTTAAGCTGTAAGAGGTGAGATCCGGCTTGTTTTATAGAGAGCTAGAATCTGCTGACCCCAAGATTCTGCGAGCCTGCTGCAGGCGCTGCAATACAGTAAGCAGGCTCAAAAGCCAAAACAGCCCCAGCCCTGCCCAAAGCAGCTGACCCTGGCCTGCAGCAGGCCAAATAGCCAGCAACAAGGCCCAGAGCATGAGATAAAGAGTGCGCGGGGCCCTGCCCATCAGCCCAACCTGACAGCTGCCGCCCAGCCCCTCTATCCTGGCCTTGGTGTAGCTGATCAAAACCATGAGCAAAAACGCAGAAAAGACCAAGAAGGTGGCCAGGAATCGTTGCTGGGTTTGCTGCCAGAAAAGGACCCAAAAACCACAGAGATAGAAAAAATCTGCCACCCTGTCCGAAGTGGAGTCCCAAAAGGCGCCCAGACTGCCTTGTTCCCCTTTTTGCCGCGCCAAAGGCCCGTCCAGGCTGTCAGCTGCAGCGGAAAGCACAATGCAGACCAAACCCAGCCAAGGGTGTACAAAAAAGGCCACTGGAACCAGGAAGGCCAGGAACAGGCCCAGCAGAGTCAGCTGGTTGGCTGATATCCCCAGACTTTTCAACCAGGCCAGGCAGGTCTTCTCTTGGAGGGCAAAGTAAGCCCTGGCCAAAGCAGTATTGCGAAGCTCCATGCCCTATGCGCTCCCTGCCGAATCTTGGTTGCCCAGGCTAGCAGCGTAGATCACCCTCTCCTCCTGCGAATCAAATCCAAAGATAGAGCACAAACCCCTGCGTCCATGCGTGCACTGGCATAGCACCCTTCCTGGGCTATTACAGGTTTTAAAGTTACAGAACATACAAAAACACCGACTGCAAGGCCCCGATGCCAAACCCTAACACCGCGCCAAAAAACACAATAAATCGCAGCTCTGTCCTCATCATGCTGTAAATAAGGGCCTCCAGCTTGGACATGGGAAAGGCCTCTATCTTTTCCTGTACAATCCTACTGAACTTAAACCTCTGGCTTAGCTCCTCAGAGGCATGATCCACCATCTGAGGAATAAACTTTTCCACTTCGTGCACTATCAAACCCTTGATGCGTTGCAGTACCTGCCCCTGCAGCAAGGATCCCAATAAGGGATGAATGGCGCAGAGCTTATTCTGGATAAAGCTGTGTACATAAATGTCCACCATATGCCGAAGCCTGCTTTGAAACTCCGGATCCTGCAGGGCCTGATCTATATCCTGATGATTGACCAGTTCCTGCTCCACCAGCTCCCCCAGCTTCTGGGCCAGCTCCTTTTGTCTTTTAGGCATCAGCCCCTGCCAGGTATAGCCCAGGATTCTCACAGGCTGCCTGGGCCTAAACAGCATCTTGATAGCCAGAAAGTTGGTCAGCCAACCAATAAATGCGCATATAAAAGGCGCTGCCAGGTACTTCAGAATCTGTGGTTCCATTGCTTCTTTGAGGCTCAATATTTAACTGTGACACAAACACGATGGGCAGCAACAAAAGCCAACAACTGGGTAGCAGGGCATAATTTCTGGAATGACTGCTCTTGTCCCTGTTGCGTTATTTCTTTGGCCCTGTTTGCTTCAGCTCTATTTCTGCCCTGCGCTGGAGATGCCTTCTGAGCTTTCTGAACGCCAGATACAGGATCAAGCCTGCTGCAAGTATCATAAGCAAAAGCTTCAGATCCGGCGTGTAAATCATCTGCCTGATCCCCTGGGCCAGAAAGCAGACCAAAATCAGACCGGGCAGCATGCCCAACAGAGTGCCCAGAAAATAATTCCAAAGGCTGAATTTGGAAACTGCGGCCCACATACTCACCAAACCAAAGCTAAGGGGCAAATTACGGATCAAGATCATGCTGAGCAGCTCGTTTCTGGACAGCCTCTTGCTCCAGTTGATCATCCTTTGTCCGGAGATGTCCCCAACTATCTTAGATCCCAGGAACCGCACCAGGGAATAGTTAAAGGCAGCGCTAGCCAGGTTGCCCAGACACGCATATTGAAATCCCTGCCATGGACCCAAAAGCAGGACTCCGGCCACATTGAGCACTGTCGTCGGAAACAGGAGTACTCCTCCCAACAAATACGCGATGATCAAAAGCAAAGGCAGCGCAGCTTGGTCCTGTCCGCGGTCCAACAAGCTCCTTAAAACTTCAGGATCCTTCAGTCTCGCCAGTGGAGAAAAGCTCCAAAGCGAAAAGAGTCCTGCCAGAACAAGAAAAACAATCACCAAGCCCCAGAATTGGGATCTCTTGGAGAACCGAACTCCTTTTTGATTGAGCCAGTTTGACAAGCTAAAGCGAAAAGGCATAACTATCTTGCAGCCATCAAGCACAGGAGGATTTATACTCATGCTCCAGGCCTTGATCCTGATTATTGTCTTTTATCTGGAAGGGCTATTTGTTTTTTTCTAGGAACTTGTCCCTGCAATCGTAGCTGCAGAAGTAATACACCTGATTCCCTTGCTTGACCCGGATATCACTGTCTGAAGAAACATAAGTGCCACAGACCGGATCCTTGACCATCTCCCCTGCTTCCACGCTTTGACTGGTCTGTTTTTGTTTGGCAGCCATCTTCTTTTTCTGATCACCCATAATCAGCTTATAAAGCAAAAAGCCAGCCACCAGGAAAATAATCACCTTAAACATAAATTTTCCTTGTCCTCCTGCTTTACTCCAGCCTACTCCTGCCAGATCCTATTGCCCTGGATCTTATAGCTTAGTTTCTGCAGCAGCTGGGCTGGACTCCTGTCTTGGGAAAGCTTGAGCTGCGGTGCGATCTCAGCCAAAGGCACCAAAACAAAAGCCCTTTCCTCCAGCCTGGGATGGGGCAGGATCAGATCCTGCCAAATCCCGCTTTTCCGCCCAAATAACAACAGGTCCAAATCAATGCTCCTGGCCCCCCAAATCCTGTCCCTGACCCGGCCCAGGCTGGACTCAAGCCTGAGCATGGTCTGCAACAGCAGTCTCGGGTTCCATTGCGGCCCACAATACAACTGCTGCACCTGGTTAGCAAACCAGGGTTGATCTTTGACCCCTTGGGGTTCTGTATAGTATACACGAGACTTCCGGCCGGGATATACATCCTTGAGGCTGGAAAGCAAAGCTGCAGCCAGCTGTAAATTACGTCCTGCATCACCCAGATTAGAGCCCAGCCCAACATAGGCTTCTACTATCTGTTGCTGCATGACAACTCCCAAAGCACAAATCCCAAGGGACATGACACCAAACAGGCAAACCGAATCTTCTCGTCTAGGTGCAAAAATGCAAAGCTCTATGCCAGTTACAGATACCGGACATCCCTGGGTGGACAGCTTTTTGCAAAATCAATTGTTGATCAAAGGCCTGGCAGAAAATACTCTACAGGCCTATGCCAACGATCTACGGGATTTCCTGGAGTTTCTGCAATCCAGATCCGGCAGCCTGGAAACGACTCGAGAGGAAACCATCTTCCTGTATTTTTTGTTTTTACGCAAGCAGGGCCTTTCCAGCAGCTCCCTGTCCAGAAGGCTGTCCTGCCTGCGCGTTTTTTTTGATCACGTCTGCGAGCAATCCTGGCTGGCAGAAAACCCGGCCAGACTTATGGATGGGCCTAAGCTGCCCAGAATGCTTCCAGAGGTACTCTCCAGACAAGAAATGGAATCCCTTTTGCAGCAGCCTGACTTATCCAGCAAGCTGGGTTTTAGGGACAGATGCCTATTGGAGATCATGTACGCTGCAGGACTCAGAGTCTCTGAGGCCTGCAACCTGCAGCTTCTGGATCTGGACCTGCAGGCCGGGGTCCTCAAAACCCGGGGCAAAGGGGACAGGGAACGGCTGCTGCCCATACACCATATTGCCCTGGAATTCCTGCAGGACTATATTCGGCTCTGGAGGCCCAAGTTTAAACCTGCGGCGCACAATCTGTTCCTGAACCGTTCCGGCCGCAGCCTGTCCAGGCAAGGGGTCTGGAAGATGCTCAAGCGCTATGCCTTCAAGGCCGGCATCAAGCGTAACATCTCCCCGCACACCCTGCGGCACAGCTTTGCTACTCACCTCCTGGAAGGAGGCGCAGACTTGAGGGTGGTGCAGCTCTTGCTTGGCCATGCAGATGTCAGCACCACCGAGATTTACACCCATGTCAATTCCAGAAGACTGCAGCAGATCCACGAACAATATCACCCCAGATCAGGCATAAAGATCCCATGAAGGAACTCATCCAGGCTAAGACATTGATCACAGCCCATGGCAACGCAGATTTTGACTGCCTCTCCTCTATGGTGGCAACCAAGCTTTTGTATCCTGATGCTGTTCTTATTTTTCCAGGCAGCCAGGAGCAAGGACTGCGGGACTTCTTTATCCAGAGCACCACATACCTGCTCAATTTTTACTCCTATAAGGATATCGATCCCAACGCTGTACAGACCCTGGTTATCTGCGATACCAGACAAAAATCCAGGCTATCGCATATCGAGCCGCTTTTGCAAAAAAAAGATATCAAGATCCATGTCTACGATCACCATCCTGATACTGAAGAAGATCTGGAATCCAGCCTGGAGGTGGTCAAGCCCTGGGGCTCGACCGTGGCTGTTCTGTGCTCCATTTTACAGGAAAAAGGCATCTCCCCTGACCCTGACCAGGCCACACTCATGGGCCTCGGGCTTTATGAGGATACAGGCTGCTTCACCTTCACCTCTACTACAGAGCACGATCTCAGGGCGGCCCTTTGGTTGAAGCAAAAGGGCATGGATATCGGCTTCCTTTCTGATTTTTTGACTCGGGAGCTTAGCTCAGAACAGGTGAACATTCTCAATAACCTCCTGGACTCGGCCACCAGACACAATATCAACGGCATAGAGGTCACTATGGCCCAGGTCAGCACCGAGCGCTATGTGCGGGACCTGGCCCTTTTGGTACACAAAATGATGGATATCGAGAACCTGAAGGTCATCTTCGCCCTGGCCAGGATGCAGGACCGGATCCATGTGGTGGCCAGAAGCAAAGTGGCTGGAGTGGATGTTGGCCAGATCTGCTCTTCCCTGGGCGGAGGCGGTCACTCCTTTGCTGCCTCAGCCACCATCAAGAACAAGACCTTGACCCAGGTCAAAGACGAGCTGTTCGGGCTTTTATATTCCCATATAAATCCCCAGATCACGGTCAGGTCCCTGATGTCCAGCCCAGCTATCAGCATTTCGGAAAAGAGCACTATCTCCCAGGCCTCTAAAATCATGACCAGGTACGGGCTGAAGGCTATACCTATTTTGGAAGAGGAAAGCAAAACATGCGTGGGCATCCTGGAGCACCAGCTGGCGGACAAAGCAGAGGCCCACGGTTTGGGCAGATTCGAAGTCAGGGAGTATATGCTGCGCCAGTTTTCCAGGGTCTCGCCCACTGATACCATGTACACCGTAATGGAGATCATAATCGACCAGGGACAGCGTCTGGTACCTGTGCAGGAAAACGGCGAGCTGATAGGGGTTATTACCCGCACCGACCTTATTAATTGTCTGGTGGAGGAGCCGGCCAGAATTCCTGAGGCCCTCTTGCCGGAACGAAGGCAAAGCAAGGATGTGCAGCACCTGATGCGCAACCGACTGCCTGATCCTGTGCTGGAGCTGTTGCACAAAGCTGGAGCCTTAGCCCAGGAAAAAGGCTACAAGGTATATGCAGTGGGCGGATTTGTCCGGGACATCCTCCTGCAGCGACCCAATCTGGACATAGACCTGGTGGTGGAAGGAGACGGGATTAGCTTTGCTGAAGCCCTGGCCCAAATGCTGGACGGCAGAATCAGGGCCCATAAAAAATTCAGGACCGCTGTGGTCATTTTTCCGGATGACCAGCGTATAGATGTGGCTACTGCCAGACTTGAGTACTACGAACATCCTGCCGCCCTGCCCACTGTGGAACTGTCCTCAATCAAGCTGGATCTCTTTCGCAGGGATTTTAGCATGAATGCCCTGGCCATAGAGCTGAACCCTGAGCATTTTGGACAGCTCGTGGACTTCTTCGGCGGACAAAAGGACATCAAGGACCGAGTCATCAGAGTCCTGCACTCCCTTAGCTTTGTGGAGGACCCTACCCGAATTATTCGGGCCATCAGATTTGAACAGCGCTTCAAGTTCAGGATTGGGGCCCAGACCGAACGTCTCATCAAGAACGCTTTGCAGCTGAACATGTTCCAGAAGCTCTCTGGCAGCCGCATCTTTCAGGAGCTGAAATTGCTCATGCAGGAAAGCTCTCCCTTGGAGTGCCTGCAGCGCATGCAGGAGCTGGATATTTTGCAAAACATCCACCCCCTGCTCAAGCTGGATGAAAAGAATATCCAGCTGCTGCAGAAAGTGGAGAAAGTCCTGGACTGGCATGAGCTCATGTACATGGACCCTGCGCCTGAACAATGGAAGCTGTATTTCCTGGCCCTTTGCCAGAGCTACAACCAGGAGCAGATTCAGAGCCTCACCAGAAGCCTGGATATGCCTAAAAAGCAGCAGGATTCTATAATCCATATTCTGCAGGAGGTTTACAGTACGGAACAAAGACTCTATCAATGGCAAAAAAGGAACCAAAGCCTGAGCAAGCTTTATTTCCTGCTGCACAGACTGCCCATGGAGGCAATTTTGTACATCATGGCCTGCACCCCCCAGGAAAATATCCGCAAACATGTCTCTTTGTATCTGACCCAACTAAGGGGGGAAAAGATCGAGATAAGCGGCAGGGACCTGAAAGCACTTGGGCTCAGCCCTGGTCCTGCCTATGGGCGTATCCTGACCCGCATCCTGACTGCTAAGCTGGACGGAGAGGCCAAAGACAGGCTAGACCAGCTGCGTCTGGCCAGGGAACTGGTCCACCAGGAAAGACAGAAACCAAAAGAGCCCAATCTAAGCTGAAAACAGGACTGCAAAAGGTTTTGTTGACCTGCAGACCCATTTTCAAGTAATAAAATGAGATATCTTGAGCTGGTAGGCATTCTATTTATAGCCTGGAGCCTTTCGAAGCAAAGGAGCAAAGTTTGGGCAAAAAACGTGTAGCGATTATAGGCAGCGGCAGCCCGGACACCAGCCAATACCCTGTGGCCAAGGAATTAGGTCTGGGGCTGGCCCAGGCGGGTCTGGATGTTGTCTGCGGGGGGCTAGGCGGCGTGATGCAGGCTGTATGCGAGGGCGTACAGCAGGGCCAGGGCTACAGTATTGGTATCTTGCCCGGCCAGGATACCCAGGAGGCCAATCCCTATGTTAGCTGTGCCATTGCTACTGGCCTTGGCCCCATGCGCAACTATTTGGTGGTCCTCAACAGTGATCTGGTCCTGGCCTTTTCCGGTGGACCTGGAACTCTTTCAGAGATAGGACTGGCCCGGAAAATCGGAAAGACAGTCATTGCTTTGGGCAATTGGGCTGATTTACCCGGGGTGCTTCCAGCCCGGGATGTACCTGGAGCCCTGGAGCTGATTCTGGACAAGCTTGCTGCCCAAGGCTAGATCTGCTGCAATAGCTTCAGCTTTGCAAATCTTCTAGCCGGGATTGCACTTCTTGACAAAATGCTGGACAATGCCTGGGGAAAATCTGTCCCAGTTTCGGGCAAGCCTCCTGCAGGAGTCTCAATTTCGGGAAACAAACCCTAACCAGTAGAGAGGATTGGTATGCGCTACTTCAAGGTCTTGCTCATTGTGATCCTTTTTTTCCTATCCATGGTCTTCTTTGTCCAAAACACAGGAGTCCTGATCAGTAAACTGCGCATCAAATTTGAACTTTTTGGTCTGGATTGGATATCCAATCCAGTGCCTATCTATATTTTCATCCTCCTGGCCTTTGTCGTCGGCGCCTTGGTAAGCATGCTTTACCTGCTGCTGGAGAGAATCCGCCAGGGCAGAGAGATCAAACATTACCGACTCCAGAACAAAAAGCTGCAGGAAGAGATAACTTCCCTGCGCAACATACCCCTGGAAGAAGAAGCAAACAAGCCAAGCCAAAGCCAGGCAAACAGTTGATCAACCTCTTAGAATCAGGCAGCTCATCCCAACTTACAGCTAAGGCTCTTCCATGTGGCCTATCCCAGGACGTTTAAAACAAGGACTGCGCAGGCTCCTTGGGGGCAAAGCCCCCAAAGAGCCCACCCTGCTGACCCATGCCCAGGGCTATACCCCGCCTACCCAGGACACCCAGGCCGCTATTGCTGAGCTAAGCCATGTGGTCAGGAACAATCCTGACGCTGTGGAAATTTATCTGGCCTTGGGCAACCTGTACCGCTCCCAGGGTCAGATTGATAGGGCCATCCAGATCAGGCATAATCTTATTGTCCGTCCTGGTCTGGATTCCAAATTCAAGGCTCAGGCGTTATATGAGCTGGGCCTGGACTATCGCAGGGGGGGCTTCCTGGACCGGGCCCAATCCGCCTTTGCCCAGGCCAGGGAGCTTATTGGCGATGATCCCGCCCTGTTGGGAGAGCTGGCAGGCATAGCAGCCGCAGGCAGGGAATTTGAACTGGCTGCTGATTACTATCAGTGCCTGGGGCGGCCCTTGGCCCAAGCCCACTATCTGGTCCAGGCCGCCAGGCAAAGCGCTGCCAACAGGGAACGTAAAAAGTGCGAACAGTACCTGAGCAGGGCCCTGCGCATCTATCCAGGCTCAATAGAGGCCTGGCTGGAGCGGATGATCCTGGCTTACAAGGACTACGACTGGGATCAGCTGGCCGGACAGTTCCGCAAAGGCTCTGCCAAAGTGCCTGTGCACCTGCGCTTCATACTCCTGGAAGGGCTGATTCAGCATCTGCTCCAGGAAAGGACCAACCAGGAGATATTTGCCCCTGTGATCCACGAGGAAGCCTGCAGGAATCTGCTAAAGATCCTGGAAAAGGATACCACAGACATCCTGCTCACCTACTACGGGGCCTGGCTGCAGCTGCAGATAGAACAAAAGGAAAAGGCCAAACAGTGGCTGCAGACGTGCATAAACATGGACAGTGATTTTTGGCCTGCCAGGCTGGAGCTTTTGTTCCTTTCTGCTGAGGAGCACGAGCTGGGCCGGGAGTTTAAGACCCAACTGGAATTCTTTCTGCGCCGAGCCAGACAAATCAAGAAATTCATCTGCACCAGCTGCGGCTTGCGCAGGGAGCAGCTCTTCTTTGTCTGTCCCAGATGCCAAAGCTGGCATTCCATATCCTTTCTTAAAGTTTTGACCAATTAAAATATGAACCAGATCAGGCTGACTCCCATGCTCAAGCAGTACCTGGGCATCAAGGAAGCCTATCCTGATGCCCTGCTTTTCTTCCGCATGGGAGATTTCTACGAGCTTTTCTTCCAGGACGCAGAAGTTGCAGCCAGGGAGCTGCAAATCGCCCTGACCTCCCGGGGCCAGAACTCTGAGGACAAGGTGCCCATGTGCGGAGTGCCCTATCACTCTGTGCAAGAATACCTCTCCCAGCTTCTGGACAAGCGTTACAAAATCGCCATCTGTGATCAAGTTGAGGACCCTGCCCAGGCCAAAGGTCTGGTAAAAAGGGAGGTCACCAGGGTGCTGACTCCAGGCACTGTCCTGGAGGAGAGCAGCCTGCAGGCCAAGGACAACAATTTTTTAGCTGCTGTTTATACCAAAAATAAAACAAATGAATGCGCCCTGGCCTGGGTGGATCATTCCACTGGGGAATGGACCGGAATACAAAGTGATGTTCCAGGGGAGATCAGACAATGGCTGCTCAAGCTGGACCCCAGGGAGATCATCTGTCCAGAGAAATCAGGAGCCCAGGGCATACTAACCCAGATCCAGGACAGGGTGACCTGGCTGCCTGCTGCCTACTTTGACTCCTCCCGGGCCAAGGAAAACATCCTGAACGTGCAGCAGGTAGCAGGGCTAAGACCTTTAGATCTGGAGGATAAACCCTTGCTGGTAGCGGCTTGTGGAGCTCTTCTGGCCTACCTGCGCCAGACTCAGAAACAGGAGCTGGTACATCTGGGTCCCTTTCAGCCCCTAGATCTCGGGAAACACTTGATCTTGGACGAGCTCAGCGAACGGAATCTGGAGATCTTCCAGCGCCTGGACGGCAGCCAGGGTCCAGGCACATTATGGCATATCCTGGATCTGACCAGGACCGGCATGGGCGGCAGGCTGCTGAGGACCAGGCTCAAAAGGCCTTGGAAGGAGCTGAAAACTATCCAGGCCCAGCAGGACGTCTTGCACTGGCTTCTGCATCAGGACGGACTTTTGGGCTCTCTGACCAAGTCCCTGGACAGCGTTTTTGATCTGTACAGACTAAGCTCCAGGATCGCCTTGAACAGGACCAGCCCCAGGGATCTGATCTCCTTGCGGGGCAGCTTGCAGGAGCTGCCCGGGATAGCAAAGCGCCTGCAGGACTGTTCGCAAGGCCAGGACCTGCCCCAAAAGCTCCAGGAAATCCTGACAAGCTGGGACAGCCTGGAGGATATCTGCGGGCTCTTGCAATCCAGTCTGCGGGACAATCCCCCGCAGCTGATTACTGAAGGCGGCATCTTTCAGGCGGGATACGATCCTGAGCTGGATGAGCTTCTGGAGCTGGACGAGCACGGCCAGACCAAGCTGCAAGAGCTTTTGCACAAGGAGCAAACAGAAAACAAGCTGCCCAAGCTCAAGCTTGGCTACAACCGGGTCTTTGGCTATTACTTCGAGCTCTCCAAGGCCCACAAAGGCCCCATACCCGAACATTTCCACCGCAAACAGACCCTGGTCAATGCAGAGCGCTATCTGACCCAGGAGCTCAAGGAGCTGGAGGACAAGCTGTTCAGTGCTGCTGAAAGGCGCAAGAGCCTGGAACATGAGCTTTTTCAAAGGCTGCGTCAGGATATAGACCAGGCCCGGGAAAGAATACATCACATGGCCCAGAGCCTGGCCTGGCTGGACTACTGGCAGTGTCTGGCCAGAGCTGCCCAGAAATGGGGTTGGAACCGGCCTGAGCTGGACAGCTCCAAACAAATCCAGATCACCCAAGGCAGACATCCTGCGGTAGAGGCAGTGCAGGGCAGGTCAGGATATATCCCGAACGATCTGCACCTGGAGCCAGGGAACAATATTTTGCTTATCACAGGTCCTAATATGGCAGGTAAGTCTACCGTCCTGCGCCAGGCAGCAATCATCTGTGTCCTGGCCCAGATAGGCTCCTATGTGCCTGCGGACGCAGCCAGCATCGGCATCTGCGATCGCATCTTCACCAGGGTGGGGGCTTCGGACAATCTGGCCCAAGGGGAATCCACCTTTATGGTGGAGATGACTGAGACCGCGCGCATTCTGCGTCAGGCAGGAAAACGCAGTCTGGTGATCCTGGACGAGATTGGCAGGGGCACCAGCACCTATGACGGCCTGGCCCTGGCCTGGGCTGTTTTGGAAAATCTTAGCGGCAAAAGCGGCCTTAGAGTCTTATTTGCCACTCACTACCACGAACTGACAGACCTGGAGGGTCGGCTGCCAGGCCTTAGAAACTACAATATAGCAGTCAAAGAATGGAAAGGGGAAATCATCTTTTTGCGCAGGCTGGTGCCTGGCCCTGCAGACCGCAGCTATGGCATTGAAGTAGCCAGACTGGCTGGCGTACCCAAGGGTGTGATCAAAAGGGCCAGGGAAATATTGCAGCAGCTAGAGGAGAAAAGCGTCAGGATCAGATCTGAAAAGGCTAAGAGCAAGGCTGGTGAAAGCCTGCAACCCCTTTTGCCTGGTCTAAGCCCCCTCAAGCAAAGACAAAGGCCTGAGCCCCAGGACAGGCAGCAGGAGCTGCTGCAAGAGCTGGCCAATCTGGATCTGGAGAGAACCACTCCCCTGCAGGCCTTGAACCTTTTGCAAAGCTGGAAGCAAAGATGGCAGCTAAAATAAGAAGAGCGCTTTGGGCCTGGGTCTTGCTTTTGCTGATTCTGAGCCTTTTATTATCCATTTCTTCCTGTGGCAGGAAAAAATGGCCCAGCCCCCAGGCTGGGGAGGAAGCCTTCTCCTGGGAGTCTGTTCAAGCCCAAAGGCACCAGGAATGCCTGCAGATTAAAGCCAGACTGCAAGGCAAAAGCAAGAATCTCAGAAATATTATCCTTCAGCTTGAGGGCAGACAGCAACCATGCCCAGACTGTCCCTTCCAGCCGAAACAAAGTATTCAGCTTGGTATCTCCTCGCAGCAAGTGCAGAAAAAGGATGACCAACTGCAGATAGAATACTGCCATCTGGACTCTGAGCTCCATTATCGCCTGCGGCTTTTGGGCCTAAACGCCTTTACCAGCCTTGAGCCCGCAGCCAGTGAGGTGATCAGACCCCAAAAACCGTAGATCCTTTGTAACCCCGGAGCTGGTGAATCCTTCTGCCTTTACTTTTCACTTTGTAACTGTTCACCAGGTCCAGGCCATCCAGCCCGCAAGCCCGAGCAGAGCCAGGCCAGCTGCCCATTGCCCAGGATTCCAGGGCAAAGGCCGCCTCCAGGCAGAGCTGTGGTCTAGCCCCCTGGCTGCCAAGGCCAGGGTCTGATCCCAGGTCCTCTGGGCCAGGATCCTGCAGGTGGCCCGCACTAAATGCTTGTATCTGGAATAGGCACTCTGGTCTGCACAGCGAAGGGTCTGCGCTGTCTGCACCCCGCGCAGGGTCTGCAGGCACAAGGGCAGAAAGTGCAGCATCAAAGTCAAAGCCAGGGCAACCTGCCAGCTTTTACCTCGAAGCAGGGGCCGCAGGAACCACTCCAGGGCCAGGCCCATCTGCCTGGAGGAACAAACAGCAGTAAGGCAAAGGCCAAGCAGGATCAGGACCACCAGTCTCTGGCCCAAAATCAAACTGGAAAACAAGGCCTGCTGCACAGGTACGGCTTCCCCTAGTCCCCATAAGGCCTTGACTGTACTCCAGATAAAGACCAGGCCGGCCAGATGCTGCAGATTCTTGCCCTGCACAGCCCCATAACCTGTCAAAAGCCAGGCTAGAAGCATGGTCCCCAGCAGATACAGTCCCAAAGGCATCCAGGCCGCCTGCCAGGTAAAAATGCCCAGGGCAAAGGCCATGACAATTTTCAGCCTGGGATCCAGCCCTAAAAGCTGTCTTTGCAAAGCAGATTTTGCAGGACCCAAAAAGTTCAGCACCAGGTCATCCCCAGCTGGAAAGTTTTTTTTCCAGCCTCCAGGCACAAGGGGTACGGACTCCAAACTCCTGCAGCTGATCCAGGACAAATTCAGGAGACTCTTTGCAGGCCAGCCTGCCCTGTTCCAGCACAGCGATCTCGTCTGCCAAATCCAAAATTGGCTCCAGATCGTGGGTGGAGATGATCTGAGTTATCCCGGCCTCTTTCTGGCGAGCCATGATCTGACGCAGCTCATTTAAACCGAAATAGTCCAGATTGTTAAAGGGCTCATCAAACAAAATCAGCTTTGGAGCATGCATCAAGGCCCCGGCCAAACAGAGCTTTTTCTTTTCCCCGCCTGAGAGCTGCTGCACAGGATGTTCCCAGTATTTTAAGAGGCCAAAGCCCTTGGCGAGCCTTCTGGCCCTTTGTTCCAGCAGCTTAGCATCACCCTTGCAGCCCAAGAGAATATCCTCTGCCACTGTACCGCCTAGAATCTGCAGATCCGCATCCTGGAGGAGAATAGCGCATAGCTGCCGCAGCTGAGGCTGATCCCCAGGGCTTGAGACTCCAAAAATGTTGATCCTGCCTTGTAACGGAGTGTACAGACCCGCCAGCAAGGCCAGCAATGTGGATTTGCCGCTGCCGTTGCCCCCGGCCAAGCAAAGGCAGCTGCCTGCAGGTATCCTGCAGGTTATGCCCTGCAGCACCAGCCTTTGCTTGGAAAAGGCAAAACTGAGATCTTGAATGCTGATCATGGGCTAAATTCTCCTTGAGGCAGTGGCCTGAAACAATTATCGGCTATCAGTTATTGGGTATCTGTTATCGGGTATCGGGTATCAGTTATTACTCTCCAGTTTATGTAGAAAACTGGTATCACATGATTCCCCCTAATCAGCTGGGCTGCAGGGTAAGCTGGTGTCTTTGCAGAAATCTGACCAGGGCCGCACAAAGGAAAACCTTAATCAAATCCGCTGGTAAAAAAGGAACCAGGCCAGTGAGCAGGGTCTGGGAGACGGAAATTTGCAGCGCTGCCTGCAACCTGATAAGACCCAGGGCATAAATAGGGAGATTGCCCAGGAGGGCGCATCCCAGAACAAGGCCCCAGGGCAGCGGCCTGCTGGAGCTCAACTTGCCTGCCAGGCCCGTAATCCAAGGGGTAAGCAAAAAGCCTGCAAGATATCCCCCTGTGGGGCCCAGAATATGGCCCAGACCAGAAGTGCCGCCTTGGAATACAGGCAAGCCTGCAACTCCGGCCAGGAGGTAGAGGCCAATAGCTGCAAATCCAGCCAGGGGACCCAGCACAAAGCCGGCCAAAAGCACAAACAAGGTCTGCAGGCTGAAAGGTACTGGGCCTAAAGGGAAATGCACATACGCCCCAGCCACTATAAGTGCAGCTATAAGGGAAATCCAGACCAGTCGATGCAGATTGGCTAACGATTCCTGCATAAATAGATTGCTCCCAATTTTAAAAATCAAATCTTGGATATTGGATCATAACTGTCGGATTTCGCAGGAATCTAGGTGAGCTTTACTGTTATGTCAACCTATTTTTTCATATGGTTGACAGCCTTTCCCCCAAGCATCTCCATTGCCCCAGGCTGCATTCTCTGCTAAACGGCCTAACAGGGCCTTAACCCGAACCAGGCACCATGAGCGGAAAAAACACCAGAGAACTGATCTTCCAGTACTTACAGGAAAAAGGTCAGGCCTCAGGCCAGGAGCTGGCGCGATGGGTCCAGGTCTCCAGGAATGCGGTCTGGAAGCATATCCATAAGCTGCAAAAGGAGGGCTACCCTGTCCAATCCATATCAGGCCGGGGCTATGTCCTGCACCCGGATCCAGACTTGCTATTACCCCTCAAAATTCGCTCCGGCCTGGAAACCAGCATTTTGGGAAAAGAAATAATCTGCCGCAGGGAGTTGGACTCTACCCAGACCTTGGCTCGCTCCTTGGCCCAGAAAGGAGCATCCCAAGGCCTTCTGGTCCTGGCTGAACGCCAACGAACCGGCAGAGGCAGGCTGGACAGAAGCTGGTCTTCCCCTGCTGGGAACATCTACCTCTCCTGTCTGCTCCGACCTGGGATCGAGCTTTTCAGAACGCCGCAAATCCCCCTTTTGGCAGGAGTGGCTGTGGCCCGGGCATTGAATAGGCATCTGGGACTCAACTGTCGGCTGAAATGGCCCAATGACCTCCTGTACCTGGGCCAAAAGCTGGGGGGCATCCTGGCTGAGGTCTCGGCAGAGGCGGATCGCATCCAGTACCTGATACTGGGCTTGGGCCTGAACGTGAATGCCCGGATCCAGGACCTTGACCCCCAAGTAAGGGAGATAGCCACCTCCTTGAGCCTTAGCCTGGATCAGCACATACCCAGGCTGCCTTTGCTGCAGCAGATTCTGCTCAGCCTGGAGGAGGAATACAATGAGTTTCTGTCTCAGGGTTTTGGCAAAATTCGTCAGCAATGGCTGCAGATGAACTGTACCTTGGGCAGGGAGGTGGCATTCTGCCGGGACAGGAGTAAAATTTCAGGCCTGGCCCTGGATCTTGATGATACAGGAGGACTGCAGGTGAAGTTGGCTTCAGGCCAGGTCACCACCTTGCAAGCTGGGGACATCAGCTTCATCTAAATCAGGAAACCAATTCAAGGAGAGTCACGATATGCATCATTTTCAACTCAAGCAGGGCTCGCTCTGGGCGGAAGACATCCAGGTCCAGGAACTGGTACAGGAATTCGGAACCCCCTTGTATATTTACTCCAGCGCCACCCTGCAAAGGCATTTCCAGGCCTTTGATTCCGCCTTTGAGCAGATCCCCCACCTGACCTGTTTTTCAGCAAAGTGCAACTCCAACCTGAGCATCCTGCAGCTTTTGCACAACCAGGGCGCAGGGGCAGACATCGTCTCTGCTGGAGAGCTGTACAGGTGTCTTTGCGCAGGCATGGACCCTAAGAAGATAGTTTTTTCCGGAGTGGGCAAGCAGGCATTTGAACTGGAGCAGGCCCTGGAGGCGGATATTTTGATGTTCAATGTGGAATCAGGCCAGGAGCTGGAGCTCTTGAACCGCGTGGCCCAAGACAAGGGCCAAAAGGCCTGGATCAGCCTGCGCATCAACCCCAATGTGGACCCCAGGACCCACCCTTATATCTCCACAGGTTTGCAGAAAAACAAATTCGGCATCCCCATGGATGAAGCCCTGGAGCTCTACAAAAAGACCAAGGACATGCCCTGGGTGGAGGCAGTGGGGATTGACTGTCATATCGGCTCCCAGTTAACTGAAGTTTCCCCTTTCCTAGAGGCCCTGCAGCGCCTGCTGGATCTCTACATGCAACTCAATGAGTTGGGTCTCAAGATCCGCTATTTAGACCTGGGCGGAGGCTTGGGCATCCCTTACGCTGAAGAGGACCCGCCGCATCCCAAGGAACTGGGAGAGGTTCTCAGTCAAGCCTTGCAGGGCTACCAGGACCTGACCTTGATTTTGGAGCCAGGCAGGGTCATAGCTGGCAACGCAGGCATCCTGATCACCAAAACCCTGTTCACCAAACAAAGCCCGCTCAAGAGATTTGTGGTGGTAGACGCAGCCATGAACGATCTGGTCCGACCTTCCTTGTATGGGGCCTATCATAGGATTGCGGAGGTGGTGCCCCAGGGCCGGGAAGAGCAGCAGGTGGATGTGGTGGGACCCATCTGTGAGACTGGGGATTTTCTGGCCCAGGATCGCAGCCTGCCCGGGATAGAAAGGGGTGAACTTTTGGCAGTGTTTTCTGCAGGGGCCTATGCCTTCAGCATGGCCTCCCAGTACAACTCCAGGCCCAGGCCTGCAGAGGTCCTGGTCCAAGGGGACCAGGCCAGGCTGATCAGGGCCAGGGAAAGCTACCAGGACTTAGTGGCCCTGGAAACTCAACATCTTGCTTAGCAGGTAATTATTCACTACTTTCTGTGCTCGAGATTTGGGAACTGTAAGACTGGATGTATTTATTCACCATCTCCTATGCTCGGATAAGTATTACCGAGGAAGAAACCAAGGTCCGGGGGTTCGGCCCACAGGCTTAAAATGTCTGAGCGAGTTTTTTGAGTCCTGTGACCCGAACCCCCGGACCTGGTGAGTAGTTGCGACTGGATAACATATTGTTACTATGGTGCACAGTTGCCAAATATGTAAGATCCCCAGATCCTAGCCTTCCAGCCTGGGCAGCAGGTGTTCGTACTTCTGGTAGAGATCGTCAAAAGCCACAGGCACCCTGGGGGCCAACTTGGCCAGGAGCTGGAGCATAACCTCCCTGATCTGGGGATGGGCAGCCTTGGAGCAGCGAAGCCCCAGCACATGCCTCCACTCCCGCAGGTTAGCTGTCATGACCACCTCTGTCTTCAGGCTGTTGGGCAGTACGCTCCTGGCCTCCTGGGGACTGGCCCCTTGCTGCAAAAGCTTCATATAGGTTTTTTCTGCTTGGCGCATAGCCTCTAGCCAAAGCTGGTACTCCGGACTCTCCTCAGACCAGAAGCAAGGCTTGATTACGGTGATCTCGCTTCCGAATTTATCTTTGGCATAGTTGGCATAGCGAGTGGACTCCTGGGAGTAGGCAGCCAGCCGGTGTCTGACGATCTCGTGGCTCACCCCCCGATCACAGACAAAGCGCACGCTCAGGCAGCCGTGCTCGATGACGCTCTCATGTCCGGATTTGACAATCCTGCGTACAAAATCCTCTGCAGACCCCTCCTTGATCTTGTCCTCGGACTTGTAGCAGGTCCTGCCAGCCAGCTCGATCAGCCCCAGCATTTCCTCTGCAGAGGGCAAATGCAGGATTTCCACGTAAGGCTCTATGATCCGCATACCCCACTTCCTTGTTTCTCAGTGCCCTTTTTCGAAACTATCATTGCCTAAAAACCTGGTGAAGGAAAACCCCTTTTGGCTCTTCTTATCAAATCGCTGTCCTGATCGCAATTGGAATCGAATACATCTTCGGGGTCTCGATGACGACCACGACTACGATGCTGCACGTCCTATTCAGCACAGTCTGGCTGGTTATGGAAACATGCTTCTTTCATCTATCACCAGGCATAATCTTCAAATGCTGATAAGCCTTGCCAGTAGCCACCCTGCCCCTGGCGGTACGTTTTAAAAATCCGGACTGGATGAGATACGGCTCATAGATTTCCTCCAGGGTACGAACCTCTTCCGCACAGGCCGTGGCAATGGTTTTGACCCCCACTGGCCCGCCTCCAAAGTTCTTGATGAGGGCCAACAATATTTTGCGGTCCATCTGATCCAGCCCCAGGGGATCCACATCCAGTCTGTCCAGGGCCTCGATTGCCTGGTGGCTGTCCACCTGCTCCTTGCCCTGAACCAGGGCAAAATCCCTGACTCTACGCAGGAGCCTGTTGGCTATCCTGGGCGTACCCCTGGAACGCTTGCCAATTTCCAAGGCCCCGTCCTTGGTAATCTGAATATCCAGGATCCTAGCAGCGCGGCGTACAATCCTGGCTAGATCCTGGGGGGAGTAGAACTCCAGGCGAAAAATGACTCCGAATCTGTCCCTTAAAGGAGAGGTTAAAAGACCTATCTTGGTCGTGGCCCCCACCAAAGTGAAAGGCTCCAGGTCTATCTTCACTGTCCTGGCCCCTGGTCCCTGACCAATAACCAGATCCAGCTTAAAATCCTCCAGGGCCGGATACAAAATCTCCTCCACAGTGGCTGGCAACCTATGGATTTCGTCCACGAAGAGCACATCATGGCGCTGCAGATTGGTCAGGATAGCGGCTAAATCCCCGCTGCGCTCCAGAACCGGGCCAGAGGTGCTGACCATGTTCACCCCCAACTCGCTGGAAATGATCCTGGCCAGGGTGGTCTTGCCTAAGCCCGGGCTGCCGTAGAGCAAGGTATGATCCATGGCTTGGCCCCTATCCTGAGCTGCCTGCAAAAAAACACGCAGATTGGAGCGCAAATCGTCCTGGCCCACAAAATCATCCAAACGCAGGGGCCTTATCTGCTCTTCAGGCTGTCTTCCAGGAGTCTTGTTCATCTTAGGCCAATCCTTGCTTAGCTCAGGGCCGTTCTATTGCTGTTGGGATCTGGATTTTGATATTTGCTTTAACACGCTACGGATAAGCTCCTCAAGCATCAGGTCTGGCTCTTGGCCTTGCACTTGCAGCAAAACTGGACGCACTTCTGATTCTAAATAGCCCAGGCTTTGCAGCGCAGCCAAGGCATCTGCAAACATTCCCTCTTGAGCTGTATTCTGCTGCTGGCCTTGACCAGGTAAAGTCTGCTGCAGGGAAAAGCTGTCCTTGAGCTCCCAGATGATTCGCTTTGCTGTCTTGGCCCCGATACCAGGCACCCTGCTCAGGCTGACTGTATCTTCCTTGAGCAGGATCTCCTGCAGTTGTTGCGGGGAAAACTTGGAGACTATGCCCAGGGAGGTCTTGGGCCCCAGCTTGGAAACCCCGATAAGCTGCTTGAAAGTCTGCAGCTCCCCTCGCTTTGCAAAACCGAAGAGCTCCAGGGCATCCTCCCGGACCAGGGTGTGCACGTGCAGGGCTATCTCCTCGCCGCTTCCCGGCAAATCCTGATACAGATTTCCAGGAATGTGTAAACAGTAGCCCACCCCACCTGGGGTAAGAATGATACAGCCTTCCGGCCAGGCTTCCAGCAAGGTGCCCTGCAGATAAGAAATCATTCCCGCACCCCAGTTCTTTGCTCCCAGCTGAGCCTACGCTGCATGTTCAAATGGCAGATGGCAGCAGCCAATGCGTCGCTGCTGTCCAGGGACCAGCCCCTGGGATCGGCATTCAGAAGTCTTCCGGCCATAAAGGCCACCTGGCTCTTTTCTGCCTTGCCCGCACCCACCAGGGTTTTCTTGATCAAATTAGGCTCATAAGTAAATACCTGCAGCTGCAAGCAGGCACAGGCGGCAATTGCCGCTCCCCTGGCCTGACCCAGCTTCAAGGCAGAAGCAGTATTCCTGGCCACAAACACATCCTCTACTGCAGCCTCTTGGGGGCCAAACTCCAGGATTATCCTGGTAATCCCCTGGAAGATCCGGCCCAATCTCTGGCTCAGCGCATCACCAGATCTGGCTCTGATACATCCAGTTTGCAGCAGCCGGAGCTCACCGCTTGCTTCCTGCACCAGACCAAAGCCTGTGCTCCTGCTGCCAGGGTCCAGACCCAGGACCACTTTCCCTTCATTATACACTCATAAAACCTTTGTATGGAAAACGGTTTTCAGGGGGCTGCTCAGCCCTCAACAAAGATCAGTTCCTCAGCTCCTGATAGAGCTCATCCGGAATCTCAAAATTCGCGTAAACCTTTTGCACATCCTCGTGATCATCCAATTGCTCGTACAGCTTGAGCGCCTTGCGGGCGGTCTCCAGGTCCAGCTGCATGGTGGTCTGGGGCAGCATGGCCACTTCTGCGTTTTGTATCTCCATACCTGCCTGTTCATAGGCCTGCTTGATCTGCATATAACTTTCTGGAGCAGCGTGCACCTCAAAGGCCTGCCCTTCGTCCAGGACATCCTCTGCTCCTGCCTCTAGCCCCACTTCCATAAGCTGCTCTTCGTCATATTTTTCCTTGTCAAAGCTAAACACCGCTTTTTTGTCAAACATCCAGCCCACACAACCAGACTCACCTAAGTTGCCGGAATTTTTGCTAAATATCTTGCGGATCTCAGCCACGGTGCGGTTTTTGTTGTCTGTGGCAGCCTCAGCCAACAGGGCCACCCCGCCGGGTCCATAGCCCTCATAGACCACCTCCTCGATACTGCCTGTGAATATCTCTCCGGTGCCCTTCTTGATCGCAGTATCAATCTTGTCCTTGGGCATGTTGATGTTCTTGGCAGCTTCAATAGCCATGCGCAACCTGGAGTTCATCTCTGGGTCTCCGCCGCCCAGCCTGGCTGCCAGCATGAGCTCTTTGGTGGCCTTGGTAAACATCTGGCCCCGCTTGGCGTCCTGGCGTTCTTTTCTGTATTTTATGTTCGCCCACTTGCTGTGTCCGGCCATAATTCTCTATTCCTCCAATATTAAATTTTGCCCTATAGTCCTGCAAAGATACAACCCAGCCGGGAAAAAAATGATTTTGTATGGAAAGCTGTTATCTGATAACGGCTCTCAGGAGTCAGAATCTGGCCCAATGCCTGATATCTGATAACCAGCAACAGCTTTCCATACAACTATACTTCCTTGAGCTCCAGGCCCAGAAGAAAAGACTCCTTGCTCTCTGATCTGGAGCTTTTGGGCTTTACATTCTTGACCTTCTTAAACCCACCCTGCATTTCCTTTTGCAGCTCAGGCAGATCTGGACCATTAAATACCTTGCAGGCCAAATTCCCTCCAGGTTTTAAATACTCCCGGGCATAGTCCCAAGCTGATCTGGCCAGCTCCAGGGACCTGGCGTGATCCCTGATCTTGATGCCTGTGGTCTGGGGAGCTAAATCGCTCAGCACAAGATCAAAAGGTGCCTGCTCCTGTAAGATCTCTACAACCTCCTGCTCAGGGTGCAACACATCACTCACCAAGAACCTGATTCTAAAATCCAGGCTCTGCTCAGGCTTTTGCAGATCCACTGCCAGGACCATGCCTTTTTTGCCCACCTGCTTGGCTGCGAACATACTCCATGATCCTGGATAGGCCCCTAGGTCCAGGACCTTTTGCCCTGGCTTCAAAAGAGCAAATCTTTTATTCATCTCCTGCAGCTTATACACAGACCTGGCAGGATACTTCTCCTGTTTGGCCTTCTTAAAATAATGGTCTCTGTACTTTTTCATATTCCTTGCTCAGCCGGTGAAGTTGAGCCAACTGCACCATGCTTGTTCTAAGCCCCTGTCTTGGCTGATAAGCAGCTGTTTCTGATCCTTATGACCGTGATTGAGAGCTCAAGATAGAATCAGACATGCTTTCCCTTGACTCAGCTTGCAGGCTGATATTATATTTCTTTTGTAAGGGGACGTAGCTCAGTTGGGAGAGCGCAGCCTTCGCACGGCTGAGGTCGAGGGTTCGAGCCCCTTCGTCTCCACCAGTTTTCAAAAGGGGTTGCTTGGAGCAGGCAACCCTTTTTTTCGCAGTCAAAGCATTTATCTCAGCAGGACCTCCCGGAGCTTTTCATAGTCTTCCCTGGTGATCCTGCCCTGGGATAAGCCTTCCTCCAGAATGCCCAGAGCCTCCTGGATATTTTGCTGCAGCTTGCCCTCCTCCTGGTCCAAATCAGCATCCCGCAGAAAACCTCCAGGACCGAAAGCCCATCTGAGCAGCCAGAGGATCAGGGCCAAGATGATCCCAATGAATAAAAATTTACTGATGCTCAGCAGCCAGCTTCCGGTAAAACCCGGACCAAAAGGCCACATGCTCCAGGTATCCCCTGCCCTGGAGGAGGCAGTGAGAAAAAAATCCTGTAAACTACAAATGATATCCAAAAACATACAAATCGTCCAAGATCCTATTGGTTACTGCCTCCCGACTCCAGGCCCAGCATCTGCAAAGCCTCTTGCACCAGTCCCTGGATCTCCCTGTCTGCGGGCAAAATATAATCCAAGCACTGCATGTACAGTGCTTCCCGCTCCTGCAGACTGTGAATCAGCTCCTGAATCAGTGGCTTGGAAGAGAACCTGGGCCTTTGCTCCTGCAGGGGATCCGCCTGCAGCCTGCGAGCCAGCAAAGGAACCTCAGCCATGAGATAGAATACTGTTCCGTGCTTGCTAAGGAGCTCTCTGTTTTCCTGCAGCAGCACACAACCTCCGCCAGTGGCTACCACTTGGTCATTTTTGCTGCAGATTTCCTGCAAAAGTCTATTTTCCTGCCTGCGGAACTCCTGCCAGCCATTTTCCTGAACAAAATCTGCTATGCTTTTGCCAAATCTCTCCTGCAGCAGCTGATCCATATCCAGAAATTCCTGCTCCAGCTCCCGGGCCAGGGCTTGGCCCAGACTGGTCTTGCCGCTGCCCCGCAATCCAACAAAAAAGATATTTCCCTGCCTATTTCCAAGGGTTTCCCTGGCCTGGCCGCGGGTATAGACCTTGCTGGCCTCAGGCTCCTGGACTTGGTACTTGTTTTTTATAAATCCGCCCACAGAAACACCCTTTACTGCCTGTTATTGGTAAATGAAACTCTGCTCCTACTACTTTCCCTTGCGAAAATGACAGCCCAGGCTCCTGGTATTGCGCAGGGCAGCCTGAGTAATGATCATTGCTGACTGGCAGCCATGGAAAAGCTCGATCAAAGGCCTGCTGATAGGGGTATTGCGATAGAATTCATAAAGGCGCTTGTTCAGATTTTGCAGATCCTCGTTAGCCCTCTTGAGCCTGGCCGAGGTACGGACAATACCCACGTAGTTCCACATAGTATGCTTGATTGTGGCCCAATCCTGGGCGATCAGGGCCGGATCATCGTTATGCTCGTTGCCCACATGACTCCAGTCAGGGATACTGTGCATAAGCTTTTTGCCCAAGGCATTCTTGCTTTTGGCTTTGGCAGCAATGGATTGGGCAGCACTCTTGCCCCAAAGCAGCCCTTCCAAAAGAGAAGTGCTGGCCAATCGATTGGCCCCGTGCACCCCAGTGCAGCTGCATTCGCCCACGGCATATAAACGGTTCAGATTGGTCCTGGCCTCCAGATCTACCAGAACTCCGCCACAGAAAAAATGCGCAGCAGGCACCACTGGAATAGGTTCCTTGTCCATGTCGATGCCTGCTTCCTGGCACTTGTTATAAATATTAGGAAATCTTCGTGCCGGGTGATCACAGAAGTTACTGGTGGCATCCAGATAGACAAAATCATCCCCGGACCAGAGCATCTCCTCCACTATGGCCCTGGTAACCACATCCCTAGGTGCCAGATCCCCCCTGGGGTCGTATTCTTTCATAAAGGGTTTGCCATCCTGACGTACAAATCTGGCCCCTTCTCCTCGCACTGCCTCTGAGATCAAAAACTGCTGTCCGCCCCTTTGAAACAAGGCTGTAGGATGGAACTGCACATATTCGCAGTTAAGCACCCTGGCCCCGCTGCGATAGGACATACTCAGGCCAGAACCGATGCAGGCCCTGGAGTTTGTAGTGTGTAGGTAAATCTGGCCCAGCCCGCCAGTAG
Source organism: uncultured Desulfohalobiaceae bacterium (assembly GCA_964494985.1). Lineage (GTDB taxonomy): Bacteria > Desulfobacterota > Desulfovibrionia > Desulfovibrionales > Desulfothermaceae > CAZBUB01. Next base: position 3,030 of record CAZBUB010000021.1, on the reverse strand, counting down.
CCAAAACCGTATAATCCGCAAGCACTGTTTCCACCTGGGAAGTGTGTTGATTGAAAACATAGGCCCCGAGGCACTGGTTGGCCAGCTGATAATGGAACTCCAGCCTATTAGAATGGTGATGGCTAGTGAGCAGGTCTATAGCTGTGCGGCAGGTCAGGATGTTGATGTTTTGTCTGGCCTGGACCTCAGGTATTAAGCGGTCCATAATCACCCGACCTGTACAGTCTGCGGCAAAAAGAATTCTGGACAGCCCATGACCACCTTCCCGGGTCAAACGGAAACGATCCTGTTCATCCTTTTCAAAGCCTACCTTGTACTTGTCTACAAGCAGCTCCTGCACTGCCTTTGGCCCCTGTTGGCTAATGAACTGTACTGCCTTTCTGTAGTTGCTGTTCCAGCCTGCTGTCAGTATATCCTTTTTCAAGAGCTCAGGGGAATCATCCCTGCCCCTGTAAACAATGCCTCCCTGGGCCAGGGCACTGTTGCCGCAGTCCAAGCCTGGACCGCTGGTAACCAGGGTTACTTCCACGCCTTTATCCGCAAGCTCCAGGGCAACAATACAACCTGCTATACCTGTGCCTATGACTAAAACCTGGGTTTTCATGCGAGCTGTTTGATTGAATGTGCTCATCTGGCCCTCTCTTCAAAATCCAGACTGGTCTTCAGGCTCAAATCAGCATTTGTCGCAGAGTTAGTAAGGCAGCCCACAGAAATATAATCCGCCCCCAGTCTGGCCAGGCTGGGAAGATTCTCCAAGCTCACTCCTCCGCTGATTTCGGTTTCCAGACCCTCCGGGACCAACTCCAAGGCTTGGATTATCAGCTCAGGATCCATATTATCCAACATGATCCGCTCCACTTTACTTGCACAGGCCTCCTCAACCTCAGCCAGATTTCTGCACTCCACTTCAATAGGCGGACAATCTTGAACATAGGCCTGGCGGAGCCTGGTCACTGCCTGGGTAATACCTCCGGCGCGGTCAATGTGATTGTCCTTGAGCATGAGCATATCTTCCAGGTTCAGCCTGTGGTTCACTCCGCCAGCCAGACGAACTGCATACTTCTCCGGATATCTAAGGCCAGGCAGTGTTTTGCGGGTGTCCAAGAGCCTGGTCCTGCTACCTTTTAGCTGCTGCAAAAATCTCTGGGTCAGATTGGCAATGCCTGAAAGATGACAGATGAAATTTAAAATCACCCTTTCCGCCTTGAGTATCTCCCTGGCTGGTCCTTGCAGCAGGCAGACCCTGTCACCGGGCTCAGCCTGGGAGCCTTCCTGCAATAAGTATTGTATCGAAAATTGGCTCTGTTCAGGGTTCAGGCGGGACAGCACCAGATCGATCAAGGGCAGGCCTGCCAACATGGTTTCTTCCTTGGCCAAAAGTACTGCCTGCATCCTATCCGCAGGGGAAAAAAGGGCCCTGGAGGTGAGGTCCTGGCCGTCCTCTGCCAAGGCCAGCTCCAAGCTCTGCAGCAGGTATTGCCTGGCCTGGCCCTGGAAAAAAGAATCAAATAGGCTTTGCTTGGACATTACTTACTCAGCTCAATGCTCTGACCAGGTTCCATGCTCCAGAGTTTGGTCTTTGCTCCAACATTTTGCAGTGCCTTCTGAAAACCGCTGGTCTCCTGTTCCAGAACAGGGAAGGATCCCCAGTGCATGGGTACCACTGCCCTGCAATCCAGCATCTTGCAGGCCAAGGCAGCCTGTCTGGGGTCCATGGTAAATACTCCGCCAATGGGCAAGATAGCCAGGTCCAGATCAAAGAGCTTGCCAAAGAGCTCCATGCTGGAAAAGATGCCAGTATCTCCAGCATGATACAGGCAAAATCCATTTTCCAGCTCCAGGATGTAGCCCACAGGCGCACCACTTAAAGAGGAATGAAAGGCCTGGACCATGGTTACCCGCACACCCTGGTGCTCTACTGTACCTCCGATATTAAAGCCGATCCCATTTACGATCTGCTCAGCAGGCACACCCTGTTCCTGAAGCTTTTGAGCAGTCTCTACAATGGCCATGACCTTGGCCCCGGTCTGCTTGCAGATCTGTACCGTCTGTCCGATATGGTCGTCGTGATCGTGCGTGACCAGGACCAAATCAATCTGCCCGCACTGCCCTGAGCTGATACAAGCTGAGGGGTTGCCCTCGAACCAGGGATCGATCAGAAGATTCAAATTGGAAGTGTTGATCTGAAAATTGGCATGTCCGTGCCAGGACAAAACAGTTGTGGACATATCCGCCTCCTTTTTTGGCTTTTATGTACTGCCTCCTTCCCAGCGGGAAAAAAGATTATTTTCCACTCCGAGCTGGTCCAGAATCCTGCCCGCCATGTGTAGCAAAAGATCCTCGATATTTGAGGGCTGATGATAGAACCCAGGACAGGCAGGCATGATTACCGCACCTGCCTGGGAGGCCTGGAGCATGTTCTGCAGATGGATCCTGTTCAATGGGGTCTCCCTGGGCACCAGAATCAAAGGCCTGCCTTCCTTGAGTGTGACATCAGCCGCGCGGTGGATCAAATTGCTGCCCAGACCCTGGCTTATGGCCGCCAAGGAGGCCATAGAGCAGGGGCAGACCACCATACCTTGATGCTGCCAGGAACCACTGGCCAAGGGCGCCCCGATCTGCTCTTGACTATAAACTGCGCTGGCTCGTCTCTGTAAGGAATCTATACTCACGGCGACTTCCAGCTCCAGAACCTGTCTGGCTGCATTGGAGATTATCAAGTGCAGCTCCAGATTTTTTCGCTGGGACATGGCCTCTAGCAGGACCCTCGCGTAAGGCATGCCACTAGCCCCGGTCAGAGCCAAAATATATCTAAACATCAAGGATATCCTGGTCTATGGGTCAAGCAATGTCACAAGCCAACAGATCTGAATCCTAACCCAGGCCTCAGTGCCTTGACAAGGGCAGCTTTCAGGAGATAAAAAAATAATTTACACAAGCGGGCAATTAGCTCAGACGGATAGAGCGCCAGCCTCCGGAGCTGGAGGTCGCAGGTTCGAATCCTGCATTGCCCGCCAGGCATAGATCCTG
>CAZBUB010000020.1:0-45176 GCA_964494985.1 uncultured Desulfohalobiaceae bacterium | reverse complement strand
TTTGAGCTGCTTGACTTGCCCCAAGGCATCAAAGAGAATCATGCACCAGCCCGGCAGGCTTTATCCGGGTCAATTCTTGCAATACAGGAGGAGCCTATGATTTATGATGGAGAACAGGAGACCCTGCCCCGGGAAGAACTGGAGAGGCTGCAGCTGCAACGCCTCAAATACCAGCTGCAACGAGCATATTACAATGTTCCCTTTTACCGCAAGGAATTCGATGAGCTGGGACTGATGCCGGAGCATGTGCGCAGCCTCTCTGACCTCAAGTACCTGCCACTGACCGAGAAGCAGGATCTGCGCAACAACTATCCGTTTGGACTCTTTGCCGTACCTAAGGAGAATGTGGTCCGCATCCATGCCTCCTCCGGGACCACTGGCAAGGCCACTGTGGTGGGCTACACCCCTAGGGATGTGCGCAACTGGGCCATGCTCATGGCTCGAAGCTTCATGGCCGCTGGGGTGAGCCACAGGGATACCATCCACAATGCCTACGGCTACGGCTTATTCACCGGGGGCCTGGGTGCCCATTACGGTGCAGAGCAGCTGGGAGCCACCATTTTGCCTGTCTCTGGAGGCGGCACCAAGCGCCAGGCCATGCTTCTACATGACTTCAAGCCCACTGTGCTCTGCTGCACACCTTCCTATGCCTTACATCTCTATGATGTCACCCAGGCCTCAGGTAGGGACTTCCAGGAGCTTAGCCTGCATACCGGAATCTTCGGAGCAGAGCCCTGGACAGAACAAATGCGCCAGGACATAGAGTCCAAACTGGGTCTCAAGGCCCTGGATATCTACGGTCTGTCCGAAATCATGGGGCCTGGAGTAGCCATGGAGTGCGCCCAGGCCCAAAATGGATTGCATATCTGGGAGGATCACTTCCTGGTGGAGGTCATAGATCCAGTCAGCCTGGAACCACTGCCTTTTGGTGAACAAGGGGAGCTGGTTTTGACCACTTTAACCAAAGAGGCTCAGCCTTTAATCAGGTACCGTACCCGGGACTTGACCACTTTAAACCCTGTACCCTGTAAGTGTGGCCGGACGCATCTGCGCATGGCCAAAGTCCTGGGCCGCAGCGATGATATGCTCATTATTCGGGGCGTGAATGTCTTCCCCTCCCAGATCGAGGCCCTGCTTTTGGAGACAGATGGCCTAAGCCCCCATTATCAGCTCATTCTACGCCAGGAAGGATCCATGGATACCCTGGAAATCCAAGTGGAAGTTGACGAGCGCCTGTTCTCGGACGAGATCAAGCATCTGCAACGCCTGGAAGGCAGAATCCAGGACAACATAAAAGAGTTTCTAGGCGTAACTGCCAAGGTCAAGCTGGTAGAACCCAAGAGCATTTCCCGCTCAGAGGGCAAGGCCCAACGCGTCCTGGACTACAGGCAATCTAGCCAAAGCTAGGGAGCTGAAAAAGGACAACTGCAATTGTCCCTCCCTGGCCAGGGCTGACCTTTACCCACACTTGGGACTGTGGGATAAGGAAGGTGTCAGATATGTGCTATGCCAGCCCTGGTCAGGAATGGTCGGGATGCAGGCAAAATCAGTTGTATCGATCTTGAGGACATCTACCGCTATCCCTTGCAGGAATACCCGGAACAGCATCCAAGGAGAGTGCTTATGAAAGTGGAACAAATATCGGTTTTTTTGGAAAACAGGGCCGGCAGACTTGCTGAGGTAACCAAGACCTTGGGCCAGGCCGGAATCAATATCAGGGCCCTTTCCCTGGCTGACACCTCTGACTTCGGGATCTTGCGCCTGATAGTCTCTGACAAGGAGACAGCCAAAAAAAAGCTCAAAGAGCAAGGCTTCACAGTGGGACGAACTACTGTAGTCCCGGTCAAGGTCCAGGATGAACCTGGTGGCCTGCACCATATCCTGGACATACTCAGCCAAAACGGTATTAATGTGGAATATATGTACGCCTTTGTACAGCAAAGCGGAAAGAACGCAGTGCTCATCTTCCGCTTTGACCGCACTGATCAGGCAATAGAAATCCTGCAGCAGCACCAGGTCCAGGTTCTGAGCGGAGAGGAGCTGTACCATATTTAGGCCTCAGACCTGGATCCAGCCCGGCTGCCAGCACTCTGCTCCTGGCTCAGGCTCCTGCAGGGCCCGGCTTAGAAGCTGCAGAAAACTTTGCCTTGGTATCTCCCTGGCTCCAAATCCTTGCAGGTGCCTGGAGCTCTGCTGGCAATCCAGGAAATAAAAACCGTGCTCCTGCAGCCTTTGGACGAGGCAAACCAAGGCCACATTAGAGGCCCCGGAAACTCTGTGGAACATGGATTCCCCAAAAAAGGACCGGTGCAAGGCCACCCCATAAATGCCCCCAGCCAAAACTTCGCCATCCCAGACCTCCAGGCTGTGGGCATAGCCTAGGTGGTGTAACTTGGTATAGGCCCTAATCATACTAGGTACTATCCAGGTGCCTTGGCAGCCTTTACGCTTGACTTTTGCGCAGCTGGTAATCACAGCCTCAAAGTCCAGGTTCAGGCTGACTTTGAATTTGTTCTGAGCCATGCTTCGCCTAAGCCTTCTGGGCACGTGCAGCTCAGATGGGAAAAGCACCATTCTGGGATCCGGAGACCACCAGAGGATTGGGCTATCCTGGCTGAACCAGGGGAATATGCCCTTTGAATAAGCAGAGATCAGCCTTTGAGGGCTGAGATCTCCACCTATGGCCAAAAGGTCATCCACATCTTCCCGGGCTGGATCCGGGAAGTCCATCTCCTGGCTAAAATAGGGAACATTCATGGTCTGCTGCCTACAAGTTTTTTCAAGACAGATCTTATTACCTGTAATCAGGAGGGGTTACATCTTGCAATTCAAAAGTTTATGCACAGAAGCTTGCCTGATTCTCACCTGCTTGGCAATCCTGCCTGCCTTTGCCTTAGGTCAGGAACAGGATCAAGGGCTGGATCCGGAGCGGTTCCTGGAATTTTTAGAGCAGCAGCCCAGGGCAGAAAAAGGAGTCAACAGATTCATCCTGGGCAGGTCCTATTTCCTGGGGCTTTATCACGAGCAGGACCAGGAAAGGGGGATGGAGCTTCTGCAGGGGGCTGCAAAGAACGAATATGTTCCTGCCATGCTTTTTCTGGCAGAAGCCTTTGAGCAAGGCCTGGCAGGAGTAGACAGAGACTATGTTCAGGCCAAGCACTGGTACTCCAAGGCTGCTGAACAAGGCTCGGAATCAGCCAGGCTCAAGCTACAGAACTTGGCTGCTCCAGACCATGAGCAGGATTTTAAGTTATTTGGCATAGCCCTGAATAAAGCTGACAGATTTGCCCTACGATATGCGCTGCAGAAAAAAAAGGCCAGCCCCCTTAGGCTTGAAGGTTCAGGCACTTGCGATCTTTTTTCGAGCCAAGGTTTATTACCTGGTTCAGATCAAATTCAGGCTTGCTATACCACGGAAGGAGAGCTTGCGCATGTAGAGTATCGCTTCCCGCCTAGACCTCAAGAGAAGCAGGAGCCGTTGCATAATATTCTCCAAGAGCTCAGGGACAAATATGGGGAACCAGAGCAGACTATCCAGGAAGAAGGCAACCCCATGCTGTACAGATGGCAGCAAAATGGTGTTCAAATCGATTACTGGCTGGAAGGGCAAAGCCAGACTGTCTTCCTGCGCTATAGCCTTCCTGAGAGCCAGGAGCAGCTCACCCAGGAGCTGCAAAAGGAGCAAGACACACAGGAGCAGAAAATAGATTCGGAAAATCTCTAACCATTGGGTATTTATTCACCATCTTAGGAGCGAGTTTTTTGAGTCCTGTAGGCCGAACCCCCAGAAGCTGATGAATAGGTGCGCCGTTGGTTTGAATAAGCTCAGCTCACCTGCTTCACTTTGAGGCTGCGCAGCCGGTTCAGGGCAGCAGAGATCTCCTGCTTCCTGGGCCTGGCCAGATCCCCGGGGTGCTTGCCCTTGAACCTGGATAGGGCATCCAGGCCCTGCTCATCCAAACAGGCCCCTATTTCCTGCAGGATCTGCTGCAGGTTTTTGTCCCTGGACAGGCACTCCTTGGCCAGGATCCTGAACACCTCTGCTATGGCCCTGGTCTGGCTGGGATCCACCAGCTGCTCCAGCCAGGAAAGATCCACGCTCTGCCTGCCGAAGGCCAGCCCCTGCAGGGATTTGGCCTTGATCTTATCCCTTTCCCCTAGCTTGAAGGAGGCCTGCAAAGGTTGCCTGGCAGTTATGCCCTGCATAGGAGAAGCTGATTCCTGCAGCCTCTGATTTTGATACTCTCCAGCGATCTGCCTGGCCTGGCTGGTGATCTCCAATGGCTGATACTCCTTGAGCATCAATACCTGATCAGCCACATCCAGGTAGTCCCCGGAGCCGCCCAGGACCAGGACAGTGGAGACCCCGAAGCTTTGATACAGCTCCTGCACCCGGTCTATAAACGGGGTAATAGGCTCGTTCTCCTTGGCCACCAGCCTCTGCATCCTGCTGTCCCGGATCATGAAATTGGTGGCGCTGGTGTCCTCGTCCAAGAGCAGCAGCCTGCTCTCTGCTTCCAAGGCCTCCATGATGTTTGCTGCCTGGGAGGTGCTGCCGCTGGCGTTGGGGGATGAGAAGAACCCGGTCTGCCTGCCGAAAGGCAAAGAGCTGATAAAGGGCTGGATATCCACCCCTGCCACACTGCGGCCGTCTTCCGCCCGGATCTTGACCGCGCTTTCTTCGCTCACTACCAGCTCTCTGCCGTCTCCTGGGATATGATTGTACACCCCGCGCTGCAGGCTCTGCAGCACAGTGGACTTGCCGTGGTAGCCCCCGCCCACGATCAGGGTCACGCCAGCCGGGATACCCAGGCCCTGGACCCGGCCCTGGTAGGGCAGGTCAAAGCTGTACTCCAGGCCCTGGGGGGCCTTAAAGGCTATGGCCTGCTCCTGCTCCAGGGGCTTTTCACTTATCCCGCTGGCCCGGGGCAGAATGGAGGTATTGCCCACAAAGGCCACCAAGCCTTGCTCCTGCAGCATCCCCCGCAGCACCTCCTGATCCTCACAGATCTGGATATGCCTGAAGAGGCTGTCTTGATCCAGATTCTGGTATATCAGGGCTGCCTCAAGTATTCTGGGCAGCTGGGAGCAGAGAATATCCTGGGCCTGCCTGCCCAGGATGGTCCTGCCCCTGGCAGGCAGGGAGACAGCAAGCCTGGCCTCCACCCTGTCCTCCTTGACCTGCATGGAGCTGCGCTCCAGGATCTCCTGGCCGCAGCTGTCTATCTTCAGGGCCTGGGCCTTGTGCTCTGAGGCCCTCCTGGCCACTGCCCGGGTCAGGTAGTCCTCCAGGGCTATCCTGCGGACCTGCTTGGAATACAGCTCCCCAGGCAAGCCTGCCTGCTGTTGGCTGAGCCCCGTTCTGATCCTGCTGGGCGGAGCGAAGGGATCGGACTGCACGTGATCCACATGCAGGCTGAACCAGCCGCAGTCATAATCACCTTCCAGATCCTTATAGGCCTTGTAGCCCTTGCCGTCGATGCGTTGCAGAATGCTTTTGAGTTGCTCTTGGCTGCGCATATTATGGCCTGCTCCTGTTGAAATAAAACTCCCAGCCTGCCTAGTGCCGGGTCATATGTGCATTGTCCGGTCTATCGGCACGAAACTTTTCTTCCTCTGATTCCCCTCCCGGCGCTTACTTGGCGGGGCAATAGCGCTTGCTCTAGGTGATCAAGCAAGTAAGTGCCGGAGAGGTTTCTCTTGATGCGACATGTCATATCAGTCAAGGCAGTAGCCCTAACCCCGAGTGCCTGGCCAAGGCAAATCATGCAGGCTGGACATTGTAAGCTTAGTTGTCAACACTTTGTTTTGCAGGTACAAGAAACAGCTGCAAAACAAAAACCAAGCCAGGAAATCATCTCCTATATGCCCGGCAACTGCAACGAGCACTTCCAGATCCTGGCCAGGGATGGCCAGGCCCGCAGGGGTGTATTGCACACTACCCACGGTAGCGTGCAGACCCCGGTATTCATGCCTGTGGGCACCCAGGCCTGCGTCAAGAGCCTAAGCCCCCTTGACCTTCAGAATCTGGGCGCAGAGATCATCCTGGGCAACACTTACCACCTCTACTTGAGGCCCGGGGACAGCCTGATCCGGGACCTGGGAGGGCTACAGAGCTTCTCTGCCTGGCCCGGGCCTGTGCTTACAGACAGCGGGGGCTACCAGGTCTTCAGCCTGGCTGACCTGTGCAGCATCACCCAGGACGGGGTGGAGTTCAGGTCCCATATAGACGGCTCCAAGCACTTCTTCAGCCCGGAAGGGGTGATCAAGATCCAGCAAAACCTGGGCTCGGACATCTTCATGGTCCTGGATGAGTGCGTGGCCTATGGGACAGATTATGCATACACCACTAGATCAGTGCAGCTAACCACTGACTGGGCCAGGCGCAGCAGGCAGGCCCTGCCTGCAGGGGAAACAAACCGCCTGATGTTCGGCATCGTGCAGGGCGGCTTTTTCCGTGATCTGCGCCTCAAGAGCCTGCAGCAGATCTGCGAGCTGCCATTTGAGGGCTACGCTCTAGGCGGTCTCAGCGTGGGCGAGCCCAGAGAGGTCAGGCAGGAGATCCTGGGCTACACCTGCCCCTATCTGCCCTGGGACAAGCCTCGCTATCTCATGGGCGTAGGCACCCCCCTGGACATCCTGGAGGCTATCCAGCAGGGAGTGGATATGTTCGATTGCGTCCTGCCTACCAGGAATGCCAGAAACGGCACCCTGTTCACCAGCCAGGGCAAGCTGAACATCAAGAAGGCCTGCTACCGCAGGGATACCCAGCCCCTGGACCCGGAGTGCTCCTGCTACACCTGCAGCAATTTCACCCGAGCCTATCTCAGGCACTTATACGTAGCCAGGGAGCTTTTGAGCTACAGACTGCACAGCATCCATAACCTGGCCTTTTACCAGGACCTGCTCCAAGAGGCCAGGCAGGCAATTCAGCAGGGTACATTCCAGGCCTGCCTGCAGAAATATAAGGGGGTATATCAGGCTTAGAACTGCCAGCCCCTGTTCTCCTGCCAGCCCAGGACCTTCTCCAGTTTTGCCCCTTATACCTGCAGGATCTTCAAGCCTTACTTGACAGAGGGGTCCTTATTCTTCTATAAAAATTGATCTCAATGCCGGGGTGGCGGAATTGGTAGACGCACGGGACTCAAAATCCCGCGCTCTTCGGGGCGTGCGGGTTCGACTCCCGCCCCCGGCACCAGCGAATGACAAGGGTTTTTGCCTGCAGGCAAAAACCCTTTTTTAGTTGGATTGATTTTTGCTCCTAATTTGCTCCCCGTGACCCAAACAAAGAGAGTAAAATGGCTAGCATAAAAAAAACGGGAACCATATCAATTGCAGGCAAGGGTCAGGCGTAGGGACTGGCCTGACTTCAGGCATGTTTGCTTACATTGAGATTTTGAGCATCTAGAAGTGCATTTTAAGACAAAATCAAAGCTTGGCACATAATACTTATAATATAAATTCATATAGTTACATAGTTCTGCCCCATCTGTTCATGACTCAGACACTATTATTGACAATTCTATGTATTCAGTTATATTCTTCATGAATACATAAATTGTGAGGCACAAAAAATGAAAGCAACCACTGTTCGAATAGACGATAATGTCTTGGATCGGGTTGATGGTTTGGCAGCAGAGCTGAGCCGATCCAGGTCCTGGGTTATAAATCAAGCGATTAAACAGTTTTTAAATTACGAGGAATGGTTTCTCCAGGAGGTTAAGGACAGCCTGAAGGAAGTGGAAAACGGGGACATCGCAACTCCTGAAGAAGCTGCCACTCGATTCCGCAAGTGGGGAGCAAATGCGGATTAGGTGGTCACGCAAGGCATTGCTCAACCTTGATGCCGCTGTGGAATATATTGCCGCCGACAATCCTGCCGCAGCTGCAAAGGTTGCACAGCGAATCTGGAACGCCGCACAACTTTTGGAAGACCAGCCGGGTATGGGCCGACCGGGCCGGGTGGCGGGCATGCGCGAACTCATGGTTCCCGGTTTGCCATATATCCTCCCATATGTGGAAAAAGAAGGTGCTGTAATTATTTTAAGGGTCCTGCACACTTCGATTAAGTGGCCTGAAAAGTTTTAACCGTGGACACCTGGCAACCTGCTTCTTTTGAGGGAAGATGCTTCTCTAGGGAAGAGCTCCAGCTTGCTTCTGGTGAGGTAGTCGGGCCTGGATGTACTTCTTCCCGGAGCCCAAGGGCAGCCTGGCGCCCAGTGGGGACTTCCTGCAGGGCTAAAAAGCGGTCGACATCCGGCTCACTGCCTGCTGCACTCCAGCAGAACCTTTAGAGAGCCAGATTGCTGGGCCAGCTCCAGTGCCAAATGTATCTCTGCCAGGGGCATTACTGCCTGCACCAGAGGCAAAACATCAAGCCTTCCCTTGGCCAGAAAGTCCAGAGCCAGAGCCAGATCCCCGCAACGGGACCCCAGGAGCTGCAGCTCATTCACCACCACTTGAGACAGGTCCAGACTGGTTTCTTGTCTGCAGGTGGTTTTGATGGCAATCATGCCCTGGGGCCGAACCAGCTCCAGAGCGGTGAGCAGGCCTTGGGGCCTGCCTGTGCACTCCACAACTAGGTCAAAGCCCTGAGCATCTAATGGCTCTCCCTGCTGCACGAGTCTGGTGGACACTCCTTGTTTGGCCGCCAGACGCAACTTGGAGGCGTGCCTGCCCAGGAGCAGCAGATCCGGCGCATAATGGCGCAAGGCCAGGGCAGCCAAAAGCCCCAGCTTACCGTCCCCTAGCACCGCAACCCGCATCCTGGATGTAATGTGTATTTGCTGGCTCACCTCCAGGGCCGCGGCCAAAGGCTCGGCCCATACCGCCTGTTGATCCTCCAGCCCCGAGGGTACGGGATACAGATTTCCAACCGGCAGGGTCAGGTACTGGGCAAAGACCCCGTCTTTTCCCCGGATGCCCAGGGCGCTTCTCTTTGGACAATGCCTGGGCAAACCCTGCTGACACCAGGTGCATACTCCGCAGCCGCAGTTTATGTCCCCCACCACCCTTTGGCCTTCTAGCTCCGTATAATCCGGGGCCTCCAGAACCAGGCCCACGAACTCGTGACCAGGGATGCCCTGGAAATCTTGATAGCCTGCCAGGATTTCCAGATCTGTGGCACAGATCCCGGCTGTCAAAACCTGCAGCAGGGCCTGCCCTGAATCTCGAGTAGGCAGGCAAGTCTCTTGCATGCATAGGCCCTGCTGGGGATGGAAATAGGCTGCAAGCATTCAAAGCTCCAAAAAAACAAGACTTGCTCAGAGGAAAATTAGGGCGGGGATAGGATCAGCACATGAAGCTGAGCAGGTAGCAGGTCTGGTCCCCTGTATTGCGCAGGGCGTGCCAGACCCCGGCAGAAACCTTAAAAATTTTGATCTCTTCCTGGATAGGGATGTTCACCTGAGTGCCGTCCTCAGCCCAGGCCTCCAGCTGGCAAAATCCAGCCCCGCCCAGAATGCAGAGCACCTCATCGTAGTCGTGGCTGTGCTGTCCCCGCACAGTACCTGGCCGCAAGCTACCAACATGCAATTCTTGAATCTGGTAGCCAGAGAAGAAACGCAGCACACCCCTGGAGTCCAATCTGGACTCCACCTGGCTGCTGTCCAGCTCCTGGACAAGGACAAAGGACATGATTCACCTGGAAAAAGTTGCCCCGAAGCACAGGCCCCGGGGCATGATTTTTAATTGCAGTCAGCGCTTTCTTGCTCCTGACCTGCCTGTTGCAGACAGACCAAAGGCCAGATCTGATCAATGTGCTCCACTGTTTCCAGTTGCAACTTCTTTCTAAGATCAGCAGGTATTTCCTTGAAGTCTTTATAGTTATCCGCAGGCAAAATCACCTTTTTAATGCCTGCGGCCTGGGCCGCAAGAATCTTTTCCTTAATGCCGCCCACAGGCAGCACCCTGCCCCTCAAGGTGATTTCTCCGGTCATAGCCACATCGTTGTTCAGGGGCTGATTGGTCAAGGCAGAAAGCAGCGCCATAACCAAGGTCACGCCTGCAGAAGGACCCTCCTTGGGCGTGGCCCCGGAAGGCACATGTATATGAAACTCATTTTTCTCTGCAAAGTCCCGTCCCAGACCCAATTGATCCGCTCTACTCCGGGCGTAGCTAAGAGCGGCCTGGGCACTTTCCTTCATGACCTCCCCTAATTGACCAGTCATGGTCAGCTTGCCTTTGCCAGGCATAACGCTGGCTTCCACATGCAGGAGTTCACCACCTGCTGAGGTCCAGGCCAGGCCCAGAGCAACTCCTGGGGGCAGTTCCTTCTCCCTGGTCTCCTCCAGGTACCTGGGTACGCCCAAGTAGCGATGCACATTGCCCGGAGTCACCCTGAATGCCTTGTCCTGCCCTTCTGCAACCCTGCGGGCTATCTTGCGGCAAATAGAGCCGATCTCCCGTTCCAGGTTACGCAGTCCGGACTCTCGGGTGTAGTTGCGGATGATCCTGGCAATTGCCTGGTCGCTGAAGCTGACCCTGCTGTTGTTCAGTCCGTTTTCCTCTATCTGCCTGGGAATCAGGAATTGCTTGGCTATCTTAACTTTTTCCTGCTCGGTGTAGCCAGGAATCCTGATCACCTCCATACGGTCCAAGAGGGCCGGAGGTATGGTATCCAGGATATTTGCGGTGCAGATAAACATCACCTTGGACAGATCAAATGGCACATTAAGGTAATGATCAGTAAAGGTGTAGTTTTGCTCAGGATCCAGAACCTCCAACAGGGCTGAGGAAGGATCCCCCCTGAAGTCAGCCCCTACCTTGTCGATCTCATCCAGCATAAACACCGGATTTTTGGTACCCGCTTCCTTAATGCTTTGAATAATTCTGCCAGGCATGGAACCGATATAAGTCCTCCTGTGGCCACGAATTTCAGCCTCATCCCGCATGCCGCCTAAGGACATCCTGGTAAACTTACGGTTCAGGCTTCTGGCTATGGACCGCCCCAAGGAGGTCTTGCCCACCCCTGGAGGGCCTACAAAACAAAGTATGGGGCCTTTCATTTTGGGGTTGAGCTTGCGGACGCTCAAATGCTCCAGGATACGTTCCTTGACCTTTTCCAAGTCGTAGTGATCTTCATCTAAAATCTTTTCTGCCTTGGTGATGTCCAGTTGATCCCGGGAGGTCTTTTTCCAGGGCAGCTCTACCAGCCACTCCAGATAAGTTCTGATCACAGTGGCCTCTGAGGAATCCGGGTGCATGTTCTCCAGCCGGTTCAGCTGCTTATGGGCCTCCTTCTTGACCTGCTTGGGCATGCCGACCTTTTCAATGCTCTTGCGCAATTCCTCGAATTCTTCCTCTTCGGATTCGTCCTCGCCCAGCTCAGACTTGATAGCTTTTAGCTGCTCGCGCAGGAAGAACTCCTTTTGGGCCTTGTCCATGCCCTCCTTGGCCATGTTTTGGATCTTACTCTGCAGCGTGGCCACCTCAGCCTCTTTCATCAGCTGTTTATTGACAAGCTTCAGACGCTCGATAGGATCCTGACACTCCAAAATGGCCTGGGCTGTGGCTGGCTGCATGCGCAGATTGGAGGCTATCAAGTCAGCCAAACGGCCCGGCTCCTCCACGCTGTTTAATACACTCATGATCTCAGAGGGATCCATTCCCCGCAAAGAGATTATCTTTTCACTCTGCTCCCTGGCCATACGCATCTGAGCCTCTATATCCGGACTAATCTCCTGCACATCTTGCTCATGGATCTTTTCCACCTGGACCACAGGATAGGGCTCATGTTGGACCGCAGACTTGATCCTGGCCCTGGACAGGCCCTGGACTAGGACTTTAAGTCTACCATCAGGCATTTTGAGCATGCGCATGATCATGGCCACTGTGCCCACTGGATAGACATCGTCTACCCCTGGATCTTCTACCTTCTCATCTTGCTGGGTATTGATCAGTATGTAGCGCTTATCGTTCAAGGCAGCCTCAATGGCCTGAATAGATTTGTTGCGGCCCACAAAAAGGGGCAGAATCATGTAGTTAAAAATGACAATGTCCCTGACTGCCAACATGGGCATCTGCTCAGGGAAATCCATTTTGGATCCTTCTCCTTGCTCTTGGCTGTCCTGGATCAACTCAGCCTGACTTATCTCCTGAGTTATGTTTGATTCCAGCTTCTCATTGTTCTCTGCCATATATTTCCTTTCAGTCATTTATTGCTCTCCTTACTCGGGATAGTTTTTTCTCCAGGTTCCCGCCTGGAGCTAGGCTTTTCCCGAATATAATAATACATAATTCAGGCCTTGCAACCCTACCCAAGCCTATTGAGCTCTGATTTTGATATTACTGCATCCCCTGGCCCAGCTGCTCACTGGAGCCTGCCGATGCAAATGATATTCAGGGACGTATGATGTATCTTAAGCTGCAATCTGTTCCCCTGAGGTCCTTAGGCCAAAATCCGCACACAGGAGCCTGACCAAAACCTACAAAAGACCCTGCTCCTTAAAGCTATAATAGCTGTCCTCAGCAACAATCAAATGATCCAAGACCCTTAGGCCCAGCCTTTGACCAGTATCCTGCAGTCGGCTGGTCAACTCCTTATCCTGCACAGAAGGCCTAGGATCCCCTCCAGGATGGTTGTGCACCAAGATGATCCCGCTAGCTTCGACTTCCAGGGCAGGCCTGAATATCTCCCTGGGATAGATGCAGGCCTGATCTACGGTGCCCTGACTGACACAGGCCAGATCCAAAAGCCTGTTCTTATTATCCACCAGGGCTACCCAAAAGCTTTCCTTACTAGAGAAGCCAATACGCCTGCGCACAGCTTCCAGGACCGCTAAGGGACTGCTGAGGGCCTCCTTCCTGGGCAGTTGCTCCCTCCCCAGCCTGGCCCAGAACTCCTGCAGCAAAAGCCAGAATACTTCCAATCCTTGGCCTAAACCTGGTACCTGACGCAACTCTTGCGGCTTAGCATGGAAGACCCCCTTCAGGGAATCAAACCTGCCCAACAGCTCCTTCGCCAAGGGCTTGGTATCCTTCCGGGGCAGGCCATAGCCCAGTAAAAGTTCCAGAATCTCATAGTCTTCAAGAAACTGGCTGTTTTCCAAAAGCTTTTGCTTCAGCCTCTTGCGGTGCCCAACATAGTGGGGCTGCTCTGACATACAGATGATCCCCTGGAAATAAAGACCTTGCAGGACCCTAGGGAAAGATGCGCAGCAGTTTACTGCTTAGTATCTCCCAGGCCTGATCCTGACTGATACTACCGCTTTTTATATCTGTCTCAGTCTGTAACAAAATCTCCCAGAATCTGGACAGACCTGCCTCACCAAGCTCCCGGGCCAGGGCCTGCTTCTGCTCCTGAATTCTAACTGGCAGGGACGCAGAAGGCTTTTCCCCCTGCAGCAACTGCCACATGATCCGTGCTTCCCTAAGCAGAAGCCTTAGCAAAAGCATTATCTGATCTGTATTGCCTTGCAGCTGGTAACGCAGCACCTCCTGCCAAACCCTAAGCTCAGCCCCCTTAGATTGCAATCCTTGCAAAAAACCAAAGATATCAGTAGAGCCTTGCAAGCTGACCTGTCCCAGGTCCGCTGGCTGGAGCTCTTTCCTGTCCCAAGCCAAAAGTTCGAGCTTTTGCAGCTCGCTTTGCAACTGAACTGCGTCTAGGGGCAGGATTTGCAAGGCCATGCCTACAAACTGCTCTTGGAGCCGAAAACCCTTGGCCTGGGCCCAGGACTGCAGATATTGCCGCAGCCCTGCCCGGCTCAGGCCCGGAGACTGCCAGATCCAGCCCTTCTCTTGAGCCAGCTGCCAGTACTTTTGTTTGCTCAGGCTAGCTGGTATGGGCGGCTTGCCTTTGGACCATTCCTTCTCCAGGCAGAAAAAAGGCCAGATTTTGGATCTAAACCTGGCCAATACAGGATGCAGCTCCTTCCAAAAAGAGGCCTGGACCTCGTCAGCCTTGCGCAGCACAACAGCATTGCCCTCAGGCAAAAGCCCATCCAAGGTAAGGGTGGTCCAAAACTTCTCGGGGAGCTCCTCGTCAGCCCAAAAAATGTGCTTTTCCCACTGCCCTTGGTCCTCCTGAAGCCGCCTGTGCAGCTCTTGCCGCAGCAGACCTGCATCCGGACAGATCAAGAACATAAAGCCCGGACGTTTTCCCCGGGCCTTTTTGTGAGCTGTATATGGAGCCTGTTTCGTTTGAACCATGACGTGGAATGGGCCTTAAGCGGATCCTGGACCTGCTTGACTTCCTGGGAACTTAAAATCTTTGCCCTAGCTTCTGAACCAAATCCTCCACAGCTCGCTGCAGGGCCTCCCTCTCTGCCTGGCTTTGCTCAGGACCCTTCCCGTCCTGGCCAGTGAAGCTTTCCCTACCTGTAATAGACCCGGAATGCCAGAGCTCTTCTTCGCTCTCCCTATCCAGAATCCTAGCGGAAATTTTGATCTTGGCCTCGGACTTGACTGTCCTCTCAGCTGCATCTTCCAGGGAAGTAGAGACTCGATATTCCTGAATGTCCACCAAAAACAGACCCTGACTTTGCTCCCGGTCAGTCCACTTTGCAGCAGTGCGACGTGCCATTTCCTCTATAAGCATGGCCCTCAGCCTGGATTGCAGGCCGGGCTCACCACTGGTATCCCGGATGCTTGCAAAATGCAGTCTACTAATATTTCCTGGCAGATCAGCAACCGCCTTAGCAGGGAAGTGATAGCCGCAGCCCTGCATGCCCAAGATAAAGCCCAAAACCAAAACAGCCAGAAGCGGCTTAAGCCACCACATTGACCAGCTTCTCCGGAATAACTACCACCTTCTTGATATCCTTGCCCTGGATATGCCTTTGCACATTGCTGTTTTGCAGGGCCAGAGCCTTAATATCCTCCTGGTCTGCGCCTGCGGGCACAGACAGCTTCCCCCTGAGCTTGCCATTGACCTGGATGACCAGCTGCACCTCATCCTGGAGCAGGGCTTGGGGATCGTGCTCAGGCCAAGTGCAGCGAGCCAAGCAGGAATCGTTGCCCATCTGCTGCCAAAGCTCTTCACATATATGGGGAGTCATGGGATAGAGGCTGACCAGCACTGTGGACCAGGCAGAAGACAGCACAAGCCTGTCCTGCTCGGTTTCCAGGAGGTCCTCCCTGGCTGCAGAGATCTCGTTCACCAATTCCATCACAGCAGCTATAGCAGTATTAAACTGGAATCTCTCCTGGATATCCCTGGTAATCCTTTGCTGACAGGAGTGCTCTTTCCTGCGCAGCTCTTTGGCTCTGGCGCTTAGCCCTGCATTGTCCATAACCAGGCAGGGTCCGCAGGGGATTAAGGTTTGCTTTATATCCTGGCCCAGCCTCCAAAGGCGGGAAAGAAATCTGTGCGCTCCTTCCACCCCTTGATCCTGCCAGTCCAGATCCTTTTCCGGAGGAGAGGCAAACAGCGTAAAAAGCCTGGTAGTATCCGCACCAAACCTGTCCAGCATCTCGTTGGGATCCACAATATTGCCCTTGGACTTACTCATCTTGGCCCCGTCCTTGAGCACCATGCCCTGGGTCAGAAGCTGGCTGAAGGGCTCATCAATGGTCATGTAGCCCAGATCCCTGAGGGCTTTGGTAAAAAAACGGGCATAGAGCAAATGCAAAATTGCGTGCTCAATCCCCCCAATGTACTGGTCCACAGGCAGCCAGTAATCCAAGGCCTGCCTGTCAAATGGGGCACTTTCTAACTGGGCCGAAGTGTAGCGGGCAAAGTACCAGCTGGACTCCACAAATGTGTCCATGGTGTCTGTTTCCCTCTGGGCCGGACCTTGGCAGCTGGGGCAGATGGACTGCAGAAATTCCTGATCTTCAGGCAAAGGGGAACGGCCGTCCTCAGGCATCTGAATCTGCAAAGGCAGTCTCACAGGCAGATCCCTGGCTGGCACAGGCTGCGTTCCGCACTTTTTACAGTAGACCACAGGAATGGGAGTGCCCCAATAGCGTTGTCTGGAAATATTCCAATCCCTGAGCCTGTAGTTCACACTTTTTTGGCCCAGGCCCTTCTCCTGCAGGCGCTCTACTATGCTTTCCTTGGCCTTTTCGTTGTCTTGACCGGTGAACTCCTGGGAGTTAACCAGAAAGCCCTGCCCTGTATAGGCCTGCTGCAGGTTCCTATCTAGAGACTCGCCCTCCTGGGGCTGCACCACCACCCGCACTGGCAAATCGTATTTACGGGCAAACTCCAGGTCCCTTTGGTCATGGGCAGGCACAGCCATTATGGCCCCAGTTCCGTATTCCATGAGCACAAAGTTGGCCACATATATGGGCATTTTTTCGCCGCTTAAAGGATTTTCGCAGAACAAACCGGTGAATATCCCCTTCTTTTCCCGCCTTTCTTCTTCCCGGGAGACCTTTTTGTCCTCTGCCAGAATTTCCTGCACAAAGCTGTCAATATCCTGGGACCTGTCACTATGGGCTTTTATCTCTGGCAACAACGGATGTTCCGGGGCCAAGCTCATAAAGGTGGCCCCGTAGATGGTGTCCGGCCTGGTGGTAAACACCCGCAAACTGTGCCCGGTACCCTGGATAGGAAAATCTATTTCCGCACCCGTACTTTTGCCGATCCAGTTCTTTTGCATAGCCACCACTCGTTCAGGCCAACCCTGGGTCAGCTCTTCAAGATCCTGCAACAGCTCCTCTGCATAGGTGGTAATACGCAGAAACCACTGGGTCAGCTCCTTGTCTTCCACCATGGAGTCACAACGCCAGCAGGCTCCGTCCTCCACCTGTTCATTGGCCAGGACAGTCTTGCAGGCAGGACACCAGTTCACAGGTGCTTTCTTCCTGTAGACCAGGCCGTTTTCCCATAAGAGTAGAAAAAACAACTGTTCCCACTGGTAATACTCTGGATCGCAGGTTGCCAGCTCCCTCTCCCAATCCAGAGAGTATCCCAACCTCTGCAACTGAGAGCGCATTTCCTTGATATTCTGGTAGGTCCATTTGGCAGGGTGGGTGCCGTGTTGAATTGCTGCGTTCTCCGCAGGCAGGCCAAATGCATCCCAGCCCATGGGATGCAGCACGTTAAAACCTCGCATCCATTTGTACCTGGCGATCACATCCCCTATGGTATATACTCTGACATGTCCCATGTGAATGCTGCCTGAAGGGTAGGGAAACATCTCCAGGACATAATACTTGGGCTTTTCAGGATCCTCCACAGCAGAGAAGAGCTTTTCTTCTTCCCAGATTCGCTGCCACTTCTGCTCCAGTTCCTTGGGCTTGTATTCCTGCATGGGTCTTGATCCTTACGTGCCTTTTGGGAATGATTTTCTTTGCAAAGGGGGGATTTCAGACAGGCCTAGCTGCTGGCCTAGGCCCAATAACCGAGTCTCAGCTGGCGTCCTTGAGCTCCTGGAGTGTGCCCTGCCGAATCTGTTTGGCAATGGCATCCAGGATACCGTTAACAAATCTGCCTGATTTGCCGTCCCCAAACTTCTTGCTCAGCTCTATGCCCTCGTTGATAGCCACCTTCAAAGGCACATCCTGGCGGTAAAGCATTTCAAATAATGACAGGCGCATCACTGTCAGCTCGATCTTGGCTATACGTTCCAGACGCCAATTTTTTGAAAACTCGGCTATTATTTTGTCCAAATGGTCCTGATGCTCCAGAACTCCCTGTACCAAATCCCAGGCAAAATCCTGTCCTGTCTGATCCAAGCCTTGTTCTGCCAAAAGAGAATTAAAGGTCTGTCTGGCCTGCTCCTGATCAGACCTGAGGTGAAAATTGCAACTATACAGAACCTGCAGGGCTTGTTCCCTGCCCTGCCTTCTTGAGCTTTGATACTTGGTGCCCATTTTTTGTTTGCTTACACCTGCTGCAGGACACGCACGGTTTCCAGGACTGCTTGCGCAGCCTCTGCGCCTTTATTCCCGGCCTTGCTGCCGGCCCGTTCAATCGCCTGCTCCAGGGTATCTGTGGTTAAAATTCCGTACCCTAAGGGGACTCCAGTTTCCAGGCTCACCTGGGCTAAACCTTTGGAAACCTCTGCAGCCACATACTCAAAATGCGGGGTTGCTCCCCTGATGACAGCTCCCAGGCAGAGTACCCCGTGAAAAGACTGGGTCAGACAAACCCTTTTTACTACCACAGGCATTTCAAAGGCCCCAGGGACGCGCACCAGTTGCATATCCTCCTGCCTCGCACCATGCCTGGAGAGATAATCTACAGCCCCGGAGATCAGCTTCTCCACCACAAAATCGTTGAACCTGCTGGCCACCAGGCAGAACTTGAGTCCTTCCGCCTGCAGCTGGCCTTCAATAGTCTTGATCTGCGTCATTTGCCCATCCCGCTCTTTTCCAGGCCTTGCGGCTCAAAATAGTCCAGCAGATGGCCCATTTTTTCCTTCTTGGTCCGCAGGTAGCTGGCGTTGGTCTCACACAAAGCTCCCTGCAAAGGCAGTCTCTCCACCACTTCCAGACCATAGCCCTCCAAGCCCACGATCTTTTTTGGATTGTTGGTCATAAGCCGCATTTTGGAAACTCCCAGATCCACCAGGATTTGGGCCCCTATACCGTAATCCCTGAGATCCGGCTTAAAGCCCAGGGCCAGGTTGGCCTCTACAGTGTCCTGCCCCAGATCCTGCAAATGGTAGGCCCGGATCTTATTGCCCAATCCTATCCCCCTTCCTTCCTGGCGCATGTACAAAACCACACCTTTGCCTTCTTCCTGCACCATGCGCATGGCGTCCTGGAGCTGGGAGCCGCAATCGCAGCGCTGGCTGCCGAACACATCACCGGTCAGGCATTCGCTGTGAACCCTGACCAACACCGGCTCATCCTCACTGATTTCCCCCTTGACCAGGGCCATATGGGTGTAGTTGTCAATGTCGCTCTGATACGCAATAGCCCGGAAATCGCCATGGCAGGTTGGCAAATGAGCCTCTCCCACCTGGTGCACCAGGGAATCGAACTTGGAACGGTAGCGTATCAAATCCTCTATGGTAGCGATTTTTAGGCCGTGTTCCTGGGCAAACTCCTCCAGATCAGGCATCCTGGCCATCTGCCCATCATCGCGCATTATCTCGCAGATGACTGCTGCGGGCTTAAAGCCGGCCAGCTTGCTCAAATCCACACTGCCTTCTGTCTGCCCGGCTCTGACCAAAACTCCTCCCTTGCGCGCCCGCAGGGGAAACATATGTCCTGGCGTGGAGATATCTTCTGGCTGAACATGGTCCTGGACAGCTGTCTGGATGGTAGTAGCCCGATCAAAAGCTGATATGCCCGTGGTCACTCCCTTGGCTGCCTCAATGGAGACCGTGAATGCAGTGCCGAACCTGGATTCGTTACGCCTGGGTTGCAGCTCCAGCTGCAGCCTATCCACCCATTCTGGAGCCAGGGCCAAGCAGATCAAGCCCCGCCCGTACTTGGCCATAAAATTAATGGCTTCCGGGGTGATCCTCTCCGCTGCAATGGTCAGGTCCCCTTCGTTTTCCCGATCTTCGTCATCCACCAGTATCAGCATCCTGCCCTGCCTTATCTCTTCAATTGCCTCTTCAGGCTTGCAAACCGGCATGGTATTTTTCCTTGTCTGTTATGTTCGTTTCTTAAAATCCGTGCCTGCGCAAAAAATCCAAGCTAAGCCCCTTTTCTCCACTTTCCTGGCCAGGCTCCTCCTTGACCCCCCTCCAAGGGATCAACATATTCTCCACATACTTGGCAATAATGTCCACTTCCAGATTCGCCTTCCAGCCCTGTTTCCACTCCGGGACAATGGTCTCTTTTTGTGTGGCAGGAATAACATTTACTTCCAAGTAGCCTGGAGCACAATGATTCACTGTCAGACTGATCCCATCCAGACACACAGAGCCTTTCTGGACTACATATCGAGACCACTTTGCTGAAAAGCCAAAGCCATACAGAGTTGACTGGCCAGCAGGCTGCACCTTCTGCAGCTCCGCCAGGCAGTCCACATGGGCGTTAACCAGATGTCCACCCAGGCGGCTGCCCACAGCCAAAGCACGCTCCAGGTTTACTTTGGAGCCTGGCTGCAAAAGACCAAGATTGCTTCGCTCCAAGGTCTCAGCAGAGGCATAGACTTGGAACCACTCTGGCCCTTGGGCCTCCACACTCAGACAGACCCCGTTCACAGAGATACTTTCTCCTAATTCTATATCCTGGAATACAGGCTTAGGAGCAATTGTAAACCTTCTTTCCCCGGCCAGGCGCTGTACTGATTCAATCCTGCCTCTGCTCTGGATCAAGCCTGTAAACATCCTGGCTTTTCACCCTGCTTGCCTGTTCAGCTTAGGCCTGAGGCACAGCCAAAGATCCTGGCCCAGGAGCTCATTTCCGGTAAACCTCCAGCTCAGGCACTGCTGTATATCCTGAATCCGCCTGCCGGAAAACACAGGAGTAGCCAGCTCATCCCCCAGAACCTTTGGTGCCAGGATCAACTGCAACTCGTCAGCCAAATCTGCCTGCATAAGCCCTAAACCCAGCCTGCCCCCGCCCTCACAAAGCAGATAGAAACATCCCAGCTCTTGAAAGAGCCTTTGCAGCCCAGACCTGATATCCAGGCCTGAGCCCTTTTCCTCCAAGACCCAAATGCGTACTCCCAGCTCCTGCAACTTCCTGGCCCTGGCAGAAGACCCTTCTTGTCTGCTGGTAAAAAACAAGGTCTTTTCCGGCCGCTGGCGAACCAGCCAGTAGTCTGTCCCTGCCTCAGGCAAACTTGCGCTCAGCACCACTGCCAAGGGCTGCTCTTGCGGTCCCTGGCTTGGGAGCCTGCAGTCCAAGCCCGGATTGTCCTGATAAAATGTATTCTTGCCCACCATTACTGCCTGCACCCTGCTGCGCAGAAAATGTACCCATTCCCTGGCCTTCTCCCCGCTTATCCTCGCTGGTCTGCCCCCGCTGAGACCAATCTTGCCGTCCAGGGTGCTTGCCATCTTGAGCAGCACAAAAGGCCTTTGCTCCTGCTGCCAAAGCACAAAGTCGGCTATCAAATCCTGGCAGGCCTGCTGGGCTATTCCTGTTTGCACCCTTACTCCCCTATCCTGCAAGTATTTTGCCCCTTGGCCCTGGACCTGAGGGTTGGGATCCCTGCAGCCCACTATCACCTCCGGGATTCCATGTTGCAAGATAGCCCTGGTACATGGCGGGGTACGGCCCTGGTGATTGCATGGCTCCAGAGTCACGAACAAGGCACATGCCTCGGGTCTGAAATCAGGTTTTGCAGCCGCCCTTTCCAGGGCCTCAACCTCTGCATGGGGCAGGCCCGGACCCTTGTGCCAACCCTGGCTCAAAACCTGACCATCTTGGAGCAGCAAAGCTCCTACACATGGATTAGGGGCAGTTTGGAGCCAAGCCCGTCTAGCCAGTTGCACAGCCTGCAGCATGCATTTTTCCTTTTCTTCCAAACCCCAATCATCCAGCCAGAAGGCCATTGTCTCTCCTTATTCTTTGGCCTCGGGCTGTACTGGCTCCAGGCGCATGTAGAGCAGGCCTGCCTCCTGGAGGAGGGCTTCTGCCAATGGGTCTGGATAGCCGCTGGCAAAATAGATCGCCCTAAACCTGCAATTGATAAGCATCTTGGCGCAGATTAAACAGGGTTGGTTGGTACAATAAAGATCAGCTCCCACGAGGGGCACACCGTGCACAGCAGCCTGGATAACCACATTTTGCTCCGCGTGCAGCCCCCTGCAGAGCTCGTGCCTTTGTCCTGAAGGCACCTGCATTTTCTCCCGCAGGCACCCCTGTTCTAGGCAGTGCTCCAGGCCTGAAGGTGCACCGTTATAGCCAGTAGCCAGGATCCGCTTGTCCTTTACAGCAACAGCCCCTACCTTCCTGCGTAGACAGGTGGAACGCTCAGATACCATGCGGGCAATGCCCATGAAGTAATCGTTCCAGGGCAGTCTATTTGTCACCTGCAGCCTCCCTGGCCCAAGCTCAGTCCTGGTAACGCTTAAACAGGATGCTGGCATTGGTGCCACCAAATCCGAAGGAGTTGCAAAGCACGTAGTTCACCTGCCGCTGCCTGCTGCCCTCGCGCACATAGTCCAAATCGCACTCCGGGTCTGGATTGTCCAGATTAATTGTGCCAGGGATCCGACCCTCCTTGATGCTCATCACACTAAACACGCTCTCAATGCCCCCTGCTGCACCCAGCATATGGCCTATCATGGATTTATTCGCGCTAATAGGAATTTGGTAGGCGTGCTTCCCAAATACATTCTTAATCGCCCTGGTCTCGCTGATGTCATTAAAATAAGTGGCAGTGCCGTGGGCATTGATGTGATCTAGTTCACCCGGGCTAATCTCAGCCTCATTCAAAGCTGCCTGCATAGCCAGGGACATCCCTGCCCCGCTCTCATCCGGGGCGGTAATATGGTAGGCATCTGCAGAGGCCCCAAAACCACAGACCTCGGCCAGTATGGGAGCTCCGCGGTCCAGGGCGTGCTCCAGGGACTCCAGGAGCAGGAACCCGCTACCTTCAGAAATCACAAATCCATCTCTGTCTTGATCAAAGGGCCTGGAGGCCTTTTCCGGCTCTGCATTGTTCGTGGACAGAGCCTTCATGGCGTTGAAGCCGGAAACCGCCATGGGGGTTATGGTGGACTCCACCCCACCGCAAATCATGGCCTGCACCCGGCCTAGCTTGATGTCTGAATAGGCGTACCCAATGCTGTGCGCTCCAGAGGCGCAAGCAGATGTAGTAATCAGATTCGGGCCCTTAGCCTGGGTGAAGATAGCGATTTGCCCAGCTGCTATATTGGAGATCAGCTTAGGAATATAGAAAGGAGATATCTTGCCCGGTCCCTTTTTAAGCAGCCGGGTATGAAACTCTTCTATGGTTTCCAACCCACCCAGGCCACAGCCTAGCAAAATGCCCACCTGGGAAGAATTGTCCTCGTTGATCTCCAGTCCAGCGTTTTGACAAAGCATCTGGGCGCTGGCCACAGCATAGCGGTTGAAACGATCCATGCGCTGGATCTGTTTGCGGCTCAGGTATTTTTCCTCCACAAAATCACGAACTTCTCCTGCAATACGCGTATCAAACTCCTGGCAGTCAAACCTGGTAATAGGCCCTATGCCTGACTCTCCAGCCAGCAGCCTGGACCAGGAGGTCTTCAGATCATTGCCCAGGGGAGAAATGCTGGCCAGTCCAGTGACAACTACTCTTTTGCCAATCATTACGGCCTCAATGCATTTTTTTGACCGGTCAGACCCAGTCTTTTCCCAAACAAGCCAAAGTCAGCCCGGATCATGGATCTGTGTTATTGCTGTGCCCGCTGCCCAGAGCTTGGAACAAACAAAAGGTTGACTGGGTCTAGGGACACTCTTTTTTAACCTTGCACAGCTTCTATATATTTGATCACATCCTGGACAGTGCGCAGTTTTTGAGCCTCATCGTCATCGATCTCAATCTCGAACTCATCTTCCATAGCCATGATCAACTCGGTCAGGTCCAGGGAGTCTGCACCCAGATCATCCACAAAAGATGCCTCAGGTCTGACCTGTTCCTGGGGCACATCAAGCTGTTCTGCAACAATCTCCTGTATCTTCTCCAAAAGTGCCATATCGCCTCCTCATGTATTTAAGACTATTTGATTTTGGCCCAAGCCTGAAATTTACTGGTAAAGGCCTCCGTTGACACCTATGACCTGTCCAGTTACGTAGCCTGCCTCCTCAGAGGCCAACCAGGCCACAGTATTGGCCACATCCTCGGGTTGACCTAACTTACCCAGGGGAATCCTTTGCAGATACTGCTTTTGCATTTCCTCCCCCAACTCCTCTGTCATTTCTGTACTGATAAAGCCTGGGGCTACGGCATTCACCGTGATGTTCCTGGATGCCAGCTCCAGGGCAGCCGCCTTGGTCAGGCCCAACAGACCAGCCTTGGCAGCGCAGTAGTTGCTCTGGCCCGGATTCCCAGTTTGAGCTACTACAGAGGAAATATTAATAATCCTGCCTTTTTTTTGCTTGAGCATGACCTTGGCGGCCTGCTGCAGACAGAAAAAAGCGCCCGAAAGGTTGATTCGCAGCGACTCCTCCCAGTCCTCAGGCTTCATACGCAAAAGCAGCCCGTCCCTGGTCTTGCCTGCATTGTTCACCAATACATCCAGGAAAACCTTTTTTTGAATATGTTCCTGAAAGAAATCCGTCACTGCCCGCTGATCTTGGATATCCAGGGCAAATGCCCTGGCCCGCCCCCCTTGGGACTGGATTTTTTCCACAACGTGTGCGGCCTTCTGCCCTTGACTGACATAGGTAAAAAACACCTGCCAGCCACGCTCAGCCAGCCTCTGGGCTATGGCTTTGCCTATGCCCCTAGAGCCTCCGGTGACCAGGGCAGTTTTAGGTAGCTCGCTCATCTGGCCTGTCCTTTGTCTAGCAAAAGATTAGAGTTCTTCCAAGTCCCAATAACCTGGCAGCTAGAAGCGTAAAAGCCCAGCTCCCCAGGTCAGGCCTGCACCAAAGACTGCAAGCAGCACTGTATCTCCTGGCCTGATCCTGCCCAGCATCCAAGCCTCGCTCAGGGCAATAATCACCGAAGCTGCGGATGTGTTGCCCATGCGATCCACATTCACAAAGACATTCTCCATGGGATACTCCATCTTCTTGGCCAAGGCCTCGATGATGCGCAGATTGGCCTGATGGGGGATAAACAGGTCAATATCCTGGACGCTCAAGCCATTGCGGTCCAGAATTTTCTGACTTATCTCTGCCATTCCCCGTACTGCATGCCTGAACAGCTCCCTGCCTTTCATGTGGATAAAGTAGCCCTCGTCCACAGTGTCCCCCAGAGTGAAGGGCTCGGCAGAGCCGCCCTTAAGGCCCACAGGCAGCAAGTATCCCAAAGAGCCATCAGTCCTGAGCAAAGTGTCCAGGACATGCACCCCTGTATTGGTTTTAGAGCTGACCACTGCCGCGCCTGCTCCATCTCCAAACAAAACACACGTATTGCGATCCTGGAAGTTCACCCTGGAGGTGCAGACCTCACTGCCTACCACTAGAACCTTGGCCTCGGGTTGCAGCTTGCAGATAGCTCTGGCGGTGTCCAGGCCATACACAAAGCCTGAGCAGCCAGCAGCAATATCCATGGCCATCATGCAGTTTGTAGCTTTGAGCTTGTCCTGCAAAACACAGGCAGTAGCCGGAGTACAATAGTCCGGTGTAAAGGTCGCCACCAGGATATGGCTGAGCTCCTCTGCTGCAAGACCTGCCTGCTCCAGGGCCTGCTTGCAGGCCTCCCATGCCAGATCAGAACAGCCCTGTCCTTTAGGTGCCAAACGCCTTTGCTTGATTCCTGTACGACTAACAATCCAGTTATCGTCAGTATTGACTATCTGCTCCAAATCCTGGTTTGTCAGCACCGACTCAGGGATATGATGCCCCACCCCCAAAATGTTGACTCTGTCTGCCATATATTACTTTAACTCACCGGAAGAAACTAAGATCCTGGTTTCGGTCCACAGGGTCTGGTGACAATCTCACAACCTATTCCGTATCCTCTTCCTGGGTCTGATTCTTGGAAGTGGAATGCAGCATGCTTTTCAGTCTCTGGAATCTGCTAATTTCCGGATTCATTTCCAGCCCTAAACGAATATCATCGTTGGCCTTGTTCCTGATGGATTCTGCAGCCATATGCAAAGCCTTGCTGATGGCCTTAGGACTAGCAGTGCCGTGACACACAAACACAGTGCCGTTGAGACCAAGCAATGGGGCCCCACCGTATTCTTCATGGTCCAGGCGATGCACAAAACGCCTAAAGGCCGGCTTGGCCAACATGGCCCCCATCCTAGTCATAAAACCATTATTGAGCTCCTGTCTGAGCATCTGGGAAAAAGCCTGGCCTAGGCCTTCACTCAGCTTGAGCGCAATATTGCCTACAAAACCGTCACAAACCACGACATCCATGTCCCCATTGAAGAGATCCCTGCCTTCCACATTCCCGGAAAAATTGAGGGAGGTCCTGGCCAGAAGTTGATAAGTCTCGTTGACTTGCTGATTGCCTTTGCCCTTTTCCTCGCCAATATTTAATAAACTGACCAGAGGTTTGGGAACCTCAAGGACATTCTGGGCCAAGGCCTCGGCCATGATAGCGAACTGGACAAGATGCCTGGGCTTGGAATCCACGTTTGCTCCCACATCAATCAGGATCAGAGGCTTGTTCTCCCTGGGCAGCAAGGCTGCCAGCGCAGGCCGCTCTATGCCCTTGATGCGGCCCAGGGTAAACATGGCTGAAGCCAGGGTGACACCTGTATGTCCTGCACTGAGCAGGCCCTGGGCCCTGCCTTCCTTGACCAGCTTGCAAGCAACCTGGATGGACGTATCCTTTTTACGCCGCAGGATATGCGAGGGCTTGTCCCCCATTTCTGCCACACCCTCCACATGCTCGACCTCTATCCCTAGCCCCTGAGTCTGCTGCTGCTTAAGCTCAGCCTGTATCAGATCCTCCTTACCCACCAGAATCAGATCCAGGGAGGACTCCCTGGCAGCCTGCAAAGCCCCGGGCACTAAGGCCGCAGGGCCTAAATCGCCCCCCATGGCGTCTATAGCCACACAGGGCCGAGGATCATTTTTGCTCATCAAGGCTTCCAAGCAGCTGCTGTCCTGCGTATTTGCCACAGGAAGAACATATCCTGTGGGGAAGGGAGGGTTCTCCACACTCACAGGTAATCACGGTAGGCTTGGCAATCTTGTGGTGGGAGCGCCGCTTGCCCTTCTTGGACTTGGATGTTTTTTTCTTGGGTACCGCCATAATTTCCTCACGATTTATTGATTTTTAAGTTCCTGAATATATCCAGCCTAGGATCCCCCTGGACCGTCCTGCACTGGCACTGGGCCTGGTTCAGATTTTGGCCGCAGCCAGGACAAATACCCAAACAATCCTGCCCGCAGAGATGCTTGACCGGCAAGGAAAGCACAAATTGCTCCCAGAGAATACCCCCCAGATTCAGCTCCAATATACCCGCCCTGCTACGTAGGAACTCAGGTCCCAGCCTGTCAAGCTCATCCTCTTGCTCCAAGCTCTCCAGAAAATGGAAACTCTTGTCCAAAAGGATTTCTGCAAATTCAGCACATCTGCAACACGGCATACCCACACTGCCACTGAGCCTGCCTTGGATAAAACAGCCCCTTTTTTGGGGCAGCAAAAATACCTGGGCTTGGATAGGGCTGGTAATCTCCAGCTCCAGCTCGAAATCCTGAATGGGCCCATTCCAGATGGACTGTTCCCAAAAGGTATATTCATGCCCCTGTTCCGGGATTTTGCTCAAGTCGAGCCACATCTCAGCCATAGCAGCTCCAGAAACGATCTAATTACTTAGTTTGAGTCCTGCTTGTCAAGTTTTTTGCACTTGCCTTTTGAAGGCAAAAGGTGTACAAGTTTAATTTTACGGTTTCAATTGCAATCAGCCTCGTGCAAGCGGGGAAAGAAAACTCATAAGCCTTTGCCAGGAGGTACACTAAAGATGGCCAAAGTCTGCTCAGTATGCGGTAAAAAACCTAGTGTAGGGTATAATGTAAGCCATGCCAACAACAAAACCAAACGCAGATCCCAGCCCAACCTGCAAAAGGTCCGAGCCCAGCTGCCTTCAGGCACTGTGCGCAGAGTCAAAGTCTGCACCAGATGCCTGCGCAGCGGCGCTGTTCTCAAGCCAGCTGCCTAGTTTACAGCAGGGCAGGCTCTGCCCTGCTGCGGGTAATGTGTAAGGGGCGAAAGATCTTTCGCCCCAACAACACGCCCTTTAACTCTTCTCCAACCTTGCCCCCTGCAGCTGCAGCACCCGAGACAGGCGGGAGGTGACCCTCTGCTTGCCCAAAACCTCCATGATCTCGAAGAGACCTGGGGTGGCGGTCTTGCCGGTCAAAGCCACCCGCAGGGGTTGTGCGAGCAGTTTGAACTTTATGTCCCTTTGCTGCAGATATTCCCTGGTGTGCTCCTCCAGGGCCTGCCTAGAGAAGTCCTGCAGTTGTTCATAGTTGCGCAAAAGTCCCTCCATATGTTCCACAACCTCAGGGCTTAGGAACTTATCCAAAAGGCTTTGCTCGTATTCCAGATCCTGATCTGCAAGCACAAAAAAATCGCACTGCCTGGCCATTTCCAAAAGTGTATGGGCTCTCGGCTTAAGCAGGGGAACAATCTGGGTCAAATATCCCTTATCTGCCTCTGGCAGACCACAGGCCTGCAGGTACTCCGGCAGCCTTGCTGCTAAATCCTCATCCGAGCTGGCCATGATATGCTGAAAGTTGACCCAGTCCAACTTCTCTGGATTAAAAACACAGGCTGATCTGCCCAAGTGGCCCTGATCAAACTTTTGGATCAGCTCCTGCAGGCCAAAAATCTCCTGGTCTTGCAGGGACCAGCCCAATCTGACCAGATAGTTGATCAAGGCCTGGGGTAAGTACCCCATTTTTTTGTACTCCAGCACTGACATAGCCCCATGTCTTTTGCTGAGTCTTTTTTTGTCCGGACCCAGAATCATGGGAACATGCCCAAAAGTTGGCAGCTCATACCCCAAGGCCTGGTAAAGCAAGACTTGCTTGGGGGTGTTGCTCAAGTGGTCGTCCCCGCGCAGAATATGGCTGACTCCCATGGTGGCGTCATCTACCACCACCGCCAGATTATAAGTAGGACTGCCATCTGCCCTGCGCAGCACAAAATCATCCAGCTCCTGATTATCCACCCTATTTGCACCCTTGAGCTCGTCCCGGAAGATAGTCTGCCCTGCCAAGGGAGACTTAAACCTGACCACACGCTCCGGGCCAGGTCCCAGGTTCAGCTCCCTGCATCTGCCGCTATACTTTGGCTTCTGCCCCCGGGCCCTGGCCTCCTCCCGCATTTGCTCTACCTCCTGGGAGGTACACTGACAAAAGTAGGCCTGCCCAGTCTGCAGCAGATAATCTATGTGCTCCTGGTACAGATCCAGACGCTTGCTCTGGAAATAAGGCCCTTCATCCCAGTCCAGCCCTAACCATCTCAAGGCCTCCAGGATAGCCTCTGTCATTTCCTGACTGGACCGGGCCTGGTCAGTATCTTCAATGCGCACGATGAATCTGCCGCCTTTGTTCCTGGCCAAAAGCCAATTGAAAAGCGCTGTCCTGGCCCCTCCCACATGCAAATGACCGGTGGGGCTTGGGGGGAACCTGGTTACGATCTCCTGCATATCCTCTCCAAAGCCTTAGGTTAATTAAAATCAA
This sequence comes from uncultured Desulfohalobiaceae bacterium, assembly GCA_964494985.1. GTDB lineage: Bacteria > Desulfobacterota > Desulfovibrionia > Desulfovibrionales > Desulfothermaceae > CAZBUB01. The sequence continues at coordinate 16,064 of CAZBUB010000020.1, read as the reverse complement.
TACTGCAGGCATTCTCGTCTTTATGCCCGGGTTATCCTGGCCGGGAGCTTGCCTGGCTTGCTGCAGAAAAGCCTCTTGCAAGCCCGGGTCTCCACATATTAGACTTCAAAATTTATACAGATTCCACTGCTTTGATCTCGGGAATCTCCTGCTTCATCAACCTCTCGATGCCATTTTTCAGGGTCATCTGTGACATGGGGCACCCTGCGCAGGCCCCTTGCAGTTTGACTTGAACGACATTTTGTTCTGTCACGTCAACCAACTCTACGTCCCCACCATCAGCCTGCAGCTGTGGTCTTATCTTGGCCAGCACTTCTTCTACCTTCTCGCGCATCTCTTTTCTCCTTTGACGAATTATTGTTTTCGTGCCCCACGGAGGGGGCCATCTAGGACAGCCTATTGCAACCCCAGAGCCTGGAGGGTCTTCTCCGGAGGACGTCTCTCAGGCACATGCCCATGAGGGATCTTGCCCTCATTCCACTCCTGGGAGACATACAGCCCACAATAGCAGCTTCCGTACTCCTGGATGTCTTGCTTGGCATAGACGCAAGGGCAGATAATGTCCTTGTCTTGCTGGAAATCGCCCGTGGCCAATCTGCAAGGACAAGCTGTGTAACCGAACCTCTCCTTATTGATCAACAGGCTCTGCAACAGCTGCCAAACCAGATCCTGGTCCTGGTTAAAGTAAAAGCCCTTGGGCTCCTGCAGCTTCTTCAGCTTCTGATAGAATTCTTCTAGCTCGCTCATGCCCCTTGCACCGCCTTTTCGATCTGATCCTTCTTAAAGCCTACTATACAATCATTCCCTGCCACCAGAGTAGGAAAAGACAAGGCAGGATTGAATTTCTTGACCTCCTCAATAGCCTGGTTCCTTTCCTCCCCTGCCAAACGATCCACATACACCACATCATACTCTATCCCCAACTGATCCAAGAACTCTTTGGTTCGCTTGCAGTGGATACATGTGGAAAGGGCGTAGAGGATTATATCCTGGTTCATATTTCCTCCTGGTTTTTGGTTGAAATTGGATTGGCTTTGCAATAAGTGAGTGTGTTTTTAGGACGGGACTTTACTGCACATAATTATCAAAATAGATACCCTGTGCTGCTTGTCAAGCCTCAAGGCCCAGAGCAAGCAAAACCCGGGCCAGCACCTGCTCCGGCTCTCCCCTGGCGTCCAGAATCCTGATCCGGTAGGGATACCTGCTGGCCAGCTCCAGATAGGCCTGGCGTACTTTGCGGTGGAACTGCAGATCCTGATCCTCGAATTTGGCTTCCTGGTGCGCAGCCTGCAGCGCATTCCTGCTTCTGGCCCTGGTAAGGCCGGTTTGTACATCCAGATCCAACAAAATGGTCAGCTCCGGCTGGATACCGTGGGTGGCCAGCTGACTCATCTCAAGCACCCTGTCCAAACCCAGCCCCCTTGCTTCACCCTGATAGGCCAGGGTGGAATCTACGAATCTGTCTATAATGACCAGCTCTCCAGCTCTGAGCGCGGGGGAAATGACCTCCTGCATATGCTGGGCCCTATCCGCAAGATACAGGAAAAGCTCCGCCCAGGAATCCAGATCCCTGGTGCTGTCCAACAGGACGCTGCGCAGTTCCCCGCCCAGGCTGCTACCTCCGGGCTCCCGGCTCAGGCAGACTCTTCGGCCCTTTTGCCGCAGATGCTCCGCCAGCATTCCCGCTTGAGTACTCTTTCCACAGCCCTCTATTCCTTCAAAGGTAATAAGCATTGCTGCATCTTTTCCTTTTGGGGCCTGCTTTTTTCTTCCTGAAAATCCCTGGTATCCGGAGCCAAATAAAACTGCCTTTCCAAAGAACGCTGATAAACTGACCATTGGGAGTCTGCCCCTGAATCTATCCCGGCTGTTGCCTGCCTCACACTGTAGAGCTTGGCATCAAGATTGTCAGCATAATGAAGGGCCAAGGCCTCTGAAGTCATGGGCAGTTTAGGCGATCCAAACACATACTCCCCGTGGTGGCTGGCTATCAGATGTTTCAGGTGCAGGGCAAGCTCTGGCTGGAGGTCCTTAGCCTTTTGCAGGAATGGCTCCAGCTTCTGCAGCCCCAGCAATATGTGACCCAAAAGTCTGCCTTGGTCTGTATATTCCCGGTTAAGACCGGAATGCAGCTCCCAGGCCTTGCCCAGGTCATGCACTACTGCAGCCACCAACAGGATTTCCCGATCCAACTCCTGATAGAGATCAGCTAAATAAAGACAATGTCTGGCTACTGCCAAGGTATGCTCAAGCAGCCCGCCCCGATACGCATGGTGCATGGATTTTGCTGCCGGGCAGGCCAAAAGCCTAGAGCGTATCTCCGGCTCCTGCAAGATCTGTCTGCAGATCCTCCTCCAAGGGGGGTATTTCAAATTTTCCCTGCACAGCCCCTCAAGCTCACGCAAAAGCTCCTCCGGGGGCACTGCACTAGAAACGATGAACTGAGACCAATCCAGGCAGCTGTCCTCAGCATCCAGGACCTGGAGCTGATTCAAAACCAGCTGCAGTTGCTCCCTGAACTCCCTGACCTCACCCTGGACCCAAACCAGCTGCTCCGTTTGCAATGATTGGTACTCTCTGCTCTGAGGGGGCCAAATTTTGGCTTCCACCTCTCCGGTGCAGTCCTGCAATCTCAGATCCCAGTATGGACCATTTTTGGACTGCGCCCACCTGGCCTGGACCAGGGCAAACACCTCCTGCACGCTTTGGCCTTGCTTGAGATCCTGGATAAATAAAGTTTTTTGCTGCATAGTCTGATTTGTCTTTGCCTGGCTTCTGGAATATAATCCCTAAGACCTGCTGCCATTTCCCTGCAGTAGCCCAATGGACGAGACTGCTTACCTTCTGCGGTTCATTGGACTAGGTCCAATTCCCCTTTGACTTAGCAGCACTGAGGAGTTCTTGCAATATGCATATTATTCTCACCAATGACGACGGCATCTGGGCCCTGGGTCTGCGCTCCCTCTACCAGGAGCTTTGCGCAGCAGGGCACTTGGTCACAGTGATCGCCCCGCTGACTGAGCAATCTGCTGTGGGCCATGCAGTAACCCTGAGTTCTCCCCTGCGCATCAAAAAGGTCAACGACGGCGATTTTCAGGGGTACGGCATCTCCGGAACACCTGTAGACTGCGCCAAGATCGCCTTAGGCACTGTGTTCGATATAGATCCAGACCTGCTCGTCTCCGGCATTAACAGCGGGGCAAATGTAGGGGTAGACATCTTGTACTCCGGCACTGTGGCTGCTGCCACAGAAGCTGCCTTAGCCGGTGTTCCGGCCTTGGCTGTTTCCATTGATGACTTCCAGCCCCGGGAGCTCACAGAACAAGCCAGGTTTGCAGCCGAGTTCGCCTCGAGGCAAAACTGGCAGGATCTGCCCCAGCGCAGGATCCTGAACTTGAACTTCCCTGCAGGTGCCTGGAAGGACTGTCAGGGCCTTAGGCTATGCCCCCAGACCCAGGCTGTTTACCAGGACTGGTACGAGAAGAGGGTAGATCCCAGGGGAGGTGATTACTATTGGCTCTGCGGGGAGATCCCTGCCCAGGCCCTGGAGTCTGGCTCAGACCGAGACCTACTGAGCCAGGGCTTCATGACCCTGACCCCGTTGACCTTTGACTTTACTGACTTGGAGCTTTTGAAAAAATTGTATTGCGAAGAAAATGCCAGTATTCGGATCCCGAGTCGTAAATAATATCCAAGCCAAAATAAATACTTTTGGCTCCAAGACAACAAACCCTCAGCTACAAATGAGCAGGCTCACTCTAGCCCAATTTTAAGCCTCCTGCAGCCCTAGCTGAGCCACAATCTCTTCTGCTGCCCTGGAGATGAACTCTGCAGAGGAAAGCCCCTGTCTTTGCTTCTGGTCCAGGATTGGCCTGGGCTGATTGATGAGCTCCTTTTTAGGCTGCACCTTGTATTCAGGAGGAAAGGAATTCTGGAAATACATCTCTTGGAAGCCCTGGAACTTTAGACTATGGGCCGTGGCGTTGAGCACGGCCTCCTCCCTCTTGTCTATGAGTTGCAGCTCCTTGGCCCGCAATAGCCCTGCCAGACACTCTCCTCCCTGGGTGCAGGCAATATGTCCGTGACTATTTGCCAGGAGCATGGAATCCATAATCATCTGCTCCTGGACCTGGATCACCTGGAAGGCGCCTTTCCCTGCCAGCCGCTCGTACTCCCTGACCAAAGCCTGGACCCTAGGGAAGGAAACCGGGTTGCCAATCATTGCTGCCTGGGCCACGCTGGATTTGACCTGTACCGGTTGATACTCCCTGCCTTCTGCAGGCTGAATGTAGTATCTAAACACCGGATCCGCATGCTCGGACTGAACTCCGAACACCCTGGGCAGGGCCGTAATAAGCCCCAGTCTGAAGAGCTTGAGGAATCCAGCCATGATCGCAGAGATGTTGCCTGCATTACCTATAGGCACAAACACGACCCTGCCTTGCAGATCCCAGTCAAAATGCTGGGCAAGCTCAAAAGCGTAGGACTCCTGGCCTAAGATGCGCCAGCTGTTCTTGGAATTCAACAAAGCCACCCGATAGTGCTCAGCCAGATGCTGCACCACCTGCATACAGTCATCAAAAACCCCTGGCAGCTCCAGAACCAAGGCCCCACTTCCCAGAGGCTGCCCCAGCTGCTGCGGGGTGACCTTGCCCTGGGGCAAAAGCACCACAGATTTTATAGCCCCGCCCACATATGCGGCATACATGGCAGCAGAGGCTGAAGTATCCCCTGTGGATGCGCAGACAGTGAGCACCTGCCCCCAGCCGTTTTTGCGCACCAAGGAGCGCAGATAGCTAAAGGCGCAGGCCATGCCCCGATCCTTGAAAGAGGCACTAGGATTCTGGCCTTCATTCTTAAAGGCGAATCTCTGCCCCACCTGTTTTTGCAGATCCTGGCTAGCCCATATTACCGGAGTTTGAGCCTCCCCCAGGTAGACGATATCCTCTTCCTCCAGAATAGGGGAAATCAGCTCGTAGAAGCGAAAAATTCCCTGCAGGGCAGGCAAGGTGGACATGGCCCTGGCCTGGAAAATCCGCCGCCACTCTTCCGGGCTGGTTTGCAGCAGTTCCGGGAAGCGAAGATCCTGGAGCAGAAACACGCCTGCGCACTCCGGACAGGTATAATACAGCTCCTGCCCGGAGAAGACTGCACCGCAGCCCTGACACTCATACTGCATCTGGCCCCGATAGGCCGGGAACGTATCCTGTACTGACATATTAGTTTTCCTATTCCTTGCGCTCAAATGTCCTAGGGCCAGATCCTGGGCAGGCTGAGCACAATAAGCAAAAGTCCCAGCCCGATTTTGGCTGCAAAGCCCACAGCCCTGCCCACAAGGGCCCCAAAAGAGGCCTGCACTGAGCTGGACCACCCCTTACCACCGCCTACGAGCTCAAAAACCAGGCTACCCAGGAAAGCCCCAGCCAGGGCCCCCAGAATTGCCCCAAGGCCCAAAAAAAATGGGGCCCCTAGCAAGGCCCCAACAAATGTACCTGCCAGGGAGCCAAAGTTGCCCTTGTTGCTGCCCCCGAATCTTTTGCTGCCCCAGAGCTGGCCCACAAACTCTATACCTTCTGCCAGAGCTGCCAGAGCCACAATAAGCAGCAAAAACGACCAGGACAACTCCACCTGGGGCTGCAGCCAGCCCCACAGCCCAATGAGCAGGACGTTTATCCAGTTGCCAGGCAGACTGAGCAGATTGGACAGCCAGCAGGCCAGCAAAAGGAGCAGGAAAAGCAAAGTCAGGATCAGGCTCATCCTGGATCATACCCCTGGCTAGAGGGATGCTGCAGGACTTTCTTGTCCACGCAGATCTAAAACCCGCTGGGCCTTGCCCTGGGAGGTAGGCAGGCTCTTGTGCTCCACCAGCTCCACCTTGGGGGTGACCAGGATTTCCTCGCGCAGCAGCCTGGATAACTTCTGCTCCAGGCCCTTTAAAATTCGCATGTCCTCCACAAAATACTCATCTTTGATCTCCACCTTCACTCGCATCTGGTCCATGTAGTTGAAGCGCTCCAGCACGATCTGGTAGTTCTGACCCACCTCTGGTACAGACATGAGCACCGCTTCCACCTGCATAGGATATATGTTCACCCCTTTGAGGATGATCATGTCGTCAGCCCTTGCGGTTATGCGATCGATGCGCTTATGCACCCTGCCGCAGGGGCAATCCCCAGGCAGGATCCTGGTCAGATCCCTGGTTCGATACCTTATAAGGGGCATGCCTTCTCGATTCAAGGTGGTCAGCACCAACTCCCCAAGCTCTCCATCAGGCACAGGCCGACTGGTTTGCGGATCCAGGATCTCCACCAGATAAGAATCCTCCCAAATGTGCATCCCGTCTTGGGCCGGGCACTCAAATGCTACACCTGGGCCGTTCATCTCTGAGAGACCATAGGAGTTATAGGCCCGGACCTGATAAGCATCCTGAATCCTTTGCCGAATCTCCTCGCTGTGGGGTTCTGCACCGATCAAAGCAATGCGCAACGATGCGTCTGCAGGATCAAGGCCCATCTCTGCAAACACAGATGCCAAATGCAGGGCATAGGAGGGGATGATATGCATGGCGCTGACCTGGAAATCCCGTAACAGCTTGATCTGCCTCTTGCTGTTGCCCGCTCCGGCAGGAATTGTCAGACAACCCAGCCTTTCTGCGCCATAATGGATACCCAGGCCGCCTGTAAACAGACCATAGCCACTTAGGTTCTGGAACACGTCCCCGGGCCGCATGCCCACCATGTACATGCACCTGGCCACCAGGTCGGCCCAAGTCTCCAGGTCCTTGTAGGTATAAAAGATCGCGGTGGGAGTGCCTGTGGTCCCGGAGGAAGCGTGCAGCCGAACCATCTGCCTGAGATCCAAGGCCAGGAATCCGTCAGGGTAATGCTCGCGCAAATCATCCTTGCTGGTCAGGGGCAGCTCCTGCACCAGGTCCATATCTTGACTGACCTTGTCCGGAAAATCCTCAGTGATTTTTCCCCGGTAGAATCTAGAGTGTCTGGCTCTGGCCAGGCTCTGCCCCAGCCTTCTGGCCTGCAGCTCCTCTATGCCTTGCCTGGACAGGGCCTCCTCAGGGTGCAAGAAGGTATTTTCCTGCTTACCCTGCGCGTTGTGGTTCAGAAAATGCATAGCGAACTCCTTAGCTTAGCTCCCGCCTACTCCGGCCTGCTCCGATGGCTCTGGCACCTGGGCCAGGTTCTCAAAGGCTGTGCAGTTGCCCAGATAGGACAATGTAGCAATACCCACAGGCCCGTTCCTCTGCTTGCCCACTATAATCTCTGCTGTGCCCTTTTTGGGATTGTCCTCCCGGGTATTGTAGACATCATCTCTGTAGAGGAAGACTATGAGATCCGCATCCTGCTCTATGGCTCCGGACTCGCGCAGATCAGAGAGCATGGGCCGCTTATTGGTTCTCTCCTCAACCTTTCTGTTCAGCTGAGCCAGAGCCATGACAGGCACATCCACCTCCTTGCCCAGGGCCTTCAAATTCCTGGAGATATGAGAGATCTCCTGCTCCCTGGAATCCTTTTTTTGACTGGTATGCATCAATTGCAGGTAGTCAACCACAACCAGGCCCAGGCCCTTCTCGCCCTTGAGCCGCCTGCAGCGAGCTCTCAGCTCCATGGGATCCAGGGAAGGAGTATCATCGATATAAAGCGGGGCCTGGGAGAGGACTTCTGCTGCCTGATAGAGCTTGGTCCAGTCCTCGTCCTGCAAAAAACCGCTGCGCATCCTGCTCAGATCCACCTTGCCCCAAGCGCAGAGCATGCGCATCATGAGCTGCTCCATGGACATCTCCAGGGAGAAAATAGCAGTGGGCACATCCTCCATCACAGCTGCCCGCATGGCCACGTTAAGACCAAAGGCAGTCTTCCCCATGCTGGGCCTGCCTGCCACAATAATCAGGTCAGTGCGTTGCAGGCCAGCCGTGATCTGATCAAACTCCTGGTAGCCGGTGGGCACGCCAGTAATCAGCTCTCGCTGCTCAAAGCGTTTCTCCAGGTACTCGAATACCTGATGCACCAACTCCTGGCTGCTCTTGAATCCTGTTTTGCTCCTGGCCTGGGATATGGCAAAGATGATTTGCTCAGCCTTATCCAAAAGAGCCGCTGTCTCCTCCCCGGACTGCAAAGCCTGAGTGATAATTTCGGAAGACTCCTGGATCAACTGCCTGCGAACAGACTTTTCCTGCACTATATAGGCATAGTGCAAGGCATTAGCAGCACTGGCCACAGACTCTGTCAGGGAAGTCAGGTAGACAACACCACCAATCTCCTCCAACTGTCCCTGTTTGCCAAGCTCCTCTGAAACTGTCACCAAATCAATAGGGGTGTTCTGACTGTAGAGATCCAGGAAGCAGCGATAGATCTTTCTATGTGCAGGGGAATAGAAATCGTCAGCCTGCAGGACATCCACCAGAGAATGGAATATGGAGTTGCGCAAAAAAACCCCCCCCAAAACCGCCTGTTCAGCTTCCAGATTCTGGGGGGGGAGTTTGCTGAGCAGCTCACTGCTGATCTGGCCCAGGGGCTGCTTAGATCCAATATCAGGAGATTCTGAAGACTTATCCCTGCTGTTCCGGGCCTTTTGCTTCGTCATGTCTGATCACTAATACCTTTACTTCTGGCTTGACTTCTGGATAGACCCGCACAGGGACCTGGTATTCCCCTAAAGCCCTGATGGGTTTTTCCAGCTCTACCTGCTTCTTGTCAATATCCAGGCCCTTTTCTTGCAGAGCTTGGGCAATATGGGTATTGGTCACAGAGCCGTAAAGCTTATCCCCTTCGCCCACCCGCACCGGGATCGCGAGCTCCAGCTCCTGCAACCGGTTGGCAATCCTCTCAGCTGCTGAGCGCTGGGCTTCCAGCTCTGCTTCCAGTCTTTTTCTCTGCTGCTCAAAGGCCTTGAGATTGGAAGAAGTGGCCTGCATTGCCAGCTTTTTAGGTATCAGGTAATTCCGGGCATATCCGGGCTTGACCTTGACCACCTCTCCCAGCTGGCCTAGATTCTCTATGTTAGTGCGCAAAATTACTTGCATGGCGATATTCTCCTAGTGGGTCTTTTTCTGGACCTCCAGACTGTGCACAGAAGTATAGTACATGAGGGCCATCTGCCTGGAGCGCTTAATCTCGTTCGTCAGTTTGCGCTGATGTTTGGCGCAGGTACCTGTAATGCGTCTGGCTATAATTTTGCCCTGCTCTGTAATGAAATCCTGCAGTATATCCGGCCGCTTGTAATCCAGGGGCAAATCTTTGTCCGCGCAGAAACGGCAAAACTTTTTCCTGGGGGTAAACTTAAAAGCCATTTAGCTTGCCTCCTGTGCTGTGGTCTGAACTGAGTCCTGCAGCTTAACTGTCAAAAACTTAAGCACTCCTTCCGCAATTCTGATCCTGCGCTCCAGCTCATGCACTGTGTTCCCTGGCGCAGCATACTCCATGCGCAGGTAATGCCCTTTATTGTGCTTTTTAACTGGATAAGCCAAGTTCTTAAGACCCCAATCATCCACTGTCAGCACCTCTCCGGAGTAGCGCTGTATAACCTGGTGCAAATCATCCAGGACCTTCTGCCTCTCCTCAGTGGTCAGATCCGGGCTGAAAAGCAGCAATGTTTCATACTTGCTTGGCATAGGTAAGATCTCCTTTTGGGCTATGGCTCAAGGAATAGTCATCCTGGAGCAAGGTATAGGAAAAGATATAAATGTAGGCCTATGACTTGGCAATGTCAAGCCTGAATACCGCTTTTCCTGGCCGTTGCCTAGTATTCCAGAATCTCTGGTGATTCTATGTTGATCTCGGCTCTGGCTCTCAGATCACTTAGCAGGGCCTGCATAAAAAGCTGCCGCTTACTTTGACTCAAGCTATAGAGCAAATACTCCTGGCTGGATTGCCAGTCCTCCTCTGTAGGCTCCTGAATATCCTCTACCCTGGCCAAAACATAACCTGAAGGGACCTCAAATGGCCTGGACAGCCACTCTCCAGGCCGGGAGCTAAAGGTTTCCCTGACCAATCCCTGGTTCTCACCCAGACCAGGAACCCTGCCCTGCCTGGTAAATGCTGGGCTCACCTGGAGCTGCTCCTGGTACTGCTCTGTTTGACCCTGTTCTAGATCCTGCAAAATCTTGCTGGCCTCCTGCTTAGCTAAGGACTTGGCCTTGTCCTCGCGCAGTCTGTCCTCTATTTCCTGCCTCACTTCCTGCAGGGGTGCTACCTGGGCCTGCTTGTGCTCTATCTTCTGAGCCAACAAATAGCCATCCTGCAGCCTAATAGGACTCTGTGTGGGCTCCCCCTTCTGCAGAGCAAAGAGCTTGTCCGTCTGATCTTGGTCCAGATTAAGACCATCAGGGCCTTTCCTTTTACTAAACCAACCGCTTTCCTGAACCTTCAAATCCAGTTTGTCCGCAGCTTCCTGCAGGCTGCCTGTATCCAGGACCAGGAGCAAGACCTCGTCCAGGAGATCCTCCAGGGCCTGGGCTGCCTTATCCTGGGCCAAGTTGTTGTTGATCTCTTCCCGGACCTCCTCGAGATCCGCTGTACCTGCCTCTTCCCGCTTTTCAAGCTTGATCAGGTGCAGTCCATATTCAGTGCGTACTGGCTCGCTGATCTCCCCGGACTGCAAGGCAAAGGCCGCCTCCTCGAATTCCTGCAGCATTTCGCCTTTGCCGAACCAGCCCAGATCCCCGCCTTGAATGGCGCTGGGACCCTCAGAATGGGCCTTGGCCAGATCAGAGAATTCGGCCCCTTGCTGCAGGTCCTGCTTCAGCCCTTGCAACTTTTGTCTGGCTCTGGCCTCTTCCTCTTGTGAAACCTCAGGATCCAGTTTCAGCAAAATATGTCTGGCTTTGATCCGCTCCTGCCTGGCAAATTGGTCCTGATTTTGCTGATAATAGTCCTGGATCTCTCCAGGGGATACATCCTGATACCTGGCCAAAGCTTCCGGGGTCAAAACCAGGAAACGCATGCGCATTTGGGCTGGCTGCTCAAACTCCTCCTGATTTTGCTCATAATATTCCTGCACCTCATCCTGGCTCAGGCTCACTCGGGACAGATGATCCTCCCAGGACACATGCAGATATTCCAACCTGGCCTCGGCACGTAAATAGCGGAAAAAATCCTTGGCCAGGCCTTCTGAGGCCTGCAAAGGACCCAGGAGCAAGTCCTGCAGCTTCTGTCCCAAAAGATCACCGCTTAACTCAGATTCGAATTGACCAGGGCTCAACTTATTGGCCTGGAGCAAAGCCTTGTACCTCTGGGGATCAAATTCCTGGCCTTGGCCCTGGAAGACCTCCATACTGCCAATGGTCTGTCTCACTTCCTGCGAGGTTACAAACAAACCCACTTCCTGCGCTTTTTGCCGCAGCAAATAATTGTTGATCATCCGCTCCAGGACTTGCCTCTTGAGATCCATCTGTTCCAGGTCGCTGCTGGAAAGCTCCGGATTGTTTCGACGTAAGGAATCCACTTCCCTCTCGTAGGCTTGGGAAAATTCCCGATTCAGTATCTTTTTGTCGTTCACCGTGGCCAGCACAGGCTGCTCACCATCCTGCATACCCCCAATGCCCCAGAAGACAAAAACCAGAACAATAATCCCGAACATGACCTTGACTATCCAGGAAGAGGCATGCTCCCGCATGAATTCCAGCATATCAGCTCCGCAGAGAATTTTTGGATTTAATTGCCCAGGATCTGCCTGCGCACCAGATTCAACCTGCCCCCTGCCTGCAGTACCTGCAGTTCCTCAAAGCTTAGATCGTTGCCTGCCTGGATTCTAAGCTCCCTGCCCTTGACCTGAATCTCAATATCCTGGCCTGGCTCAAGCTCTGAGCAGGGCAGGATAAGCACCTCGCCTTGGCTTAGCCTTGCGTAGTCCTCCTTATTTCGGAAAAATAAAGGAAGTATGCCAAAGTTGATCAGATTGGCCCTGTGGATGCGGGCTAGGGATTTGGCCAGGACCATGACCACTCCCAAATGCCTGGGGGCCAAGGCAGCATGCTCCCTGCTGGAGCCCTGGCCATAGTTTTCCCCGGCCACTATAACACCCTGTCCAGAGCCTTGCACCCGGTCTTGGAATTCTGGATCCAACCTGCTGAAGACATACTTACTGATGGCAGGGATGTTGGAACGCAGAGCAGTTACTTCTGCTCCACCAGGTAAAATATGATCAGTGCTAATATTGTCCCCTGCCTTAAGCCAAACCGGGGCTTCCAGGCTTTTTGGCAAGGGGGAAAAATCCTGCAGCGGGGCGATATTAGGCCCCATCTCTATGTGTACCTGGGATCCCTGTTGAGGGGGATACAGAAAATGCTTGCGGATGGAAGGGGCCTGATCCGGCAGCTCAAACTTCTGCAAAGACTCGCCCCAGGTCTCAGGGGAGGTGAACTCCCCTTTTAAGGCAGCCCAGGCTGCTGCGGCCGGACTGACCAAATAAACCCCAGCATCCTGGGTTCCGCTTCTGCCTTCAAAGTTGCGGTTAAAGGTGCGCAGACTCGTACCTTGGGACACCGGGGATCCGCCCATTCCTATGCATGGCCCGCAGGCACACTCCAATATTCTGGCCCCGGAGTCTATCAGATCCTCCAGCAAACCTTCCTGGCTCAGAAGCTTCAAGACTTGTCTCGAGCCTGGGGCTATTATAGTGTCTGTCTCTGGATGTACTCTTTTGCCCTTTAAGATCAAAGCTGCTGTCTTCAGGTCTGCGTAAGAGGAGTTGGTGCAGGAACCGATCACCACTTGATCCACTTTTTTGCCCGCCAGTTCGCTCACTTTGCTCACTTGGTCTGGCATGTGCGGACAAGCAGCCAGGGGCTGGATACTGCCCAGCTCAAGCTCCAGGGTCTCTTCGTATTCTGCCCCGGGATCTGCTTCCAGAGGCTGGAAATCCTGCTCCCGCTGCATACTTTTCAAATATTGAAGGGTTTGCTGGTCACTAGGAAAGATGGAACTGGTAGCCCCAAGCTCTGCGCCCATGTTGGTTATGGTAGCCCGCTGGGGCACATTCAGACCCTGAACGCCAGGGCCGGTATACTCCAGCACACAACCTACTGCGCCCTTGACCGAGAGCCGCCCCAGCAGATGCAGGATGACATCCTTGGCAGAGGCCCAGCCTTGCAGCTCCCCCTGCAGCCTGACCTGAATCACCCTGGGCATGGGCAGGGTGTAAGGCTCTCCTGCCATGGCCAGGGCCACTGAAAGACCACCAGCACCTATGGCCAGGCTGCCTAGACCGCCAGCTGTAGGGGTATGGCTGTCCGAGCCCAAAAGGGTCTGCCCAGGTGCTGCAAAGTTTTCCAAATGCAGCTGATGGCAAATCCCTGTACCAGGCGGAGAAAAAACCACACCGTGCCTGGCAGCGGCAGTGCGTAGAAAACGGTGGTCATCAGGATTTTTAAAGCCCATCTGCAGTGTGTTGTGATCAACATAACTAACAGACAGTTTGGTCCGAACCTGCTCAATCCCCATGGCTTGTAGCTGGAGATAAGCCATGGTGCCTGTAGCGTCCTGGGTCAGGGTTTGATCCATGATGAGACCGATTTCCGAGCCTGGCAGCATTTCTCCCTGGGCCAGATGGCCGGAGATGATCTTCTGGACAAGATTCTGGGGCATGTTGAATGTCTTTGGTTTATGCAGGCTCTGTGAGCAGCGGTTGTAAAGTCAAAAATATTGCCTGGTTCCCGGACTGGAGTCAAGATACTCCCGGCAACAGGCAATATGCCGCAAGAGGGTAGCCGCAGCCTAGAGAATATACCTGCTCAGATCTCTATCTTCTTGGATATCCTGCAGCTTATCCCTGACATAGGCAGAATCTATTTCGATCTTCTGGCCTTTATGTTCCGGAGCGGAAAAGGATATCTCCTGCAAGACCTTCTCCATTAAAGTATACAACCTGCGAGCCCCAATGTTCTCCGTGTCCTGATTGATCTTCTGGGCGTACTCCGCAATCTCCCTGAGCCCGTCCTCTGTAAACTGCACATCCACTTCTTCTGTAGCCAAAAGGGCCGTGTACTGCAGGGTCAGGGCATTCTGGGGCTCGGTCAGGATACGATAGAATTCCTCAGGGCTCAAAGCAGAAAGCTCCACCCTTAAGGGGAAGCGGCCCTGCAGCTCTGGAATCAAATCCGAGGGCTTCGAATAATGAAAGGCCCCGGCTGCTATGAACAAAATATGGTCTGTGCGCAGCATGCCGTACTTGGTGTTCACCACGCAGCCCTCCACCACAGGCAAAAGATCCCGTTGCACCCCTTCCCTGGAAACGTCGGCCTGCCTGCCGCTGTCCTGCTTACCACAGACCTTGTCCAACTCGTCTATAAAGATGATTCCGTTTTGCTCCACCCTTTCTTTGGCCAGCTCCAGGACCTTGTCCTGGTCGATGAGTCGATCACTTTCCCGCTGCACCAGATGCTCGTAGGCATCCTTGACCTTCATCTTGCGTCTCTTTTTCTTCTTGGGAAACATTTTGCTGAACATGTCCTGGAACTGCATCTCCATGTCCTCCATCCCAGGCATGGACATCACGCCTACCTGGACTCCAGGGCCTTCTACCTCCACTTCCACCAGGCGCTCATCCAGCTTGCCCTGCCTCCAAAGGCTCCTGAACTTTTCCCGGGTGGAGCTGGTCGATTCCTGACCTGCATCAGCCTGATGCCCGGACTGGTCTTGCTGGGAGGTGTCATGGCCGGACTTTTGCGGGCTACTGGGCAGCAAAAGATCCAAAAGGGCTTCTTCAGCCAGTTTCTCCGCCTTGCCCCGGACCCGATCCATCTCCTCCTGGCGGACCATATTCACGCCAATCTCCATCAAGTCCCGGACCATGGATTCCACATCCCGACCCACATAGCCCACTTCAGTGAACTTGGAGGCCTCCACCTTGAAGAACGGAGAGCCGGCCAATCTGGCCAGCCTGCGGGCGATTTCGGTCTTGCCCACCCCAGTGGGGCCGATCATGATAATGTTCTTGGGCGTGACCTCCTCCTGAAGCTCCGGCTCCAGATGCCTCCTGCGCCATCTGTTGCGCAGGGCAATAGCCACCATGGACTTGGCTTGATCCTGGCCGATTATGTAGCGGTTTAGCTCGGTTACGATTTCCTTTGGGGTAAGATTAAATTCCATAGCCTTGTTCTCCTTGGCGGGACTAACTGCTTTGCTTCTGGTTCAGGACTTCAATAGTAATCTGGTCATTGGTATATACGCACATCTCCGCTGCGATACGCATGGAGTTCTGGACAATGTCCTCAGCTGAGAGCTGAGTATGCTTAAGCAGAGCCTTGGCCGCGGCCTGGGCATAAGGCCCGCCTGAGCCTATGCCTACTATCCCGTCGTCAGGCTCGATCACGTCCCCGGTGCCGCTTAACACCAACAAGGTACTCGCATCAGCAACCAAGAGCATGGCCTCCAGACGCCGCAAGTACTTGTCTGTCCTCCAGTCCTTGGCCAACTCCACACTGGCCCGAAGCAAATTACCTCCAAACTCCTCTAGCTTAGCCTCGAAGCGTTCAAATAAAGTAAAGGCATCTGCAGTGGCCCCGGCAAAGCCTGCAAGGACTTTGTCCTTGTGCATCTTTCTCACCTTTCGCGCGCTGTGTTTCAGAGTCACTGCCTGGCCCATGGTCACCTGGCCATCTCCGGCCATGGCCACACCCTGGGCGTCCTTGACTGCCAGTACTGTAGTGCCTTGTAATTGCTGTGGCAATTTTTCCTCCTTAAAGATAATCAGCTGGAAGATACACAGCCCGTTTTTTTTGCCTTGAACTTTCAGGGCTGGGCAAGTAATTGCCGGAAACGTAAGAGTTGTCAACCCGGCAAGCAGGGGGCTTGTCCCTTCCTGGACAAGCATGGGGCCTCTTTTTGTCTGATACCACTTTGCCCTTAATTGTTTATCTTACCCAAAGCAAATGAGCACTTGCAATCTTTTGTCAATAGTCACGCTTCGAATCAGGTATGAATGTATTTATTCACCATCTCCTGTGCCCGGATAAGCTTTACCGAAGAAGAAGCCAAGGTCCAGGGGTTCGGCCCACAGGGCTCAAAATGTCTGAGCGACTTAGAATGCGTTAAGCAAAACTGTGCAAGCTA
>CAZBUB010000019.1:0-48115 GCA_964494985.1 uncultured Desulfohalobiaceae bacterium | reverse complement strand
GTGTTAGCCCATGGTCCTGCCCAGAGCTGAGAGCCTTGAACTCTGCAGCAAATATGCTAATTGTATATAAAATCAAGGAGTCATAGGCTTTTGGAGCAGGAACAATCAAGCCCGCTGGAGGCTGGAAATGAGTGAGGTGCAGAATTTTTTCCTCAGCATGCGCCAGGCCAGGATCAAGGTACGCAGCATCGGTGATCCTGCCCAAGGCCCTGTTTTGCTCTTTTTGCACGAGGCCCTGGGCTGCATCGAAATGTGGAAGGGCTTTCCAGAACAGCTCTGCCAGGCCACAGGCCTGCCTGGAGTAGTCTATGACCGCTTGGGACATGGAGGATCCTCCCCCATGCCCCGACCTGCAGGGCCACGCAGCCTTGATTATCTGGAACAGGAATCCATAGCTTGGCTGCCGGAAATCTTGAACATCTTGGGCCTGGAGCAGATTATTCCCATAGGCCACAGCGATGGTGCAAGCATGGCTCTGATGTTTGCCGCAGCCGATCCCCAGCGGGTCAAATGCCTGATCACCGAGGCGGCCCATGTGTTCGTGGAGGAAATCACCAGGCAGGGCATCCGCAGGGCAGTAGAAACCTACCACAGCACAGACCTCTATCACAGGCTCGCCAAGTATCACGGGCCCAAGACTGAGGCCTTGTTCCGGGCCTGGTCCGAGACCTGGCTGTCCCAGGAATTTGCTTCCTGGAACATGGAGGACCAGTTGCCCAGGATAACCAGTCCGGCCCTGATCATGCAGGGCCAGGATGACCAGTACGGCAGCGAGAAGCAGGTAAAAAGCATTGTCAGCCAGGTCAGCGGGCCTGCTAGGCCCTGCATCTTGAGAGACTGTGGCCATATCCCCCATCAGCAGGCCAGGGAGAAAACCCTGGAGGAAATGCAACAATTCATTGCTTCCTACGCTGCCTAGGAATATTCAAGGAGACTTGTATGCGAATTCTATTATGCCACTCGTTTTGCGTTGCCCTGATGCTCATACTGGCCAGTTCCCTGTGCCTGCAGGCCCAGGAGCCGGACTGGGAGCAGCAAAGGCAAAAGATGGTCCAAGAGCAGCTAAAGGGCAGAGATATTGTAGACCCAAAGGTCCTCAAGGCCATACAGAAGGTGCCCAGGCACAGGTTCGTGCCTGACTTCTATCAGGATCTGGCCTACAAGGACCGGGCCCTGCCCATTGCCCAGGGGCAGACCATTTCCCAGCCCTATATTGTGGCCTTGATGACCCAGTTGGCAGATATTGACCCAGAAGACAGAGTCCTGGAAATCGGCACCGGATCAGGATATCAGGCAGCTGTGCTGGCTGAGCTGAGCCAGGAGGTATACACTATAGAGATTGTCCCGAAGCTGGCCAAACAGGCAAAAGAGACCCTACAAGGGCTGGACTTTGAGCAGGTCCGGGTCAAGCAGGGGGACGGCTTCCAGGGTTGGCCTGAGCACGCCCCATTTGATGCCATCCTGGTCACCTGCGCCCCGCCTGAAATCCCGGCACCCCTCCTGGAGCAGCTGGCCCCAGAGGGCAGGCTGGTTATCCCGGTGGGCGAGCGCTGGCAGGAACTGAAAGTAGTGCACAAGACCAGAGACGGTGATCTCAGGGAACAGATTGTGACCTCGGTCAGGTTCGTGCCCATGACTGGTCATGGAGTAAAAGAGT
Source organism: uncultured Desulfohalobiaceae bacterium (assembly GCA_964494985.1). Lineage (GTDB taxonomy): Bacteria > Desulfobacterota > Desulfovibrionia > Desulfovibrionales > Desulfothermaceae > CAZBUB01. The sequence continues at coordinate 46,458 of CAZBUB010000019.1, read as the reverse complement.
TGCACAACAAAAACCAGCCCTGAGATCAGCCTGGAGAGTTTTTTGATTTGATGAGACCCGGGAGCAGTACAAAAAAACCTCTACTGTGGGCTTGAGACAGGGGCTTATGGCCCCCTACAAAAGATTTTCCCTGGGACTTATGGGCCGCAATCTGAATTCGCCCAAATTTGACAGCCCTGAACTGGACGGCCACATATACAAGGATGTAACCATTAGACAAAAGCATGATTTTATGTCACATGCCCTGCCTGTGCCAGGGACGATACGTCTTTTACACTCCAGCCCAAACCAGCTATGTCAGTAGAGATAAGACCTAAAAGCACCAAAGAGCTGTTTCCGTCTCGCTTTGTGCAGCAAACCGCCTTCTGGAGCAGGCTAAAGCAGGCTCAGGGCTACGACAGCCAGGCCTTTGATATTTATCCAGGCCAGGGCACAAATCCAGATGGGGACTTTCTGGTCCTGTTGCGCTGGATTCAAAAACGCCAATGCATGGCTTACGTACCCTTTGGCCCTGAGCTTTTGCCTGACCCTGAACAACGAGGCCCCTGGCTGGAAGAGGTCTGCGAAAGCTTGCGGAACCAACTTCCTGGAGATTGCCTGTTTGTGCGCTTTGACCTGCCCTGGTATTCCCCCTGGAGCTGGGATCCAGACAGATATTCCGCGGACAATCTCTGGCTGGGCCAGCCCAGGACCATGGTCAGGGAGATGCGCATGAATTTCGATACCAGGCATTGGAATCTGCGCAAGGCTTGTACTGACCTATTGCCCACGGACACGGTAATCCTGGACCTCAGACAGGATCTGGAAGGACTGCTGGCAGGCATGAAGCCCAAAACTCGGTATAACATCCGCCTGGCCAGCCGCAAGGGGGTCAGGGTCAGGGAGGCCGGCCTTGAGGAGCTGCCCCTATGGTATGAGCTCTACCAGGAAACAGCCCAAAGGCACGGCATGCTTCTTGATGACCTGGAGTACTTCCGCTCTGTCTTGAACACCCAAGCCAAGGATTCCTCTTCCCCAGGCGGGGTGCGTCTGCTTTTGGCAGAGCTAAAACATACACCTGTTGCAGGTATCATGCTGGCCTTAAGCGGAGGCCGGGCTACGTATCTTTATGGAGCGTCCGCTATAGCACATCGCAGCTGCATGGCACCTTATGCCCTGCAGTGGAAGGCCATCCAGCTGGCTAAAGAACAGGGCTGCCAGGATTATGATCTTTTTGGCATTTCTCCCAACCCTGCTCCCTCCCATCCCATGTTTGGGCTGTACAGGTTTAAGACAGGATTTGGAGGCCGCATTGTACACCGCCAGGGGTGCTGGGACTATCCCCTGGACCAGGAGAGATACGAGCTCTGCCGCAGCTCGGAAATAACCTGCCAGGCCTATGTAGCCTGATCAAAAACTTAGCCCTTTTGCCTTGACCCTGCCCTTGGCAATAGAGTATAAGCCAGAAATTTAGGCTTGGATTCGCCCTAAGCAACCATAATGCCTCCCTGAGATCTATGTCAGTGGATTACACCCCAGCCAGACCCGACACCAACCGAGCCCTGGAAGTCCAGGAACTTTACAAGAGCTTCGGCTCCTTACAGGTCCTAAGGGGCGTATCCCTGCTGGCCCATGAAGGGGACGTGATCAGCATGATCGGATCCAGCGGCTCAGGCAAGAGCACTTTCTTGCGTTGTATAAATCTCCTGGAGCTGCCTACCTCAGGGAAATTATATGTAGGGGAAGAACAGATCAGGCTTACAGCCAACCTCCGGGGAGAGACCGTACCTGCGGACAGAAAGCAGGTGGACAGAATCCGCACCAGGCTGGGCATGGTCTTCCAGCACTTCAACCTCTGGACCCACATGACTGTCCTGGATAATGTGATCGAGGCCCCTGTGCATGTCCTGAAAAAACCCAAAAAGGAGTCCAGGGAAAAAGGGCTCTACTACCTGGAAAAAGTAGGCATTGCAGACCGCTCCCATTATTATCCTGCCCAGCTCTCAGGCGGGCAGCAACAGCGGGCTGCCATTGCCCGGGCCCTGGCCATGGAACCAGAGGTGCTCTTATTTGACGAACCCACCTCTGCCCTGGATCCAGAATTGGTGGGAGAGGTGCTCAAAGTCATGCAGGACCTGGCCCGGGAAGGACGGACCATGATCCTGGCCACTCATGAAATGGCCTTTGCCAGAGATGTGTCCAGTCACGTGATCTTCCTGCACAATGGAATGATAGAGGAGCAAGGCCCGCCTGAACATGTGTTCCAGAATCCGGAATCCGAGCGTTGCAGACAGTTTCTATCCAGGTTTTTCTAAAAACCAAAACAAAGGGAGCAGCAAAATGACAAGAATTATCAGAAGCAGCCTGCTGGCACTTTTGGCAATATGCCTGTTTGCAGGTGCAGCCCAGGCCCTGGACAAGGTACGCATCGGCACCGAGGGCGCATATCCCCCGTTTAACTACACTGACAACCAAGGCAATCTCAAAGGCTTTGATATCGACATCGCCAAGGCCTTATGCGACGCAGCCGACCTGGAGTGCGAGTTCGTAACCCAGAGCTGGGACGGGATGATCCCTGCCCTGCAGGCCAAGAAGTACGATGCCATCATTGCCTCCATGAGCATCACCAAGGAGCGCAAGCAAAAGGTGGACTTCACTGACAAATACTACCAGACCCCGGCCAGATTCGTGAAACCCAAGGACAGGGACCTGGAGATCACTGATGAGGACCTGGAAGGCCTCACCGTGGGCGTGCAAAGGGCCACGGTCAGCGCCAACTTCGTCAACGACAATTTCGATGATGTCTTGAATATCAAGTCCTACGACACCCAGGAGGAGGCCAACATGGACATGGTCTCCGGCAGGGTGGATCTGCTCTTTGCTGACGCAGTGGTTATGCAGACTGGTTTTCTGGATGAGGAGCAGGGCCAGGACTATGAATTTGTGGGCCCGGGTTATACAGACGAGGAATGGTTCGGTGAAGGTATCGGCATTGCAGTGCGCAAAGGGGAGGATAAGCTGCGCCAGACACTGAACCAGGCCATCCAGGACATCCGGGAAGATGGCACTTACCAGGAGATCAATGACAAGTACTTTGATTTCGACGTTTACGGAGAAGAATAAGCAAGCGTAGCTGCCCAGGGGATCCCAGTACTTGGGGTCCCCTTTCCACTTAATAGCGAGAACAGGAACTCCTGCCTCAAACCATGTTTTTCCCGGATCTGGAAGGCTACGGCTGGCTCCTGCTTAAAGGGGCCAAGCTCACTGTATATGTGGGCCTGTGCTCCATGGCCATCGCTGTACTCCTGGGCCTTTTGGGCGCGCTCTGCAAGTTCTCCCGGCTATGGGCGGTGCGCTTCCTGGTCAACCTGTACACCACTGTTATCCGGGGCATCCCAGAGCTTGTCCTCATCCTGCTGGTCTATTACGGGGCTCCCACTCTGATCCAGGACATCTTACTGATCTTCGGCTATAACATCTATATTTCCCTGGATCCCTTTATCTCCGGAGTGATCACCATTGGCTTCATCTACGGGGCCTTTTCCACAGAGGTCTTTCGCGGGGCCTATATGGCTGTGCCCAAGGGGCAGATAGAAGCTGCCCGGGCTTGTGGCATGCGACAGTCCTTGACATTCAGAAGGATCGTGTTGCCCCAGATGATGCGCTTTGCCCTGCCGGGGCTGGGCAATGTCTGGATGGTACTCATTAAAGCTACCGCTCTGGTTTCGGTTATCCAGCTGCCAGAGCTGATGCGCAACGCTGATATAGCAGCCAGATCCACCCGCAAGCCCTTTACCTTTTTCTTTGTGGCCTCTCTTATCTACCTTTTGATCACTATTGGCTCCAATCTGTTGCAACAATGGGCGGAAAAAAGAGCCAGCCGAGGCGTAGGGGAAAATCTGGGATGAATATGGACATCCTGATAGACAGCCTGCCCAGGCTGCTTAAGGGCACTTGGACCACAGTGCAAATCACTGGCCTCAGTGTGCTGATTGGCTTCTGTTTGGCCACCCCCTTGGCAGTCATGCGGGTCTCCAGGATCCATTTGCTCTGGATGCCTGTCTACGCCTTTATCTTCTATTTCCGGGGCACCCCACTGCTGGTACAGATCTTTCTGATCTACTACGGCAGCGGCCAGTTCCAGCCTTTTCTGAACAGTATTGGTCTTTGGAGCCTGTTCCAAAGCGCCTGGTTCTGCGCTGTGCTTTCCCTAACCCTAAACACTGCTGCCTACTCTGCAGAAATCTTCCGAGGCGGAATCCAAGGAGTGCCCAAGGGCGAAATCGAAGCTGCCAGAGCCTGCGGCATGTCCGGTACTTTGCTGTATCGCAGGATTATCCTGCCCAAGGCCCTTCGCATCGCTTGGCCCGCCTACACCAACGAGGTGATTTTCCTGTTGCAGGCCTCATCCCTGGTGTCCATCATCACAGTCATGGATCTCACCGGTGTAGCCAGGGAGATCGCTGCCCGCAGCTTTGCCTTTTATGAGCTATTCATCTCTGCTGCGCTTATGTACCTGGTCCTGGTCTACATAGTGCTCTTCGTGTTCAAACGCATCGAAAACCGCATCTCTGCGCACCTGCAGGCAGATGTCTCCTAAAAGCCATGCCTGACAGCACGCATATCAAAGGGGACCTGTTGCTTTTGCTCACTGCGCTGATCTGGGGCTCGGCTTTCGTGGCCCAGAAAGCAGGTATGGACCATATCGGGCCATTTATGTACACCGGAGTACGCTTTGCCCTGGGGGCCCTAGCCTTGACCCCCCTGGCCCTTCGACCTGGCAGGCCCAGGCCGCCGGGGCTGTTCAAGAATCCAGGCCCAGGGCTTCTGGTTGCAGGGATCCTGGCCGGGAGCCTGCTGTTTGGGGGCAGCATTCTGCAACAGGTGGGAATTGTCTATACCACAGCAGGCAAAGCAGGATTCATTACCGGGCTCTATGTGATCATCGTGCCCCTGTTGGGGCTCATATGGGGTTTTCGGCCCGGACCTGGGTCCTGTGTGGGGGCTGTCCTGGCTGTAATCGGACTCTATCTGTTGACCATCAGATCCGGATTCTACATAGGCTTGGGAGACAGTCTGGTTTTGATCTGCGCCTTGATGTACGCCTTGCATGTTTTGACCATAGGCTGGCTTGCCCCTCGTCTGGACGTACTTAAGCTGGCAGTGCTGCAGTTCTGGGTTTGCGCCCTGCTCAGCCTGGGTCTAGGACTTTTCCTGGAAGGTTTTTCCTTGAGCGAAATCCAGGCTGCAGCCCTGCCCATTGCCTATGGAGGACTGCTCTCGGTGGGCGTGGCCTTTACCTTGCAGGTGGTGGCCCAGCAAAAGGCCCCACCCACTCATGCGGCTATCATTCTCAGCCTGGAGACTGTTTTCGCCGTATTCTCCGGCATGCTGATCCTGGGAGAATCCCTGGATGTCCGGGGCTGGACCGGATGCGCTTTAATGCTCTCCGGCATGCTGGCCTCCCAATTGGATCCTGCAGCACCTGAGCCGGAGCAGATTGCCAAAGCCAAAAAGGAAAAGATCCAGGCCTGAAAAAGCAGTAAGCCCGTTTGTAGTTATCATTAAACCCCGGGAGCATACAGGGAGTATTCGGTCTTGCTGCCCAAAAGCTCGTCTATCTGGCCTTGGATCTCTTGTCTTTCTTTGCTCTCCAGCCAGCTCTGCCAGTCCTCAGCCGACTGCCAGGCGCTTATCACCATGTATTCCTCAGGGTCATTGTAGTTCTTCAAGGTCTCTCCTGAGATATATCCAGGCTGTTCCATGGCCATGGCGCGCATTTTGCGGAACAAAGGGATCATCTCCCTGGCCTTGTCTCGGGGCACCTTTCTCTTGATGAATGCCTTGACCATAATTGCCCTCCTTTTATACAAGTTAACATATGCACTGCTTCATATTACATTGCCCCAGGAGGCAGCTTGAGGTCAAGACAGGCTTGAAACTGTTAGATAGAGCCCACAATTTCAATGAGCATAAAAAAACATCATGCCCTTGGCTATAGTCAACTTCTCCAGGCAAAGCCTGGTGGATAAACAAGAGGTTTTGCAGGCAGTCAAACGACTCCCTCGGGAACATTACGCTGGCCTGAAAATAATCCGCTTTGATCCCCACCGCACTTTAGCCACGTACATGTCCTACCTGCAGGACCAACCTTCCTCCTCAGGCACCAGAGGCACCTACCTCCACAGCTGGGAGAGCTCAGAGTCAGTGGTGATCATCTATCCTTTCAGCTCCAGGGCAGAGCTCTTCCACGCCCTGTATCACGAGATAGGGCATCATGTCTTTTTAAGAGTGCTGGGCCAAGAACAGCGCAATCAATGGTTCTTCCAGATCCGGCCAGCAGAGGAAGGATATGTTACCCCTAGGGCAGGTAAAAACGCCAGGGAGGATTTTGCAGAAACCTATGCCTGCTATTGCGCAAATCCTGGACGACTGTACCGGGCACCCCTGAAAAGGGACTTCCTGCAAAGAGAGGTTTTTGCAGGCACCTCACTGCAACCAGGTCTAATATAGATTCAAAACTTAGGTCTTCACACAATTGCAATTATTGCCCGCTTGTCCTAGATTGCTAGCGCTCTGGCGCAAGCAATCCACAACAGCTGTTTTTTTTGAGATTTTGGTTGATTGCGGCTGTGCTAAAGCGAGATTGGGAGAACCGCATGTTGACCTTGCAAACCTGACAAGGAGGCCAAGAAAAAATGCAAGAAGCTTCACTGACTGCAGCGACCTGGTTCTGGCTTTTGGTGCCCATGCCTTTGGTGGTTGTTTTATCCCTGATCACGCTTTTTCTGGATAGGGGGGAATGATGCATACTGCGAGCTATGTTTCCTTCATCATTTACCTTACTCTTTTGATGGGTATCGGGGTCTTTTTCTACTACAAGACCAGAAACTTGGCTGACTACATTCTTGGCGGCAGGCAACTAAGCCCTGCAGTAGCAGCCTTAAGTGCCGGGGCCTCGGACATGAGCGGCTGGCTCCTGCTGGGCCTGCCCGGGGCCTTGTATTCCGGGGGCATGAGCAGCATTTGGATTGCAATAGGCCTGTCTATAGGGGCCTACCTGAACTGGCAGTTCGTGGCCAAAAGGCTGCGCAAATTTACTGAAAAAGCAAACAATTCCATTACACTGCCGGATTACCTGGAAAACCGCTTCCAGGACGACTCCAGGGTGCTGCGGGTCATCTCTGCAGTGGTTATTCTGGTCTTTTTCACCATCTATGTCAGCTCCGGTTTGGTGGGTGGGGCGATTTTATTCGAAAACACCTTTGACCTGAACTATCAACTGGCCCTCTGGGTAGGAGTCTTGGTCATCGTGTCCTACACCTTTTTAGGCGGGTTTTTAGCAGTCAGTTTGACTGACTTTATCCAGGGTACCCTGATGTTCCTGGCCCTGCTTCTGGTGCCCCTGATGGTGATCAGCACCTTGGGCAGCTGGCAGGAGATGATCTCCCAGGCCGGGGCAGTGGAGCCAACCCACCTAGACGCCTTCTCAGACATGACCCTTTTGGGGATCATCTCCCTCATGGCTTGGGGCCTGGGCTACTTTGGCCAGCCCCATATCCTGGCCAGATTCATGGCAGTGCGCTCTGCCAGGGATATCCCCAAAGCCAGGCTAGTGGGCATGACCTGGATGGTCCTGGCCCTGTTCGGAGCAATATTTACTGGTTTTGCAGGGATAGCCTATTTTGCAGACGCGCCTTTGCAGAACTCGGAGACAGTATTCATAGCCCTGACTCAGGCCCTGTTCAACCCCTGGGTGGCCGGGGTCTTGCTGGCAGCAATCCTCTCCGCCATCATGAGTACTGTGGACTCCCAGCTTTTGGTCTGCTCCAGCGCCATAGCCGAGGACTTTTATCGCCAGATCCTGCGCCGGGAAGCCGGCCAGAAGGAGCTGGTCTGGATCGGCCGCATCTCAGTGCTGGTCCTGGCTTTGGTGGCAGCCTCCATGGCCGCCAACCCTGAGAGCAAAGTCCTGGATTTGGTGGCTTATGCCTGGGGCGGCTTCGGGGCTGCCTTTGGCCCAATTATCATCCTGTCCCTGTTCTGGAAACGCCTGACCAGGAACGGAACCCTGGCAGGTATGGTCCTGGGGGCCCTGACTGTGATTGTCTGGAAGAACTTGACTGGCGGGCTGTTCGATCTCTATGAGATTCTGCCTGGATTCATCCTTTGCTCTGGTGCAGCCATTTTAGTCAGCCTGTTGGATACCGCACCTTCGGCTCCGGTAAAAAGGCTCTTTGAATCAGTCTAGCAGGCGGGATTGATGCTCCTGCAGCCTAGCCCAGATAAGGCCCAAATGCTCCCAGAGGGCCAGCCTGGCCATCTCCAGGTATCCAGACTGGGGGAGCTGATGCCCGATGTGCTTATCAGGGCGCTGGGGATCCACCAGATGCCCTGTGGGCGCAGGCACCGGCTCCAGGCCCTGGGTCTGGAAGAGCTGCATAGCTCTGGGCATATGGAAAGCGGAAGTGACCAGGATAAGCCTCTCCTGCTTTTGCATCCGTCTGGCCATGGATTTGGCTTCCCCGGCAGTATTCAGGGGGCTGTCCTGGATCACGATCCTGTCTGGATCCAGGCCCCAGCTCTTAGCAGTGCTGGCCATAATTCTGGCGCTACTGGGACCTGCAAAATAAGAGCCGCCAGAGGTGACCAGCCTGGCCTCTGGCAGGGACTTAGCCAGACGCAGGCCTTCAGCCAGACGATACAGGGAGGACTCACCCAGCCTGCTGGCAGGAGGCAAATCCTGCCTGCCCCTGGCACCACCGCCCAAGACCAGAATCCAATTCGCTTCAGGGGGGTCAAGCAGCACCGGGGAGCTTTGCTCCAGATCCTGGAGGAGCTTCTCCGGCAAGAACGGGGTAGAAAGTAGCAAGAACAGACAACTGCCCGCAACCAATAGAACCAGGCCCAGCCTGCGCATTTTGATAAGCATCAAGAGCAGGCCCAGCCACAAAAGGATGAGTATTACCGGTACCGGCATCAACAGGCCGCCGATGAGCTTCACCAGCTCAAAACCCATAGCTCTTCCTCGTCAGGCTCTTTTCTTACCCATTTTACGCATTGCGTGTTCTGGGTAATTTGCTTTAGTTTTTACTCATTTTATGCATAGCGTATTTTGGGTAAAAGTCATCCTTTTCCTGCAAGCTGAATTATATGCAAAGGCAGACCCAAGCCAGTTTATTGGCCCTGGCCACTGTGCTCATCTGGTCCACGGTGGCCTCTGCCTTCAAGCTCAGCCTGCGCCAGGCAAGTGTGACCCAGCTGCTCTTTTTCTCCTCCCTGACCTCGGTCCTGGTTCTGGGCCTGATTTTGTTTTTGCAAGGCCAAAGCCAAAACCTTAGGCACTGCACATCCAAGGACATCCTTTACTCTGCCCTATTAGGACTCCTGAACCCTTTTGCCTATTATTTCGTACTTCTGCAAGCCTATGACCTGTTGCCTGCCCAGGAGGCCCAGCCCTTGAACTATACCTGGGCAATTACCCTGTCCTTGCTTGCAGTGCCCCTGCTTGGCCAGCCTTTGAGGAAACTCGATCTCTTGGCCCTGTGTATCAGCTATGCAGGGGTGTACGTCATCTCTACGAGAGGGGATATCCTGGCCCTGCAGTTTTCCAGCCCTCAGGGAGTTGCCCTGGCCCTGGGCAGCACCGTGATCTGGGCCTTGTACTGGATTATGAACACCAAAGACCCCATGCCAGCTGCCTGCAGATTATTTCTGAACTTTGCCTGGGGAAGCCTGTTTGTGGGTCTGGTGCTCATATTTTCTTCCGGGCCTGTACTGCCTTCCAGCCTGGGGCTGTTGGGGGCTGCATATATCGGGCTTTTTGAAATGGGCATCACCTTCGTGCTTTGGAGCACAGCCCTCAAGCTCTCCAGCTCTACAGCCAGGGTAAGCATCTTTATTTACCTCTCCCCCTTTCTCTCCCTACTGTTCATCCGCTTCCTGGTAGGGGAAGAGATCCTGCCCAGCACTTTGCCTGGTCTGCTTCTGATCGTCTGCGGCATCATGCTCCAGCAGGCAGGTCAATGCAGACAGGCCTGAATCCTCTCCTGGCAGAAGACAGCATTTACCTCCACTCCAGCCTTCCTGACATTTACAGCTGTTGGCAGGCCAGGAGCAATATGCTATTTTCTTTGGCCTGGTGCAGAAAAAAACATACTATACAATCCAGTCAGGAGCTAAGGTGCCCACGATAGCAATATTCATGTCCTTTTCAGGCCAAGGCGGGGTGGAAAAGATGGTCAGCAACCTGGCCAGGGGCTTCTTGCAGTCCGGCCTTGAGGTGGACATGGTCCTGATCAAATCCAAAGGGGCTCACTTGTCAACAATCCCTGACGGAGCAAACCTGATCAACCTCCAGGCTCCCACTTCCCTTTTGAGCCTGCCCGGCCTGGTCAAATACCTACGACAAAAACGTCCAGCAGCCCTCTTGGCAGCCAAGGACAGAGCAGGCAGAATTGCCTTGCTGGCGCGAAAGATCGCAGGCGGACCAGATAAGGTACTGCTGCGCCTGGGTACCCACCTCACTCAATCCTTGGATGGCAAGACAGGCCTGCAAAAAGCCTTGCGCTACTATCCTGCCCGTTGGCTTTATCCCTGGGCGGATAGGATTATTTGTGTCTCCCAGGGAGTAGCTGAGGATACCGCTGCCATCACAGGCCTGCCTGCTTCCAAGTTTAGGGTCATAGGCAACCCGGTGCTCAATCCCGAGTTGTATGAATTAGCTGCTAAGCAGCCAGAGGATTCCTGGTTTGAGGTCCTTGGGGAGCCACGTATCGTTGCTGCAGGCAGGCTGACCAGGCAAAAGGGCTTTGATGTACTGCTGGGGGCCTTTGCAGAGCTCTGCAGGCAAAGATCCTATAGGCTTCTGATCCTGGGGGAAGGCCCTTTGCGGACCCAACTGCAAAGACAGATCCAGGAACTGGAGTTGCAGGATAAGGTGCGTTTGGCTGGCTTCCAACCCAACCCTTACCCTTATCTGGCCCGGGCTGATCTCTTTGTGCTCTCTTCCCGCTTTGAGGGCTCTCCTAATGCCCTGAAAGAAGCTCTGGCCCTGGGAACTCCTGTGGTGGCCACGGATTGCAACAGCGGTCCCAGAGAGATCCTGCAGAACGGATACTTTGGCCCCCTGGTTCCTGTGGACGATCCGTGGAGCCTGGCCAGGGCCATGCAGGAAGTGCTGGATGCGCCGCCGGAGAAAGACTGGCTGCAGCAGGCAGTTGCAGGCTACACCCTGGAGGCCAGCTCTAAGGCCTACCTACAGGAGCTGGGGCTCTTAAACCCTGATACAGGCCCAGTTCCAGAGGCCAAGGCCAGGGAGGCGGAATGTTGATCTCCTACTCCCGCAAATTCTTGTTCGTACATATCGCCAAAACAGGGGGCACCAGCGTCCGGGCAGCCCTGCGCCGTTACCGCTGGGGGAGCTGGTATACCCTGCCCCTATGGCTGGCCAGCCAGATTGATCAACTGAGCAGACCCAGGCATAAGCTTGGCCTGAAGTTCCCCAGACACGCCAAGGCCATAGCAGCCAAGGAAATGCTGCCCCAAGAGGTCTTCGAAAAACTTTTCAAGTTTGTGGTGGTGCGTAACCCTTGGGACCTGCAGGTCAGCTCCTATCATCATATTTTACGGGAAAAGCCGGAGGTCCTGCAAGGAGTGAAGTCTTTCCAGGACTTCCTGCGCTTTAAATTCGATCCTGACCGGGCCTACAACTTCATGCTGGATATCTCGGCAGAGCTGCAGCATGAATACATTGTGGACCTGCAGGGTGAGGTGATAGTGGATTTCATCGGCCGCTACGAGAGCCTGGAAGCAGATTTCCAAAAGATCTGCTCGCACATCAGCATTCCTACCCCCAAGCTGCCCCACTTGCGCAAGGCCCAGGACCGAAAGGACTACCGCAGCTATTATACTGACGACTTGGCTGAGCTAGTAGCCAAACACTATGAACGTGACCTGGAGTTGCTTAGTTATAGCTTCGAGACTGGCCAGGGCAAAAGCCAAAAACAGAATTGAACCTATAAAAAAAAGCTGAATCTGTGCCTGCTGTAATCCTGCATATCGGACTGCATAAAAAGCTGGGACCCGCCAATTCTTTCCAGGTCCCTGGCGAGACAACTTTCCAGCAACAATCGAAATCACAGAGAACAAAAACCTGCCTGGATGGCTACGCAAGGCTCAAGGCACCTGGCGCAGACTGCGCCGCAGCTTTGTTCAGCATATGTTTGACCGCCTTATCTATTATGACTGGGAGTTTTGGTATCGTGCTGCTAGGTCCTTTAGGAAGCTCCCTGTGGAGCAAACAATAACGAAAGTCTTACAGGAGTCCGGATACCAGACAATAAGATAATTCCTCGCAGCAGGCATCATGGACAACCACCCGGCGCAGCAAAGGGATTTTGCCTAGCCAGGCGTAGAGAATAGCCTGGGCGCATACTGATGGCCCCGGCAGGGCAGTTCAGGGCACAGGCCTCGCACTCCATGCAGGCCCCCTGATCCAGGCAGGCGGCCTTTTTCTGCTCCAGGCCAAAAACCTGGTGCGGACAGACTGTAAGACAAGCGCCGCAGCCCACACACAGCTGGGGATCATACTGTAATGTGGCCACGTTATCCAAATGGCGGAATCCTTGCATTGCACGTCCCCCTAGTTGATTATCTGCATCATATGGAGGTTTGTGGTGATTAGGATAAAAGCTGGTGATAGACTTGTAGGTTGCCCTGGGCCATGTGCTGCCTGGAAAACCTATTGCAGACCAACTCCCTGCCCTTTTGCCCCATTTCCCTGATTTGTTCAGGGTGCCGAAGCATGTAAAGAATCGCCTTGGCTAGAGCATCGCTTTGGCCAGGCTCCACCAAAAGGCCAGTCTTGTTGTCCAGGACGATCTCAGGTATGCCGCCGGTTCTAGTAGCTATGATAGGCAAGCCAGCAGCTGCAGCCTGCAAAAGGCTGACCCCCAAGCCTTCCAATAGGGCTGGATGGATCAGCATCTCCAGGCAGGGGAGTATGTGTTTCAGGTCCTTGCGAAAGCCTGCAAAATGAACCACATCCTGCAGTCCCAAGTTCATGACCTGCTGCTGCAGGTCTGATTGCAAGTGTCCTTGACCAAAGAGCAGCAACTTGACCCTGGGATAGCTCTCCAGAATTTTAGGGAGAGCCTGTAGGAGATAAGCGTGGCCTTTTCTGGGGATGAGCTGGGCCACCACCCCCAGGACAATGTCTTGCTTGTCCAGTCTGAACTCCTGCCTGAACCACTCAGTGGAGCATCCAGGATAGTAGTGGTCAGTATCCACTCCACTTGGCACACAGCACAGTTTGCTAGCTGGCAGGCCCTGCCGCAGCAACACTTGCTTGATGCCCTGGGATATTGGGATGACTCGGTCAAATAGAGCATATTTGAGTCTGACCTGCCACCAGGGCTCTGGATTGTCAACTCTTCTGCTAAGCACGGTCCTCGTCCTGCTGCCAGTTGCAGCCAGACCCGCCCAGAGCTCTGCGGCTCCCCTGGAGTGTACATGCAAGATATCTGGAGCCAAGCGGCGTAGCAGCCCAGTTAATCGCCAGGCAAACCTGAGATCCAGATCTCCGGCCAAGGGTAGGGAATATACTTGATCTGCGAATTCCAAGGCCTTGCTTGCCAGATCGCTACCAGCAGCGCAAACCAGGACATGGGAACCGGCCTGCATTTCCTTTAAGCCCTGAAGCAGGTATAATACCTGCCGACCGCCTCCGTAAAGATGTCTACCGGTTTCCACGTGCAGGACGAACATTTTTGGACCTAGTGGCTAGATAAATCATGGAGGACATTTGTATCAAATGATCCTTCAAGGAGCTTGCAGGCCGTGCTGAAGACTAACTCTGGTTCCAAATCTTGCATGCATGGGTACTGAGCATCACATGCGGGGTGTCTGCGGCAGGGTGAGCAGGCCCTATTGCTGTACAGAACCACGCCATTATCTCCAGCAGGGTAGAGATAGGGGCAAGTGGAACCAAAAAGGCCGATGCTAGGCAGCTCAGACATCATGGCCATGTGGGTGATTCCGGTGTCCACCCCGATCAGAATTCTGGCCTGCTTGATAAGGGCCAGATTCTGGCCCAGGCTGATCCTGCCTGCTAGATTGATTACGGGCTTTGAACTAGCGGCCTGGATCCATTCAGCCTGCGTTGAATCTCTTGGACCTCCCAGCAATACTACCTGCAAACCAAGCCTATCTGTTAGCAGGCTACACAAATGTACCCAGTTTTGCCAAGGCCAATGCTTTTGGGCCCTGGTAGTAAATGGACAAAGCAGGGCATAGTCAGAATCAAGGTCCAGATTCTGCATTACCGCTTGGACTGACTGTATTTCCTGCAGCCGGGGCTCAAGCCCTAAGTAAAACCTTTGTACATCAAGTCCCAATTCCTGCAACAGGCACAAATACTCCGAGGACATTTTCTGCTTGTCAGGCTGACTGCGGCAGACATGGCTCATAACCCATTTGCTGCCTTCTCTGGAATCCAGGCCAATTTTTTGTTGAGCCCTGCATACCTTGGCCAGCCAGGCGCTTTTCCAAAGGCCCTGCAGATCTAAGACCAAATCGTATTTTTGGCTACGAAGGGTCTGAATGAGCTTGCGCAGCTCAGCTATTAAAGAAAAGGGCCTTTTTTGGGTCCAAAGCCATTGCCAATCTTTTCTGGGCCAAATCAAAACCCTTTGCAAGTGGGGATTGTCCTGGAGCAACTCGGCGTACTCGCTTTGCACCAACCAGTCGATCTGGGTTTCAGGCCAGTTGCTACGCAACACAGGCAGGACGCCTGAGGCCATAACTATATCCCCGATGGCGCTCAAGCGAATGATCAGTATGGACTTTGGCCTATTGGGCATAATGCTGCTGGCCATTATGGTGATCTGTTCCTCATGAATTGGCTTAAAATAATTTTTAGTAAGTGCCTTGGCTTGAGAAGTCAAATGCAGCATGCAGGCTATAGTTCCAAAAGCTAAGAGAACTAGTATATACATTAGAACTTTAGGAGCTGCAAAGGGGTTGAATCAATTGTGCCTGGCAAAAGCTTGGCCCAACAAAGAAAGCTTGTAGCCCATAGTGGATTGTGCTAGCAAAGGCTTTGATTGGCAATTGCTATGTACTTTTGTGGCTGGATCAGAAAGGCTAATTATGCTCAGTCAAAGTTTTCTGCTGCAGGCATACAACGCCCTGGGTCATTTGGCCCTACCAGCCATCCTGGCCAGGCTGGCGCTGAAAGGCTGGAAGTCCCCGGAATACTATCAGCGGGTAGGGGAAAGGCTGGGCCTGGGCGGGCATGGCTCCCAGGCTGGTTCCATTTGGGTGCATGCGGTATCAGTAGGGGAAATACAGGCAGCATCTGCATTACTGCAAAAGCTCTTGCTGAAATATCCAAGACCGGGGATCTTGCTGACCACCACTACCCCCACTGGTTCCAAACTGGCACAGGAAAAGTTTGCCGACCAGGTGAGTCACTGTTATTTGCCCTATGATCTCCCCTGGGCAGCGAGAAAGTTCTTGGAGGCCCGCAGCCCACAATTGGCATTATTTATGGAGACTGAAATCTGGCCCAATATGTTTGCCCAGTGCCATAAAAAAGGGATCCCTTTGATG
The DNA here is from genome assembly GCA_964494985.1 of uncultured Desulfohalobiaceae bacterium. Lineage (GTDB taxonomy): Bacteria > Desulfobacterota > Desulfovibrionia > Desulfovibrionales > Desulfothermaceae > CAZBUB01. The sequence goes on along the minus strand of CAZBUB010000019.1, from coordinate 30,867 downwards.
CTGCTCAACGCCAGGATCTCCAGGGCCTCTTGGCGTGGGTACAGCAAGGTCAAACCTTTAATTCAAGTTAGCCTGAACAGTTGCCGGCGTATTCTGGCCCAAAGTAAAAATGATGCTCACAGACTGAAAGATCTGGGGGCAGTGTCAGATAGGGTCTTGGTCAGTGGCAACCTCAAGTTTGACGTAAACGTGCCCCAAGAGCAGCTCCAGTCTGGAAGGCAGCTCAGACAGGAGAACTGGCCTGATAGGCCTGTTTGGATCGCAGCCAGCACCCATGCAGGGGAGGAAGAAAAGATTCTCCAGGCTCAGGCAGAGATAGCAAGCTGCCTGCCAGGCAGCTTGCTCATCCTGGTGCCCAGGCATCCGCAGCGCTTTGATCAAGTCCATGAGCTGTGCCGCAGGCAAGGCTTTGCAGTCTGCAGGCGCAGCAAGCATGACCAGCAGGCTGGCAACTGCAGTGTTTACCTGGCTGACAGCCTAGGGGAGCTTTTTACTTTGTATGCTGCAGCTGATGTAGCCTTTGTAGGAGGAAGTCTTGTGGACAAGGGCGGTCACAACCTGTTGGAGCCAGCTGCTATAGGGTTGCCCTTGCTTAGTGGACCTAATTTGCATAATTTTCATGATATTTCAGAGCGGTTATTAAAAAAGAAAGCCCTTAAGCTAACCACTAGTGCCCAGGAACTGGCCAGGGAGGTCGTATGCCTCTTGCAGGACCCTGAGCTGGCAAGAGAGTATGGCAAGAATGCCCTGCAGGTGGTGCAAGAGAACCAAGGCGCATTGAATTACACCTTGCAGCAGATAGATGAAGTCTTGGGATTGGATTACAAAGATCTAAGGTGATTATTCAGCACCAGTTGTGCCAGAAACCTGGATGCTGATAAGGCCTGGATCCGGGGGTTCTGCCAACAGAGCGTCCGGCACCTACTTTTATATTATAAGCCAACTCTAATATTTTAAGTGAAAAGTATCAGCAAAAGTAGGTGCCGGATCTGAGCGACTTAGAATGCGTTAAGCAAAACTGAGCACGCTATTTCAAACAATAAAGTCCACCATGATCGTGCGGCAAAAGCGCAGGCACCAGGAAGACCCCGGAGGCAAAGCCTGCCAGCACAGTAGCAAAGGCACCCAGGCCTGCTGCAACAATCCCTGTCAGGCTAAAGTCCCCAGGCCCCAGGACAGCCAAAAACAGGCAGGCCATAATGCTTGGTTCTCTAGACTGCAGATTCACTCCAGTTCAAAAGGGCCTCTCTCAATACAGAATTGTCGCAGCTGGCCATAAGTCCTTAAGAGTATGTGTATTTTGCAGATTGAATGATATTATTTGTTTTGCTGCCTATCATAGGCAAATACCATCCTTCTTTGCTAACTTAAAAATCTCTGGCAGCTCATGGAATTGGTCTGGAGAAGAGGTCAGCAGATCTATCTTGCGCTCCCCCAGGCTTAGCTGGATGCTGCTGATTGCGCGCAGCCTGGCCTGCAGTGCAGCTTCGCCCTGCAGCTCAGTTTCTACGTAGAGATCAATGTCCCCGCCGAGCTTGTCATCGTCCACGCGGGATCCAAACAGGTAAACTCTGGCCCGGGGGCCAAAATGCTTGCGCACAGCCTCTTTTATGGCCTTCTTTTCCTTTTCGCTAAGGCGCATGACTAGGCCCCAGATCTGAGAAATCCCAACAGGATATTGTTGAATCTCTCAGCCTGCTCTACATTGAGCATATGTGCGGTCTGGGGGATGACCTCCAGCCTGGCCCCAGGAATCTGCTCCTGGATGAACCTGGCCTCCTCAACCGGGGTGCCCTGGTCCAGCTCCCCGGAGACCACCAGGGTAGGGGTCTTGATCTGAACAATCTCCTGGCGCAGATCCATGTCCCTAATCGCGGCGCAGCAGCCGCAAAAACCCTGCACCGGAGTGTTCTGGATCATGTTTTTGAATTTTTGCACCTGCTCTGGCAGTCTTCTCTGCCCCTGCTGGGTGAACCAGCGGTCTATGGTGGGCTGCACCAAGGCTTGCATGCCCAGGGATCTGGCGGTTTGCATCCGATCCTCCCACATCTGGGCCGGGCCTAAGTATGCTGCTGTAGAGCAAAGCAGCAGCCTGTGCAGCCTCTGCGGATAATGGATGCCCATCATCTGGCCCAGCATCCCTCCCAGGGACAGGCCGCAGAAATGGATCCTTTCCAGTTTCAAGTAATCCAGCAGCCCTATTGCGTCGTTTAAGAGTACCTCCATACTATAGGGCGCCTCAGGCGCGTCAGAGTCTCCGTGGCCCCGGGTGTCGTAGCGCAGCACCTGGTATCCGGCCTGGACCAGCTCCTTAGCCTGCAGATCCCACATGCTGAGATTAGAGGCCAGGGAGTTGCAGAGCATCACCACCTGGCCCTGCTCGGGGCCTTCCAACAAATATTTGAGCCGGGTCTGGCACACCTCAGCTACAGGCATAGCTTCCTCCTTTGTCTGTTCAGAGTTTTGCAGCACATCAGGTCAAGCCCTTGGCTGCTCCTTGCAAATCAGCCTTGTTCCTGGCCCTGCCTTTGTCCTGGACAAATCACCTTTTGCCTGCTGTTAAGCATAGAATCCAGACAGGCTGCTTGGCAAGGGAAAACAGCCTGCCTCACGCCTGGGCAGGCAGGATCAGTTCTGTGGCGGGCCAGATTCTCCTGCCAGATGCGATTTGTATGCCTAAAATGGTTGTTTAGTTTTTTTTAAATCTAATATACTCTGTCGGTAAATAATCAGAAAGTCCATGCTCAAAATGTCCGCAAACCGCTTAAGCAGGAGGTATGCATTATGAGCAAGAAGGTTGCAATTGTGGGTGTTGGCCACTGCGGCTTTCGGACCACCTCCCAGGATGTCTCCTACCGGGAGATGATCTTTGAGGCTGCCAGCAAATGCTACCAGGACGCAGGAGGGGTGCATCCCAGGGAGATCGATTCCTTTGTGGCCAGCTCCGAGGACTTCATGGAGGGCGTCAGCATTGCTGACGAGTATGTGCCGGAACAGCTGGGAGCTGTGCTCAAGCCGGTGCAAAGCATCGCAGGCGACGGTCTGCAGGGCCTGGCCTCGGCCATGATGCAGATCCAGACCGGACGCATGGGCCTGGCCGCAGCCTCTGCCTTTTCCAAGGCTTCCAATGTGCTGCAGCAGGAAAATGTGGTCTCCTATGCCTGCGACCCCAGCTATGTCCGGCCTTTGGGCGAGAGTCCCTATGCCCTGGCCGGACTGGAGATGAACCGCTACCTGCATGAATCCGGCAACACCAAGGAGCAATGCGCAGAAGTCGCTGCAACCAACAGGCGCAGCGCACAGCTGAACCCTAAGGCTGCCTATGCAGCGAATATTGATGCGGACACAGTCCTGGACTCCGAGCCTGAGTTCTATCCTTTGAGCCTATTGGATCAAAGCCAGCATGCAGACGGAGCAGTTGTGGTGCTTCTGGCCTCAGAGGATATGGCCTATGCCTATGCCAAGCAGCCCATATGGATCCAGGGCATAGGCTGGGCCACTGACACCCCGAACCTGGACTCCAGGCTGCAGGGCCTGGGAGATGCTGTATACGCCAGGCTGGCAGGGGGAAGAGCCTATCGCATGGCAGGCATCAGCTGCCCGCGCAGGGAAATCGACTTTGCAGAGATAGATGACACCTTTTCCTACAAGCAACTCCAGCACCTGGAGGCCCTGCAGATATGCTCCCGGGGCGAGGCGGGCAGGCAAACCCAGCAGGGCCTGTTCTCCAGCCGGGGTGACTTCCCGGTGAATATCTCCGGCGGGAGCCTGGGCTCAGGCTATCTGCACGAGGCCAATGGTCTGCAAAGACTCCTGGAGGTCGTGCTCCAGCTGCGAGGCCAGGCCGGTCCCAGGCAGCTGCAGGGGGTACAGACCGGCCTGGCCTTTGCCTGGCGGGGAATTCCCACTGCAACAGGCACTGCAGTGGTGCTCGGCAACCGCTACTAGCAGCTGCAAACCTGCTATGCATCCCTGGCGCTTGAGGACCCGGAGCTCTTGGCAGCATCCTGGATCCACAGCTCAGACAACACAAAACTTAAAGGGAGTTCATATATGAGAAGAGTTGCTGTTGTAGGTGCAGGAATGACCAATTTCGTGCGCAGGGCCCAGGAAACCCCCAAGGAGCTGGCCTATCAGGCTTCCAGCGCAGCCCTGGACAGCTGCGGGCTGCGACTCAAGGATATTGAGTGCGTGGCCCACGGCAGCGCGCCGGATGCCTTTGACGGCATCCACCAGAAAGGGGAATACCTGGCTGACGGCAGCGGAGGCTGGAATAAGCCCACCATGCGGGTCTTTGTGGGCGGGGCCACTGGAGTGCATGCTCTGATCCACGGCTGGCAGCACGTGGCCTCCGGCATGTTCGACACCTGCCTGGTGGTCTGCGAGGAAAAGATGTCCAGCGCCATGCCCCACGCCCAGGCCTTCTTCCTGACCATCTTCGATCACACCACCGAAAGGCCCTTGCATCCCAATCTGATCTGGATCTTCTCCATGGAGATGCACAGATACATGCACAGGTACGGCTATACCAAGCAGGACATGGCCCTGGCCTCCATGAAGAACAAGAATCAGGGCCTAAAGCATCCCGCCTCCCAGTTCAGCCAGGAGGTCAGCCTGCAGGAGATCCTGGACTCCGAGGTTCTGGCCTATCCGGTAAGCAGGCTGGATGTCAGCCCAGTCACTGACGGGGCTGCAGCCGTTGTGCTGGCTTCGGAGAACGTAGCCCGCAGGCTCACGGACCAGCCGGTCTGGATAGAGGGCACAGGCTGGTGCCTGGACACATCCTACTGGGCCACCCGGGATCTGTACTATCCCAGGTACTGCGAGTCAGCAGCCAGAATGGCCTACGACATGGCGGGCATCAAGGAGCCGGAAAAACAGATCGACATCGCAGAGCCCTACGATCCCTTCGGCTACAAGGCCCTGCACCATATGGAAGGGCTCTTGCTCTCCCCCAAGGGCAAAACAGTGGAGCTTTTAAGGGACGGCCATTTCGACCAGGACGGGGAGCTACCCATGTGCCCCTCAGGGGGCCTGCTGGGAGTAGGCAATCCCATTGCCGCTGCCGGGACCATGAAGATCTGCGAGCTTTTCTGGCAGCTAAGGGGCGAAGCGGGCCAGCGGCAGGTGCCTGGGCAGCCCAGGCTGGGCGTGGCCCAGGCCTGGGGAGACCTGCTCCAGGTCAGCTCGGTTGCGGTGCTTGGCGTTTAGGACTTACCATACAGAAGCATACATCTTGGAGGGGATATCATGGATCACAAGCAATTCATCCGCGGAGGCACGGCCCTCTCGGAAAAGCACATCCAGTCCGGAGAGATATTCGTGGAGCATGACGCCCTTGATTGCCGCTACGCCTGGGATAACGGCATAGCCATAGGCAGATATCTGCAGGAGCTGAAAAAGGGCAGGATCATCGCCAAGGCCTGCAACTCCTGCAACCGCATCATGCTGCCCCCGCGCATGTTCTGCGAGCTGTGCTTCAGGCCTACAGACTCCTGGGTATATGTGCAGGACACAGGTCTAGTCAGAACCTTCTCCATCTGTCACATCCACTGGGACGCCAGCAGGATCCAGCCTGGAGAGAGGCCCTACATGCCTGCGGTGATAGAGATTGATGGGGCCTCGCCTGGCATGGGCATTATGCACATGCTGGGCGAAGTGGACCCGCAGCAGGCCAAAATTGGCATGCGGGTCCAGGCCAAGTGGAAGCCCGAGGCTGAGCGCACTGGCGCCATAACCGATATTGAATGCTTCAAGCCTTGCTAGCAGGAGGTGTGGACAATGGGCATTGTAGAAAGGAATCAGAGGAATATAGACAATAAGTACTGGTGCCCTGAACAGGACAGCTTCCCGGTCAAGAGCCGCTATACAGCCGGCCTGGCTGGTCAGAGGTTCCTGCAGGAGATAAAGGACAACGCCAAGATATTCGGCACCTACTGTCAGGCCTGCTGCCTGACCTTTGTGCCCGCAAAGGAGTTCTGCGAGCGCTGCTTTGCCCAGCTGGAAACCTGGGTGGATGTGGGGCTGACAGGCACTGTATACTCCTACACCCTGGCCTGCAGGAACAAGGACGGCAGCTCCAAGCAGGCCCCAGAAATCATTGCTGCCATCAAGCTGGGAGACGGTCTTTTGCTGCACTGCCTGGGGGAGTGCCGGCCTGAGCAGGTCAGCATTGGCATGTCTGTGACCGCCCAGTTCAAGCCCCAGCAGGAAAGAAGGGGCAGCATCCTGGACATCAAGCACTTCAAGCCTGACAGCCCCTAAGGGCCAGGCCTGAGGCAGGCATGCGGCCTGAGCCAGGGACATATGTGCCGGTCCTGCGCTGCAAAGAGCCAGCCAGTTTGGAGGTCGGCAACTGGGGCCAGCCAAGGCTCAAGCATGGCTTCTTCCTCTATGTGGGCAGCGCCCAGGGCCCTGGAGAGCTCCGGGCCAGGGCGCTGCTATAGAGCAAAGCAGCAGAACCTCTAGACGTTCAGGACGCCCTACACCCATAAGCTGGCCCAGCATGCCTCCAAGGGAGAGACCGCAGAAATAAACCCTTTCCAGTCCCAGAGAATCCAAAAGCCCTGCTGCGTCCTTTAAGAGCTGCTCCATGCTGTAAGGCTCCTCCGGCACTGCAGAATCCCCATGCCCCCTAGTGTCGTAGCGCAGCACCCGATATTCGGCCTGTGTCAGTTCCTGGGCCTGCAGATCCCACATGCTCAGATTCGAGGCCAGGGAATTGGAGAACATTACAACCTGGCCTTGTTCTGGGCCCTGGAATTGGAAGTTGAGAGGAGTCTGGTTCTGATCAGCAACAGACATATCCCGTCCTTCTGTGTGTCTCCCCTAAAGTTGTACATGAAGGCCATACCTAGGGTAAGGTTATTGAAAGTGATTGGCAAGACAACAGCCCAAAAGGGGTGCGACTTCAAGCCAAACTTGAATATCTTCAAACCAAATTTGAACTTTATCAAGCCGCAAGCATGCTCTTAAAGCCAACTTCCCTTCCAAGCATACAACTTCCAGACATAAATCATTTCAAATTTTCCCACATCCAATACTAGATTTTCAGGTCCTCCAGACACTTGCTTTATATAACTCCTTAAAATAACATTCTATTTCTTAAATAGAAAGCTTGGCACATTTCTTGCTGGAAACTTATAACTGATTAGTATTTATTCACCATCTACTATGCTCGGATAAACATTACCGAGGAAGAAACCCCGGACATGGTGAATAGTTACACTGATTATTACCTAAGCTTAGTAACCAATATTCATGGGATGGGCAGGCCTGATGTCCAATTTTTTTAAATCCTGGAAATGCCTTTTGCCAATCTTTTTTCTGGCAGGCATGATTTTTTTTGTATCTGAAGGGATAGTAGCCAAGCAGGAACAACAACCATGCCCCACAGACAAGGACTTGGAGCCTATCCTGCAAGCAGAGACTGAGACCTTTAAACAGCAAAAAAAGATTGTCCAAGACATCCAAAGCTCGCTACCAAAGCTGACTCAAGAGCTAAAATCCGTCCAACAGGAAATGATCCCTGAGCTGAACAGGCTTTTGCGGCTCAAAAATTTTGTGGATGACAACTTCAAGGAGCTAGTGCTCTTAAAGCAGTTTATTGATCAGCTCAAACAAGAATATCAACAGATTTTAGGAGACTTAACTCATCAGCTTCATAGTCTAAAACAGGCCCAGACCAGGATCGAGTCCCAAAAGCTGGACCTGCAGGAACAGCTCAGACTTGATTCTGCTTTTGCTCGCACCCCGGCTCAAAACCAACGCCTTAAATCCCTTGATGCTTTGCTCATCCAAAGTACATCCTTGAAACTTAATCTGGAGAACAAAATCCAGGATGCAAGCAGTTTCAGCAAACGCCTCCAATCCATCACCTCAGGGCTGGAAGAGGATCTGGATTTGGCCTGGAAATCCTATTTTTTCTCTTCTGAAGGCTCAGTGCTTGAACTCCACCAACAGGATCTTAGCAAGGTCTTTTGGGAATGGCGGCAGGGCCTGCCTATCTATTTGAATTTCTTTTTTCTGGGGGAGTTGCCCTGGAAGGAATTTTCCATTTGGTCACTGCTGTTTGGAGCCCTTTTTAGCTTTGCTGGAATATCCCTCTGGAAAAGATTTTTCTATGAGCTGTCCGACTTGAAGCCCACAGTCAAGCCGGGCGATATGGTCTTGTGCTGCTTCTCCTTGGGCCTTTGGGCAGCCACAGGCCTGTTGCCTGGAGCCTATCATTCAGTCTTGCTCTTGATAATCATCCAGCTTCTGCTCTTGCGAGGACTAGCCAATCTGCTCTGGTCCTTTCGACAAGCCAGCCAGGAGGAGACCAGAAGCAGCAAAAACCCTTTGCGGCCCTTGTGGTGGCTGTTTGCAACATCTATCCTCATCCAAGGGCTGAACCTGCCAGCCAGCCTTTTACTCCTAATCTGGCCTAGTACTTTGTCGGCCTTCCTCATCTGGATCCTCCTGGCCCGAAAACAAGCCCAGCTCCAGCTTGAGCAGCTGATTCTCAACAGCTCTATGCTGAGCCTGGTGTTTCTGGCTTTGCTGGGATTGGGGGGCTGGGTAAACCTGTCCCTGCTCTTGACCGCTTTCCTGTTCGTCCTGGCCTTATGCCTGCAGTTCGGGTCTATATCAGGGAGCCTGCTCAGGGCCAGGGTAGCCCAACTGCCTGACTCCAATCTGGGCTACCTGGGCCAGGGCCTGATCCAGGGCACAGGCCTGCCCCTGCTTTGGATACTGGCTGTATTCTTGGCAGTACTCTGGTTGGGCATAAACATGGGGGACCTCAAGTTTCTCAAAGAGATAACCAAGCAGGATCTAGGCTGGGGCGCCTTGTCCGTAAACATGTTCCGTCTAATCCTAGTTTTAATTGGCTTTTACCTGGCCAAATCCGGATTAGTCATCCTGCGCTCTATCCTGGACAGCATGGCCGAAAGGAATACCCACCTCGATCCTGGCACAACAGCCACCCTGAAGACCCTGCTGACCTATGTGATCTGGTCCATCTACATTGTTCTGGCCCTAGCCTTTCTAGGCCTGAACCTGACCAGCCTCACAGTGGTAGCAGGTGGTCTGAGTGTGGGCATAGGTTTTGGACTACAGTCTATAGTGAACAACTTCATCAGCGGCCTGATTCTACTTTTCGGTCGAGCCATTAAGCCTGGGGACATCGTCCAGGTCAAAGATCTGTGGGCAGAAGTCAAGGAAGTCAACATCCGCTCCACAGTTGTGGAAACATTTGATAAATCCACCCTGCTCTTGCCCAACTCCATGCTCATAGAGGAACAAATCACTAATTGGACCTTGTCAGACAAAATTATTCGCCGCACCATTCGAGTGGGCGTAGCCCATGGCTCAGACATTGAGATGGTTAAGCGCCTGTTGCAGTACATTGCGGAAACCCATCCCGAGGTCCTAAACAGGCCCCTGCCATTTGTCAGGTTCGAGGACTTTGGATCCAGCTCTCTGATCTTCACCCTGTATTTCTTTGCTCTGATTGACAATGCCTGGGACACAGAATCCAACCTCAGGTTCGAGATCCATAACATTTTTAGGGAATACAATATCACTTTTGCTTTCCCTCAACAGGATCTGCACATCAAGTCTGCTTCTGGTCTGGAAGGTCTGTGGCCCGACAAAATCCCTGATCCCGAAGAGCAGTCCTCCCAGAGCTGACCCTCTAGCCAGAAGAGCCATATGCAGATGATACGAAACACATCCCAAGGGGGTTGCATCTCCATTTTGGTTTTACTGCAGTGCGCATAGCTAGAAATGGATTGTGTGTTTTTAGCAAAAGCCAGCAACCAGAAGGTATTCATGGCAGGCGAAATAGAGATCATTTATTATTGGCTTTGCCCTGCTATTCTCCCAGCAGGAGTTTTAGATCCACCAGCTGCACTCGGTCCAAGGGCTGGGAAGCAAAGCGGCTGAACTTGGCCGCTCCGGATTCAAAGAGCACGGCCAGCTGGCCGTTGACCCTGGCTATGCCCTCGCTCATGGGCGGGGCCTTTACAGTTCTGACGTGCCTGGAGCTGTCCAGGAGCCAGACCGGGATCTGCAACCCGTTCTCAAATTCAAAGACATCCTCGGACGTCTCAGCAAAAGGTGCGCGGTACACCGAGAGGCTGCTCGGGTTCCTCCTGCCATAGGACTGGCTGAGGATGATATAATTCCCTGCGAAGGCAGCGCCCTGGACCCGATCCGGAATGGAAATAAAATACGAGGGATAGGCTGTTCCGGAAATCAACTGGTGATCCTGGATGTCATCCGTGTCTGAATCCAGGGAGAAAGCCGCCATCAGGGCCTGGTTGCGACCGCCGCCTGCAGTGGAATAGGCATGGGAGGGCTTGGTAGCGTAGCGCCTGCCCCTGGTCCTGAACTCCCCTACATACAGCACAGACTCTGAGGCTGTGGCAAAGCAGGCCCTGACCTCAGTGCTCCAGCCCTGGTCCAAAAAGAGCATGTCCTCTGTCTCTGCTTTCAGGATTTCCTGCAGGGATACCCTGTACACAGTGCGGTCCGAGGCTATCCACAAGTGCTCCCTGGTCCGGGCCAGCCCACCGAGATGGCCCTGATGCATGCTTCCATCTTTGTTGTACAGCCAGAGTACCTTCTTGAGCTCAAAGTCCTTAAGGGAGACCAAGGTCAAGACTCCGGGCAGCTCCTGGCTCATATAATTGGAGATCACCAGCAGATCTGCCTCTGGAATATAGGCCTTGCCCTGGGGCACTGCTCCCTGCAGCAGACCCGGAATCAGTGGTCCCTCCTGCACCAGGGCCAGGTAGTCCGGGTACCGGCTTATGAGTTTTTGCCGCGCATGGGGAATCTCCTGCTGGCCAAGGGCAAGCCCGAAGCCCTGCTCCTGGGCCAGACTGCTCCCCTGGGGAGCAGCTGTGCAGGAAACCATGAACAAGCCTAAAAATAAAAGCACTGCCGAGGCAAGCCGCCTGCACATGGCTGTCTCCTAGTCCTGCTCCCTGCGTCTCTCTAAAAGCAGGCCCTGAATATACTCCACCCGATTCCGCAGCTCCTGCTCCTTTGGCAGCTCTACTTCCTTAGATCCTGTCTTGCGGTGGTAGCCTATCTTCTCCAGCCCGCTGGGCAACAGTGCGAACAGCTGGCCCTGATGCAAAATCTGGTGAGTCTCATGCAGAAAGAATACTTCATGGGACTCCTTGCTGAGCAGGGATCGGCCGAAGAACTCCTCCGGCTTTTCTTCCTCTCCCAGCAGATCCAAAACAGTGGGGCCCAGATCCGTGGGGGTGCCCTCCTTGCTGACCACCCCCGGCTCCAGGTCGGGATGATAGATAAAAAGCGGGATATTTTCCGGAGGCTTGAGGCTCTTGTGCATCTCAAACTCCCTCTGGGCAGAATAGCCATGGCCCTCTACCCCTGAATGGTGGTCTGAGTAGACGATAAACAGAGTATCTTCGTCAAGCCCGCGCTTTTCAAGCTCCTGGAAGAACATCCGCAGGGAAAAGTCCACAAAGGAAATGGACCGGAAATAATCCCTGACCAGCGGATCCAGCACCCACTGGAATCTATCCAGGCCAAAGCCAGAGGGAAAAAAGTCAAAAGGGGTATGACTGCTGACCGTGATCAGGAAGGCAAAAAAGGGCTCTTTGCTTTGCTGTAGAAACTCCACCCCCTGCAGCAAAAAGTCATAGTCGTTTAAGCCGAAGTTTGCATTCTGGGCTGGCATCACGGTCTTATCAAAGTCAAAATCCTGCTTGCTGTAGAATCTGTCAAATCCCAGTTCTGGATAGGCCTTATGCCTGTAAAAGAACTCTTTATCGTTGCCGTGCATGGCCAGCGTTTGGTAACCCTTCTCCTTCAAGATCTGCACCAGGGAGCTGAACCTGGACAGATCATTAACCTTAAAACCGTAGTTCTTGTTTATGGGGTAGATGGAGGTCAAAAAGGAGAACTCTGCATCAAAGCTGCCGTTTACGTGCTGGGCATAGAAGTTTTCAAAATAAAGGGACTTGTCCCTGAGATCGTTAAGGAACGGAGTAACTTCCAGGCCGTTTTGCTCCAGGCCTATCACCTTCTGATCCAAAGATTCCACTTGGATAACCAGGATATTCTCAAACTCCAGGTCCTTGTCTCGTATCTTTTCCCTGCTCAGCCTGCTTTCCTCTTGTGAGGGCTGAGCCGGTTGCTGATTTCTGAAGGGCTCATGTAAAGAGCACAGCTCAAATATGTAAAGGGGAAGAATGCCATAGACGTTTACAAAACTGGAAGTGCTCTGGTTGTATAACTGCCCTGGCCAATGGTTGCCCAGGATGAAGTTGGTGCCCAGAATCTGCAGCACCAAAAGCCCTAGCGCCAGGGCAATATTCCTGGCCCTGCGCAGTCTGGGAAAAGCGGCAAATACCGATTGCAGCCCCTGGCTCAGGCCTTCCTTGCTATAGATGTAAACCAAGGCCAAGACATCTACCAGGAACAATATATCCTGGGGCCTCAGCAACTGCCTGACCAGGACCCCAAATGGTCTAATGCCCTGGCCTAGCATGATGTCGCTCAGACTGAGATAATTGCCGTAATACCTGTTGTACCAGATATTGGCCAGACAGAATAAAGTAAACAGTAACAACAGTGCCAGCAAAAAGAGCCTGGCCCTTTTGTTCTGCAAAAACGGAAAAACATACAGCACAGCAATGGCAGCCAGGACCAGCAGCTTTATGCCCAGCCCGGCCAGGCTGGGCACACTGTAGATAAAGAAACAAAGATAGCTGTACTTGTACAAAAATCCCAGCAGCAGGACCAGGCCGAAACATTTCTGATAAAAGGTCAACTCCTTGAACATAATCAGGATCTAACTTCCTTACATATTAATTGCGGTCATGCCAGACAAAAAGTCCAATGAGGCTGGGGCATTTGCAGCAGCATTTGTTCAGCCGGCTCCCCAGGCCTAGCCAATATACTCCATGGCTGCAAATTTTGGCTCGTGCAAAGGGATGAGGATATCAGCCCGCTTTTTGACATCCAGCAAAATATCGTAGGCCTGGTAGGTATTGACCACTGTGCCCGGAGGGATGACCTCCATCTCCATGGCTGTGATCTGGGCCGGAGGGAACAGGTTTTCCTCAATTACGCAAAATCCAGTGATCGCAGCCAGGCCTTTTGCAGTCTGGATCATGACCGTCAGCCCGCCAGGGGTATGCGCCGGGGTGTGCAGCACACTGATCCCGGGCAGGATCTCCTGGCCGTCCTCTACCTCCTCTATCTGTCCGTTCTCCTCCACATCCTCGATAAAATCCTCCAAGTATCGGTAGTCCAGGGGATGGGGATTGTGCACGCTCTCCAGCTCCTGGCTGTGGCAGTAGAACCTGGCATTGGAACACTTGAAGTCGTTCTCGCAGTGGTCGTTATGCAGATGGGTGTGGATGACCACATCTATGTCCTCGGGCCTTAGGCCGAACCTGGCCAGCCCCTGTTCCAGAGTGACTATCCTGCCGCCTACGGCGTTTTGCCTGGCCTCGGATTGGATAGGCTGCATCTCCCCGGTATCCACCAGGATCTGTTTGTCTCCCCCCTGAATATACCATGAATAGATTGGGATGGTATATTCCTGGCCATAATCATGCTGATAGGTCATCATGCCCTTGTCAAAGAGCTTGCTGCCCACTACCAGGGGATAAATACGATAAGTCTGCATGCTGAGCTCCTTTTTTTGCCGTCCACTCGGCCATCTAGCTTTGTCTACTGAATGAATATTCTACCTCTTCCCCACCTGCCCTGGCAAGGAGCAGATCTTGCAGTTTTGCTGCCAAGGGCCTTGATCCAGATCCCTATTCAGAGTAGCCTGCTCGGCATGCAGAAATCGGTGCTGATCGATACAGACCCTGGTGTGGACGATGCCCTGGCCCTGCTCCTGGCCCTGAGCTGCCAGGACCTGCAGGTCAAGGCCATTACCACGGTCTGCGGCAATGTTCCAGTAGAAAAGGCCACCTCAAATCTGCTGCGCGTCCTGGAGCTGCTGCCTGGCCCTTACCCTGTCCTAGCCCAGGGCGCAGAGCAGCCCCTGGAGAGGGAACCCTTTTTTTCCGCGCACGTGCACGGCACTGACGGCCTGGGCGCAGTGGGGGCAGAGCAGGACCAGACGGCGAGCATCCCGGAATCCTTGTCCAAAGACACTTCCGCAGAGGAAATCCTGCGTCAAACCAGGAATTCATCAGAACCTTTGACCCTGATCTGCCTAGGCCCGCTGACCAATATTGCCCTGGCCCTGAATCAGGACCCTGATCTGGCAAACAGGATCCAGGAACTGATCCTCATGGGCGGGGCCTATACTGTGCCTGGAAACATTACCCCTGCTGCAGAGTTCAATATCTATGTGGATCCGGAAGCCGCAGACCTGGTCTTTCGCTCCGGGATGCCCATCACCGCAGTGGGCCTGGATGTGACCAGGCAGGTCAGACTGAGCAGAGAAAGCCTGCAGGCTTGGGTCCAGGCCCAGAATACGCCCCTTAGACGCAGCATCCAGGATTGGAGCAGGCACGGCCTGGAGTTTATGCAGGATCTGACAGGAGAGGCCTCTATGCCCCTGCACGACCCCCTGGCTGTGCTGGCCTGCATGCGTCCCGAGCTGCTCGGCACAGAGCCCATGCATGTGCAGGTGGAGACCAGGGGCCAGCACACCCGGGGCATGACCTTGCCGGATCTTCGGCCGGTGCTGGAGAAGTGGAAACCAGAACCCAACCTCAGGGTCTGCACCAGGGTGGACAGGGAAAAGGCCCTGCAGCTGTTCCTGGAGACTTTAGCATGAAGAGTGTCATAGTCCTGGGCAGCGCGAATACTGACCTTAATGTACGGGTCCCCAGGCTCCCCGGGCCTGGAGAGACTTTGCAGGGCTCCGGGTTCCAGACCCATTTCGGGGGCAAGGGTGCCAACCAGGCCCTGGCTGCCCTGTACTGCGGGGTAAAAACCTTGTTTCTGGCCAGGATCGGCAAAGATCACTACGGCCAGGCCCTGGCCAGACATCTGCAGCAGGCCGGGCTGCCTGCAGAAGGCTTGATGAGAGACCAGAGTCAGCCTGCAGGCCTGGCCTTCATCCTGGTGGACAATCAGGGCCACAACCAGATCGTAGTGGTCCCTGGCAGCAATCACAATCTCTCCCCTGCTGATGTAGAGTCTTGTGCCCAGTGGTTTACTGCCGGCGACATCCTGCTTGTGCAGCTGGAGATACCCCTGCAGACTGTAGCCGCAGGCCTTAAGCTGGCCAAATCCAGGGGATTGATCACCATCCTGGATCCAGCTCCTTTCCAGCCCCTGCCTGCAGAAATGCTGGGACATGCTGATATTGTGACCCCCAACCAGCAGGAGGCTGCTGCCCTGGCTGGCACAGATCCGGATGACCTCCAGGCCACGGAAAAAGCCCTCCAGGCTCTGCTGGCACCGAATCAGACCCTGATCCTGACCCTGGGCGGGGATGGAGCCCTGATGCTTGGCAAATCTGGCAGGGAGCACGTCCCAGCCACCCAGATCCAGGCCAGGGATACCGTGGCTGCAGGAGACGCTTTTAATGGGGCTTTGGCTGCAGCCTTGGCCAGGGGCCGCAGTCTAGCCCAGGCTATGCGCCTGGCTGGTGCTGCCGGGGCCTTGTGCTCCACTAGATCCGGGGCCCAGGCAGCCCTGCCAGCTCAGGCAGAGGTGGAGGAACTGGCTGGGATGAGCTTTGCCCAAGGCTGAATGGGAGCTGTATCGTTCAGGGATTTGTAAAATTCGATTACGATTACGACCACGACAACGATAGCGAGGGGAAAGGACCTTTGCAAAATTCAAAATCGTTGTCGTTGTCGATATAATGATAACTTCCTTACACCCGCTTGCCCATGACCGAGCATGAATCCATACCCCTGGATGCGTCATTTGCCGCCCTGGAGGCCGGAGCCACCCTGCTCACTGTGAACCGCAGGCTGAGCCAAGGCCTGCTGCAGCGCTACCAGGCACAGATGCAGGCCAAAGGGGAGCAGGCCTGGGAGACCCCGGATATCCTGCCTTGGGCAGGCTGGATCTCCCGCTGCCTGCAGCAGGCCTGCTATGCTTGTCCTGATCCTCAGCAGCCGGCGATCTTGACCCAGGAGCAGGAGCTGGCCCTCTGGGAGAAAATCATCCAGGCTTCGGAGCACTCCCGCGGCCTGCTCTACCTGGGCCAGACCGCCAGGCAGGCCAGCCAGGCCTGGACCCTGTTCAGGCACTGGCTGCTGCAGCACAAGGCTGAGCCTTGGCTCTGGTCCTCCCCTGACCAGGAGGCCTTCTGGGACTGGAGCCAGGAATTCCAGGACGTGGTCCAGGCTCGGGGCTGGCTGGAGGAGGCCAGGCAGCCGGAGTATCTCACAGAGCTTTTCAGCTCCGGGATCCTGCCTGCGCCCCAAAAGATCATCCTGGCCGGATTCGAGCAGCTGAGCCCTTTGCAGCAGCAGCTCCTGCAGACCCTGCAGCGCATGGGCTGCTTCGTCTACCTCCTACAGCAGCCTGAGCAACAGGGCATGGCCCGCAAACTGGCCCTGCAGGACCAAAAGCAGGAGCTGCGCTGGGCAGCCAGATGGGCCAGGGCCCAGCTGCTGTCCAATCCCGCGCAGAGCCTGGGCATCATTGTGCCCAACCTGACCCAGCTCAGGCAGGAGCTGCTTGAAACCCTGGACGCGGTGCTGCATCCGGACTCGGCTTACACCCCCGTGGACCCTGAAAGGCGCTGCTTTGATATCTCCCTGGGCCAGAACCTTTCCTCCTATCCCTTGATCCAGGCTGCTTTGGACATCCTGGATCTGGCCCAAGATCCCCTGGAGCTGAAGACCATAAGCTCCCTGCTGCGCAGTCCCTTTGTCCTGGCAGCTGACTCGGAAATCTCCCCAAGGGCCAGGCTGGAGACCAGCATCCGGGATACCAGGCAGGCCTGCCTGTCCTGGAGGGAATTGCAGCGCCTTCTGGATTCCGGCAGCTGCCCAGCCCTGGCCAGGTCTGCCAGGGCTTTCCAGGCCAGGGTTGGGCAGCTGCCTCACTCCCAGCCCCCCAGCGCCTGGGCCCAGGACCTGGATCTGCTGCTTCGGGATCTGGGCTGGCCAGGGGAGCGCTCCTTGAGCAGCCCTGAACACCAGACCCGGCAGGCCTGGTACAATTGTCTGCAGCGCCTGTCCACCCTGGACCGGATCTGGCCCAGGCTGGAACTGAAGCAGGCAATCTCCAGGCTGCGCGAGATCCTGGCCCAGACAGTCTTCCAGCCCGAAGGCCCCCAGTCCCAGCTCAGGGTCCTGGGCATGCTGGAAGCAGTGGCCCAGGATTTTGACCAAATCTGGATCCTGGGGCTCACTGATCAGGCCTGGCCCCCTGCTGCAGAGCCCAGCCCCTTCCTGCCCATCCCAGTGCAGCAAGCAATGGATATGCCCCGCAGCAGCCCGGAGCACGAGCTGTTCTACGCCAGGAGGATCACTTCCAGGCTGCTTACAAGCGCAAAGCAGATACTGCTTAGCTACCCCCAGCAGGAAGAGGACCGGGAGCTTTTGCCCAGCCCCCTGCTCTCTGGCATTCCCGGCCTGGAGCCCCAGGAGCTGCAGCTGGCCCCGGATCCGGACCCCTGGCAGGAGCAGGGCTCAGCCACTGATCTGGAAACCTTCCAGGACCAGCAGGCTCCGAGTCTAGTCTCAGGCCAGGCCCCTGGCGGCACTGGCCTGCTGCGTTCCCAGGCCCTGTGTCCCTTCCAGGCCTTTGCCAGGTACCGCATGCAGGCAGAGGCCCTGCAGGGACCTGCTCCAGGCCTGGATGCCCTGGAGCGCGGCAGTACCATGCACAAGGCCCTGGAGCACTTCTGGCGCAACTGTCAGGATCAAAGCACCCTGCTGGGACTCTCCAGGCAGGCCAGAGCCGATTTGGTCCAGGAGGCTGCAGCCCACGCAGTACAAGGTCAGGCTTGGAAAAGGCCCAGCCTGAGCAGGGTGTTTTTTGCCCTGGAAGAGCAGCGCCTGCAGGAGCTGCTTTTGGAGTGGCTGCAATTGGAGGAGCAGCGCAGCCCTTTCCAGGTCCAGGCCCTAGAGAAACGGTTGGATATTGATCTGGCAGGCCTGAAACTGAATGTGGCCGTGGATCGCATAGACAGCCTACAGGACGGCCGGCTGGTGGTCATAGACTATAAGTCAGGCAGGCATTCTGCTTCCCAGTGGCTGCGGGACAGGCCTGAAGAGCCCCAACTGCCCCTGTACAGCCTGTTCTGCCAGGAGCCGGTGGCCGGGGTCTACTTCGCAGTGCTGCGCAAGGGTGAGACCAGATTCGTAGGCCTGGGGGAACAGGCAGGGATCGTGCCCGGCTGCCCCGGCTATGCCAGGCATTCCCAGACCAAGGCCTTTTCCAGCTGGCAGGAGATCCTGGAAACCTGGAGGAGCAGGCTGGAGGACCTGGCAGCCGAGATACTGGGCGGTGAGGCCAGGGCAGCCCCCAAGGGCCGCCAAACCTGCAGGCAATGCGACCTGGAGCCCCTTTGCCGGATCCTGGAGCTGGAAGGCAAATAACATTCTGCAGGTATTGACCAGGCCATTTCTAGGTGGCAAATTATTAAAGAAATATTCCACAAACAAGGACTGATCATGGCCAATGTAAACTTCAGCGTGCCCCAAGAGATCAGGGACGCCTTTGATGCAGTATTTGCCGGGCGTAACAAGAGCGCTATTATTGCTGAGCTCATGCAGCACGCAATCCAGGAGGAAGAAATCCGACAAAGGCAAAAAAAGGCTGCAGGGCGTATCCTTTCCCGCTGGCAGCAGCGCAGGCCTTTAAGCGAGCCGGAAATCCAGGCAGCAAGGCAAGAGCTGCGCAAATAAGCCAAACATAAAGGCTGCTTGACGCTTCTGCGAGACTTTGCAGCAGATTCCAACCAGGCCTGAATATGAGCCCTCAAATACCTGACGCTGAGCAGCGGGCAGCAGCCCTGGATCCTTCCAGATCCTTTATTGTCCAGGCCCCTGCAGGCTCTGGCAAGACAGAGCTCCTCACCCAGCGCACCCTGGCCCTGCTGGGCACTGTCCAGGCCCCGGAGCAGGTCCTGGCCATCACCTTCACCCGCAAGGCTGCAGCAGAGATGCGCTTTCGCATCATGCAGGCCCTAAAGCGCGCAGAATGCCAGGAGCAGCCTCGGGCGGAGCATGACAGGAAAACCCTGGAGCTGGCAGCCCGGGTCCTGGAGCAAAGCAGCAGGCTGGGCTGGGAGCTGCAGTCCTCTCCTGGCAGGCTGCGCATCCAGACCATCGACTCATTGTGCGCCTCCCTGGTCTCCCGCATGCCCCTGCTCTCCAGGCTGGGGGGCCAGGGCAGGATCAGCCAGAACCCGGAACAGATGTATATGCAGGCTGCCCTGGACACAGTGGCGGAGCTGGACCGGGACTCGGACTGGAGCACCCAGGTCCGCAACCTGCTGGCCCACTTGGACAATGACCTGGACAGGGCTTGCAGTCTGCTCTCAGACATGCTGCCCAAAAGGGAGCAGTGGCTACGCCATCTGGCCAACCCAGAGAGCAGGCAGCTGCAAAAGCCCTGGCTGGAGCAGGCCCTGGCCAGGGAAGTCAGCCAGGCCCTGCAGGAAGTCAGGGAGCTGTTCCCGAAGCAGGAAATCCCCAGGCTCCTGGAGCTCATGCAATTCGCAGCCGAAAATCTCCACGGGACCGAGCCAGAGCAGGCCGCGGAGCTCAAGGCCTGCGCCCAGCTGGGGGATCTGCCCGGCAGTCAGCCTGAAGCCCTGGCCCTGTGGCAAAGGCTGGCCTGGTTCTGCCTGACCCAGGCCGGAGAACTGCGAAAACAGGCCAACAAGAACCTGGGCTTCCCCGCGCCCAGCAGCAGCAAGGACCCCCAGCTCAAACAGAGGTTCCAGGAAATGAAGCAGGGCTTTGCCTCCTGCATGCAGGCCCTGGCCCTGGTGCCCGGGCTGCAGGACAGGCTGAGCCGGATCCCTTCCCTGCCATGGCCAGAATACTCCCAGGAGCAGTGGTCCGTGCTGGGGGATCTGCTGCAGGTCTTGCGCCTGGCTGCTGCCAACCTGCATCTGATATTCCAGGAAAAAGGTGAGCTGGATTTCGCAGAGGTCTCCTGCCGGGCCAGGCAGGCCCTGGGCAGTCCGGAAC
Source organism: uncultured Desulfohalobiaceae bacterium (assembly GCA_964494985.1). Taxonomy (GTDB): domain Bacteria; phylum Desulfobacterota; class Desulfovibrionia; order Desulfovibrionales; family Desulfothermaceae; genus CAZBUB01. Next base: position 10,762 of record CAZBUB010000019.1, on the reverse strand, counting down.
AGCCCACTGACTTGGCCTTGAGTCTGGACTACAGCATCCAGCACATCCTGATCGATGAGTTCCAGGACACCAGCATCTCCCAGTTTCTGCTCCTGCAGTCCCTGACCGCAGGCTGGACTCCTGGCGACGGCAGGACCTTTTTTGCGGTGGGCGATCCCATGCAATCCATCTATAGTTTTCGGGAGGCAGAGGTAGGCCTCTTCCTACAGGCCAGGCAAAGCGGCCTGGGCCATATCCAGCTTGAGCCCTTGAGCCTGCAGGCCAACTTCCGTTCCCAGGCCGGAATCGTGGACTGGGTGAACCAGGCCTTCCCCGAGGTCCTGCCCTGGGCTGAAGATCCCCTGACCGGCAGCGTGCCCTACTCCCCTGCCCAGGCCATGCTGCCCCAGACCCGGCAGCCTGCGGTGCAGATACATCCCTTTTTCGACTCCGAGTCTGAGTCTGAGGCAGAGCAAGTGCTGCAGCTGATCCAGCAGGCCCAAGTCGAAGCTCCCCAGGGCACTATCGCTGTCCTGGCCCGCAGCCGCCTGCACCTGGAGCCCATCCTGCGCGCTCTGCGCAGGGCAAGGATCCCCTACCAGGCAGTGGATATCGATCCCCTAAACAACAGACAACCTATCCAGGACCTGATCTCCCTGAGCAAGGCCCTGCGCCATTCCGGGCACAATCTGGCCTGGCTCTCAGTGCTCCGGGCCCCCTGGTGTGGCCTGGAGCTGGAAGATCTGCAGCTCTTGAGCCCCAAGGCAACCGGCCAGGATGTGCCCAGCAGCCTCCAGGATGAAGAGCTCCTGGCTGGGCTGAGTCCAGAGGGCCAGGCCAGAGTGCTCAAGGTCAGGCCCATCCTGCTCCAGGCCTTGCGGCAGCGGGAGCGCTGCGGGCTGAGACGTCAGGTGGAATCCTGCTGGCAGGCCCTGGGAGGTCCGGCCTGCCTGCAGACGAGGGCGGAGCGGGAGGACGCAGACATCTTCCTGGAGCTGCTGCAGCAAAGGTTCCAGGACCAGCCCCAGGAGCTTTTGGACCAGCTGGACCAGGCTGTACAGCAGCTGTTCGCCAGGCCTGAGCCCGGCGCAGGGCAGAAACTGCAGCTGATGACCATGCATAAGGCCAAGGGCCTGGAATTCGACACCGTGATCCTGCCCGGCCTGGGCAAGGGCACCGGATCAGACCAGGCACCCCTTTTGGCCTGGCTGGAGCGCTCCAGACCTGAACAAGGCAGCGATCTGCTCCTGGCCCCCAAAACAGGCACCGGCCAGGAGCCTGATCCCATCTTCAACTACATCCAGAAGCTGCTCCAGGAAAAGGCCAGCCTTGAACAAGGCAGGCTGCTCTACGTGGCAGCCACCAGGGCCAGGCAGAGGCTGCATATCCTGGGCCAGACCACGCTCAATGAGCAGGGACAACCCAAACAGCCAAGCAAGGGCTGTCTGCTGGCCACCCTCTGGCCTGCGGTGCAGGACAGTTTCCAGGAAGCAGCCCAGCAGGATCCGGATTCTGCAAAGAAGCAGCAAGAAAGGGCTAAGCATCCCTTAGGCCCGGACCAGACCCTGTATCGCCTGCCCCCCAGCTGGCGCCCCCCTGAACCAGCCCCTGGCCTGCAGCCCCAGGCCAGCCCCAGGCTGGAGCCAGAAGCAGAGGACATCCCTTTTGATTGGGCAGGGGAGCTGGTGCGCTGCGTGGGCAGCTGCGTGCATGGCTGGCTGCTGCTTATAGCCCAGCAGGGCCTGGAGATTTGGGATGCAGACCGGGTGCGCGGGCTGCGGGAGGTCATCCTGGGCCAGCTGCAGGGGCTGGGCCTCAGGCAGGAGGATCTGGAGCAGGGTGCGGAGCTGGTGCAACTGGCCCTGCTAAACACCCTGGACCAGGATCTGGGCCGCTGGATTCTGGCCCAGCGCCCAGAGGCCAAGAATGAGTATGCCTTAAGCGGCCTGGACCAGGGCAGACTGGTCTCTGTGGTCATGGACCGCACCTTTGTGGATGATCAAGGCCTGCGCTGGATAATAGACTACAAGACCAGCAGGCACGAGGGAGGAGATCTGCAGGCTTTCCTGGAGCAGGAAAGGCTGCGCTACCAGGAGCAGATGCAGCGCTACGCCAGGCTGATGCAGGTCAGGGAAAAGCGGCCCATACGCCTGGGCCTGTACTTCCCCCTGCTCTCGGGCTGGCGGGAGTGGAGCCCTGGTTGATCCTTCCCAGGCCATCCTGGTCTTTACCCACACTTGACACCGTGGGATTGCGGACAGCTTCCTTACCCACGGTGTCAAGTGTGCGCTATGCTCAGTAGGGCACCAGGCTTTCAACTGCAGCCCAGCCGGGATACCCTGGCTCTAGGCTCTTGCCCTAGCAGCCTGAACCTCCAACCAGGAACCAGCCATGCATAGACAGGACATCTCCCTGGACAGTTCGGTACATTTCAGCTACCTCACGGAAAAGAAAAAGTCCCTGATCTTCAGCCAGGCCATGGAGGTCTTGCAGTATACCGGGGCTGAGATCCATCACCCAGGAGCCAGGAAGCTCCTGCAGTCCAATCAATGTACGGTCAAAGACAACCGGGTCTACATCCCCTCCCAGCTGGTACGCTGGTGCCTGCAAAGGGTGCCTCCCATAACCACGGTACACCATTGGGACTACTCCGGTAAGGTCAGAATCGAGCCCTACCGCAGCCATTTTGGTCCAGGCCCCACCTGTCCCAATTTCATAGACCCTTACAGCCGCAAAAAAAGACGCTATCTGCGCCAGGACGCAGCTAATGTGGCCCGGGTCTGCGATGCCCTGCCTGAGATGGATTTTGTGATGTCTTTGGGCTCCATCTCAGATGTTACAGACGGGCTGGAAGAGGTCTACGAATTTGCGGAAATGATCCAGGCCAGCAGCAAGCCTATTATCGCCTGGTGCTACTCCAGACAGCACTGCGCCTTTATCCATGAGATAGCTAGCGCTGTGGCCGGCGGGCAGGAGGAGCTGCAACACAGGCCCTTGTACTTCTTCTACAACGAACCAGTGTCCCCTTTGACCTGCGACTTCAACGCCCTGGACAAGCTGCTGTACTGCGCCAGGCACGGCATTCCCCAGATATTCGCCCCTGCCAACACCAGTGGAGCCACAGTGCCTGCCACCCATGCCGCCCATTTGGTGGTCACCCTGGCGGAATCCTTGATAGGCGTCGTCCTGTCCCAGCTCAAACGCCCTGGATCCTGCATTATCATCGGCGGCACCCAGTCCATACTGGACATGCGGCGCATGGTCTTTTCCTACGGGGCCCCGGAGCTAAGCATCCTCAGCCTGTGCATGACAGAGCTGGCTGACTACATCGGGCTGCCTGTCTTTGTGGCCGGGGGCTGCAGCGATTCCAAGGACACTGACCTGCAGTCCGCCCTGGAAGCCAGCTTTTCTCTACATTCAGCCCTGCTCTCCGGAGCCAACCTGGTACATGACGCAGGCTTCCTGGAATCCGGAATGACCGGCTCCCTCTTTCAGTTGGTGCTGGCGGACGAGGTTTTGTCCATGGGCAGACGGATAATCCGGGGTCTGTCCCTGGAGGACCTGCCCCAGGCCCTGCAGGAGATCCATCGCCTGGGCCCTGGCGGGAGCCATCTGCATACCGATCTTACCCAGGAAATGGCCGTAAAGAACTGGCAGCCCCGCTTCATGGAAAGGCGCGACTATGAGGCCTGGCGTGAGGACGGAGCCAGACGAATGCGGGACAGGATCCAGGACTACATCCTGCAATTGCTGCAGAATGGAACCTCCCGCAGCAGCGAACTTTCCTCCCAGGCCAGGGAAGACATCCAGCAGGTGCTCCTGCGGGCGGAGACCGAGAAGGCCAAAAGGGACTGACTTGTCGGTGTCATAACGCAGACCAGCCCCTTTCGGAATTATTCCGCCCATAACCTGAGCACACAAACATCCATAGGGAGAGCTTATGGCCAGAAAGGAGTACATTATCTCTGCAGTTGGCGGCAATCGGCCCGGGGTGGTGGCCGAGGTCAGCAAGCAGATCTACCTCTCCGGAAGCAAAATAGTGAACTCCAGCATGACGCTTTTGGCTGAGCACTTTTCCCTGATGATCCATATCAGCGCTGAGGAAGGGGCTGTACAGGACTGGCTCTCTCCCCTGCTGCGCGAGCTGCAGGAGAGATCAGAGATTACTGCCCACATCTTTGCGGTACCAGAGTCCCAGCCCAGTGAGGCCCAGGCAGCTGGACAGCGTTATGCCCTGCGCATCCGGGGCGTGGACAGATCCGGCATAGTATACAAGACCTCCAGCTTCTTGGCCCGCAAGGGGGTCAACATCCTGGATATGGATACCCGGCTGGAACAGGGGCCCCTGGAGGAAGTCCCAGTATTCCGGATGTACACCCTGATTGAGGTCCCAGAAGAATCCGATACCCAGGCCTTCCGCAGCGAGCTGGAATCCTTGGCCAGCGATCTGCAGGAATCAGTCAGTCTGAGCAAGGTTCAAGGACAGAGGTAGGTGCTAAGCATGTCTAGCCCCAGGATCAGGATCAACCCCCTGCAGGAAACCATACTGGCCCGGCCTGAAGAGACCCTGCGCGAAGCCCTGCTTCGTTACGGGATCAATATCGAGGGCCCCTGCAACGGACAGGGCATTTGCGGGCAGTGCGGAGTCTGGATCCAGAGCCCGGAGGATGTACCCCCCACTCCGCACTCCAAGATCTCGCCTGAGCAGGAGGCTGCAGGGCTCAGGCTGTCCTGCATGATAGTTCCAGAAAGGGACATGACCATCCGCCTCCCGGAGGACTTTAGCCGGGATGCCAGACGGATCCGGGATGCCCAGCAGATCCTGGAGGGGGAGCGCATCAGCTGGGGCAGGGTGGCCACAGCGGTCCGGGTATTCCAGGACCAGGGAACTTGGTGGATGCGCTACGACGCAGAGCCGGAAGCCAGTCAACTCCCAGGCTGGAGACAGACTATGCAGCCCAAGGGTCTGGCTGTAGACCTGGGCACCACCTCCATAGTGCTCACCCTGCTCTCCCTGATCTCCGGAGAGGAGCTGGCTACTGCCTCCATGCTCAACCCCCAGGGCAAATACGGGCACGATGTTATCTCCCGCATCATGCACGGCTCCACAGAGCAGGGTCTGCAGCAGCTGCACCAGGCTGTAAGCAGGGGGCTGAACCAGCTCATCCAGGAAGTCTGCACTGATTCAGGCTCAGAATCCCTGGAGATCCTGGATGTGGTCCTGGGGGGCAACACCACCATGCTGCAGCTTGCGGCCTGCATAGATCCCTCCCCTCTGGGCAGGATTCCCTTCCGGGTGGATATCCAGGGCGGCAGCAGCTATCCAGCGCAGCGCTTCAGCCTGGAAGTCAACCCTGCGGCCAGGGTGTACATCCCACCCGTCATGCATGCCTTTATTGGTACAGATGTTACTGCAGGACTGCTGATGAGCGGAGATTTTTTCGACAATGCAGCCCGGGTCTTGTACATAGACGTAGGCACCAATGGAGAGATAGCGGTCAACAACCAGGGTCAAAGGCTGGCTGCCTCCACAGCCGCAGGACCTGCCTTTGAAGGAGCCACGCTGACCAGCGGCATGCGGGCGGCCCTGGGAGCTATATCCCAGGTCAGCACCGACGGTTTCGATCTGCAGCTGCAGACCATCGGAGATGTGCCTGCCAAAGGCATCTGCGGCAGCGGGATAATGGACCTGGTGGCCAGCTTGCTGGACCTGGGCCTTGTGGACCGCACCGGGCGTATGCTGTCCAGTGCAGGAGAGCTGCAGGTCAGCCCTGAGCTCCAGCAGAGGCTGCAGCTTTTGCACGGCCAGCCGGCGATCAGGCTGGGCCGGGAAGTGTTCTTCACCCAGAAGGATCTCAGGGAAATCCAGCTCTCCAAGGGCGCTATCCGGGCCAGCATAGACATCCTGCTCCAGGAGGCGAACCTGCAGTCCACTGATATGCAGCAGATCATCATCGCTGGAGGCTTCGGCTTCTACTTAAAACCTGGCAGTCTGGAAAGAATAGGCCTGCTGCCCGCAGACAGCCAAGACAGGGTCATGTTCGCTGGCAACGCCAGCAGGAGCGGATGCGTCTGGCTGATAAACGACATTACCTACAGACGCTACCTGGAAGAGAGGGTCTCCGAAATCCAGCATGTTTCCACCGCCAACCATCCGCGGTTCATGGAGCATTATATCGAGTGCATGGAATTCCCCTAGGCCAGCAGGCATGCCTGCTGCTATTGGGCTGGCGGGAGTGGAGCTTTGCTCAAGATAGGGCTTGAATCTGTCAAGACAGACTTGCGCTAGCTGGCCCTGGAAACGGCCAACTAACGCAAGTCTGGTTTTGCATCTACATTTTGCCGGCAGAGCTGTCCCGGCTTCTGAGCTTAACTACCACTCAGAATCCCCTTCTTCCTCTTCACCATCACCGCCATCTTCTTCGGATTCGGATTCAGAGGCATCGCCTTCGGATTCGTATTCATAGGCATCGCCTTCCTGCTCCTGGCCATAGGCGTCACCTCCCTGCTCCTGGCCATAGGCGTCACCTCCCTGCTCCTGGCCGTAGGCATCACCTTCCTGCTCCTGGCTTTCCTCGTAGCCGCCCTGTTCCTTATCTCCGCCATCAGCAGCAATAGCCTGGGATCCACACAGCACCAGCCCCAAACTCAGGGCCAAAAGCAGGGTATGCACCCAGACTCTTTTGTTTCCCAGTTGTCTAATCAGCATACTTTCTACCTCCATTCATTTAGATGTTACACAATAATTCTCAACTACCTTTACCTTATCTATATCCTTGCAACCAGAATGCCAAATCAAAAGATGTGGCTGCACAAACAAGTAAGCCGCCTTGCCCGGTGCAGTCCGGGAAAGGCGGCTTATTAGATAAGAACGCATGTCTCAGTATGGCTTATCTGCAGCTAAATACAGCACCCTAGCTCATCTGAAAAGTGTTTCGTATAGTCACATGTGTCTGCAGATCACTGCCAAAATTAATCAGGACTGTTGCTTCAGGCTGGGCACCACCAGAACCGGACAGGGGGCCTTGCCCAAAACATTTTGAGCTACACTGCCAAGGAGAATGCTCTTCAGGCCTGTCCTGCCGTGGGTCCCCGTGACTATTAAATCAATATCCCTGTCCTTGGCCTCGCTAACAATAAAGTCCTAGGCCCTGCTTTCGGAACGGACGATTGTTTCGCACTCCACGCCCTGCTCAACCTTTTCCTGGGCCTTGTGCAAAATCTCCTTGGCTTCCTTGGACATATTCTCCACCAGGTCCGGAGCCAGCCTCATCTGCTCCGGCAGCAGATCCAGTACACTGATGAGGTGAATTTTACTAAAGCAGCTAGTTCCCAGTATAACAGCCTGATCCACAGCATATTCGCTGTGCACTGAGGCCATCCACTGCCACCAGAATTCTCATGCCCCTGGCCAATGGACAGGCCAGGCCGTTCTCTTGCGTGTCTCACTTCGTAAATGGGTGCGGCTTCAGATTGATTTCAGAATTATGGTCCCCCATGCCTTGATACTGAACACTATACGGTTCTACTGAGCAACTCTCCCCCAGTTTGTCCGGCAAAGGCTGCAGGACCAGCAGCCAATCCTCCTAAAGCCGCATTATTCTGCTGCTGGACTCCAGAGGTTGCTCCAGGCAGGCTCTCCGCCATCCTGTCTGCAACCCCCATATCGGAACGATCCTGCTCTGCCTGCACTTCAGGCCGAGGCTGCTCTGCCTGCTCTGGTTCCTGGACATCGCCAGTTTGCTGAGCGTTGTCTTCAGACACCATGTTCTGCATTTGCATTTGCCTGAGTGTTGAATCTTCAGGCAGCATTTCAGAGGGCTGCTTTTGGTTATTCTGTGCGTTGGCAGCCTGGAGATCTGCTGTTTTGCCCTCGGTTTCTTGCTTTGCCGCTTCCTGTTCTTGCCCGGCTTGGGCTGGAGTTGATCCTGTGCGCGCATCCATGCCAGCACCTGCCGGAGCCTCCATACCTATAGGGCTTGATGCGGACCTGGAGCTATGCATGGCGCTCTGACTTGGCTGCCTGACATAACTACTGCCCTGCGTGCCTGGCATGTGATTTTCCATGCCTGTCAAGCCGCCTTGAATTACAGACATGCTGAACCTCCTTTTTTTAAGTTTCATGGGGGACCAAAGCTTCAATCCGACTGCCACAAGACTGCTGGACATGGCTGTAGCTGCTTTCCAGCCATGTCCAGGCAGCTTGGTGGACATGATCCTTATTGCCTCAGATCAGTAATAATCTGAAAGCAGGTCATCATCTTCACGTACGTGATAGGCAATCCCTCTATAGGTCTCCTCGTCCAACCCTTGCTCTTCAATTGCTTCGCGCATCTTTTGCGTGGCCTCTTCTTTCAGCTTTTCCTCATCTCCTTCATCATCATGCATCTTTTTGGTGAACTCCAACCTGATGTCCTGCACTTCCTCTGCAGCCTCAACAAAGGCCACGAGATCTGCTTCATCAACATCCTCGGCCTGCAGCTCTGTATCCTTGTCGATCTCATTTTCAAAGACATTATTATTGTTCCCTTCAGCCCAGCCTGGCGCTGTGCCGCAGACAATCAGGCCCAAGACCAGAATGCTCGCCAAATAAAACTTATTGGATCTACTCATAGATACCTCCTGTTTAGACTTGCAGCTCAAAGCCTGTTTGTAATAGATTAAGAGTCCTTAAACAATGCTACTAAATTATATGCACAAATTATGCCAACACCCTATAAGACCCAGCAATTTTGACGCAAGGCTCCATTCCTAGGCAAAAATTTCTAACCTTAGCTCATTTATGGGGCTTAAGCCAAAAGACTCCCCTTACTTGGGTGCCCACTGCTCTGCTACAGGCGGTCTGTATCGGGCCATCGAGCGTATCCAGGCCCTGGAGGGTACAGCCTTGCAGCTGTTCACCAGGAACCAGAGGCAGTGGAATCCCAAACCTCTGCAGGAAAAAGAGGTGGCAGACTTCCAGCAAGCCTGGCAAGACTGGGGGGACTATCCCATCCTGGCCCATGACAGCTACCTGATAAACCTGGCCTCGCCTGAAAAAGAGATCAGGGAGAAGTCTATCCAGGCCTTTGCCCTGGAGCTGGAGCGCTGCGGCAGGTTAGGCATCCCCAGGCTGGTTAGCCATCCTGGCTCCTACAAGCAGCAAAGCCGGGAGCAGGGCCTTGGCAGTTATGTCCAGGCCCTGGAAGAGTCCCTGCGCAGGGCCTCAAGAAGCTGCCCTGAGAGCGGCCAGGTCACAGTCCTGCTGGAGACTACCTCCGGCCAGGGCACCAGCCTGGGCGGCAGCTTCCAGGACCTGGCGCAAATCATCCAGGCCTGCAGCTCTCGCGAGAGGTTGGCGGTCTGCTTGGACACCTGCCACGTTTTTGCAGCAGGCTACGAGCTGCGAAGCAGAGCAGGCTTTGATCAGACCCTGCAGGAGCTGGAGCGCACAATCGGGCTTGACCTGCTGCAGGCCCTGCACCTCAACGACAGCAAAAATGATCTGGGCAGCCACGGGGACCGCCACCAGCATATCGGCCAGGGCAAACTGGGGCTGGAGCCTTTCAGAATGATCCTGAACGAGCTCAGACTGACAGGAATTCCCATGCTCCTGGAGACCCCTAAAGACAAGGCTGGCATGTGGGACAGGGAGAACCTGGCTGTATTGCATGGGTTGATCAATCCCCGTGTATAATGAAAGACAAAGAACTGCAGCAGGAAAATCGTGGTGTTTGCACTGTTATACCAAGCTAGATAAACTCCTCAACCTAGGTGCTCTCATTCGTAACCAGGTTGACGTATTCTCTAGCAGACTATTTGAAGCATTGGGAGCAGATACCTGTGTCTTTTGTATTTATCGTGGATGAGGAGCAGGAGGCCTTGGGCTCCCAGATGCTTGGCCCGGGAGACCCAGGCCAAGGCAGGGCTGGTGCTGGAGCTTACTGAATTGGCTGTCTGTGCCTCAGAGGCCGGATCCTTCCGGTCCAAGGTGGATGTGGGCGACCAGGCTGCCCACGGCAGTCTTTTCGAGGAGGGGGAAAACGCGGTGCTCAAGGCCGCCTCCACTATCGAATCCTTCAAGCGGATCAGATCATCCAAGAGGCCAACATAATTGCAAGTCCTTGGAATACTATTATCTCCAGTACAGCATTTGACAAAGGAGGCCATGATTCTCATTTGTCTGGAAAGTTTTTGAAACATAAAGCAGCAAAAAAATGACCATATGCAAGTTCCACTGAAAATCAGCATTTTTCTGGAACCTGCGAATAGCCCATATAGTTAACTGCGGTGCCTAGCCAGAATAAAGCCGCCCACTAGAGCAGTGAACGGGGCTACTGTGACCAGGCCAAAGCTGCCCACAATAGTTTTCAGAACCTCGGCAGCCACGTAGATGAAGTTAAAGGTGGAATCCAGGGGCACTCCCTTGGCCATAAAGGCCATGAGCAAAGTGATGAATCCTCCGGAATAGGCCAGGAGCAAGGTAGTGGTCATGGTACCCACCACTGCCCGGCCCACATTCAGGCCGGATCGTATCAGCTGCATTTGAGTTACATCAGGATTTTGGTCTACCACTTCCTGCATGCTGGCGGCTACATCCATACTCAGGTCCATAACCGCGCCGGAACAGGCCAGGAACACAGCAGCGATATAGATTTTGGTCAAGTCCAGATGGGCAAACCCCGCGTAAAGCAGGGTCTCGGCAAAGGGCATTACTGCGCCCCTGAGCTGCAGGATGTCGGTAAAGACCACAGCCAGCACGCAGCTGGTGAGCACACCCAGAAAAGCCCCTAAAAAGGCCACC
>CAZBUB010000018.1:29404-49009 GCA_964494985.1 uncultured Desulfohalobiaceae bacterium | reverse complement strand
CCCCGTGCGTTGGAGAAGGTACTTGTGAAGCTCTAGCTCTGAGCCAAAAGCTCTGCCTTTTGTGATGCTTGTGAGACTTTTTTCTTATTCTCTAAGCCAATTTGATGTAGATCAAAGAAATAGGGAAAGCCTGAGCCTAGTCTGGATTTAAGCAAAAGGGGAAAAAAGCTGAACCAATAAACAAAGGAGCTTAAACATGTTTTGTTTTCAATGCCAAGAGACGGCCAAGAACGAGGGCTGCACTGTAAAAGGCATGTGCGGCAAGCCGGAGGAAACCGCTGACCTGCAGGATCTGCTTATTTACATCTGCAAGGGCATCTCGGTCTACGGGGAAAAGCTGCAGGAAAAGGGCACTGTGGACAGGGAGGCAGGCAAGTTCATCTGCGAGGCCCTGTTCACAACAATTACTAACGTGGCCTGGGACGACGAGGTCATCATGCAGCGCATCCAGGAGGCCTTCCAGGTCCGGGATAAGGTCAAGGCCCAGCTGGGCGGAAATCTGCCTGAGCCTTTGCCGGAATGCGCCACCTGGTACACAGAGAACAAGGATGAAATGAAGGCCAAGGCCTTGTCCGAGGAGATGCGCATCACTGAGGTGCAAAATGAGGATGTGCGCTCCTTAAGGGAGCTTTTGATCATCGGCTGCAAAGGCATCGCAGCCTACGCCGACCATGCCGCGATCCTGGGCCAGGAGCAGGATGATATCTACGGCTTTATTATGCAGGCCCTGGCCTCCACCACCAGGGATCTCTCGGTGCAGGAGATGATCGATATGGTTATGAAGGCCGGAGAGACAGCTGTGAATACCATGGCCCTTCTGGACCAGGCCAATACCTCTGCTTACGGTCACCCAGAGCTCACAGAGGTGAACATTGGGGTGGGCAAAAATCCCGGCATCCTGATCAGCGGCCACGACCTGAAGGATATGGAGGAGCTTTTGAAGCAAACCGAGGGCACAGGCGTGGATGTATACACCCACGGGGAGATGCTGCCTGCGAATTATTACCCGGCATTCAAGAAGTTTGATCACTTCGTGGGCAATTACGGCGGTTCCTGGTGGCAGCAGAACAAGGAATTCGAGTCCTTTAACGGGCCCATCATCCTGACCACCAACTGCCTGGTGCCGGTGCGCAAGGACAACACCTATCTAGACAGGCTGTTTTCCACTGGAGTGGTCAACTACCCCGGGTCTGCCGGGCATATTCAGGATAGGTCAAGCGGGGGCAGCAAGGACTTCAGTCCGGTGATCGAGATGGCCAAGAAGTGCAAGGCCCCGGAGGAGATAGAGTCCGGGAAGATCGTGGGCGGATTTGCCCACAACCAGGTCCTGGCCCTGGCGGACAAGGTGGTGGATGCTGTAAAGTCCGGGGCTATCAAGCGCTTTATCGTCATGGCTGGCTGCGACGGCAGGCAAAAAGCGCGCAGCTACTTTACCGAGGTGGCTGAGAATCTGCCCCAGGATACAGTGATCCTGACTGCGGGCTGCGCCAAGTACCGCTACAACAAGCTGGATCTGGGGGACATCGGGGGCATCCCCAGGATCCTGGACGCAGGGCAGTGCAACGACTCCTACTCCCTGGCAGTGATTGCCTTGAAGCTCAAAGAGGCCTTTGGTCTGGAGAGCATCAATGAGCTGCCCCTGTCCTTTGACATCGCCTGGTACGAGCAAAAGGCAGTGGCTGTGCTGTTGGCCCTGCTCTCCCTGGGGGTGAACGGAATGCGGCTGGGTCCTACCCTGCCGGCCTTTTTGTCCCCGAACGTGGCCCAGGTCCTGGTGGACAAATTCGATATCAAGCCCATCGGCGACGTGCAGGGGGATATTGAGGCCATGATGGCCGGGAAATAGGTGTCTGATCTGATACTCTGGAGAGTAAAAAGTGAAAAGTTGAAAGTTAAAAGTAAAGGCAATGCATGGATCCCCCTGGCATATTCCAGCCAGGGGGATCTTTTGTGTGGGGGATAGTGGTAGAAGTCATTCGTATCGATAGCGACTGCGACCACTACTGCGATTACGGCTTACTCTCCTGTCGCTATCGTGGTCGTAATCGTCATCAGTACCTATGATCCCCTACCGCTTATTGTTCCTTTTCCTTGACAGGCAGCTTCAGGGGCAGCTGCTGGAAGCGGCCGCCATGGATGATGGGATCCCCAGCGTAGCCCAAGGCCTTAAAATCGATGTAGTCAGTGGTGCCGATCAGATGCTCTACGTCCCTGCCCTGGGCTGCCATATGTTCGAAGTCGGTGCCTTTTTGCCTGTACTCCTCAAAATCCTGTTCCCTACCGTCCTGATGACAGCGGTCGCAAGTTCGCTCCTCGGTCAGGGACTCGTGGCACTGCGTGCAGGACAGGGCCATGTCCGCAGGCATGACCTCGTGATTCAGATTCCAGTACATTTTGGTCTGCACCCATTGATACTCTCCGCTGTAGGGCAGATCAACCGCCTCCATGCCTGCGGCAAAGGATTTTTGCCAGTCAGTGTGCTTCCAGTAGGCGCTATCATCGTCTTCCCCCCTGGGGAATAGATGGGGCACCAGGAGATATTCGTGCTCCTGGTCCGCGGCCTGGATGCCCCGCATCTGTTTGAATGGAGCTATCTTGGACTCTGGATCCTTAAAGGAGCCCAAGGGGGTGGTGATATTTATTGTAGAGTCCAGGTCCACCTTGTCGCCCAAAAGCACCCGTTCGGTATAGCCATTAAACCAGCGGTAAACAGGTTTGACTGACTCCTGGAACTCGAAAGCGCCTTTATTCCAGCTATACAATGGGTTGCCATATTTGTCCTCTTCCGGCTCCCGGTCCTTATCCCCGGCCTGGGACCAGTCCCAGAGGGTCTTGGTGCTGGCGCACTTGGAATAGACCGGGGAGTGGCAGGTGTTGCAGTCCAGGGTCTCGCAGTGCTCATTCAAGTGATGGGCCAGGAGCTGGTCCTTCTTGTGCGGGTCCTTTGTGTGGCAATCCATGCAGGAAACAGGTCCCAGCTCCACCGCAGGCACAGAGCTGCTGCGTCCGGAGATCTTATGGTCCCGGCTCTTGTGGCATTCCCTGCATTGGAAGTCGTAGCCCCCCATATGGATGTCGCAGCTTTGATCAGGATAGTAGAGCTCCCTGGACATGTCCGCATGCTTGACAGCATCCCCTCCGCCACCGCTGAAATGGCAGTCTCCGCAGGTGGAGCGGGAGGTGCGGCCCACGTTCTCAGCCACGTGCACCAGGTCCACATCAGGATCAGGCATGCCCGCACCAGTGGGGATTTTTTCGTATTCGCCTGTGGTGTCGTGGCAGACCAGGCAGTCTATGTTATTCATATCAGTGAAATCAAAGCTGTCGTCTTCCCAACCGTAGCCAACATGACAGGATGTGCAACGAGCCTCGTTGCTGTGGATGCTGATTCAGAAATTGTTGGTCACTGTGGTGGCCTTGCCCAGATCCACCTCCCGTCCGTGGTCTGCCGTGTAGGACGAGTGCCCCTTCCAGAGCCAGTGGGAGGTTTGCAGCATGTCCTGGCCTGCCTGCTCGTGGCAGCTTAGGCACTCCTGGGTGACCTCGCTGGGCTCGGGGTCCGGATCCAGCTCTACCAGTTCGGAGTGGTCCGGGACGTTTTTGCGGTGGCAGCCTTCGCAGCCCACCGGCCCTGCATTTTCCTGCTCATGGCAGCCCATGCAGCGCTGGTGATAGGCTGCGGACAGCCCTGGTCTGTCCCCGGCCTCCAGGCGAAAGGATTCCTGGTGGCAGGCTGAGCAGGGTTCGGTCTCACTGGCCTCAGGGTCCTGGGGCCGGTAGTGATGGCAGCTGGCACAGTCCTGGACCAGGGAGGCGTGCTTGCTGTGCATAAAGCGCACCGGCTCATACTTATCCTTGGTCTGTTTGATTATAGGGCTGTCCAGGAGGAAGTAAGCATGCTCTATATCCTCTGGTCGAAGATCCAGCTCTCTAATGCGCATGCTGCGCCGCACAGGATCCTCCTCTTTGACCTCCTTTACGAACTCCGGCACTTCCTTGGCCCTTTGCCTGGCTTTTTCCTGCTTCGGGGCTTGCCAGTCAGGTGGCTTATGGTCTGAATCCGGAGAAGCCAAGGTTTTTGCTGGGCCAAAGACCAAGCAGGCAAACAACACCGCTACTGCCAGCACGAGGGCCTTGGGGAAGAAAAACCTCTTGCTCATGAGGACTCCTTTGTTTGCGGTGCTCCCAGCACCGGAAGATAGGTGACCAGGAAGCGGTAGATGAACATCAGTGCGGCTACCAGACCTACTGTGATTAATATTTCAGCAAAGGCCGGGAAATAGGTGGATTCGCTGATGGGTGGCTGATAGCCCACCACGAAGACATTGATCCGATTCAGAAGCACTCCGCCCACAATCATGCTGCAGGCTATAAACAGCCTAGGCAGGGAGTGCCTGGAAGCAGGGGAGAGCAGCATGAGCCAGGGCACGACCAGGCCCAGCAGCAACTCCACCAGGAAGGCGTTGGACTGGGCGCTGCCATCAAACAGGTGCACGAAAGCCCCTCGCAGCAGCAGGTCTCCGATCTTCAGCAGCAGGTAAATGCCCAGCAGATACACTGTGATCCTGGTCAGCCTGGCAAAAATATCTGTCTCGGGCTGAAGCCTGAAGGACTTGGAGGCCAGGGTGGATTCAAAGACCACCATGGGGTAGCCCACCATAATAGCGGAGAGCAGGAATAAAAGGGGCAGGATAGGGGTATACCACAGCTCGTGCAGCTTGCTGGGGGCGATGAGCATCAGGGCCCCTAGGCTGGACTGGTGCATGCAGGACAGGACCACTCCGGCAATGATAAATATCCACATCACCTTGCCTAAGGCTGAGTTGGCCTTGCGCAGCAAGGTCTGCAGGGGTCTGTTCAGGGCGGAAAGCAGCCCGGGCAGGTTGACCCGATCCTGGAAGCGCTCCGCTACAATGGGCAAGAACTCGATGTACAGCACGGTTAAATAGAACATCACGCACATAGCCACTTCAAAGAGCACGGAATCCGGGTTCCAGAAGAACATGGGCTTCCAGATGGCCCAGGAGCGGCCGATGTCCACGATCAGCCCCAGGACCACAAAGGTGTAGCCCAGCATGGCTGTGAGCAGGGCCGGCCTGGTCACGGGCTCATAATAGCCCCGATGCAGGATGTGGGCCAGGAAGGCAGTGGTGAAGCCTCCAGCAGCCAGGGCCACGCCAGAGGCCACATCTATCCCGATCCAGATGCCCCAGGGCCGGGCGGTGGTGAGATTGCTGACATATCCGATGCCCCCCAGATAGCGGCCCAGGATGGCCACAGCTCCGGCAGCCATGAGCGCGGCCAGGACCATGACCCCAGGGGTCCAGAATTTGGCTCCAGTGGGTCTGGGATGGTGATTCATTGCTTGCCTCCATGTTGTTCTTCCTGGCTTTGCTGGTCTGGCTTCGTAGCCCGCAGCACCCAGCCTAAGACCCCGAACAGGAGTATAGGGGACCAGAGGTAGCTAAACAGGGTGTGCTGCAGGGATTCGGTCAGCTTGGGCATAGGGGTATGCGGGACCTGGGCAAATCCCAGCTCCTGGAAGGGCTCCTTGGAGATGTACATCCAGCAGGTGCCCCCAGCCTCCTGCTCGCCGTAGATATAGTCCACGTATTCTGCAGGATGGTCCTGGATGCGCTCTCTGGCGATCCTGAGCAGGTCCTTTCGTCTGCCGAAGGTCATGGCCTCTACAGGGCAGATCTCAACACAGCCTGGGAGCTTGTTCTCTTTTTTCACCCGCTGGTAGCAGAAGGTGCACTTCATGACCCTGGGGGTTAGGGGCTTATGATATTCGTAGGCCGGGATCTCAAAGGGGCAGGCCACCATGCAGTATCTGCAGCCGATGCATCTGCTGACATCGTATTCTACAGCCCCGTTTTCCCGCTTCTGCAAGGCCCCGGTGATGCAGGCAGAAGCGCAGGCAGGGTCCTGGCAGTGCATGCACTGGACCTTGACATACGTGGGCAGGAGCTGGCCCTGCTTGTCCACCTTGCCAGTATGGTAGCGGTTGACCACTGTGTAGGCCTGGGCATCAGGCCGACGCTCCTCATCCAAAACAGTGAGGTCGTCAAAGGGCTGCTCCGGCTCAGGGAGTTGGTGGACTTCCTGGCAGGCCTGCTCGCACTTGCGGCAGCCTGTACAGCGGTTCAGATCCACCAGGCAGCCCAGGGCATCCTCCGGGGCCTTAGACTCCCAAGCCCGGGCTGTGTCCGGGGTCAGGGCGGTTCCTGCACCCAAGGCGCTTAAGGCCAAAAAACTCCTGCGGCTAAGCGGCATGTAAACCTCCTTGCTAGGCAGCCAGATTAATCCAGGACCATTCCGGACTGCAGTCTGCCCTGCTGATAATGCACCAGGGCCAAATCCTCGCTGCCGATGATATTGTCCAGACAAAGGATATTGCTACGACTCAAGATATGACGACACTCCTGCAAAATGCCTCCACAAATCACCAGCTGAACATGCAGCGCACTGAGCAGATTGCAGATCTGGACACGATTCAGGTGCTGTACCGGGTGCTCCCGGCGTTTGAGCACCTGGAGGTTTTCATCCAGGGTATAGACTGCCAGGATCTCGGGATGGTCCAAGCGGGGGGCTATTCTGCCCTGACGCAAACAAAGGGCTATGGTTTGCTCATTGCTCATTGGGCATGGAAAGCATAATCGATGCCATGATTATTTAATCTTAGATTACAATAGATTATGAGCAGGAGGGTGCTGCTGCAAAGCTGTCTTGATACACTTTGTTTCAAGATCTTGAAACAAAGAGGAGGTCATATCTGTAGCTATATATTGGTTTTGGAATAGTTG
Source organism: uncultured Desulfohalobiaceae bacterium (assembly GCA_964494985.1). Taxonomy (GTDB): domain Bacteria; phylum Desulfobacterota; class Desulfovibrionia; order Desulfovibrionales; family Desulfothermaceae; genus CAZBUB01. The sequence continues at coordinate 42,203 of CAZBUB010000018.1, read as the reverse complement.
AAACACTGTTTCAAAAACTGAAACAGTAAGGGCTGGCTGGAATAAGTGCAATGTCCTGGGCCTTGAGCATAGTACATGCCTCGGATGAACAAGAGCATCATCCATTGAGATTGCTTCGTCGAAGACTTCTCGCAATGACGCGTGTGCTCCAAGCTACCAGATATATCTTGAGCCTGTCGTTGCGAGCGAAGCGAAGCATAATCCATGAATAGGCTAAAGCGTTTTTCTCGTTCAAATTGGATGCCTGTGGCTAGAGGTGGTGCTGATATGAAATTATAAGATGCTGAAAATTAAGGTAGAGGTCATTAGTATCGAAAGCGATCACAACCAGGACTACGACTACGATTTAATCTCCCTCCTGTAGCTATCGTTGTCCTTGTGGAAATCGTAATCGGTATCTATGATTTCCTACCACTGCCTCCCTGCTCAGGGCTGAGCATAACACATGCTTGATACCCAGCTAAATACGGCTATGCCGTAGACCTATAGTCTATTTAGCCCTTTATGGCCCGCAGCCTGCGCCATAGGGTGGTGCGGCTGATGCCCAGGGCTTGGGCTGTCCGGGTTTTGTTGTGTCCATATTCCTGCAGGGTCTTGAGCAGCAGATTCTGTTCCTCTGGCTTTGGGTTTGAATCCTGGCAGTTGGCCCGACTGCTGCCCTGGAGATAGGCAGGCAAATGCTCTGGGGTGATTTGGCTTTCCGAGCTCAAAAGCAGGGCATATTCCAGGATATTGCGCAGCTCGCGCACGTTGCCGGGATAGTCGTAGGCAAGCAAAAGGCGCAGGGCCGGCTGGTCCAGCCTGGGGGAGGTCTTGCCCTGCAGGGCGCACAGCTCCTGCAGGAAATGCTCGGTCAAAAGGGGGATGTCCACCTTGCGCTCCCGCAGCGGAGGCAGCTGCAGCTCTGCTACCTTGAGCCGATAATAGAGATCAGGCCGAAAAGCCCCTTTGCTGATCTGCTGCTGCAGATCCTTGTTGGTGGAGGCTATGAGCCGGAGATCAACCTGCACCAGCCTGGTGGCACCCAAGGGATAGAACTCTTTATCCTCCAGAGCCTGCAGCAGCTTGGCCTGCAAGGATAAGGGCAGCTCGCCTATCTCGTCCAAAAAAAGGGTGCCTCCCCTGGCCAGCTGGAATCTGCCAGGCTTGTCCTGTTTGGCATCTGTGAAAGCCCCTTTTTGATATCCGAACAGCTCTGACTCCAGGAGGTTCTCTGGCAGTGCTGCGCAGTTGACCTTGATAAAGGGTCCATTTCGTTGTTTGCTGGCCTGGTGCACTACCTTGGCCAAGAGATCTTTGCCCGTGCCTGTCTCCCCCAGCAAGAGCAGGGAGACATCAGACTCTGCCAGGCTGGGCAGGATCTCGTAAATGGAGAGCATGGCCTGGGAACGGCCCTTGAGATCCTCGAAGCCGAAGCTGGAAGCGACCTTTTTCTCCAGGATGGTCCTGGCCCTGTCGTCCACAAAGGACTCCACTCCCCCCAGTAAGTTGCCCCGGGCATCCCTGAGGGCAGCTGCGGTGACTTCCACAGGCATTTCCTGATTGTTGCGGGCCAGGAACTTGATCCTCTCCCGGACCACTGCTTCTCCGTTCTGCATAGCCCTTTGCAGGGGGCAATGGGTCTCGCAGGAGCTGGTCCGGAAGATCTCCGCGCAGAAGTGCCCCATGGCCTGGGCTTTGCTGAAGCCAGTCATACGCTCGGCTTCCTGGTTGAAGGAAGTGATGCGAAATTCCTGGTCCACGGTAAATATGCCCACTGCCAGGCTTTCCAAAATCATGCGCTCCAGCATTTATTGGCTCCTGTGTGCTGTTTTAGGAAATAACCCCTAGCATCTCTGTAGTAGGTCGCCGTAAGGAAAGGCCTATGTTTGAATAAATGCAGGCTGAAGGTTTATTGACAATTGCCGCGCAAAGGACACAATATATACAGGATTAAAGCGGGCTGCAACTAAAGCAGGCAACAGCAAGGGTATATATGAGCGGCAGCATAGATTTTCGCACAGCAGGCAGGCCAGGCCCCTGGGCTGGGGAGCAAATCCAGCCGCAGACCATGCTTTTGCTGAGGCAAGAGGAGGAGCTGGACACCCCGGTTCTGGACCCAGAGGCTGACCTGGAACAGGAGCAGGGCCAGGGCAAGCGCATTCTTTGCAGCGTGTGCAGGCAGCATGTGACCAGCCAAGGCCAGCGCAGGGAGGTGGGCGGCAAGAGGGTGCATGTCTGCGCTAATCCCCATGGATTCCTGTTTGAGATAGGCTGCTTCGCCCAGGCCTGGGGCTGCAGGGGGATCGGGCCTTCTACCAGCGAGTTTACCTGGTTTCCTGGTTTTGCCTGGCAGATTGTGCAGTGTAGCCTATGCGGCAGTCATCTGGGCTGGAGATTTACTCCGGTACAGGCTGAAGGCTCAGGCTTTTACGGTCTGATCCTGGACAGGCTGGTGGAGGAGCAGGATTAACCTTTGATCGCCTTATTCCAGAATGTCCCGCTCCCAGATGCCGTGCTTGCGCATTCGGTTCAAGACTGTGACCCGATTTATGTCCAGTTTGCGCGCTGCCTCTGGCTTGTGGCCCCCACCGGCTCTCAAAGCTTCCAGGAGTTTTTGCTTTCTAGCTAGCAGGTTTGCATGCCTTCCCTGCTGGATTCAGAGCAATCTTCCTGGCTGCGGCTTAGGGCTGCAGGCAGGTGTTTGGGCTCGATCACCCCGGAACCAGCCAGGACAAAGGCGAACTCCAGAGTGCTTTTCAGCTCCCGGACATTACCAGGCCAGGAGTAGCGCATGAACAATCTGTTGGCTTCGGGGTTCAGGCCTTTGATCTTACCCTCTCTGTCCCGATTCAGCCTTTGCAGGAAGAATACCACCAAGGGCGGAATATCCTTTTTTTCCCTTAGGGGCGGCAGATGGATAGGGATAACATTGACGCGGTAGAACAAATCCTCCTGGAAGCTACCTCTGGAGATAAGCTTCGGCAGGTCCTTGTTGGTGGCGGTGATAAAGCGCAGATCCACCGAGATGGACCTGTTGTCCCCCACCTGCTCCTAGGCCTTATTCTCTAAAACCCTTGCGAAATGATCGCTCGGGTCCAGGATGGTGTGGTTAAGAAGTTGGATCCCAACTCCCAAGTTTTTAAAGTCCAGGGGCATGGTTTGCGCCCGAGGCAATGCCGGGGTGGCTCAGCAAGACGATCCGGATAGGTTAAAACACCCCCTGCTGCGCAAAGGCGCCCGGGGGGAGGGCAAATGGGAACTTATCAGCTGGGAGCAGGGCCTGGATTATTGCGCGGAGCAGCTGCAGAAAATAGCTGACCAGTGTACCTGCTGCGGGGTGATGTTCACCCCGGGGTTTGATACTCAGACCCAGTTTGTGCCTCGTTTTGCAGAGGTGTTTGGCTCCTGCAACGTGAACCCCCTTGAATCCATGGCCTGATCAGCAAAAACAGGACACCACGTGGATGCTGAAGAAAAATATCCAGCTCACCCTGGGCAACAAATTCTTGCGCAAGCAGGGTATGACCACTGAAATTCCTGCCCAGGGCTTTTATAATGCTGGGCAGAAGCTCTTTGCGCAGCTTTCGGTCCTGGCGGGGGTCATTTTATTGGGTACAGGTGTATGGATGTTCCTGTCCACGATAGTTGTGGACAATCCCAATCCAGTGGCTTGGTCCAGAACCATACATTACCTGTTTGCCGGGCTGGTGTTGGCAGGGTTGATCATCCACGTTTACATGGCGGCTATCTCCAGGGATGGGAGGCCGGCCCTGAAGTCCATGTTCAGTGCTATGTGCCTGAAGAATATGCCCAGTATCACCATGAGCTCTGGTATCAGGAACTGGACTAGGGGTCTGATCTCAAATCTACAGGAGGGAGCGAGTATGCGCATTAGCACATTTAGAAGGTTCTGGCCGGGGCTGTTGCTGGCTCTGGCCTTGTTTCTGGCTGCGGGCTGCGCCAAGCAGGCCTCTGAGGCTGGGACCGCCTACGCGCCAGGGGATAAAATCCCAGAGGTGGAGGCAAAGACAGATGTGCCCAACCCCTTTCATACTTTTGTGGATACTGATTTCGTGAAAGGTATAGTCTGCGACAATATGTTGCGGGAAGAGCCCAGGGATGACGTTTTGCTCATAGACTCCAGACCCAAGAGATCCAGGTATGATTGGGGACATATCCCTACCGCGATCAGCCTGCCTGACTCTGATTTTGAGGAGAAAAAGGATATTCTGCCAGAGGACAAGTCCACCCTTTTAGTCTTCCATTGCATGAACCCTACCTGAAGCATGAGCCACAAATCCGCCTGGAAGGCGGAAGAGATGGGTTATGAGAATGTGGTGGTCTACCCCTTTGGCAATCAGGCCTGGGTGGATAAAGGCTATAAGCAGTGGACCATAGAGGACCTGGAGCAAGAAGCGGGAGCAGACACGGAGGGGAGGAAAGCAGAAAAGACTCAGTCTGCAGATATCAAGGAAGGCGAGTTTCCTGGTGCTGTAGATCCGGATTTCCTGGAAAAGCTGGTGCGCAACAATCCAGATAGTGTTCAAATAATTGATGTCCGGACCCAGGAAGAGTTCAGTGAAGGGCATTTGCCTACAGCCAAGCACATGGGTATAGACGAGATAGAGGCCAGGATAGATAAGTTCGACACTTCAGAAAGGCCTATAATTCTGGTCTGCTCCACCGGAGCCCGCAGCGGAGAAGCCTACTTCCTGTTTGAAGATATGCGGCCTGAGCTGGATGTCTACTACCTGGACGCAAATATCAGCTATGGTCCTGAAGGCTTTGAGATCGAGAAACCCTAAAGGTGCGGCAGGAGCCGCATGATGCGGATGAGATCAGTTATATCGATTACGACTGCAGAGCTCTTGCGGCTATACTTGCTCCAAGAGAGGTTTAAGATCATGGATGTGCGCTTTGCTTACGAGTACAACCAGAATTGCCCGAAGCAATAAGTGTGCCCTTTGATCTTTCACACAGATACGGATTGGGTCAAGAACAGAAAATGGCTCTGTTGCAAACTCTGGGGGCTGATTATGGTAAGATGATCGTCATCTACTGCAGAGATTTCAGATGAATCCTGAGCAAGATCGCCGCCAGGCAGGTGGTGCGTTTGGGCTTTACCACTGTTTACCGTTAAGCCGGCGGGGCTAAGGCCTGGCAGGAATACGTCCAAGAAGACGGGATAAATCAAGCCCAGGAGTAGACCATGCCTATGCATAGCTTGCTGGATCTTAAGCCGAAGGAAGCGGAAAAATTCCTATAGAATATCTGTAATTTTTGCTCTCCTGGGCCCTGGAAGAAAGAGACCTTGCAATTTTGCAGCTCGCAGAAGGTTTTTCCGGGCAGGAGATGCTGCCTTGGGTCAATAAATTGGGGCAAAGCATTATTCAGGCCAGGGGGCATGCCTTTTTTCAGCAGTCCATCCAGGAGCTATCCAGGATGCTTGCGTATATGCAGCACTGAGCATCTGCATTGCGGGCATCTTGCGTTTACTCGCCTTTAGTAATACCCTGCCTTGCGATCTGATTGGCAATGATTGTCAGTGCCGGATTCGTCCTTATCAACTCGACAGCCTATGTCTTGAAAGGACACAAGCAAGCATGGAAACCACGATATTTCAACAAGTTGTTTTCCAAACAGATAAATCCGACAAGCTATACAATAGTGGTTAATACTTGTGCGCTCCCTGTTCAAACATGATCCTGCCAAGCCCTTCCAGCTGGTCAAGTTCCTGTCCTGGAGCTCCCTGATATTGATTTTGGTCAGCAGCATGTTCCTGGTGGCGGTATTGGGGAACTACGCTAAAAGGACTGTACTGCAGAAAGATGAGGAGTTTGCCCTGCTGTTGGCAGAAAACCTCAACCACCAGATCTATCAGCGCTTCACCTTGCCCACGGTGTTAGGCTTCGGCAGGATTCGCCTTCGGGATGAAGCCCAGTACGAGAGACTGGATCAGGTGGTGCAGTCCACTATCCACGGTTTTAAAGTACTACAGGTTAGGGTCTTGGATCTGCAGGGCCAGATATCCTATTCCACTGACCAGGACGAGCTGGGGCAGGAGGCAGGAAGCAATTCGGTGCAGTTAGCTATCCAAGAGGGTGAGCGAAGTTTCGATGTCCTGGATAGGCGGGAATCAAAATGGGCCTTCTGGAGGTTTTCCCTGCCCGAGGAGAGCTATGTGCTGCGCACTACCTTTCCCCTGCGCACGGAAAGGAGCCTGGGCACCAAGCATCAGGAGCCCATAGTGGGCGTCCTGCAGCTTACCCAGGATGTGACCAGAGACTACGAGACCATTGCCTATTTCCAGCTCCTGATAGCAGTGGTTGTGCTTTGCTCATCAGGGATCTTGTTTTTGCTCTTGTACATGATTATTCTCAGGGCAGACAGGATCCTGGGAGAGCGCTTCCAGGAAAAGGAAAGGCTGGAGCGCAAATTGCATCAAAATGAAAAGCTGGCAAGTATGGGCAGAATGCTGGCCAGTATTTCCCACGAGATTCGCAATCCACTGGGGGTTATCCAAAGCAGTGCTGAGCTTTTGTCCAAGAGGGCAGGCAAGCAGGAGGGCTCTACGCAAAAGCTGGCCAAGGCCATATATGAGGAAGCCCAGCGCTTGAGCAGGACAGTAAATGACTTCCTGGACTACGCCAGACCCAAGCAGCCCAGGTTGCAGGATATCAATCTAAGCGGGGTCTTGCAGCAGTGCCTGGGATTTTTTGAATCCGAGTTGCAAAAAAAAGACATTGATGTGGATTGGAGCCTGCCCCAAGAAGTCCTGGTGAAAGGGGACAACGATCTCTTGTATAGGGCTTTCTACAATCTTTTGGCCAATGCTCTGCAGGCCATACCAGAATCTGGAGGCAAGCTGTCTCTTAGTTGGCTGGAGGAAGAGCGACAATTGGTCATTAAGGATTCAGGCCCTGGCTTTGACCTTGCCTTGCAGGACCGCTACCTGGAACCATTTTACACCACCAAAGACAGTGGCACTGGCCTGGGACTGGCTATTGTACAAAACATTCTGCAGAACCATGGAGCCAGCTTGCACCTGGGCACTGCTTCTGAAGGCGGAGGCCAGGTGGTGATAACTTTCCAAAAACAAAAGAATTAAAATGTCCACACATGTTCTGGTCATAGACGATGAGCAGAATTATTTACTGCTTTTGGAAACCCTGCTGGAGGATGAGGGCTATAGCGTGACTACACTGCAGGATCCAGAGCTGGCCCTGGACTATCTGACTGAGTCAGAGGTGGATGTGCTGGTTACGGACATGAAGATGCCCAAGGTCAGCGGGCAGGATATCTTGGAGCGGGTCAGGAGGGACTATCCGCATATCCCGGTCCTGATAATGACCGCTTACGGGAGCATAGACGGTGCTGTGGAGGCCATGAAGTGCGGAGCTTTTGACTATATTAACAAACCCTTCTCCAACAGCGAGCTTTTGCTTTCCGTAAGCAAAGCCGCCCAGATGAGCCAGGCCGAGAGACAAAACCGACAGCTACGCCAATCCCTGCAGGAAAAGTATGGTGTGCATCAGATCATTGGCCGCAGCAGGCCGATGCGACAAGTCCTGGACCTAGTGGACAGGGTGGCGCCCAGCAGCAGCAACGTCCTGATCACTGGAGAGTCAGGTACCGGCAAGGAACTGGTAGCCCAGGCCCTACACTACTCCTCTCCCAGAGCTAAAGGTCCATTTGTCTCAGTGAACTGTATGGCCTTGAATCCCGGAGTTCTGGAGAGCGAGCTCTTCGGCCACGAAAAGGGCTCTTTTACTGGGGCCACAGTCAAGAAAAGGGGCAGGTTCGAGACTGCGCACAAAGGCACCCTTTTTTTGGATGAGATCGGGGAGTTCTCTACCGACCTGCAGGTCAAGCTGCTTCGGGTCCTGCAGGAGCACAGTTTCGAAAGGGTGGGCGGAGATAGGCCGGTGCATGTGGATATCCGCCTCATCACTGCCACGAACAAAGATCTCTCCCAGGAGGTGGAGAAAGGCAATTTCCGGGAGGATCTTTACTACAGGCTGAATGTGGTAAATATCCATGTGCCTCCCCTGCGGGAGAGGGCGGAGGATATTCCCTTATTGGCAGCGCATTTCCTGCACATAGCCAGTCAGGAGAACCAGAAGCAGGTCAGCAGTTTTAGCCCTGAGGCCCTGCAGGCCTTGTCAGCGTATTCCTGGCCCGGGAACGTGCGTCAGCTGGAAAATGTTGTGGAGCGCAGCGTAGTTTTGGCCAGGGGGGAACAAATCAGCCATGATGAATTGCCTGCAGAGCTCAAAGAGGAGTCTGAACAATTCAAGAGCGCTGCTGATCTGTTGCCCACAGAGGTCAACCTGGGAGAGACCTTGGAAAAAATTGAGGCCGCTTTGATCAGAAGGGCCCTGGTCAGAAGCGGGTTTGTACAGGTCAAGGCAGCAGATATGCTGGGTATCTCCAAGAGCCTTTTGCAGTACAAGCTCAAGAAGTACAATATCTCAGGCAAATGACTGCTTCAGACAATGTGACCAGGTTCATCCGGGATTTGCAGCAAAGTCCCCGTTTGGGAGCCCGGGTGATGCATATCCAGGAACTGCCAGGGCAGAAAGCCAGCTATCAAGGGCTGGATGAGCCTTGGCCCAAGCCAATCCAAGACTTATTGCAGGGCGTGGGCATAGAGAATCTCTACAGCCACCAGGCCCAGGCCTTGAATCAGATTCGATCCGGCAAGCATACCGTGGTCTCCACTCCCACTGCAAGCGGCAAATCCCTGATCTACAACCTCCCGGTCTGGGAGAGTATCCTCAAAGATCCAGAAAGCAGGAGTCTGTATCTTTTTCCCTTGAAGGCCCTGGCCCAGGATCAGCTCCGGGTCATGCAGGAGGATCTGGCCCACTGGCAAGAATCATGCAGACCCAGGATAGATGTTTATGACGGGGATACGCCTAAACAGGAAAGGGTCAGGATCAAATCCAACCCTCCCCATATCCTGCTGAGCAATCCAGAGATGCTGCATCTGGGGATTTTGCCCTATCACCATAGCTGGAGGGAGTTCTTAAGCCGACTTAAGTTTGTGGTCGTAGATGAGGTGCACACCTACCGGGGTATTATGGGCTCCAACATGGCCTGGGTCTTCAGAAGGCTCTTGCGTGTATGCAGGTTTTACGGGGCAGAGCCCACCTTTATTTTTTGCTCCGCCACTGTGGGCAATCCCCAGGAATTAGCTTCTGAGCTAAGTGGACTTGAGGTCTGTGGGGTGAATCAAAACGGCGCTCCCCGGGGGCCTAGGCAGATGGTGTTTTATAACCCACTGGAAGGGGCTGCCCGCGGTGCTCTAGATCTTTTGCTGCCCGCGCTGCAGCTGGGCCTGCGCAGCATTGTCTACACCCAGTCTAGGAAGATGACCGAGCTGATCGCTATGTGGAGTAAGCAGCGCTGCCAGGCTTACTCCTCCAGGATCAGCGCCTATCGCTCTGGATTTTTGCCCAGCGAAAGGCGCAGCATAGAGTCTGCCCTGAGCAGGGGGGACCTTTTGGCGGTGATCTCCACCAGCGCCCTGGAGCTGGGCATTGATATCGGAGGCTTGGATCTATGTATCCTTGTAGGCTATCCAGGTTCGGTTATGGCCACCTGGCAAAGGGCGGGCCGGGTGGGCAGGCAGCTCCAGTCCAGCGCAGTGGTGCTTATCGGGCACGAGAACAGCCTGGATCAGTACTTTATGGCCCATCCCAGGGAGTTTTTCTCCCTGGCCCCGGAAAGAGCGGTGGTCAATCCTTTAAATCCGGTGCTTCTGCAGAGGCATCTGCAGTGCGCTGCATCTGATCTGGCCCTGGAGGGCGGCGAAGCCCTGCTGCAACAACAAGAGGTCCGGGACAAGGCCAGAGAGATGCTAGATCAGGGGCTGCTCGTGCAAAGTGGGTGCGGCAATTATCTCTACAGCAGCAAAAAATCCCCGCAGCAGGAGGTCAATCTACGCGGGGCAGGCCATACCCTACAGATCAGGGACGCGGGCACAGGCAGGGATATTGGGAGTATAGACTATCACCGGGCCTTCCACGAGACCCATCCCGGTGCTGTATATCTGCACTGGGGCCGGACTTATGTGATCCAGGAGCTGGAGCCGGAACAGGGCCTGGTATGGGCTAAAGCCAGGAAGGTGAGCTATTTCACGAGAGTCAGGACCAACAAGCAAACAGAGATTCTGGAGGTTTTAAAAAGCCGGGATCTGGGCGGAGCTAGGCTTTCCTGGGGTAGGCTCAGGGTACAGGAGGAGATTACCGGATACGAACAACGTCGGGTCAAGGGCCAGATACTGATGCGGGTAGTGCCCTTGAATCTGGGGCCGCTGATCTTTGAGACCCAGGGAGTCTGGCTGGAGATGCCTGCAGGCTCGAAACAGGCTTGCGACCGCGCTCAGCTGCATTTTATGGGTGGCCTGCACGCCCTGGAACATGGCTTTATTGGCTGTCTACCTTTGATTATCCTTACGGATAGAAATGATCTGGGTGGGATTGCCCAGCCAGAGCGGGCCACAGGTACAGTATTTATCTATGACGGCCACCCTGGTGGAGTGGGGCTGGCTAGGCAGATATTTGCCAGTTTCCAGGATCTGATACAGCGAACTCGTCAGATCTTGAGCTCCTGTAGCTGCGAGCTGGGTTGCCCTGCCTGCGTGCATTCGCCCAAGTGCGGTGCTGGCAACCGTCCCCTGGATAAAAATGCTGCGATTTTGCTGCTGCAAAGGTTGCTGTGCACTGAAGGAGCTCTGGAGACCAAAGGATCCAAGCCTGCAGAAAAGATCCAGAAAAAAAACAAGGCTACATCCAGGCTGAAGGTTTCTTCCGGGAAACAGGCTCAGGAAGCAAAGTCCCAGGAGGCTTTACCCCTGGAGTATGGAGTGCTGGATCTAGAAACCCAAAGGTCTGCCCAGGAGGTGGGCGGCTGGCATCAAGCACACAGAATGGGTGTCAGCTGCGCGGTACTCTGGGACAGCAGGCAAGGCAAGTGTTTTTCCTATCTTGAGGCGCAGGTGCCAGAGCTTTTGGAACATTTGCAGGACCTGCCCCTCGTGGTGGGCTTTAATCTTTTGCGTTTCGATTACCAAGTGTTGCGGGGCTACAAAAGGATGAATTTTCAGCAAGTGCCAACCTTGGACATCCTGCAAGAGATCTATACCAGACTCGGCTTCCGCCTTTCTTTGGATCACTTGGCCCAGGCCACCCTGGGAGTGGAGAAAAGCTCCAATGGCCTGCAGGCCATTGCCTGGTGGCAGCAAGGGGAGCTGGAAAAATTAATAGAATACTGCCGACAAGATGTTTTGATAACCCAGAAGATTTTCGAGTTCGGCCGAGGTCAGGGGTATTTGTTGTACAGGAATAAAGCTAAGGATTTGGTTCGGGTGCCAGTGCGGTGGTAGGAGCTGAGGGGCTCCAGAAAAACAAGAAATGCAATGAAAAGCAGGGGCGAAATACGTTTCGCACCTGCTTTTAGTTGGCAGTCTACATCAGTTCATTCCTGATGCGTTGGGAAAGGTCCCTGGTGAGCTGCATAACCTTGCGGGCCTGCTCCAGGCTTAAAGAACCAGTGCCGCAGCTCGGGGTAATCAGGGAGCGCTCTAGGACCTTTTCTTTCTTGAGGCCTGCGTCCTGTAACCGCTGCAGTTGCCTTGCAAACTGCTGATACAGGGAGTCCACGCTTTCCTTTTCAATATCAGCAGGCTCCAGGGTAGGCACGATTCCCCAGGCGATTATTCCGCCTCTTTGCAGGAAATCCTGCAGTTGCTGGCTGTACAATAGCAGTTTGTCAAAGTAGGAGTAGGCGTCAAAGCTTAAAATATCTGCACCTGATTCCAGGATCAAGGACCAATCCGCATTGGCGCAGACATGAATGCCTGTCAGGCCCTGGCGGATATGTACCTGCTCGATGACCTCTGCAAAACAACTTTGCACGTCCTGTTTGCTGATGCTGATGAACTCAGAGGATCCAAAGCCAGCCAGGGCAGGCTCGTCAAAGAAGATGATTACCTGTACTCCCAGACTCTGCAACCTTTCCACCTGCCAGGCAGCTTTCAAAGCCAAAAGCTTGACAGCAGCATCCCTTAGTTGCTCGTCATAGAATATGGCCTTTTTCTCCTGGTTTTTGACCCCGGTGGCAAAGGTTATGGGACCAGTGACTTGACCCTTGATGCCTTGCAGCTGCAGGGATGAGCCCTGCAGGCGCTCCAGGAGGGCAAAAAATCCCTGGGCCCGCTCCTGGTCCAGGCTGAATCTGCTGTGTTCCAGATCCTGTCCAGCCTCGGTGACTGCCATGTATTCTTCATAAAATGAGAGCAACTCCTGGTCAAAATCTTGGTCCTCGGTATCCACGTATTCCTGGCCGTCTTGCTGCCTGTATCCAGGCAGCCCGGGCAGGAACTGGGATATCATGCCTTCCTGGGGCAGGACAGGCAGCTGGACCCAGAGGGGGATCTGCGGGGTGTAGTCCAAGACCAGTTCTGTTGCCTGGGCGTGATCCCGCATAGGGATGCTGCCGATAAGCAATGGCAGGGCTTGGGGCTTGAAGTCTTCAGCCATGCTGGCCTCCATTTATTGGCTTGTTTCGATTTCCAATCATTTTGTATTATGCTCAGTTGGCCAGGGATGGGAGTAGCGGAAGAAGTCATCTGGAACGATATGTCTGTTTATAATCGCATTACGGCCCTTCCCTACCCCCTCCCTCCCACCTGGAAGACAAGCGGCAAGGAGGGGAACCAAAAACACAATGGATTATCCCTGTGATGCGACAATAGAAAATTGACGCAGCATTAGGGCTTACGGAAACAGAATATGCCCCAGGAGAGGTGGCC
>CAZBUB010000018.1:0-29304 GCA_964494985.1 uncultured Desulfohalobiaceae bacterium | reverse complement strand
AATTGACGCAGCATTAGGGCTTACGGAAACAGAATATGCCCCAGGAGAGGTGGCCGTACTTGCCGCCCAGCACCCAGTTGCGCAGTCCGGACTTCATGTGCTCCAGGTATTCCTGGCTGACATTGTTTGCCCGAAGCTCCTCTTCCCGGGCCTGGGTCTCCTCCAGGACCTTTTCGTAGTGATTGGTCAGCTGCTGGGTGCGGGCAGCGAAATGCAAAAACTCCAGCCCCAGCTCCTGGCCTGTCTTGATGTAGAAGTTAACATCCGCTAGGGAATCCAGATGGATCCTCTTGAGAATGGGTTGTATAAACTCTTCATAGGCATCATTGGTCTGCATGGGGTCGGTAAAGATGAACTCCCCGCCTTTCTTGAGCACCCGGGCAGCTTCAGAAATGACCTGACGCCGATTGGGACTGTGCAGGAAAGCATCCTGGGACCAAACTATATCAAAGGACTCATCCGGATAGGGTATATCTTCGAAGTTTCCATCCACCACCTCTATCTTATGTTCCAGGCCTTGTTCCTTGTTCTTTTTTCTGTGCAGCTCGTTTTCGGCATGGCTCAGATTCAAACCCACCAGGCTGCAGCCGTAAGTCTTGGCCAGATAGCGCACTGTGCCCCCCATGCCTGAGCCCAGATCCAGGACTTTGGCGTTGTCTCCCAGCAGCTTGGAATAAGAAGCCATGTGCCCTACTGTCCTACGGCTGGCCTCAAAGATGGAGTCTTCAGGGGTGCGGTAGATGCCCAGATGGTGCTCTTCCCCACCCCAGATGGTGTAATAGAAGGTGTGGGCGTCGTGGCTGTCGTAGTATTTCTTGGCGGTTTCGATAATTGGATCGTTACTCATGATCTAGCCTCCTTGGTTTTAATTGGTTCAAGCGGTTTCCAGCAGGTACCAGCGTTGCTGGACTTCTTCCTTGGGCCCCAGCAAAAAGAACTCCTGGCCGGAGTAAGGGCCAAACAGGATGCGCTGCAAGTAGCCGGAATCCCCTTTTAGCTCCAGGTACTCCTTGTCGAAGAAGCGGGCATTTTCCCTGGCCCTGGAGCGCAGCTCCTGATTATTGTCCAGATCAGTGTCTATGAAAGCGAAATGGGTATAGTGCTTGAGCTCTTCTTTTGCCCCCCATTCCGCCATCTCCCTGCCCATTCTAGGCACATACTCATTTTCCAGCATGCCTAAGGGATCCTTCTTTTCCTCTATCCAGCCCCTGGTCAGGTAGTAGGTGCCTGGCCGCTCTCTGCTTAGACGATTATATGCTTTCACAGAGCCCAAAAACAGGGCCACGCAGTCGTGGGCTTTGGTCAGGATCAGGCCTTGTTCCGGGGCCTGGACTCCCACGATACCGTTGGAGCACAGCCCATAGCAAAGTACGATCTGCTCCGCTCGGTCTGCAGCCCGCTCGACCTGCTCCTGGATCAGCTCGGGCATGAGATGCGGGGTTCGATGCAGGTTCTGTTCCAGATAGACAATTTCCACTTCTTGTTGGCCTTTTGCCCGCAATCTTTCCAGCTCAGGACGGAATACACCACAGGCGATCACGGTACGCGGAGATTTGGGCTGGATTACAGTATCTTGAAAGGAAGGCATTTGCACCTCTTCCCTGCATTAGACTTCCAGCTTGCCGGCGCGGTAGGCATCCAGGAAGTTGGCGCAAAAGGCGTCCTTTCCAGCTAATGCTTCGGCTGCCTTAATGTTGGCCATCATTTTGGCATCCAGGGGGTTGATTATGGCACTGTCCAGGCCTTTGAGCACAGCCATGACTGCAAAGTTCTGATTCAGGATCTCCCGCTTGGGCAAGCCAAAGGAGATATTGGATAGGCCGCAGATGGTGTGCACCCCTTCCAGCCTGGTCATGATCATCTCAATGGAGTTTAAAAACTCCACTCCGTAATTATCATTGGTAGACACAGGCTGCACCAGGGGGTCCACATAGATGTCTCCTGGGCCTTTGCCTTTTTGCACCAGGGCATTGACCAGACGCTCGGCGATGGAGAAGCGGTCCTGGGCTGACTCTGGCATGCCTTCATCGCTCATGCACAGCGCCACTACCTTGCACTGGTTCTGGGTGACCACCGGCAGAAGGGCATCATAGCGTTCAGACTCCAGGGAGATGGAATTGATCAGGGGAGTGCCTTGATGCAGCTGCAAAGAGGACTCCACTACTTCAGGGTCAGGACTGTCTATGCAGCAAGGGATATCAACAGCCTTTTGCACATTTTGAATTAGCCAGTGCAGATACTCCTTTTCCTTGCCCACAAAGGTGCCGGCGTTGACATCAATATAATTCGCTCCGTTCTCATGCTGCTGCTTGGCGATGTCCTGGATGTAGTCCGCATCCTGGGCCTTGATGGCTTCGGATATTTTTTTCCTGCTGGCGTTGATGAGCTCACCTATGATTTCCATTTTGCCTCCTTGTTTGTATGGAATACAGTTATCAGTATCTCAGTTATCAGAAGCCTGATCTTCTCCTGGTAGCCTGATAACACATTGTTTTTTCCATGTTTGGTTGTGCCCTTTTAGGGCATGGAAGTTGTTAATTGATTCACCTTACACCTGACAAAGTCACGGACGTGGCGAAGCATCTAAATAATATTCGAAAACCGAAGAAAACGAACGAAGCTGTACTCATCTGCCTTTATTAAACCAGCTTCGTGGTTCCCTTTTAAAGTTAAAAATCTTCACAGGCCTAAAACTCCATACTCTCAGCGTACAACTCCATGAACTTAGGAGATTGGGCTATGGAGATATGTTCAATATGTTTAGTGTTCTCCTCTAAAAAGCGTCTATAGGAGATGTCTGTCAGCAGCCATACACAGCCGCTACGGCAGGAATTGCCTGCAAATACGACCCTGTCTTGGCTGCCTGGAGGAAGCAGGCCTATGCTCTCAAGATTGGCAGCATCCAGGAAGAAACCGAAGCCGCCAGCAATATTGATGCTGTCCAGGTTCTGGATGCTGCAGCCAGCCTCCTGGAGCAGGATGTCTATTCCGGCCCTCACCGCACCCTTGGCCAGCTGTACCTGGCGTACATCCCGCTGGGTGAAAGCTGCATTGTCGCCTAGCATAAAGCAGGGCTCGCCTGCCTGCACTTGCAGCCTGGAGCGCACTGAATCAGGTAGGTCCTGGGGCGGGGGGCTTTTGAACCTGCCGGTGCTGTCCAGGACTCCCAGGCGTAGCATGACTGCCAAAAGGTCAACCAGCCCGCTGCCGCAGATACCCTTGGCCGGGGCATCTCCCACTGTGGAGATTTTCAGGCCCTGTTGTTGATCAAAGTTTACAGATTCCACAGCACCGATGGAGGCCCGCATGCCAGATGAGATGCCCATGCCCTCGAAGGCAGGGCCTGCGGCGGTAGAGCAGGCCAGGCGCCTGCCCTTGGCGTTTAGGGCAATTTCTCCGTTGGTGCCCACATCTACAAACAAGACGTTTTTGTCATTTTGGAAGAAGTCGCCATGCACCAAAAGTCCGGCACTGATATCAGAGCCAATGAAGGCGTGCAATACAGGTGGTACATAGACCCGGGCCGCTGGATTTGTATGCAGGCCCATACTGGCTACTGGATAGCTGTTCCCGGTCTGCAGGTCTACCTGGAAAGGAATCTGGCCCAGGGGTGCAGGATCGATGCCGGCCAGAAGCTGGAGCATGGTGGTGTTGCCGCCCAGGACCACGTCTAGAATCTCCTCAGGCTGGGAGTCCGAGTCCTCGCAGACTTCCTCTATGAGCTCGTTGAGCCCTTCCTGGATACTGCTGGCAAGCTCCTGCAGGCCTTCCCTGCTGGAGCCGTGCTGGATCCTGGTCATTACATCGTGACCGAATTTGATCTGGGGATTGAGCCTGGAGGCTGTGGCCAGCTCCCTGCCACTTTTTAATGAGACTAAGGTGACCACAAGAGTGGTGGTGCCCAGGTCAATTGCCAGGCCCTTGGGTTGAAAGGATTTCTGCCAGCCGTGCAGCACTGAATATTCCGGGAGGTTATCGTAGCGCAAAAGAAGGCAATCTTCCCTGTTGATGAGCTTGACCGCACTGACCAGCCTGGCTGTAGGAGTCAGGTCCCCTTCCAAAATGTTCTGAGATTCCCTGAGCCGCTTGCCGTCCTGGACAAAGTCCATAGGCAAGCGGATGGTCATGTCCAGGTTGGTGCTTATTCTGCAGCTCAGCCTGCAGCCCGCAGCAGACTCTTCTTTGGAAATGTTTTCGTGGGGAGTCTCCTCCACCCATGGCTCCAGTACCCAGACTCGGCAGCTGCCGCAGACTCCCTTGCCATTGCAGGGGCTTTCCAGCTCAATGCCGTTTCTCTGCAGGGCATCCCGCAGGCTTTCCTCAGGATCGGCCTGTATACTGATGTCTATGGGCTGGATCTTAATCTCTGGCATAAGCTTGCCTTGGGTTTGCTAGTCGTGCTTCCTGGTCAAAGTGATAGTCTCCTGCAGATCTTCAGCCAGGGCTTCCAGGTCTCTGCGCAGGGACTGACCGTCCAGCTCCCTGGGTACCTCGATCTCGATGCGCATAGTGAACTGGGGCTGCCTGAGCTCAGGTTTGCGTTTTACCTTGGTCTGTAGCTGCAAAATATTGATGCCCCTGGAGGCCAGAAGTTGGGAGGTGCGGTAGACTATGCCAGCTTTGTCCACACCCCTGACCCGGATCTCATAATGGGGCTCAATTCTCTGTTCCCTGGAGAGCTCAATATCCTCCTTTTGCAAGGGAAAGATGTGCACCCTGAGATCGCTTCTTTCCTGGAGGGGACTGCACTTGTCCTGGAGGGCCTGATAAATATCTTGATCCTCAATGCTGAGATGGATCATCAGGCTGAAGTGCTGTCCCAGAAGGGTCATGAAAGAGTTTTCGATATTGCAGCCTGTTTGGTAAATTGCCTCAGTGATCTGGGCCACTACTGCTGGCCGGTTGCTGCCC
This sequence comes from uncultured Desulfohalobiaceae bacterium, assembly GCA_964494985.1. Taxonomy (GTDB): domain Bacteria; phylum Desulfobacterota; class Desulfovibrionia; order Desulfovibrionales; family Desulfothermaceae; genus CAZBUB01. The sequence goes on along the minus strand of CAZBUB010000018.1, from coordinate 24,393 downwards.
ACTGCCGCTAGCATGTACTGGTATTGCATCTGCTTCCTTTTGCTTGAAGGTTTTTAGGTTTTATCCAAACTGTTCAGCCAGCCTGGGGTTGCCTACAGCCCGGGCCTGGATGCGTTGCAGGGCACCTTCGATCTTTTGTCTGACCTGCACCTGGGGCTGTTCAGCACCGGCCTCCTCTGCAGCCTCCTTTGCTGCTCGACCTACTTTTTGCCTGGCGTAGTCCAAAGCCTCCTGCAATTCCTGGAAGGATTTCTTGTGTTTTGCAAATTGCACGATAAAGGTCCTTTCCTCATCGGTTTCCTGCACAAAGACCAGGGCCTCTTTGTCTACAATAACCGAACCTGCGACTGCGCCCACAGCATTGGCCACATGGGGATGCTCAGGCAGCTCGAAGCGGGAATGCAGCTTGGCAGCCACCTTGCGCACGAAGATTTCAGCTGGGGCGCCAATGCCTATAATAGGGAACCTGGCCTCGATGGTTACTGAAAGATGGGGATTGTCAGCTCCCAGGGCCTGCTGATAGAGCCAGCGGGACCAAACTCCGTCCAGGTCTTCAGGCAGGTGCAGCTCGTTTTGCCTGGCCAGGAAGATCACCGCCTCTTCGGTCATCCTGGAGATGATATGCTCCAGGATCCTGTCAGCCATATCCCCTGGCTTGAGTCCGTGCAGCCTGCAAATGAATTTCAGGGCCTGGGTAGCTGCCTGACTGTGGCCTATATCCAGCTCGCCCTTGAAATGCAGCAGGTCTGTGGGGGTCAGGGCTGCCAGTCCGATATGCCCTTTTTGTATGAGCTCTTCCAGGCCAAGCTGCACCGGGTGATTGACCTGCATTTGCTGCAGTACAGCGTGCATGCTCAAGGGCTCTTCCTGCAGCAGATCCAGCAGGCCCCTGTGCTTGGGGGACAGGCTTTGCTCCTGCAGAGAGTCTTGATCTCTGGCCAAAAACAGGTACTCGATGTCTGTTTCGCTTCTGCCGGTGCGGCGCCTGTTCTCAACCTGCAGAAGTTCCTCTGCCACCTGAGGGTGGTTGACTGCCAGGCGGGACAGGGGCACTACCCGGTTGGGACCAACCTGGAATTCCTTAGCCGAGGGGATGCTGATCCTGCTGTCGCAGCCCAGGCAGACAGTCCTGATCCTTGCTGCTTGGACCGAGGTTTCTATATCCCCCACCCTAGCTCCCTGGTCTGTAACTGCGATGTTGCCTTCTTCAATGAGCGCCATGTCCGTGGTTGTGCCGCCCACATCAATGACAAGGGCATTGTTGCGACCAGAGAGGAAGCGGCCTCCTATGGTGCTCGCCGCTGGACCGGAGAGCACGGTCTCCACTGGCTTCTGGGCAGCTTCGGTATAGGGCATAAGAGAACCGTCACCTTTGACTATCATTAAAGGGGCCTTGAAGCCCAGATTTTTAAGGGACTTTTTCACAGCCTGGATGAACTCGTTCATCACAGCTACCAGGGAGGCGTTCAAGGAGGCGGTGGTAGCCCTTTTCACTGAATCCAGCTGGGTGGACAGCTGATGGCCCAGAACTACAGGGATGTCTGTAATCTCCCGCAGGGCTTCCAGGGCCTGCTCCTCGTGCTCTGGATTGAGGGGGCTGAAGTAGCTGGAGATGGCCAGTGCCTCCATCTGGGGGCTTTTTTCCTTGACCCAAGCCATCAAGCCTTCCAGGTCCAAGGGGGCTTTCTGCTCTCCTTGGGCATTGTGTCCGCCCTGGAAGTAGGCAAACCTACCTGTGGCAAATTTGGATTCCAGGCCATAGCTTTGGAGCAATTCCTGGTCATATCCGACCAAGGCCAGACCAACAGGTTTGATGTTGCCCTCGGCAATGGAATTGGTGGCCAGGGTACTGGAGATGCCCACCAGCTTGACCTTCTGTGGGGAGTCGATCTGCAGCTCTTGAAGCACCTTGATGATGCCCCGGGTCAGGTCCCCGTAGGTGGTAAGGGTTTTGGCAGAGGCCAGGACCCTGCGGGTGTTGTAGTCTAAAAGCACTCCGTCGGTATAGGTGCCACCGGTATCAATGCCCACCACAAAATCTGCATCAGGTCTGGTCTCTGATTTGTTCCGGAATTCTTGGGGGCTCTTTTTGTCTACTCTTGCCATAATAGTACATAAATAGAGATTTTACAGGGTCGGCATCCTTACCTCGAGAGGAAAGGGTAGGGCTGCCCTGCTTTTGCTGCGCTTGAAAAATACGAAGTAGTGCAGCTGATTAGCTCAGTTAGGGCAGGGAAGATCAGACAACTGTCTTCCCTGCCATCCGCGGCGGTATTTCTAGGCGAAGCGCTCAGATCAGGGATCAAGTTCCTAGAGTCTAAGCTGGAAGGAGGGGTTAGAGGCCTTCCTTTTCCACCCTTTGTACTGCTTCCTGGACCACCTTCTGAATGTCCTTTTGAACATCCTTGGGCACCTTGGATATGGGGCCCTCGTGGGTTTCCAGGATGTTTCTGGTCTTATTTATGATCCTGTCCTTCATGGTCAGACTGCCGGACTTGTCCCACTCTTCGTAGTTTTGACGGTCCATAAGCGTGGGCCTCCAGTGCTTACGAAACCACTTCATGGTGTGGTCTTCATAGAGATAGTGCCCGCCTGAGCCCACATTGTTGATGACATCCACAGCCAGGGTCTCTTCACTGACTTCTACCCCCTCTTCTATGATTCGGGCCATGCCGATGATTTCGTCGTCCATGACTGTCTGGAAGATGTCCCCAGTCTTTCCTGACTCTGTGTAGCCGCAGTCGTGTACGAAGTTGGCACCGGTGAGCATAGAGGAGTGGATCTGCAAAGCAGCCTCGATCCCGGACTGGATCTCCATGGTTTTGGTGTCTGTGCAGCCTGCGGTGCCGAACATGGGCAGGCCACAGTAGCGGGCCATCTCAGTTAGCCCGCCAGAGAGCACGTTCAACTCAGGCGCGCCGTAGGAATAAATGCCCCGGCGCATGTCCAATGGGGACTGCACTCCGCCCAGGATGATGCAAGTCCCTGGATTGATGAGCTGGGACAGGACCACTCCCACCATGGACTCTGAGAGGGCGACCACGATCTGCCCGGCATGGGTGGCAGGCACTGTGGCCCCGCCAATGGCGCAGGGACTGTAATCCTGGGGGATACCGTTCTCAGCGCAGTACATGAGCTTGTCTATAGCATGGAAATCGCTGACCAAGGGAGAAATGGGCTCACTGTACAGGATGTAGTTGGGCTTTTTCCTGAAGGCTTCCTCCCCTCCGGCCATCATACAGGCTATACGGTGGATGTCCTTGGCTCCTCCCCGATGATAGGCCCAGGCCATGATCGGGGTGGTGGTATTCTGGATCATGTCCGCGAACTCATAGACATCATCAGTGCCCCTAGGCACATCGCTGATAGTTATCAGCCCTTCCACAAATCCAATATTGGGCAGAGCATCGCAGACACGGGCCACTGTGGTGGCATCTTCACGCAGGCATTTCCTGCGCTCCAGGGTATAGGGGTCCCGGAAGTAGACCAGGGTAGGCCCTGGCCCGAAATAGCTACGGTTTTCCTCCACATAAATGCGGGGGTTACCTTCCCAATCAAAAATGGTGGTCATCAGGGGCAGGCTCTGCAGGGCCTGCCGCACCAGTTTGGGCGGGATGCGGACCCGGATCCCATCCACCTTGCAGCCATGTTTTTTAAAGATTTCCCGGGCCTGCTCATGGTGTACGTCAGCTCCTGTATCCTGCAGGGTCTTGAGCATCCCGTGGAATATGATTTCTTTTTGGTCCTCGGAGAGAAAAGCGAATTGAGGACTGCGATTGACTGTATAATTAGCTCTTACACTGGGCATACAATTCCTCCTTGGCGTATTTACCCAAGGCCGGGTGCTGTTTGGCACGTTCCGGCCGAGCGGCGGAAACTATTTAGAGTGCCGCTTATCAGCATCCTGGACAATTTTTTTCAGCTCTTGGTGTGTTTTTTCATCTATGGGTTCTGGCTGGTGTTCCTTGAGGATCCGGTCAGTTTCTTCCTGGATGCGGTCCAGCATAACCTTTTTGCCTTCCCTGACCCAGGTTTCGTAATCAGAGCGGTCTTGCAGCTTGGGCTGGAACCACTCTTTGTAGTGGGTCAGAGTGTGCTCAGTGGTCAGGTACTCCCCGCCTGGTCCGATCTGGTCAATGAGCTCAAGGGCTAGGTACTCATCCTCGGTATTGATGCCTTTGCCAATTTGCTTGACCATGCCGATAATCTCGTCGTTCATGACCAGACTCTCCAAAGATGCGTTCACACCGCCGTCAATATAGCCCACGTCATGTACCAGGTTGGCTCCTGAGAGATGGGCGTAGTACAAGCTTGTGGCACATTCTATGGCTGCCTGCTCGTCTAGGACCTTTGCGTCTGTACATCCGCCTGTGGAGAACATGGGCAGGCCCAGCCACTTAGAGACATCTGTGTTTGCTGCAGAGGCCAGAGAGAGCTCCGGAGCGCCATAGGAATAGGATGTGGTCAACATATCCAGGACAGTGGTCACCCCGCCCATTACCAGGGGCATGCCCGGGTTCTTGAGATAGGTGAGCACCGAGGCCATCAGGGTCTCAGCCAGTGACTGGACGATCATCCCGGCGATGCTGGCCGGAGCAGTAGCCCCTGAGCTCGGGCAGGGGGTGTACATACAGGGGATGCCCTTTTCAGCACTGAAAAGGAGTTTTTCCACCGCTGTCCGGTCATTGAGAAGCGGAGAGATGGGCTCGATATAGGTGATGAACATGGGATTTAAGCGGTATTCCTTATCGTCATCCCCGCGAAACAGTTTGCACATTTTCCAGAGATCTTCCAAGCCTTCGCCGTCCACACTGGTCAGGACCATGGGCTTAGTGCAGCCCTCGAGCATGGCCAGGCACTGATGGCGATCGTATGTCTGGGTGTTTGGACAATCCTGGACTATGCCGTGGGACATGAAGAAGTCCAGATTAGGCAGATAATCCACAATACGACCGGCATCATACACGTCCTGGTATTTGGTCCGTCTTCGTTCACCGGTTTGCCTGTCATAGGTAAAGGGCAAGTCAGATCCGGTACCATAGCTGACCATGTCCTTATCCAGCTTTATGCTGTATTTCCCGGTGCGGCCGGTGAGGTTGATCCTCCTGGGATGACACTTGATGGCCTGCTCCACTAGGGATAGAGGTACCCGGACCAGGTTGCCGTCTGTAACCACAGCATCACTTTTTTTGAACAGCTCCAAAGCCTCCTCGTGGTGGAAGCGGGCTCCAGTGCGCTGGATGACCTCCACCGCGGCAGAGAAGATCCTTTCGATCTGATCTTCTGATAACACCCGAAACTGGGGGGTCTGGTATATCGTCTGATTGATTTTGGGCATAGCTTGACTCCTGCTTATACATTTTCAGGAAGGGCAAAGGGTTAGATTAGCCTTGGATCAGCTCCAGGGCCTTTTCCGTGCCTATTGAGGCGTTGGGGGCGTAAGCGTCAGCACCGATTTCCTCTGCAAAGTCCTCTGTCACAGGAGCGCCGCCGATGATCACCTTGAGCTGATCCCTGATCCCAGCCTCCTTTAAGGCATTAATGACTTCGCCCATCTTGGGCATGGTTGTGGTCAATAAAGCGGAGAGGCCAAGAATCTGGGGCTTGTTATCCTGCACCGCTTTGACAATATCCTCGGTCTTTTGATCGATACCCATATCGATGACATTGAAGCCCGAGCCCTCCATCATCATCCCGGCCAGGTTCTTGCCGATGTCGTGCAGGTCTCCCTGTACAGTGGCCATAACCACAGTGCCGGCCTTGGAGCTGGTGCCCTCAGAAAGCACAGGGCGCAGTTTCTCCATGGCTCCGTGCATGGCCTTGGCGGAGCGCAGAACCTCAGGGATGAACATCTCACAATCCTTGAACTTCTTGCTGACCACATCCATACCTGCGAATAGGCCCTTTTGCAGGACCTCCTCTGGATCCGCACCTTCATCTAGAAGTTCCTGGGTCAGCTTGGAAACTTCTTCCACGTTGCCAGCCAAGAGTCCTTCAGCTATTTTTCCGAGTTTTTCAGACATAGTTTTTCTCCTTTTTGCTTGGGTTAATAGGTCTTTACAGACTGATTATGGATTTTAGCAGGCCCAGAAGAAAAAAAAATACGGGCCTGCCTGTACTCATTTTGGAAAGCAAGATTGGACCGGAACGAGCAGACTTTAAGGATAGCCTGCGACAGGCAAAAATTTTTCAAAGCTCTCCGAAATTCTCCTGGTAGCGATTCCAGAACTCTTCGGGAGTAAATCGATGTTCTTGGGTGCCTTTGTGCTCCACAGCATAACAAGCACTCACAGAGGCTATCTTAGCTGCCCCGGCCAGATCCAAATCCAATGCCAGGCCTTTGATGAGTCCAGCACGGTACGCGTCGCCTGCACCAGTGGGATCAACTGGCTCGCGCACCTGGGCTGCAGGAATTTTTTGCACTTTTTGTTTGGCCTCCAGGATCAAGGAGCCTTCTTCGCCCAGGGTGGTAATTATGGCCTGGGTCAGCTGTAAAAGTCCTGTTTTATCCAAGCCTGTGGCTTCCATAACCATGCTGAGCTCATAATCATTCACTATGAGGGCCCTGGAGCCCTTAAGCATGGCCTTTAGCTGCTCCCCGCTGAAGGCAGGAATGTTCTGGCCAGGATCCAGTATAAACGGCAAACCTATGTCGCGGTAGATGTTAGGAAACTGCTGCATATCTTCCAGGTTGCCTGGAGAGACAATTGCCAGGCTATCATTGGCCTGAAAATCCTTGAAAGAGCCGTTTGTAGGATAGCTCATGGCCCCGGGGTTGAAGGCAGTGATCTGGTTGTCAGCCTGGTCTGTGGTTATATAGGCGCTGGCAGTAGGCACTTCCTGGAGGGACCTAACTCCGTGCAAGGAGATACCGTGTTTTTGCAGCCAGTCTTGGTAGCGTTGGAAATCGCTGCCTGCCTGGGAGATGAGCACAGGCTTCTCCTGGAGCAGGGACAGGGTGTAGGCTATGTTGCCAGCAGTGCCGCCGAATTTTTCCTCCAGGTCCTGGACCAGAAAGCAGACGTTCAGAATATGGATCTTGTCCGGCAAAATGTGGTTGGAAAACTTGTCTGGAAAGTTCATGATCCGGTCATAAGCCAGGGATCCAGAAACATAAATATGCATAGCTTACCTTAGAGTATGGTTTGAGGGCCAGGCAGGCAAAGATATTCTACGGCCTGGTTTGTTAACCTTTTTGTCTGTCTGGCCCTGGATAGTTGAAAGGTCTGGCTTTAATAAGCCATTGAAAATATTTAGATTTTGCAGGCAGTCCTCAGGTCCTGGACAGCGTCTGACTGTTCCCAGCTGAACTCTGGATGCTCCCGGCCGAAATGGCCGTAGCAGGAGCTGTTTCTGTATATGGCTCGCTTCAGATTCAAGCGTTCAATAATATAATAGGGCCTGAGATCAAAGACTTCCCGAACTGCCTTGGTCAGGGTCTCATCGTCGACCTCTCCGGTACCCCTGGAAGTGACCAGCACTGATACCGGGTCAGCCACACCTATCACATAGGCCAGCTGCACCTCGCACTGATCCGCCAGTCCGGCAGCGACCACGTTCTTAGCTACATACCTGGCCATATAGGCTGCAGAACGGTCCACCTTGGAAGGATCCTTGCCTGAGAAGGCCCCCCCGCCATGGCCACCCATGCCGCCGTAAGTGTCCTGGATGATTTTCCTGCCGGTGACGCCACAGTCACCTAGGGGGCCGCCTACCACGAATCTGCCAGTGGTGTTGATGTAGATGCGCATTTTGTCATCTATAAGATCCTGGGGCAGGGTATGCAGGACCACTTCCTTCTTGATGCCTGCCTTGAGGTCTTCATAGCTGACATTTTCGTCGTGCTGGGCAGACACCACCACGTTATTGATACGTACCGGTTTGTCGTTTTCGTATTCCATGGCCACTTGGGTCTTGCCGTCCGGGCGCAGAAAATCCAGAATACCTTTCTTGCGAGTATAAGTCAGTCTGCGGCTTAGCTTGTGGGCCCAGTATATGGGTGCAGGCATCAGGGTGTCAGTTTCCCTGCAGGCGAAGCCGAACATCATGCCCTGGTCTCCAGCACCTTGCTCCTCAGGACTCTTGCGGTTTACTCCCATGGCGATATCCCCGGACTGCTTGTCTATAGAGGACAAAACAGCACAGGTCTCCCAGTCGAAACCCATATCTGAGCTGTTGTAGCCGATGTCCTTTACTGTTTGCCTGACCACCTGGGGCAGGTCAGCAAATCCAGTGGTAGTGATTTCTCCAGCGATGAATACCAGACCGGTGGTGACCAGGGTCTCGCAGGCCACTCTAGACTCCGGGTCTTGGGCTATCAAAGTGTCCAGCACAGCATCTGAAATGCGGTCTGCAACCTTATCTGGATGCCCTTCAGTGACTGACTCAGAAGTGAACATGTACTTGCCATCATTTCCAATCATAGCGTCTTCCTTTTTCTGTTTTTACTTTGGGTTATATAGCTAAATGGATTGTGGAGGTATTTGTTTCCACATGATTCCAGTGCACAGCTTTAGAAAAGCTTGCAGATCAAGAATAGTTAAGGGGAGTTAGATTTATTGAGCCAAAACGAATCGAAGGGTGGAAGTCATTTTGTGGCTCACACCCTGATATCCATTGCAGTTTTGCGGCCGGGGAAACGGCGGTTAGGGCGGCCTAGACTTGCCCAGGCCAGAACAATTGCAAAAGGCTTATCTGAGCCCTGTTGAGCTGGCATGAAAGCTCAAGTCAATGGACAGCATGAAAAAAATTAAAAAACAAATAGGTTGAATTTGCTTTCACTGGCTCCTCCTCCTGATTCTTCTATTAAATAGCAAAAGCTTTAGGATTTGTCAAGCTAATATTTTTTTAGAAATCTGAAAATTTAAAAAATCTTCTTGTTGCGTATTTGTAAAGGCATTTAAAAAAAAATGATATAATTTTAAAAGATAGGCACTAATAGAAATATACAGTTTTTAAAAATAATCTATAATAAAAAAAAGGCTACATATAAGTGCAAAAAAGAAAGAGTTAAACTATATTATATAAAAAGGAAACAATGTAAGCAATGAAAAGCTAATAATATTAAATAAAATTTTTTGTTTTATATGGAGAATAAGTCAATTATATTTGTGATACTTGGCAATGTAATATTAACATTATAAGTAGTTAGTATTACAACTACGAGTTACCTATAGCATTCATAAAAGACCTATAAATGAAGTTGTTAGTATTTGTTGGTGTTGCTAGATGAGAGGCTGAACATATTTTTTTTCTTATCAAGAAATACGCATATGTGTATGAGCTGATTGCTGTTTGGATCATATCTTGAACTAGCGAGCCATGGGAACAGATTCCAGGGTTCTAAAAAAGTGCATTAGTTTTGTCTGGTGGTATTTTGACTTAATTTCTCCTTTATCTTTTGCTTGAAATTGTCCCCTAGCTGCTGTTTGGCTAAATATTCCAGAGTATGCAAAGGTTTTATTTTTTTCTTTTCACTGTTTAAAATTCTGGAGATCCCGATTTTGCAGGAAGGGCAGCTCACCAGAATATCAGGATCATTTTCCTTTTGTTTCAGGATCTCCCGCAGGGACTCCTTTTTTCTTTTTCTGAGCCTGTTGTAGACGTGGGGGCTGGTCAAAGCACCCATGCCACTTTCTGCACAGCAATACTGGGATACAGTGATATCTGTTCCTGTCGCGTCCTGTAACATGGAGCTGTAGGTTTGATCAGCCTGGGCATGATTAGAAAGGCATAAAGGTGAATGACAGGAAGAATGGACTATTATTTCAGATTGAGATGCAACGTTTTGATTGTGTGGTAGCAGTTTAGGTTGCAAGAATTGAAAAACGTCCTGCATATGCACGGGCTTGGTCAGGCTGTACTCTAAAGGATAGTTCTCCAGGGCTGCTCTGCAAGTGCCGCAGGAGGTGAGCAAATATCCAGCCTGCAATCCGTTGTTCTCTGCTTGGGTCAAGAGCTCCTGCAGGTGAATCATGTTGTTGTTCATATTGCGGTGGAAAGTCTCTGTGCAGCCAGCGGAAAGAAGGGGGTAGCCGCAGCATTTATGCTGCTGGGGCAAAAGCACTGGATAGCCGCTTTGCAAAAGCAAATAAATAGAGGACAGGGCAATGCCGGAATAGAACAGGCTCGCGCCGCAACCTGGGAAATAAATCACCGCCTGGGTTTGGGTGATTTTCTCAGGCAAAAAGAGATTCTCTGCAGAAAGATCCAGAATGTCTGTGAGCTGCTCAGATTCCAGTTTGGGAGTAGGTTCCTTGAAAATGGGATTTTGCAATCTGCGACGCCAAAAAGAAGGCAGAAAACGCACTGCTGTGCCCTGGATGTTCTGGCCAAGCACAGCAGCTTTGGCTGCGAACTGGATTCGCTCTGGTTCCCGGCCCAAGTAGTTCAGCATTTTGCTTTTTAGACCCAGTCCGTGCTTGGATTCCTTTTCCAGATAGGAGCGCAAGTTTATGGTTACCTCTGCGCTGTCTATTTTTACAGGACAGGTAGCCATGCATTTGCCACAAGCGGTGCAAAAATCCATGAGCTCCTGCAGCTGGCCAAGCAAATCCTGATCCAGCTCTTGGGAGCCAGTGGCTGTTTGGAAGTACAAAAGGGCTTCCAGTAAAAGTCCCAGACTGATATTCTTGTTGCGGGGGTGATACATAAACCCCTTTTCAGGATAGTACATGGGGCAGACTTGCTTGCATTTTCCGCATCTGGTGCAGATCTGGATGTGCTTTAGCTGTTCAGCCAACTTCTCCTTCCGGGGCAGATCAGCGATGGAGAAGTCCTGGATGAGCTTGTCCCAGGACATTGTATAGGGCGCTACAGCCAGATTCTGACTGGAAAGTTTCTCTGGATTTAGGATGTTGTCCGGATCTACTTTGGATTTGTAATCCTTAAGGGCCTGGATCTTTTCCTGGGACAGATATTTGATTTTGGTAATGCCTATGCCATGCTCGCCAGAAACCTGGCCATTCAACTCTAGGGCCTTGGCAAATATCCGGTCCACCACTTGCTCGGCCTGGGCCTGCATCTGCTGGTTGTTAGCGTGCACTGGAATATTTACATGACAGTTGCCGTCCCCGGCATGCATGTGATTGGCAATCTCCAGCCTGGAATAGAAAAGTTCTTCTTCTATGCTTTGCAAAATAGGTTTTTGCTCTGGATAACGATGAAAGAGGTCCTGAAAAAAGAAGTGAATCTGCAAAGAGAATTCCTGCTCCCCCTTGACCTGTTCCAGAATTTCGCCGTCCAGTATCCTTTGAGTGACTTCCAGCTCCATTTGCAGGAATTGATCCAAAGGATCTATTTCTGGCAGCTTGCTGATTTTCTCCAGGGCCTCCTTGTAGGCTAGGGCCAGATACTTGAGGTTCATGGATTCCAGAAAGTCAGAAAACTCTGGAATTTTGTCCAAGGGGATCACAATGTCTTCGTTTATTTTAAAGCCGCTCGTTTTCTTGGAGATAGCGCTTAAGCGATGTCTATCTTCCCAATAGGCAGCTGCCTGTTCCTGGTTCTGGGCCACCAGGATGTCCACGTTGTCGTAGTGTTCCGCAATATCCACCAGGGTCCATACCGTATCCCGAAGTATGCGCTTGTTGTTGGAATCCAGCTGGATCAGCAGCACGGATATGGGCTCGCCCTCGTAGCGTTGGGACTTTTTTTGGTAGTGGATGGCCCGCACGTATTTGTTGCCGAACTCCTCCAGGGCAGACATGTTTACCAGGTTAGACTGTTCCCTGATGCGGTCCCGCAGATGGACCAGGTCTTTTATGACAAGAGCAGCATTGTGCATGGAAGGGCCGTAGAACTCCAGGCACAGGGTCTGGGAATATTTGAGCAGCGGGTTCAGGGTAAAGCAGGCCTCGGTGATAATTCCATCCACTCCCTCTTTCTGTACACCAGGCAGCCCACCAAGAAATTTGTTGGTTACATCCTTGCCCAATCCTGGAGTACGGATTTCTTTGCCTTGGAGACAAATTTCCTGCAGAAGCTCGCCATGCTCATCCAAGACTTGAAAGACAGCCTCTTGATCTGGATAGATTTTGTGCCAGGGATGGTCTTTGCGTTGGACTTGGATTATGCGTCCGTCAGGCAAGACCATTTTGTAGTTGTAAATATTATCCAGGGTTGTGCCGTATTCAAAGGCATAGGGCCCCCCTGCATTTTCGGAAATATTTCCACCTAGGGAAGAGGCTGATTTGGAGGCTGGATCTACGGTGAACAGAAGGTTCTTTTCCTGGGCCGCCCGGATGGCATCCAGGGTTATAACCCCGCTTTGGGCACAAAGCAGCATGTTTTCGGAATCCAGCTCAAAGATTTCTTTTAGCCTGGACGTGCTAAGCACCACTGATTTGCGGAGCGCAGGCACCGCTCCCCCTGTTAGACCAGAACCTCCGCCCCTGGGCACCACAAAGAAGCCCAGCTCCCGGGCTGCAAGGACAATGTCTTTGACCTGCTGAGTACTCTCAGGGAAGATCACAAGCAGAGGCAGCTCCATAATCAAACCAGTAGCGTCTGTGGCGCATTGGGCCAGGGTATGTGGAGAATCGGCAATGTTTTCTGCTGGCAGGCTTGATTGAAGCCTGTGCATGATCTTTTTTCTTTGTTTCTGCAATTCTTGATATTCCTGCCAAAAAGCCTGGACCCTTTGGTCCAGATATTGGTATTCCTCTTGGGATAGACTGGGACTGAACTCTTGGAGCCTGGCCTGGACGCTGTTCTGGACAATTTCCGGGTCTACAAAGGGATTGCTGTAGACAACGAACATCTCTGCCGCCAGATCCAGTCCAATGCTTTGTAGTTCCTGGGTGCTGGAGTAAAAACGTTCTGGATCTTCTTGCAGAACTGTTTCGATCAACCTGGTTTCAGGTATGTTGATATGTGGAGTATGCATATTCATAATCAATAATCCTCATAATAATCTCCCCTGGGCAGGCCTAGAGCAGTCTCACGAATAACCTCAGGGGCTGGATTTAACCTGCGGAATCTGCAGCGTATCTTGGTGCTTGCTTAGTATGGAAACAAGGGAGGGGAAGAAGTATGTTTCCAGTTTTGCTGGTCGCCCGCAGCCACCTGCCAACTGAAATTTCTAGGACTAGGCCTGCAAGCCAATGCAATATTTTGCAAAAGAAGCAGGCCTGGACTCACGGTGCGTAAGGGTCTGCTTTAATTATCTGCTGTCCCTGCCATGTCCAGCTTGCCCTGGGGACATGTCACAAATAAAGGAAATCCAGCGGCAAAATCTTGAATTTCTAAGCTTAACTGCTCCAGTCTGGATTCATCTTTTCTGTTTTGCAAAGCTTGATCCATCCAATTTGCTATTCTTGCCATATCTTCTTCCCGCATGCCCCTGGTAGTAACAACCGGAGTACCAAGACGGATGCCTGAGGTCACAGTAGCAGGCTGAGGGTCAGAGGGAACAGAATTTTTGTTTGCAGTAATGCCCACTCGATCCAGTACCAATTCGGCTTCTTTGCCAGTGATTTCTTTGTTGCGCAAATCCATAAGCAAAAGGTGATTGTCAGTACCTCCGGAGATAAGCTCATACCCCAGTTCTTTAAGGTTGAAGCCGAGGGCCCTGGAATTGGCCAGGACCTGTTTCTGGTAGGCCTTGAATTCAGGCTGCAGGGCCTCACCAAAAGCCACTGCCTTGGCTGCAATAACGTGCATTAATGGCCCTCCCTGCAGACCAGGAAATATTTGGGAATCCAGGACCTTGCCCACATCATGGTTGCTCAGGATAAAGCCACCTCTGGGACCACGCAAAGACTTGTGAGTGGTGGAGGTGACAAAATCCGCCTCCTGGAGGGGAGAGGGATGCAGGCCTACAGCAACCAAGCCTGCAATATGCGCCATATCCACCATAAGCTTAGCCCCAGTTTCCTGGGCAATCTGACGAAATTTGGAAAAATCAATGCTGCGCGGGTAAGCGCTTGCCCCAGCTATGATCAGTCTTGGTCTGTGCTTGCGGGCCAAATCCAGGATCTGGTCATAGTCTATAGTTTGGGTTTCAGGGTGCAGACCATAGGAAATGCCTTTATAGATGCGACCTGAGAAGTTGACCCTGCTGCCATGGGTCAAATGGCCCCCGTGGGCCAAATCCATGCCCAGCACAGTATCTCCAGGCTGCAAGAATCCAAAATATACAGCCATATTGGCCTGGGAACCGGAGTGGGGCTGAACATTGGCATAGGAAGACTGGAAGAGCTTTTGTACCCTGCTTCGGGCCATCTCTTCCACTTGGTCCGCATGCTCGCAGCCTCCGTAGTATCTCTTGCCTGGGTAGCCTTCAGCGTACTTGTGAGTGAGACAGCTGCCCGTGGCTTGCCTGACAGCTGGAGAGGTGAAATTCTCGGAAGCGATCAGTTCTATGGTGTTTTGCTGTCTCTTTTCTTCTAACTCTATAGCCTGCCAAATTTCGGGATCCTGTGTTTTTAGCTCTTGCATCATGTTCATGAAAAAAGTTTGCCTTTTGGTAATAGATGATTATCTGGTTTGCATCCGCAATCGGCCCTGACAATCCAACAAGAGAATCATTCTGGATGAGTATTAGCTATTATGTGGGGAACCACTGAGGATTGACGCCGATATGATTGTTAAAACATATAAGATTAATTGGAGCATGTCAAATTTGCTCCAAATAAGATAGCCAGGATTTGATCTGGGTCAAGGCCTGGACTAAAATCCCTTGGCAGAGTAAGGATCAGGTTTTTATTTGACCACAAACCTAAGGGGGAGTATGAAAAAGATTAATCTGTTTGAGTCAGGCAAGTTCAGTGATAAGGCTTTCAGCAAGCTTTTGGTTCATGATTCACCCTATTTCAAAATCATAAACTTCAATTTCAGGGCTGGCCAGGAGCTGCCCCTGCATTCCCATGACGTAGAAGGGCAGTTAAGTCTCTTGGTTCTGGAAGGAGAGGGGGAATTTTTGGGAGCTGAAGGGAAAAGTCAACCTGCCAAGGCAGGGGATGTGTTGGTCAGCGAGATTAGCCAGCCCCATGGTCTTAGGGCGATCACTGATCTACGTTTATTGGTCACCATAGCCCCGCCTATTTAGTCATCAGGAAAGTACAGGGGTATAAGTAATAAGCAGGCGGTTTGTATTTGTCATTTTTCAGGTTTGGATGTGTCGAGATCGAAGCATAAGGGTTTTTATTGAAACGTTCTAATTGTCCCGCCCAAGCGTTGAGGAGGTTATAGATGGGTAAGAAAGTGGTGATCGACAAGGAAGAGTGTATTGGATGCGAAAGTTGTGTGGAGATTTGTCCCGAGGTCTTTGCCTTTGATGAGGACGAGGAAAAGGCTTATGTGATCAAGGAAGAAGGAGGCCCGGAGGACCTGATTGAGGAGGCTATGGAGACTTGTCCCTCGGAATGTATCCATTGGGAGGAATAAATAGCTGGCCCAGGCCTGGGCACGGCCTGGGCCAGCTTGTTGATCCTGGGATTCCTCCGGACCAACCTCAGCACTCCAGAGCTGCGTAATTAAAAAAAACAGGTAACTATTGTCGTGAAAATGTTGGACTCCGCGGGCCGTGCTATGCCTATTGCCGGATTTGGTCCGGTATTCGTAATTTTCATCCCTGGGGGTGAAAAAAATTTTAATGAAGGATTCACCAGATCCAGGGGTTCGGTCCACAGGACTCAAAAAACTCGCTCCAAAGAATGCGTAAATACAAAATCATTTAGTAAGCCATTACGACAGGGATCAATCAGAGCTACTTCCTTGTTCCCCGAGTCTACGGTAAAGGGTGCGCCGGCTGATGCCCAGGATAGCGGCCGCCCTTCGCTTATTGCCTGAGGTCTTTTGCAGCACATAATCCAGATAGAGTTTCTCTATTTCCTGCATGCTGGGCAAGAGTTCCTGGGAGTGAATGATCTCCTGCATTAAACCATCTTGGCTAGCCGGCTGGGGCGACTGCTGCTGTCTATTTTGCTTTATCCTGGTGGGCAGATGCTCTACATCCAGCCAAGGGCTGCTGCAAAAGGTCACTGCACGCTCGATGCTGTTTTGCAGCTCCCGGACGTTGCCCGGGAAGGGGTAGCTTTGCAGGCTTTGCAGGGCCTCCTCTGTGAAGCCCTGGATATCCTTGCCCAACTGCAGGCTGTAGCGCTTCAGGAAGCGTGCGGCCAGAAGCTGGATATCGCCTTGTCTTAGCCTGAGAGGCGGCACTTCCAGACTGAATGTTTCCAACCTGTAGAACAGGTCCTCCCTAAACTCCCCCTGTTGTACAGCCCTTTCCAGGTCCTGGTTGGTGGCGCAGATAATGCGCACGTCCACCTTTTGCTCCTTGTTTGCGCCTACAGGTCTGAAGGTACCATCCTGCAAGACCCTGAGCAGCTTGGACTGCAGGCTGTATGGCATCTCCCCGATCTCATCCAAGAACAGGGTGCCCTGGTTGGCCCGCATGAACAGACCCTGGCGCTTTTTGACAGCCCCGGTGAAAGCCCCTGCCTCGTGGCCAAAGAATTCGCTTTCCAAGAGCTCCGCAGGGATTCCAGCGCAGTTGATGGCCAAGAACTGGGCCTGGTTCCTGGGGCTTAGATCATGCAGGGCCTTTGCTACCAACTCCTTGCCCACTCCGCTCTCTCCCAGGATCAGCACTGGTCCCTGGGCCTGGGCGATCTGGTCAATCTGTTTGAACATCTCCTGCATGACGCTGCTTTGCCCTATCATGCCCTGGAAATCTGAACATCGCATAATATCCCGGTACCTGGAGACCTCTGCCTGCAGCTCCTTGTTTTCAAGGGTGCGCTGCACGCAGAGCTGCAGATGGTCCAGATCCAGGGGCTTGGTCAGGAAGTCGTCAGCCCCGGATTTCAGGGCCTGCACCGCCTGGGGGATGCTTCCAAAAGCGGTGATGATCAGGAAGCCGGGATTATAGGAAAAATCCTGGCTCCAATGCAAGAGCTGCATGCCATCCGCATGAGGCAGTCTAAGATCGCTGATGATCAGGTCCGGATTCCAGCTTTGCAGCTTTTCATAGGCCTTTTCTGCGCTGCTTTCGCTATGCACAGTAAACCCAGATTCCTCAAGCTCCTCACAGAGCAGCTGCTGCAGGCTTTGATCATCCTCTACGAGTAAAATTCTCTTAGGAGTTTTACTTTGTAAGGTCTGCTGCATCCTGATGCTCCTTTTGTAAGAGCGGCTTTTCGCTTTGTATGGCCAAGGTAAAGCTAATACAGGCCCCACCCAGGCAGGAGTCATGGACCTGAATTTGGCCATAGTGCTCCTGCACTACACCATGCACCACTGACAGGCCCAGGCCTGTACCCTGACCCTCTTTCTTGGTGCTGAAAAAAGGCTCAAATAGCTTATCCTTATCAGTATCTGGGATTCCAGGGCCATCATCCTGCACCCAGAAGGCCACCTGATCATCTTGAGCCTGCTCCCAGCCCAGGATAATCCTGCTAACCCCTGGGGCCTGCAGGGAATTGCGCAGCAGATTGATCAGGGCCTGTTCGATGCGCAGCTGATCTACATAGATATCTGGGCCAGGATCAGGGCCTTGCAGCTCCAGCTCAGCTTGCAGGGGCATTTCCTTTTGTACCTGGGAAGCTGCGGCCCGGGCCAGGTCTGCAGTGCTGCGCCAGCGCCTGCGCTGTCTGGAGGCCCGGCCAAAGTCCAGGAGTTGGCGTACAATATGTTCCATGCGCTGAACTTCATTGCGGATGTCCTGCATGCTCTTTTTATGCTTCTGGGACAGGTTGGTGTCCCGCAGGCAGCGTTGGGCCTTGCCGTGGATAACTGATAAAGGAGCACCCAGTTCATGGGCTACCCCTGCAGCCAGTTGGCCTATAGCAGCCATCTTCTCGCTTTGGTGCAGTCGGTTTTCCAGTTCCTGCTGGGCGTCCTTACGCCTGGCAATTTCTTCTTCAGCCCTGGAGATACTGTCCAGCATGAAGTTCAGGGCCCGGCCCAGGGTAACTATCTCCTTAGGACCGCGCAGCGAGGCTCGGTGCGTACGTTCTCCGTTGCTGATCCGGGCCATGCTTGTGGCCAGTCGATCCAGGTATTTACCAATAGCTCCATGGAAGCCCAGCAGCACCAGGGCGATCATGAACAATCCGGCACTTCCCAGGCTGTAGATGGCCTGCTGACGAATGGTAGCAATGTACTGCTCTATATCGCTTTTTTTCCGGCTCACCTGGAGCAGACCATTTGAGGTCCCAGCGGTATCAAACAGGGGCACGAAATAAGAGTACACCTTGCGGCCTTCAATCTTTTCATATTGGCCTTTACGTTCCCCATCAGTGGTAATCTCCCTGGCTTCCCCATGCTGAGAGGACTGAGCAGCTGCGCCCACAGCAGAGATGCGTCTGCCCTGGGCGTCGTAGACATAGGCCCCATAGACCTGCTCTAAGCTGAATAATGACTGCAGGGCCTGATTCACGCTGCCAAAGCGGTCCATTTCCAGGCTGTAACTGACCGGCATCCTAATGGCCCTGGCCACCAGCTTTACTTCTTCCTGCAAACGGTTTTCTATGCTGTTTTCCAAGGCGATTAAGCCCAGGGAGGTGGCCAGCAGCATGGCCAAAAGCAAGGGAATGACCACGTTTAGGATCAAGGCGACCCTGAGACTGAATTTGGGCAGTATGGCCTTGTTCATTGGAGCCCTCCTAGATATTGGATCGCTCTGGAAGCGAAACTGGTCTGAGTGATGCATACAAATCCCATGCCTGTTATGCGCAGCTTCAGGCAGGAGATGCTAAGGGGCCTGGATATCCCTTCTAGGCCCAGGCCTGGGACTCGAGACAGGCGTCTGGAGTTATGTTGACTCAGGACAGTATGTCACATGTATCAAAATGACACAATAGAAAAAGGCTTGGTGGAAAGGCCTGATGGGTAAGATGAGGCTTATAAACTGGTTTGTGGGCTCTGTGTTGGATCCAGGCTTTATTGGCACAGCAAATGCATGAGATAAGAGTAACAGGAAATGTTAAATTGTAAAGGAGGTTTGAAAGACATGCGAGTAGAGAATCTAATGCAGAGCAGAATTTGGCTTGCAGCCTTGGCGCTGCTGGTTTCCCTGGCCCTGGTGGCAGTGGCAGGGCCTGGAATGGCCCAAGAAGAGGGTACTGGACAGGGGCAGGAAGAGGGTACTGGACAGGGGCAGGAGACTTATGAGCAGGAACCCCAGAAAACTGACTTCAGTGACGAGAAATTGGAGAAGTTTAGCAGCTCCTATGTGCAGATCCAGGACATTCAGCAGGAATATTCTGATGAGCTAAGCAAGATGGAGGACGAAAAGGAGGCCCAGGATCTGCAGGAGAAGTACACCGAGCGCATGGTGGATGTGGTCCGGGAAGAGGGCCTGAGCGTGGAAGAGTACAATCAGATCGGCCAGGCTATGAACAGTGACAAAGAACTCAGGGAAAAGATAGAATCCATGGTGGATGAAATGGACTAAGGCTTTGTTGCTCTAAGCGCGTTCTAGGGCGGAGGTGTGCCTCCGCCCTTTTTTTGATCAAAGCAGATTAGTCATCCTTGCCCTCGAACTGGTGCCCAAGATTGTATTTGCTGAGTCTGTACCTGAACTGGCGAAAGCTCAAACCCAAAAGTTCTGCAGCCTTTCCTTTATGTCCATTGGTGCGCTCCAGGGCGTTTTGCAATATTTTTTGATCCTGCTCTTCCAAATACTGGTCCAGAGTTAATTTTCTTTGGAAGACTCTTTCCGGGCCAGGATCAGTTTGTGGATGGGCTTGATCATAGATGACCAGGGATGAGGGAGTGATTTTGGACCCTGATTCCAGGGCTACAGCCCTTTCCATGATATTTTCTAGTTCCCGGATGTTGCCAGGATAGTGGTAGTTTTTAAGTTTCTGTTCAGCCTGGGAGCTAAACCCGGATATATCCTTGTTTTGCTCTTTGCAGAACCTTTGTAAAAAGTGTTCTGCCAAAAGCAATAGATCATCATCCCTTTCCCTTAAGGGGGGAACCTTGATGATTACTCCGCTAAGCCGATAGAAAAGATCTTCCCGGAACCTGCCCTCAGCTACTTCCTGCTCAATAGCCCTGTTCGTGGCAGCGATAAACCTGACATTGACTTTGATCGTCTCTGTGCCGCCCAAAGGGATAAAGCTGCCGTCCTGTATACATCGCAACAGCTTGACTTGAGTGCTTGTATGCAGCTCGCCTACCTCGTCTAAGAGAAAAGATCCTTGATCGGCTTTCTGCAGTAATCCTTTTTTTGGTTTTTCTGCACCTGTAAATGCTCCCTTGCGATAACCGAAAAGCTCGCTCTCCACCAGGTTTTCCGGCACCCCCCCGCAGTTGATAACCAGAAAGGACTGTTTCTGTCGGGGGCTATGCTCATGGATGGCCCTGGCAATGAGTTCCTTACCAGTGCCGGATTCTCCGGTGATCAGGCAATTGATCCCGGTGGGGGCAATCTTTTGCACGAGCTGGAAGACTTCTTTGATTTTTAGGCTTTGTCCGATGATGGGCCCAAATCTGTCTTGAAGCTGCTGCTTCAGCCACTGGTTTTCCTCTTCCAGCTTGCAGCTCTCCAGGATGCGGTCTACCTGGAGCAAGAGCTCCTGCATGTCAAAAGGTTTGGATATGTAGTCCCTGGCTCCCAGTTTCATGGCTTGCACAGCACTTTGGCTGTCAGCATAGGCAGTTATCATCAGCACTGGTATGCCAGGCCATTGTTCCTTTATTTGCTGCAAGAGATCGATGCCACTTTCCTGGCCCAGACGCAGATCCAAAAGGGCCAGGTCCAGGACCTCCTGCTGCAGGTACTGCAAGGCCTGGGCTATGCACTCAGCGCTCAATGCCTGGTGACCATGGGTATCCAGGGCAACCTCTAGCACTTCACGCAAGCTAGGATCATCATCAACAATCAATACTTTAGCCATGCTGGCCTACTTGTGCTGCAGTCTCTTGACTCCGAGAAAATATCAGCTCTCCCTGCACAAAGTTGGCCTGAACCAGGCCGGGCAGTCTGCTGCCCAGGCAGGGGGTGTTTTTGCCTTTGGAGTAGAGGCTGTCTGGGCTGACCTTCCAGGTCTGGTCCGGATCAAATAGAATAAAGTCTGCAGGGTCCCCTTCCTGCATCCGGTTGCAGGGCAGGGAGAAGATTTCCCCTGGATTGTAGCAAAATCCATTTAATATGTCTTCTAACTGGAGGATATCCTTTTTAAGAAGGGTCCAAATAAGGGACAAAGCAGTATCCAGACCGGAGATACCGTTGAGGGCCTGGGCAAAGGGCAGATCCTTTTCTTGGGCAGCATGGGGGGCATGGTCTGTAGCCAGGACCTGCAGAATCCCTTCCCGTACAGCCTGCTGCAGGGCCAGGACATCATCTTCACTGCGTAAAGGGGGGCTGACCTTGGCCAGGGAATTGTAGTCCTGGACCAGACTCTGATCCCAGAGCAGATAGTGGGGACAGGTCTCAGCAGTAACCTGGAGTCCCATTTTCCTGGCCTGGTAGATGAGCTCAACCGATTCCCTGCAGCTGATGTGTGCCAGATGGATAGGCAGCCCCAGATAGGAGCAAAGCTGAATATCTCTGGCCACCTGAATACTCTCCCCTATGCTGGGTTGGCCTTTGAGACCCAACCTGGAGCTCAGCAGCCCTTCATTCATGGTCCAGCCAGGAGCTAAGCCAGGATCCTCACAGTGGTCTATGATTTTGAGATCCAAGCCATGGGCGTATTCCAGGGCCCTGCGCAGGAACTCGCTTTGGGCCAGGGGCAAGCCATCATTGGAAAAGGCCACGCATCCGGCTGCAGCCAGCTCTTGCATCGGAGCCAGCTCTTTGCCCTGCAGGCTTTTGCTGACAGCTCCCACAGGATGTAGAAAAGGACCATAGGGCCAGTGTTGTCTAGCCTTTTGCAGCATGAACGTGGTGACCTCAGCGCAGTCATTTACAGGCTGGGTGTTGGCCATAGCCATGACCCTGCTGAAGCCACCGGCAGCAGCAGCCTTCAGTCCGCTTTGGATGTCCTCCTTGTACTCGAATCCTGGCTCACGCAAATGGGTGTGTACATCTATAAGCCCGGGCAGAAGCATGCAGTTTCGGCCAGAATAGAGTCTAGCTTCTGCAGGGGGTTGGCTTCCTGCAGGCCTGAGCCCAGTTATTTGGCCCTGGCTCACGTACAGGTCCATAGTCTTGCCCTGCCAGTTGACATTTTGGATTATAAGTAGGCTCATATTGAAGTTTCCTGTGTTTGGTTGTGTCCATTCAGGGCATGGAGGTTATTCTGGCCTGGCCAGCAGTAAATATAGCAGGGCCATTCGTACACAGACCCCGGAGCTCACCTGGTCCAGGATTAGACTGGGACTGCTGTCAGCCAGCTGTGAGGAGATCTCCATGCCTCGAAGCATGGGCCCGGGGTGCATAATCGAGGCCCCTGACCTGGCCAGTGCCATATGCTCTGGCTGTAGGCCAAAGTATTTGGAGTATTCCCGAAGATCAGGCAAGAGCCCGGCCTGCTGTCTCTCCAACTGCAAACGCAGGCACTGCACAGCATCTACTCCGGTGCAGGCCTTTTTCAGGTCTGTGTAAATTTCTGCGGGCCAATGTTCAACCCTCGCTGGTAAAAGTGTCTTGGGGGCGCAAAGTCGAATATTAACACCCAGTTTGGTAAAAAGCTCCACATCTGATCTGGCCACCCTGCTATGGGCGATGTCCCCTAATATCAGCAAGGTTTTATCCTGGAAGTCCTGCCAAACCTTGTGCAGGGTGTACCCATCCAAAAGCGCCTGGGTTGGGTGGGCATGCCAGCCATCTCCAGCATTTATCACGCTGCAGGCCAAATTTTGAGCAATAAAGTGGGCAGCTCCGCTAAGCTCATGCCTGAGGACTATAAGGTCTGGCCACATGGCCTGCAGGGTCAGAACCGTATCTTTGAGAGATTCCCCCTTTTGCAGACTGCTGCCGGTGCTGCCCAGGGCAAAAGTGTCTGCTGATAGCCTTTTGGCGGCAATATCAAAGGAGGTCTTGGTTCTGGTACTGGCTTCGGCAAAGAAAAGCAGCACGCTTTTGCCTTTGAGAGTGGGGGCCTTTTTGACCGGTCTGGTATTTATTTCCTCAAAGTGTTGGGCCAGCTCGAAAATGTGCTCGATGTCCTGCCTGCTTAGCTGTTCGATGCTAAGCAAGCTCTTGTGGGACCAGGGCATGATCTACTCCTGCCTGATTTTGGTTGAATGGGCCAGACAATCAGCCTTTGCAGGCCGGGGCTAGGAAACCGGACTAGAGCAACATATCCTGTATGCGTAGAGGCACTAGGCTGAAAACAGCATTTTTGCCAGGCTGCAACGATCCCAGGATATGTTCAAGGCCAAGAATGCGTGCTGGATTTACTGTCATAAAGCGTAAAAGGTCCTGTAGCGTTATATCCGCGTCTTTTTGTTCCAAGAGCAGCTCAGCTTCTGCCCAAAGATCCAGGTCTTGATTGGATGCCAGGCTGTCTGTGCCCAGGCAAATAGGGATGCCTGCCTGGAAAATCTTTTCCCAGGGGGCACGGCCCACATTAATATTTTTGTTGCTCCTGGGACAAAGACAGACGTAGCAATCCCTTTGCTGCAAGATCTCTAGATCTTGGGGGCTCAGATGCACACAATGCACAGCCAAGGTATGCCGATCCAAAAGGCCCAGGCTGTCGGCGAATCTCACCGGGGACATGCCCGGCGGGACATAATCCTCCGGAAGCAAAGCGCCTTTTAATAACTCAGCAAGAGCTCCCCTGCCGGTGGCCAAAAGCTCTACCTCTCCGGAGTGCTCAGAAAGGTGCAGGGCAAAGGGACGTTTGTTGCGCAGGGTCCAGTCCTTTGCCAGCTGCAGTGTGCCAGGATGGGTGGAGTAAAGGGCATGCCCGGAAAGGCTCAGTTGTTTTTGCTTTTTGGGATTGAGACCTTTAGGCCATTGTATCTGTTTGCTTTTTAGGGCTGAGAAGCCAAGAAATTCTAAGAAGAGCAGATGGTTTATGTCAGTCATTTGCAGTTGGCTGAAAACCAGGGTTGGACTGTGGGAGCTTATATCCCCTACAGCTGCGGTTTTGTTCTGGCTCAGCTGTGCAAGCGTGTTCTGTAGGGTTTCAGTATCCACGCCGGTCAAGGGCAGTTTAAGCAAGCTTTGCACCCATGCCTCGAACCCTTGTCCCAGCTGGGTGCGGCCTTGGAGATGACTCAGCTCCAAATGGGTGTGGGCGTTTATCAGGCCTGGGGCCATGATAGTGGAACTCCCCAAATCCTGCAAAGGTATATCCAGTTCTGACTTGAGTGATTTATAGTGATCCACCTTCAAAATGCGCCCCCCAGCTGTGAGCAACACACCATCCTCAATCCAGGGCCTTTGGGGTTGCATGCTCAGAATAGCTTTTGCCCTGAAGGCCTTTTTTTGTGGGGATCGGTTCTTTTCTTCCATGCTTCGGGAGGGCTTTTGTTTTCAGTTTT
>CAZBUB010000017.1:0-50450 GCA_964494985.1 uncultured Desulfohalobiaceae bacterium | reverse complement strand
CAGAGGATTATGGTGGACTTTGAGGTTGAAAAAGCATGCACAGTTTTGCTGAACGCATTCTAAATCGCTCAGACATTTTAAGCCTGTGGGCCGAACCCCCGGACCTTGGTTTCTTTCTCGGTAATACTTATCCGAGCCTAGGAGATGGTGAATAAATACGAGATGAATACATTCCTAGAAATAGCTGCGATACTCGGGCTGGCGACCGTGATCGGAATGATCGGCCAGAAACTGCGACAGCCCTTGATCATTATGTTTCTTGCCACCGGCATTCTGGCCGGTCCCTCCTTTCTGGGCATCATCCAGAGTCATGAGCATATTGAGCTTCTGGCCCAGATCGGTATCGCAGTCCTGTTATTTATTGTAGGCCTCAAACTTGATTTGAACCTGATCCGCACCATAGGTCCTGTTGCCGCTGCAACCGGGTTGGGCCAGATCATTTTCACCTCGCTCATAGGGTTTGTTTTGGCCACAGCCATGGGCATGGAGCCTCTTAGTGCAGCCTATGTGGCAGTGGCGCTTACCTTTTCCAGCACGATTATTATCGTCAAGCTCCTGTCTGACAAAAAAGAAATTGACTCCCTGCACGGGCAAATAGCCATAGGATTTCTGATCGTCCAGGACATTGCAGCCATTTTGGCCTTGGTCGGCCTGACAACTCTGGGGGCATCAGTTGAGGGGGAGGGGAGCAGAATTTTGGCGATTCTGGCGATAGGCGCAAAGGGCCTGGGAATGTTGGGTGCAGTGGCCCTGCTGATGAAATATATAATCCCGTACCTGGTGGGGAAACTTGCACATTCGCTGGAGCTGCTCACGCTTTTCGCGATCGCATGGGCGATTCTTTTCAGCGCAGGCAGTGAGCTTCTAGGCTTCAGCAAGGAGGTCGGCGCGTTTTTGGCTGGAATCTCTCTGGCATCCACGAGCTACCGGGATACCATCGGAGCCCGGCTGACCAGTCTCAGGGATTTTCTGCTGCTGTTTTTTTTCATAGACCTCGGGGCGCGCCTGGATCTGTCCATGGTAGGGGCGCAGCTGGGCTCCTCGCTTGTTTTTTCAATATTCGTGCTGGTTGGGAATCCTTTAATAGTGCTGATCATTATGGGGGCCATGGGGTACCGCAGGCGCACTGGTTTTCTGGCCGGGCTCACAGTGGCTCAGATCAGCGAATTTTCGCTTATTGTGGCAGCGCTGGGCTTGAGTATCGGTCACATTACAGAGGCCACCGTGGGATTGATCACCCTGGTCGGGGTCATTACGATTTTTTTGTCCACTTACATGATCCTTTATTCATACCCCCTTTACAATGTGCTGTCCGGTGCCCTCAAAATTTTTGAAAAGCGCAATCCATATCGGGAAATGTCCATAGACACACGCCGGGAGGAAGAATCTATGGATATGATCCTGGTAGGCCTGGGCAATTTTGGCAGTGGGCTGGCGGACTACCTTTTGCGGCGGGGCAAAGCCATCCTGGGCGTGGACTTTGATCCCGGGGTCCTTGATAAATGGCGCAAAAAAGGCGTGCCTGTGGTTTACGGGGATATGGCAGACCCAGATATGCACGAGCATCTGCCCCTGAACAGGGCCAGATGGGTCATCAGCACGGTTCGTTCCAGAGAGATGAACCTTGCGCTTATCCAGAATCTCAGGCGAACCGGCTTTGCCGGCAAGGTTGCTTTAACCGCAACGAATGAGCAGGAAGCTGCCGAGTACAAAGCTGCAGGTGCTCACCTGGTATTTCGTCCCTTTCAAGACGCAACCGAACAGGCAGCTGATGCCCTGACATATTCCATGGAGTTTGTCCCCAAAAACATTGACTGGCCTATCTCGTTTATGGAGCTTCGTATTCATTCGGACGCATCTGCAGCAGGCAAGACTATCAAAGATCTTCCGTTATCTGAATGCGGAACATCCATTCTGGCCGTCAGCCGCGGGGGAAGCGTCCATTACGAGCCGACACCTGACTTCAGGCTTTTTCCGGGGGACCGCCTGCTGCTCATGGGAGATCCCCAGGGCTTAAATCAGGCTGAAAATACGTTGAATCAGCTTGAGATGGGAAAAGACACTGAAAGTTCCGACCACTTTGAAATCGCGGAAATCAAGATATCAGAGCATTCAGCACTTTCAGGAAAGTCAGTGGCAGATCTTCAGTTTCGGCAAAAATTCGGGGTAACCCTGGTCGGCATACGCAGAGACGAAAAACAGATCACCACAGTGAATCCAAGGGAACGGCTGCAGGCCGGAGATTGCCTGATTGTTATCGGTAAATCCGGCGTCATCACAGAATTGCAAAACCAGGCTCCTCTTTAGACATCATGAAATATTTCAAAAAAATACTCTATGTCAACACATCAGCTGCAGAGCGTGATTCCATGGCTGCACGCGCAGCTGCACTAGCAAAAATTTACAAAGCCGAGCTGACCGCGGTGGATGTTATTCCAGAGCGGACAATTTGGGCTGTTGCCGAATCTCTAGATGGAAAGCAAACCTCCTTTTATCTGCAGGAGGCCATTATCTCTGAGCGCCATTCTGCCCTTAAGTCCATGTTTGAGCCTTACACGCAGGACCTAAGCATACGGACCGAAGTATTGGTTGGAAAAACTTTCCTGGAAGTGATTCGTACAGTATTAAAGGATGGCTATGACCTGGTCATCAAACCTGCTGAAAATCCGGATTGGACCCAAAGGCTGTTCGGCAGTGACGATCTGCATCTTCTGCGCAAATGTCCATGCCCGGTCTGGATAATAAACCCCTCAGAGGAATTTTCCTGGAAACACATCATGGCTGCTGTAGATTTCGACCCCAGGCATCCTTCTTCCCAAGAGCACAGCCTGAACCGGGAAATCCTTGAATATGCCGCCTCCCTTGCACTGTTTGAATCCGCCACTTTACACCTGGTGCACGCTTGGGAGGCTTTGGGGGAAAGCCTGCTGCAGTTACGGGCAGACGTGTCCTCTGAGGCTGTAGCAGAATACCTGGAAAAGGACCTTGATCGGCACAGGAAAGTGCTCTACAGGCTCGCCGAGGAGCTTCCCCAATGGATCGGTAGTGATGCTTATGATAAGCTGTCTCTGAGTTTTCATTTGCCCAAGGGACCGGCTGAAAAAGTAATCCCGCCTACAGCGGCGAAGCTGGGAGCTGATCTTGTGGTCATGGGCACCATCGCCAGGACAGGCATATCTGGACTTATCATCGGCAATACCGCCGAAGCCATTCTCGATCAACTCACATCCTCAGTGCTTGCTATAAAGCCACCGGGGTTCAAAACCCCGGTGCAGAGAGGTTCCTAGACCTTTGGAAGGTTTCTTGAGGCCCCAGGACTTTATACACACACGACACTGTGTTGTGGTTATCAAAAAAAGGGCTAAGCTTTCCAGCTTAGCCCTTTTTCTCCAAATGGTCGGGAAGACTGGATTTGAACCAGCGGCCCCCTGCTCCCAAGGCAGGTGCGCTACCAGACTGCGCCACTTCCCGAAAAGTTGTATACTATTCTATTTTTGGACTTTTGACAAGGAAAAAGCCTTAGCTTTCATCCAGGCCTCTACCCGCGATTTCTGCCTGGCAGCTGGCGCATCTGCCATTTTTCAAATTTTTACTGCGCAGGCTGAATCCACTGCGCTGGATAACCACCTCCCCGCAACCAGGACAATAGGTACTCTCTGACTTATGCAGGGGCACATTGCCCAAATAGACGTAGTTCAACCCATTTTTCTTGCCTATCTCATAGGCCTGTTCCAGGGTCTCCAGGGGGGTGCCATCACGGTCCTGCATCTTGTACGCAGGATGGAAGCGGGATATGTGCCAGGGCACGTCCCGGCCCAGCTCTGAGGCTATGAAACTGCTCAGTTCCTGGAGTTCCTGTCTGGTATCGTTCAGTCCAGGGATAATTAAAGTAGTTACCTCCAGCCACCAACCCATGTCCTTGATGGTTTTCAGGTTTTGCAGCACAGGTTTTAATTTTGCCTGGCAGTAGTTCTTATAGAAATCCTCATGAAAGGCTTTGAGATCCACATTTATGGCATCCACTAAGCCATCTAGCTGCTGCAGGGCCTGCTGGCTCATAAAGCCGTTGCTGACCAAGACATTTTTGAAACCTTCTTCCCGGGCCAAGAGAGCAGTATCCTGCAGCAACTCAAAGAATATAGTAGGTTCGGAATAGGTATAGGAGATGCTCTTGGCCTGGTGGTGCTTTGCAGCCTGGACCAAGTCCTCGGGCTTGGCATGCTCTCCGTAGATCCGACCAGTCTGCTTGGGCCCCTGGGACAGGCTGCTGTTCTGACAAAAATCGCAGGCCAGATTGCAGCCCATCGTGCCTATGGAGAGACTGAGGCTGCCTGGATAGAAATGGAACAAAGGCTTTTTTTCAATGGGATCAAGATTGATGGCAGCCACCTGATCATAGACCAGGGTCTGCAGCTCCTGGTTCTGATATACTCTGACCCCGCATTTTCCATAATCTCCAGGCTCCAGCAGGCAAAAATGGTTGCATAGTCTGCACTGAATTTGATTTTCCTTGACCTTTTGCCATAATCTCGCGCTATGCATAACTTGACCTGTATGTATTCCTATTTGCTTATAATGTAAGGCATAAATGAAAATAAGTCCGGGTCGGGTTGCAGTCAATATTCTTCCTGCCTGATTTAATTTTTTGCTTGAAATTGGTGGTTCAAAAATTTATACTCTTTGTAATCTCTATTTCAGTTGGGAATCAGTCCTTAGAGGGCGCTTGAATTCCATCACAAACTTCCCAGTCAGCGAAACTCGTAAGTGGGGCTTAAGGAGAAACACATGCAGGATCGAAGTTCGGCCTATAAGGATGCCGGAGTCAATCTGCAGGCTGCTAACACATTGGTACAGCGAATAAAATCCCTGGCAGCCAGCACCCATACTAAAGGGGTCATTACCGATATAGGGCTATTTGCCGGAATGTTCAAACTGGATGTGCAACATATGAAGCATCCAGTTCTGGTGTCTTCCACAGATGGAGTGGGCACGAAGCTTAAACTGGCCTTTGCCATGAACCAGCATGACACCATAGGTATTGATCTGGTAGCTATGAATGTGAACGATATTGTGGTGCATGGGGCCCAACCCCTCTTTTTCCTGGATTATCTGGCCTGCGGCCAGCTGGAGGTGGAGCAGGCTGAACAAATCGTAAGCGGTATTACCCAGGGCTGCAAGCAGGCCAAGTGTGCCCTGTTAGGAGGTGAGACCGCGGAAATGCCCGGTTTCTATTCCCAGGGGGAGTACGATATCTCGGGCTTTTGTGTGGGTCTTGTGGATGACGCTAAGATTGTAGATGGCTCCAGCATCGGTGTGGGAAACAAGATTATTGGCCTGGCCTCTTCAGGCCTGCACTCCAACGGCTACTCCCTAGTGCACAAGCTGCTGGCTGAGCAGGATATTCAGCTCACAGATATCCTGCCCGGAACCAAGCAAGAGTTGGGCAGGCTGCTGTTGGAACCCACCAGGATTTATGTGCGCACTGTGCTGAATCTGATTCGGGATTTTGAAATCAAGGGTATGGTGCACATTACAGGGGGCGGCTTCTATGACAACCTGCCCCGGGTTCTGCCTAAGGGAGTCAAGGCCCAGCTGGAATTTTCCTCTTGGCCCAAAACCCCTTTACTGCAGTGGTTACAGCAAGGCGCAGACTTGAGCTGGGAGGAAATGCTGCAGATATTTAATTGCGGCATTGGTATGGTGCTCATAGTAAGCCAGCAGGATTATGAGGATATCTTAATCCGCCTCAAGGGCCTGAAGGAAAAGGCCTGGGTCATTGGCGAGGTCATGTCCCGCAAATCAGACGAAGAGCAGGTAGAATTTCTGTTCTAGTGATCTATGGACCCTTCAGGGATAATCCGGTCAAAGCAGACTACTTCGCAGCCGTTTTCCATATTCACCAGTTTGACTCCCTGGGCTGATCGGCTGCAGATGCGTATATCGCTGACCCTGAAGCGAATCATCTTGTTCTCCGAGGTGAGAATAATTAGTTCATCCTGATCGTAGACCAGCATAGCGCCTAATACTGACCCAGTCTTAGCAGAGGGTTTCATATTGATGATGCCCTTGCCCCCCCTGGTCTGCAGCCGATACTGCTTCAACGGAGTCCTCTTGCCGTAACCAAACTGGGTTACTGTCAACAAATGCCCCTGATCCACGTTTTCTTCAGGCACGATTACCCCTGAAGCCACTTCATCCCCCTGGCGCAGGGCAATACCTTTTACCCCTGCGGCTATCCTGCCCACAGGCCGTACATCCTGACAGGAAAAACAGATGGCCAAGCCCTGCTTGGTACAGAGAATAATCTGGGAGCGGTTATCCACTTCCTTGACTTCTATCAGCTCATCTCCGGTCTTGAGACATACCGCGTTGAGCCCGTTGGAACGTAGATTCCTGTACAGGCTTATTTCAGACCTTTTGACCATGCCCTGCTTGCTGATGAACAGAAAGTATTTGTCCCAGGCTATGTTCTTTTGGCCTAATACAGTAGCTACATATTCGCCCTTTTGCAGCTCCAGCAGATTAGAGATGTGGGTCCCTTTGGCCTTTCTGCTGCATTCCGGAATCTGGTAGACCTTAAGATTCAGCATCCTGCCCAGATTGGTGAACAAAAACAGTACCTGATGGTTGGTCGCGGTTATCAAGGCCTGGACCAGATCTGAGTTGGTCAAATTTGCCCCGGAAAGTCCCTTCCCCCCCCGTCTTTGCTGCTGGTAGCTGGTCAGAGGTGTCCTTTTAATATAGCCCTTTCTGGAGAGAGTGATCACTACTTCTTCGTCCGGAATCAGATCCTGGACATCTATCTGGTTCGGGTCCTGGGGCAGGATTTCGGTGAGCCTCGGGCTGGCATACTTATTTTTCAGCTCCTCCAATTCAGAGCGGATCACCTGGACCAGGATCTCGGGATTCTGGATGACACTCTTTAAATACTCTATCTTCTTCAGGATCTCTTGATACTCCTCCTGGATCTTAGAGCGCTCCATATTGGTTAGCCGTTGCAAGCGCATGTCCAGTATAGCCTGGCTTTGGGTCTCTGAGAGCCCGAACCTCTGCATCAGACCCTGCTTAGCTTCCTCAGGAGTACTGGAAGCTCTGATCAGCCGCACAACTTCATCAATATTATCCAAAGCGATGCGCAGTCCCTCTAGGATGTGCGCCCTTTGCTCAGCTTTGCGCAAATCAAATCTGGACCTTCTGAGCACCACTTCCTTTCTGTGCTCTATGAACAGCTCCAGGTATTCTTTAAGATTGAGGAGCTTGGGCCTATTGTGCACAACAGCCAAGAAATTGATACCAAATGAGCTCTCCAGTGCGGTATACTTGTAGAGCTTGTTGATCACTATCTCTGCCAGAGCGCCCTTCTTTAAGTCTATGACCACCCTGATTCCATTTCTATCAGATTCATCCCGAAGATCACTTATGCCCTCAATCTTGCGCTCATTGATCAAGGCTGCGATCTTCTGCAGCAAGTTGGCCTTGTTCAGGGCATAGGGAATCTCTTTTATTACCAGGGACTCCTGATTCCTGCTCCTTTGCTCCACCTCTATTCTGGCCCTGATCCTCACGCTGCCTTTGCCAGTCTCATAGGCCTCCTTAAGCCCTCTGCTTCCGTACATATAGGCTGCAGTGGGAAAATCCGGGCCTTTTATGCACTGCATGAGCTCTGCTGTGCTGGCTTCTTCTTTGTCCAGCAGCAAAAGCAGGGCATCCACCGCTTCCCCTAGATTGTGGGGAGGTATATTGGTGGCCATGCCCACAGCTATGCCTGAGGCCCCATTGACCAACAGATTTGGTACCTTGGCCGGCAATACTTCTGGTTCATACAGGGTATTGTCGTAGTTGATTCGGAAATTGACAGTCTCTTTTTCTATATCTGCCAAAAATTCCCCTGCCAGCTTGGACATGCGGCTTTCTGTATATCGCATGGCTGCAGGAGCGTCCCCATCAATTGACCCGAAATTCCCCTGGCCGTCCACCAGGGGCTGGCGCATATTAAAATCCTGAGCCATCCGTACCAGGGCATCGTAAACAGCTGCATCCCCATGGGGATGGTATTTACCTATGACATCGCCCACAATACGAGCAGATTTCTTGTAGGGCCGGTTGTAATAGTTGCCCAGCTCTTGCATGGCATACAAAATCCTTCTGTGCACAGGCTTAAGACCATCGCGCACATCTGGAATAGCCCTGCCTATAATCACACTTAAGGAGTATTCCAGATAGGATTTTTTGATCTCTTCTTCTATACTGACTGTCTTATCCACTGTCATCTTCCTTGTTTTCCAAAGCCGTAAGATTCATCTGATCTTATCCGCTCTTTTTTTCAAAGGAGCCTCTAAAAGGCTACCGGTGTAAAGTATGTGCCAGGCTCAACCCCTGGCTAAATATCCAACTCCTCCACAGCCAAGGCGTTTTTCTCTATAAACTCTCGCCGAGGCTCCACATTCTCGCCCATCAGTTTTCTGAACAGGTCATCCGCTTCTTCAGCCTCCTCTACCCTCACCTGGAGCAAATTTCGGTTTTCCTTGTTCATGGTGGTGGACCAGAGTTGCTCAGGATTCATTTCTCCCAGGCCTTTGTAGCGCTGGATGCTGATCCCCTTGTCCGCTTCAGAAAGCACATGGGACAAAAGCTCGAATACCGAGGTTATCTCTTTCTGGCTATTGTCCTTGTGGATAACCGTGAAGTTGAAATTCGGGCTGATCTCCTGCAACTGCTGTACGATCTCCCTGGAATGCTTATAAAGCTTGGAGTTGAAGAACTCTACCCCCAGCCTGACCTGGCGGT
Organism: uncultured Desulfohalobiaceae bacterium; assembly: GCA_964494985.1. Taxonomy (GTDB): domain Bacteria; phylum Desulfobacterota; class Desulfovibrionia; order Desulfovibrionales; family Desulfothermaceae; genus CAZBUB01. The sequence continues at coordinate 41,663 of CAZBUB010000017.1, read as the reverse complement.
TATTTTTGTCCACAAAGTGCACAAAATATCTAGTCACATCATCTTCCATCTCCGCTTGACTAATACGCAGATTAAACCCCTGAGCTTGGATATAGGAGTTAAAATCATTGAAAAGCTCCTGCTCTTCCTCCAGGGCGCTGAAAATATTCGGGGTCAGCTGTCCAGAGTATTGGACTATGGCCAGCAAAAGCTCTTCCTGCAATCCAATGTTCATGGCTTCCCTGAGTTTATCCTGCAGTCTGCTGATCTGCTGCAAAAGCCCTACCAGATCGCGTCCCTGGTATTCAGCCCCATCCGGGGTGCGAACTTTAAGCTCATGGCTGATCCTTTGGAGCAGGAATTCCTTAAGCTCTGGTTCATCAGCAATAAACTTCTCGAACTTGGACTTGTGTACCCTGTACAGCGGGGGCTGAGCGATGTACAGGTAGCCCCCCTGAATCAATTCGTAAAACTGCCTGTAGAAAAAGGTCAACAGCAGCGTCCTGATATGAGCCCCATCCACATCTGCGTCAGTCATGATGATGATCTTATGATAGCGAAGCTTCTCCAGATCCAGACCATTGTTGCTCAGGCCTGCGCCCATGGCGGTGATCAGATGCTGTATCTCCTTATTTTCAAGCATCTTATCCAGCCTGGTTTTTTCTACATTCAAAATCTTGCCCCTGAGGGGTAAAATGGCCTGACATTTGGGATCCCTGCCCTGCTTGGCAGAGCCTCCGGCTGAATCTCCCTCCACGATGAACAGCTCACTCTGCCTGGGATCCTTGCTCTGGCAATCAGCAAGCTTGCCAGGCAAGGAGGAGTCAGAAAGGGCACTCTTCCTGCGGACCAGATCCTTGGCCTTCCGTGCAGCTTCCCTGGCCCGAGCAGTATCCACCACCCTCTCTACGATATCTTTGGCCTCTTTGGGGTTTTCGTGCAGATAGGTGTACAGCTTCTCTCCAACCACATTGCTCACATGGGCAGCAATCTCGCTATTGCCCAGCTTGGTCTTGGTTTGGCCCTCAAACTGGGGGTCAGGCAGCTTGACACTGACCACAGCACTTAGGCCTTCTAAGACATCATCCCCGGAAATCTTCTGCTGGAGCTTCTTAGGCAGCTCGGAGCTCTGGATATACGTGTTGAGATTCCTGGTCAGGGCGTTCTTAAAGCCAGAGAGATGTGTACCTCCCTCTTTGGTGCGGATATTATTGGCAAAGGAGTAGATATTGCTTTTGAAGCTGGAGTGATACTGCATTGCGAATTCGATAATATTGTTGTCCACCTCCCCTTTGCTGTAGATAATATTGTGTATCGGGGATTCTGATTCATTAACATGCTGCACAAAGGATATAATTCCCCCGTCTGACCTGAAGACCTCTTCTTGTTGTGTCCGATCGTCCCGAAGCTGGATCTCCAGCCCGCTGTTGAGATAGGCGAGCTCCTCAAAGCGTTTGCTCAAAATCTGGTAGTTGAGGACCAGATCCTCAAAGATTTCCTCGTCCGGACGAAAGTGTATGGTGGTTCCTTTTTTGTCTGTAGCACCTAATTCCTGCAGGCCGCTTACAGGAACTCCCTTTTGGTAAGTCTGGAAGTACTTTTTGCCTTCCCTCCTGATAGTCACTTCCAGGGATTCGGACAAAGCATTGACTACAGAAATACCCACCCCGTGCAGGCCTCCAGATACTTTATAGCTCTGGTTATCGAATTTGCCCCCGGCGTGGAGCACAGTCAAAACTACTTCCACTGCAGGCCGATTCTCTTTGGGATGCATGTCCACAGGTATGCCACGTCCATTGTCGGATATGGTCAAGCTGTTATCCAAATGGATATGTACCTGGATCCGGTCGCAATAGCCCGCCATGGCTTCATCAATACAATTGTCCACCACCTCATAGACTAAGTGGTGCACTCCTTGGATATCTGTACTGCCGATATACATGGCAGGCCTTTTGCGTACAGCATGCAGGCCTTCCAAGACAGTAATGCTTTCTGCATTATAGGTATTCGATTGCATAATTATTCGACTTCTTCATCAGTATAATAGGTTTCTTCCTCTATCTCCACCGGCATGATAATCACCATGTAATTCTTATCGTTTTCCCCGGTGATCCTGCAGGGGCCATTGGTCTGGGTCATTTCAAATCTAACATCCTGGGAATAAAAATGATTTAAAACTTCTATCAAATTTTTAGTAGGAAACAGAATTTTCTCAATATTTCCTTGATAGCTGATGGGTAAGGATTCCGTAGCCTCTCCTGTTTCTTGACCTTGACTATATATTATGAGTTCGCTTTCATCAAATACAAAATAACAACATCTCTGGGTATCTGTGTTAAATATAGATATTCTGTCAAGAGCTGAAAGCAACTCCTCTTTACTAATAGCCATCTTAGAGGTTTCATTTTGAAAATAGGTGAAGAACATTTCATAATCAGGAAAAGGTTCATGATTAATAGGTAAACTAACAACTTCATTTTTATACTTATTTGTAAAAAAAATTCTTTTTTCATCTCTAGTAAAGAAAATTTCTTCCATATCCAGCCATTTTTTTAATTCCAGTAAATAGTTTTTGGCTATCATTATGCCATTTTCACCTAGGAGATCAAAGATGTCCTGATTCGAAAATTTTTGCATGGCAAATTGGTGCCCATTTAACCCACAGACCTCTATTTCTTGACTTTCTTGCATGGGAGTGAATTTCATATTGTGCATTTTTTCTGAATTGTCGTCAGAAACACAAAATATTATTCTATCGATAAGCTCCCGAAGATAATCCCCGGACCAGATAACCGCATTTTGCTCTGGAAATTCCCTGAAGCTTTGAAACCAGGTGGGATCATAGGTAGGGATCCTGTATTTACGTCTGCCTTGTTCCAAAAGCAGGCTCTCTGTGTCTGTGTCAGTCCTGAGGCTTATTTCTCCTAGAGGGAGCTTGCGGAAGAGATCAAAGAAATGCCTGCCCTGGACACCGATCAGTCCTGATTCATCCACCCGGGCAGGGTAGGTACCTGAAAATTCAAGCTTAGAGTCAGTAGACATAAGCTTCAAGCTGTCTTCCTGGGTTTGCAGCCAAATGGTGCGTAAATAGGCAGCTCCAGTTTTAGCAGGAATAATTGCAGCCGCTTTTTGCAGGCCATCTACTACATTGTTCTTATCTAATTTTAATTTCATTTCTTATCCTTTATGAATATAATAAGTGAATTTCTTAAGTGCAAAAAATAAATATTTTATTAGAATTACTAATAAAAATCAATAAAATTCTTTATACATTCTCTCTACAAAACATACTCACAATCAGTACCTAGCGCTGAATAAAATGCTTTTGACATTTTTGCTCCAAGGTTTTTAACAAATTTTTTATATTTTTATTATCCTTTTGTAATTTCTTGATTTTTTGACAGGAGTACAAAACTGTGCTGTGGTCCTTACCCCCTAGGACCTGGCCGATTTGAGTGTAGGTCTGCTGAAGGAGGCTACGGCAAAGATACATAGCTATTTGTCTGGCCAGGACAGTATTTTTGTCCTGTTGTCCTGAGAGTATCTGCTCCGTGCTTATCTGGAAATATTCTGCAACCAAAGCTATGATCTTCTGATTGTTAAGTTCGATGTCAGTGGTTTGCATATCATCAGGAAGGGCTTTTCGAAACTCCTCCATGTCCAGAGAACCCGGATCCAAGCCGTGTAAGCTGGTTTGGCTGAGCAGGTGAATGATTATCCGATACAGGCTTTTGAAATTCAGATAGCGCATAGCCAGGTACAGAAGTTGTTCCTGGCCCAGATTCAGCTGCTTTTCCTGAGCTTGCACTTGGAGATACTGCATCCGGCTTTCCAGGTCAGGGGGGTGGACTGGTATGAGCAGACCAGAAGCCAGTCTGGATTGGAGTTTGGCAAGAAAGAATTCTTTAGAGCTTATTCTGCCTGTACAGGCGAAAACCATTTGTTTTTTTTGCTCAAAGAAATGATCAAATATGGAGATAAGCTCAGGTTGCAGATAGGTATAGTAATCAAGATATTCAATATCATCAATGAGTAAAAAATCAAATTCAGATACATATTGTGTTATATATTTTTTAGAATGAAAATTATTTTTTATTTTATTATTTATTTCCTGCACATTAGTAAAAAGTATTTTTTGCTTTCTTTTGTTCGCTATGGCATTAGCTATGGCTTTAAGAAGATGTGTTTTGCCTACCCCTGTTTTGCCAATCAATAAAAAAGGATTAGATTTAATATTGTTGCTGTAAGCCAATTCATAAGCAGAATTATATGCTAAATAATTATTATCATTATAAATATAATTTTCGAAACTATAGTTATCATCAGTTTTGAAGTTGGAAAAGATATTGAATGGATTGCTAGAGGAATGTGTTTTGCAATGTATTTCTTGTATATAATCAAAATCATGTGCAATATTGGTCTTAAGCCTGAATTTTAAATTTTGCTCAAACCATTGCGCTAGAAAGAGATGGGGAAAATAAATGCTAAGGGATCCGGAGTCTTTGTCTAACTCAAAGACTAAGGTGTTTAACCAATTGTTCGAAGGGGGACCTTCGTGCTTGCAAGGCAACAATTCTTGTATTTTGTCCCGGAAGTACTCAGTACCCATAGGCCTACTTTGCTGGAGAGACTCTTCTTGAGATTTTCCGTGCATCATGGGGTGTCTAGCTTGTGACCTTGTGGGATATGCATGGCAGTAGAATAGTATACTTAAGAAGCAAAGGATCAACACAAGGGAAACAGTTTTTGACCTTGTGCACGTTCCCCTCAGTAGGAGCAAACCGCGCTTAAGGCACTGCTACTGAGGAGAAGGTATATATATGGATATTATGAGGGTCTCGTCCCCTAGCCTGTACTTCGGACTAGTTCCGCAAGATGAGGCAAGACATCTTGCACCGGGGCATCAATCTTGATATCGCTGATATCCTGGTAATGGGTTTGGCCTAGATTGATTTCGATGATCCACCCTCCTTGCATCTTGACCTCCCTAGGCAGCATATTTGCAGGAGCTACTTCACCTGAGGTGCCTGCAATAATCAAAAGATCTGTGCGTCTCATCAGTTTGACACTCAAGGCCTGGGCTTCTTGGGGGATAGGTTCTCCGAAAAAGACCACATCAGGCCTGATGAAACCTTGGCAAGAGCCGCAGATGACAGGAATTTGCTCTTGAGCCAGCTTTCTTATTTCCTCAAGGGAGATCTGAACATTGCACCTTGCACAGTAAAAGCGCTGGAAATTTCCGTGGTATTCCACCACAGTAGCAGATCCAGCCCTTTGATGCAGGTTGTCAATATTCTGGGTTATCACTCCCTGCAGCCAGCCATTTTTTTCCATATCAGCTAGGGCTAGATGGGCTGGGTTGGGATCTGAGCTGTCCAGCATCTGGAGTGTGTCCAGCATAAATTCCCAGACTCCCCTGGGATTCTTGACCAGGGCCTGGGCGGTAGCCACCTGCATGGGATCATATTTGGACCAAATGCCTCCTGGACTGCGGAAGTCTGGTATACCGCTGGGAACAGAGATTCCTGCTCCAGTAAAGGCCACTTGGTATTTGGATTTTCTCCATAGATCCGCTGCTTGTTGTACAAGAAGCTCGTTTGGGCCATGCATAGCAAATCACCTGGGATTATTGTAACAGATTGGTAACTATTCACTACGTCCGGGGGTTCGGTCCACAGGACTCAAAAAACTCCCTCCTAAGAATGCGTAAAGCAAAAGTTTGATATTGGACCTCTTGAATTTCCAGAGGATCATGGTGGATTTTGAGGTTGAAATAGTGTGCACAGTTTTGCTTAACGCATTCTAAATCGCTCAGATCCGGCACCTACTTTTGCAGGCCTATTCGAACCTTGAAAACGAAAAATTAACAAAAGTTGATGCCGGAAGCCTGTGGACCGACCCCCCGGACCTTGGTTTCTTTCTCGGTAATACTTATCCGAGCATAGTAGATGGTGAATAAATACAAAGATTGAATACTTGCCAAACATATTAGCAGGGAGTTAGCTTGCTGGCAAGGTTTGCTGCATGGCTATCACAATTTCATGACTGGTCCTTGAAGCCTGTTTTCATGAGGAAAATTACATGTCTCAATTATTCGTATTAACTCTGCTTGGTGTAGCAGTGGGTCTGGCGGCCTCCTTCACCGGACTGGGAGGGGGCTTTATCATGGTGCCTGTATTGCTGTTTTTGGGCTACAGTGCTCAAAAGTCCGTAGGCACCTCTTTCGCAGCTATTCTCGTCATTGCCATCTCTGCGCTTGTGGCCCACAACAAGCTGGCCAATATCGACTACAGGGCTGGACTGGCCCTGGGCCTTGGGGGAGTTGTAGGGGCTCAGATCGGGGCCAGGCTCTTAGAGCAGGTCTCAACTGCTGGGTTCAAGAGGATATTTGCTTTTGTGCTCCTGGCTTTGGCCTTGTATCTGCTGTTCAAGAAATAGGAACTCCAGCAGGGCCTTTGAGAGCACTTAGTTATCCTGACTGGCGTATTCCTGGATATTTTTCTTGTACTTCTCGATGCCATTGGCCATGCCCCAGGCCAGCCTTTTGAGGTAGGCATAGGACTGCAGGTTCTTGCGATCCCTGGGGTTGGTCAGGTAGCCAAGCTCTAGGAGCACTGCAGGCATCTTAGCGCCCATGAGAACATAAAATGGGGCCCTGCGCACCCCGTTATCATTGAGGCTGTAGAACTGCTTGCCGTAGTCCATGGATGAAGACAAAACCACATTCGCCAAGTTTTTGGATTCCTTGATCTTGGAGTTGAGCATTAGATCGGTGAGAATCATCTGCAGATCGCTGATCTTATTTTCGGAAACCGCGTTTTCCCTGGCTGCTACCCGCACCGAGTCCTCGTTTTGGGCCAGGTTCAGATAGTACACCTCAAATCCGCTCACTTTGCTGTTTTTATGGGCATTTGCATGCACTGAAAGGAAAAGATCTGCTTTTTTGGAGTTGGCCAGGGCTGTACGTTCCTCCAGGGGCAAAAATGTATCGGTTTCTCTGGTGAATTTGACCTCAAAGCCCCTTTCTTCCAGGATTTCGCCCAGGATCTTGGCAAAGCGAAGGGTGATATCCTTTTCTAGCATTCCTGCGGCCACTGCTCCTGGATCCTTGCCCCCATGCCCGGCATCTATCATCACAGTCTGGATGCCTAACCCCAACTGTTCCACCAGGCTCTCAGTCATGGCCTTGCTCTGTGCATCCAGGCTAAAGCCTTGGGGGACCTCCATAGTCCGGGCCAATGTTTTTTGTTCTTTTCCTTGAGTTGAGTCATGCAGATCAAGAACCACTCTGAAAGGATTCTGCAGGGAAAAGACCCGGTAGTCTTCAAGGTTCTCAATATCCAGGACCACCCTGGAAATTCCGTTTTTGTGCTTAGCGCTGCGCACCCGCTGCACTACCCCGTCCTGGATAGTCAGCTCCTTTTCCACCTTTTGGCTCAGGGCCACATTTTTGAAATCCACTACCAGCCTGTGCGGCTTGTTCAGCTCCTGATTGGGCTTAAGCAGGAAATGCTCGAATTCTGCTGCTTGGGCCAGATCCAGGACCACTCTGGTATATTCGTCACTGCTCCAGTGCCTGATATCTTGCAGTGAAGCTTTTTTTTGGGAAGCTTTTGAGCCTTGATCTGATTTTGAAGACTGCTTTTCCTGCAGCTTTTTTTGGTGCTCCTCAGGGGAAATGCCCACTTGTTGCATAAACTCCTTGTCCAGCTCTTTGAGCATCTCCTTGGCTTTGGGCAGCATATCGCCATGGGGGTAGTTATGTTCTATATGGAGGAGCTCCAGATATGCCTGCTCTGGATTTTTCAGGTTTTCCAGCTGTATCTTGGCCTGGTAGAGCTTGGCATCGTCGGCCCAGCTGTGGGAGGGAAACTCGTGCACCATCTGTTCAAAGTACTTGAGGGCCTTTTGGAAATCCTTGTTCAAAAAGGAGCGCTTGCCCAGCTCCTGGTAAGTTCGGCCCAGGTAGTAAAGGGATTTAGGGGCGTAGGAGCCCTGGGGGCTGGTTTGGTAGGCAGCCTGGAATCTCTCCTTGAGCTGCATCCAATGGGAGCGATACTTGGCTTTTTCCTCTGAATCTACTAGCTCATGGAATTCTCTCCAGCCCTTTTGAAAGTCCTGGGCGGGGCCTGCCAGGCACTGGTTCGCTCCGAGCTGCAGCAAAAAAAAAGCCAGGCAGCAAAAGAGTAACAGGCTGTATTTCTTTAGCATAGTTATGGCTCTATTCCACGGTAACGCTTTTGGCCAGATTCCTGGGTTGATCTACATCCTTGCCCAGGAAGACCGCCATCTCATACGCAAAAAGCTGCAGGGCAGGCAGAACCAAAAAGCTGTTCAATGGGCCCCAAATCTTGGGCAGCTCCCATCTTTCCCCCAGTCTGAACTGAACATCAGGATTGGTCAGGCAGATCACTGGTCCTCCCCTGGCCCGGACCTCCTCGAGATTGGAAATCAGTTTGGCCAGAAGCTCATCTTCACTGGCCAGGGCAAAAGTAGGGAAATCATGATCTATCAGGGCAATTGGACCGTGCTTCATTTCCCCTGCAGCATAGCCTTCTGCATGTATATAGGAAATCTCTTTGAGTTTCAAAGCCCCTTCTAAGGCCAAGGGGTAGTTGAGGCCCCGGCCCAGGAAGAAGAAGCTCCGGGCCTTGCTGTATTTGGTGGAAAGCTCCCTGGCCTTTTTCTGCATAGCGGGCAGCTCCGCATCCAGGATCCTGGGCAGGGCCTGCAGCTCCTGCAGGGCGTTTTGAATAAAGCCCTGCTGCAGGGTTTCATTTTTTTGGGCCCAGTACAGTGTCAAAAGCAGCAAAACTACCATCTGGCTGCACATGGCCTTAGTGGAGGCCACGCTGATCTCTGGTCCGGCCTGGGTGAAGAGCACAGAATCTGATTCCCTGGCCACAGATGAGCCTAGGACATTGCAGATCCCCAAGACAGGGACCTTGTTTTCCCGGGCCAGACGAAGGCCGGCCAAAGTGTCTGCAGTTTCACCTGATTGGCTGATAACCAGACCCAGATCCCCTGGTTCAAGGATAGGCTCCCTGTATCTGAATTCAGAGGCCAAATCAAGCTGTACCGGAATCCTGGACCAGCGTTCCAGGAGGTATTTTGCCCACATCCCAGCATGGAAGGAGGTTCCGCAGGCTACTATATGGATTTTCCTGGGCACGTCCAGGTCTTCCAGCTCTGGCAAAATAACCTTGGAAAGCTCCTGGTCCATTTTGCCTGCCAAACAGTCCTGTATCACCTGGGGCTGCTCATGGATCTCCTTTTGCATAAAGTGTCTGTAGCCTGACTTCTGGGCTGCCTGGATATCCCAGGAGATGTGCTGGGGGTTTTTCTGTACAGGCTCCAGATTGTGACTGGAGAGGACCTGCCATGAATCTGCTGTGATATGCACCAGCTCCTGGTCCTCGAGGAAAACCACCTCCCTGGTGTAGGGCAAAAAAGCGGGAATGTCCGAAGCCAAAAAATTCTCTCCCACACCAAGACCCAGGATTAAAGGACTGGAATGTCTGGCAGCCCAGATCTCCTTGGGATTTTCCAGATTAATCAAGGCCAGGGCGTAAGAGCCTTGCACCTGTTCCAGGGCCTGGCCCAAGGCCTGGACTATGTCCCGGCTTTGACCAAGGCTGTGGCTGATCAGATGCACCAATACCTCGGTGTCCGTCTGGGAGTCGAACCTGCAGCCCAGTTCCTCCAGCCTGGCACGCAGATCCTGATAGTTTTCTATGATACCGTTGTGTACGAGGGCCAGCTTTCCTGCATTATCCTGGTGAGGGTGGGCGTTTTGTTCAGTGGGCAGCCCGTGGGTGGCCCATCTGGTATGACCCACTGCAGATGTGGCATGGAAGGCTGCGCACTGGCTGATTTTATCCTCTAATTGGCTTAGCTTGCCCTGGGATTTTATGATCTGCAGCTTGCCCCCTTCTGCAAAGGCCAGACCAGCAGAGTCGTAGCCCCGATACTCCAGGCGCTTAAGTCCATCCAGGATCACGGGCAAAGCAGGTCTGTGTCCGGTGTAGGCAATGATTCCGCACATAATACTCTCCTTGGCTCACTCCGCTTGAGGCCGGGGGTTTTGAGTGCAAAGATTTGCAGCCCAACAACAAAAGCTGCAACATGATGCACACCTGCTTACACTTTGTTTGAAAGCTGCAGCCTTAGTAAAAAACCAGGAAATTTTTGCAAAAAATCTTTAAAGGCCAGGGCCCTGTGACTCAGTCGGTTCTTCTCCTCTGGTTTAAGCTCTGCAGCAGTCTTGCCTAGCTTGGGATCTTCAAACAAGGGGTCGTAGCCAAAGCCTTGAGCTCCCCTGGGGTGCAGTGTGATCCTGCCTTCCCAGATACCCTGACTCAGCAAATACTCCCCTTCCGGGGTGCAAAGGGCTAAGACACAAACAAACCTGGCGCTTCTTTGTTGCAGGGGGACTGATTCCAGCTCCTGCAAAAGCTTTTGGTTGTTTTCTTGATCCCTAGCCTGAGGTCCGCTGTATCTGGCTGAGTAGACACCTGGGGCTCCTTGCAGGGCGTCCACTTCCAAACCTGAATCGTCAGCCAGACTCAGGAGTCCTGTTGCCTGGCATACTGTTTTGGCTTTGTGCACAGCGTTTTCCTGGAAGGTGCTGCCAGGCTCTGGGATGCTGCCCAGTTCAGGAAAGCTGTCCAGGCCCAGGACTTGAATTTTTGGCCGCACACTTTGCAGGATTTCTTTGATTTCCTGGATTTTGCCCTGATTTCTGCTTGCCAAAACCAATTGTGGGCTGGACTGCATGCCTGCTCCTTACTATAAAATTTTCAGCAAGATATATGCAAAAAAAACACTTCCCGGGCTTGCGCAAGCGGGCATTGGGGTTTAAAATCCTTTTCTTTGCAGATAATCAATATACTTTTTGGGCCTTGATTTCAACAAATAATGTGACTGGAAACCTAGTCTTAACCCTAAAAATGAGCAAAGCAACACAGGACATGAAAACCTATGCCTTGAGTCTGGGTTGCCCCAAGAATCGGGTGGATACGGAACGAATGCTGGCTGTCCTGGGCAAGGCCTATCAGCCAGTACAATCAGTACAGCAGGCCCAAGTGGTCTTGGTCAATACCTGTGCCTTTATCCAATCGGCTGTGGAGGAGTCTGTTCAGCAGATTCTGTCCCTGTTTCAGGATATGGAAGGTTTAAATCCCAGGCCGCTATTGGTGGTCACTGGCTGCCTGCCAGCCAGGTACGGCTCAGAGCTGGAAAAAGAGTTGCCCGAGGTGGATCTCTGGTTGGGACTTTTTGAGCAGGAGCATTGGCTGCATAAACTGCGCGGGCTTATGCAGGAACGGGGCCTCAGAGAACCAGGCCTGGAGAATCACGTTTGTGCGCCTGAGCTGGGCAGGGTGCTGAGCACTCCCCAGGGATATGCCTATCTCAAGCTCAGCGAGGGCTGCCACCGTAAATGCAGCTTCTGTCTGATCCCCAGCCTCAGGGGGCCACTGGTTTCCAGGCCGCAAAGGGATATCCTGCAGGAGGCTGGGCTTATTCTGGGCCAAGGTGTCAGTGAGCTCTGCCTTGTAGCCCAGGACCTTACAGCTTACGGCAGGGATCTGAGAGAGGATTTCGCCCTGTGGGATCTCCTCTCAGGGTTGGCTGTTTTGCCAGGACTGCGCTGGTTGAGACTTTTGTATCTCTATCCCACTGGCCTGAGTCGCGATTTTCTCCTTTTTTTGCGCTCCTTGGCTCCTCCTGTTCTGCCCTATTTCGATTTGCCCTTGCAGCATGTGCAACCCCATCTCTTGCGCCGAATGGGAAGGCCCTTTTCCAGAGATCCCAAGCAGATATTGGAGCTGATCAAAGGGGTGTTTCCAGAAGCAAGCTTGCGGACCAGCCTGATTGTTGGCTTTCCAGGGGAAAGCGAGGCAGATTTTCTCAGGCTTAAAGATTTCATCCAGGAGGCTGGTTTCGACCATCTGGGCGTGTTCACCTTTTATCCTGAGCACGGGGTGCAGGCTGCTGAGCTGCCGGACCAGATTCCAGAAGAAGAGAAACAAACCAGGAAAAATGAACTTTTAAGGGTACAAAGGGAAATCAGCCGCAACAGGCTTGCTCGTCATGTGGGTCAGGAGCTGCAGATTATGGTGGACACCCCACACCAGGAGTGGCCCACATTGTACCAGGGCCGAGCCTGGTTCCAAGCACCTGAGGCTGATGGCATCACCTATGTCAGTGGCTACAGCCTGCGGCCAGGACAGCTGGTCCAGGCCCAAGTGGTGGAAAGCAAGGACTACGACTTGGTGGCCTTGGTCTGAGATGCTCACTGGACATGAATTTTGATTTTACCTTTGTGCCTGGTTGTCAAGCACTTGGCAATCTGCTATTGGATATAAAATTTGTGCAGGGGGTAAAACTTTAATGCAGAACATGGATAATTTTGAACAGGTCGAGACCCAAAAAAAGGGTCTGGACACAGTCGAGGAAACAGATTTCGAAACCGCCTTGGAAAACTACCTGAACACCGACTTTGGTGAGCTGGAGGAAGGCAGCATCATTACCGGCAGGGTGGTCAAGGTGGACCGGGACAATGTCCTGGTGGACGTCAACTTCAAATCCGAGGGCCAGCTTCCTGTGGAGGAGTTCCGGGACCGAGAAGGGAATCTGCAGGTCCAGGAAGGGGATGAGGTTGACGTGTTTGTGGTCAACAAGGACGACGTGGAAGGTGTGGTGGCCCTGTCCCACAAGCGGGCCAAGCGTATGCGCATTCTGGATGAGCTGGAAGAGATGCAGCAACAGGAGCAAAACGTGCGGGGCACTATCATGCAGCGCATTAAGGGCGGCTACACTGTGGAGATTAATGGCATCGAGGCTTTTCTTCCTGGATCCCATGTGGATCTGCGGCCTGTGCCTGATATGGACGCGCTCGTGAGCCAAGATTTTGAATTTCGGGTCTTGAAGATCAACCGGAAGCGAACCAATGTCATAGTCTCCAGAAGGGTGATCCTGGAAGAAGAAAGGGAAAAACAGCGTCAGGAGTTGTTGTCCAATCTGGAGGAAGGCCAGACCGTGACCGGCAAGGCCAAGAATATTACCGAGTACGGGGTGTTCGTGGATCTGGGCGGTTTGGATGGCCTGCTGCACATCACTGATATGTCTTGGAAGAGGATCAGGCATCCCAAAGAAATGGTCCAGATTGGGGACACCCTGGAGCTGAAGGTGCTCAGCTACGACCCCCAGGAACAGAAGGTTTCCTTGGGCATGAAACAGCTGGTGCCTAATCCTTGGGATAATATAGCCCAGAAATTTCCCCCTGGTGAAAAGTTCACAGGCAAGGTGACCAATCTGGTTGACTACGGAGCCTTTGTGGAGCTGGAACCTGGCGTGGAAGGCCTGGTGCACATCTCTGAGATGTCCTGGACCAGGAAGCTCAGACACCCTTCCCAGATGGTGCATGTGGGCGATGAGGTGGATGTGGTTATCTTGAATGTGGATGCGGAGAAAAAGCGCATTTCTTTAGGCATGAAGCAGGTTAGGCCCAATCCTTGGGATCTGGTTTTTGAAAAGTATCCAGAGGGCACCATTTTGGAGGCCCCAATCAAAAATATTACTGATTTTGGGATATTTATCGGGATTGAGGACGGCATAGACGGCCTGATACATGTTTCAGACATCTCCTGGACCAAGAAGATTCATCATCCAGGGGAGCTGTACAAAATGGGCGATACAATCCAGGCTAAAGTGCTCACTGTGGACAAGGAAAATGAAAAGTTCACCCTGGGCATCAAGCAGCTGAGCGAGGATCCCTGGCTCAGGATTCCCCAGAGCTATCCCGAGGGCTCTGAGGTCCGGGGCAGGATTACCAACATCACAGACTTTGGGCTGTTCGTGGAAGTGGAGGAAGGCATTGAGGGCCTGGTCCACCTTTCTGAGTTGAGCCCCAAAAAGATCAAAACTCCGGGCGAAATGTTTGAGGTTGGTCAGGAGGTCCAAGCCAAGGTCATTCGGGTCAGTGCTGACGAGCGTAGGCTTGGGCTGTCCATTAAGCAGTTCCTGGAAGAGCAGGAACGTAGTAACGCCCAGAAAACCAGGCAGGAGGCCCAGAGTGCCAGCAGTAACCTGGGTGATCTGATCAGGCAGAAGCTGGAAAATGAAGAGTAGGGCAGGGTTCAGTCAACAGCATCCTTTGCTGTTCGGTTTATTCCTGATTGCTTTGGCCGTGGTCCTTATTTTAGGGGCCATGGCCTTTTTTAAATTATGGCTGGGGGAAAAGGCTCAAACCTGGGGCAAGACCGAGCTCGGTGTGGTCAACGTGGAGGGCATGCTTACAGAATCCCGGGAGTTGGTGGACTGGATCCAGGAACTACGAGAGGATGAGGATATCAAGGGTGTGGTGCTGCGTATCAATTCTCCTGGAGGGATGATAGCCCCGGCCCAGGAGGTGTACCAGGCTGTGCAGGCCTTGGGCCAAAAAAAGCCTGTTGTGGCCTCCATGTCCACGATAGCAGCCTCTGGGGGCTATTATGTGGCATGCGCTGCAGAGAGCATTGTTGCCAACCCAGGCAGTTTGACCGGAAGCATTGGGGTCAAGGCCCAGGTGCCCAATTTTCAGAAATTGATGCGCAAGCTCGGAGTGGAACAGGAAACTGTAGTCAGCGGAGACCTTAAGGATGCCGGATCCCCTACTCGGGAGATGACTCCCAAGGAAAAGGAGTACTTCCAGGAAATTGTGGACGAGCTAAGCAGTCAGTTCATCCAGGTGGTGGCCCAGAGCAGGGATTTGGAGCTGGAAAAGGTCAAGGAGCTTGCTGACGGTCGGGCCTTTACAGGAACCCAGGCCATGGAGGCAGGGCTGGTGGATGAGTTGGGCGGTATGCAGGAGGCCCTGCGGCTTCTGCGGGAAAAGGCCCGGGTCAAGGACCAGGTACATTTGCGCCAGGGACCTGAAGAACAAGGTGGTTTATTGAGTTGGATTTTAAGCTCCAGTGGATTCAAGGGCTGGCTACAACAGAGGCCAGGCCAGGAGCAACGGATTTTTAGGTACTAAGCCAGGGCAAAGGAGGTCTTATGTATACTATCTGGGAGTTGATCAACAATGCTGCCCAAAGCACGATCCAAGGCTTTATTGGCGTGACAGGGATTTTTTTGCTCTTTGTTCTATTGGTGGGTTTTTCTGCCTACCGGGTCAAGGAATTCCTGGATGAAGATCAGCACTAGGCTAGAACCCTTGGTCCTTTCTTTGCTGCTTGGATATGGATTGCTCCAGCCGCTCAGCAATTTCCTTGGCTGAGTCCAGGCCAGAGGTGTCCTTGAGGGCCAGAAGAAGATTGATCTCCCTTTGGATCAAAGTTTTTTCCGGGTCAAAGTACTGCTCCCAGTAATGCAGGGCCTGCTGCAGATCGTCCTGCCGGGCCAAGGCCAGGCCCAGGTAGAGCAAACAGAAGTTGTCCCCGGGCTTTTCCTGCAGCACGGATTTAAGCTCCTTTGCTGCTGCCTCGGGGTCTTGGGTTTGCAGAAGGCAATAGCCCAGTTTCTGCCTGGCTTGGACATGTCCTGGAACGCTTTGCAGCAGCTCCTGCAGCATGGAGGCGGCCTGGGCATAATCCCCCTGCTCCAGCAGGGCATCGATTTCCCTTTCCCGGGCACCGAATCCTGTCTTGCCTCCAGGGACGTTATTGACCCGCCATCTGCCGAATAGGCTTAGTAAAAGGTCCCTTCTGGAAAAGCTCCTCTCGGTCATGCTTATTCCCATTATTTTGCTTGCTGCTTGCACTGCCTCCAGATAAAGGCAGGGGGCTCAATATACTGGCTTTTGCATATTGGGCACTTGCTTGGCCTGCTGTATTTCTGGCGCTTGGAAAAATCAAAGCCGCACTTCTTGCACTCTGCAGGCAAAATTTCGATTTTGCCCTGGAACTTATTTTGTGATTTCTGGATATGGTGCACATGTCCCAGGAGCTCCTTGGCCCCGAGCCCCAAGCTCTGGCTGAGCTCCCGGCTGGTAAGCGGCCTGCCTGCTTCTTGGAGCACGTGCACGATTTTCTGCCTTAAAGTGGAGTCCTGGCTGGCTGGTTTGGACATCCCTACTCCTGAATCGCATGTTTCAATCAAGAATACAGGGATCAGGGGCAAAAGTAAAACCCGGACCTGGGATGCAGGACCGGGTTTTTGGTCTGGGAGGGGCCCAGATCAGCTCGAAATCCTGAAGTGTCAGTTATCCCCGTCCTTAAGCTGCTCTGCCATCGACTCCATCTTTTCACTGGTTTGCTGCAGGGTTTGGGTCAGGTTGCGCAGCTCAGATGCCTGCCTGGACATTTCACTGACTGCCTGGGCAGATTGTTGCATCACATCCGCGGTCTCAGAGGAGATGCGATTGATCTCCTCCACAGCCTTGTTAATCTCCTCGCTGGCAGAGGATTGCTCCTCTGCAGAGGTGGCAATGGAGCGTACCTGATCAGCAGTCTCCTGTACTGCTTGAATGATGCTCTGCAGGGCCTGGCCGGAATCCTGGGCCTGGGCAGTGCTCTGGTTGACCAGCTCCACTGTGCCCTCGGTATGCTCCAGCCCGGATTGGATACCTTCCTGGATTTCATTGACTGCCTGGCCCACCTCTTTAGTGGCCTGCATGGTCTTTTCCGCCAATTTTCGCACTTCGTCCGCAACCACGGCAAATCCCTTGCCTGCTTCTCCGGCTCGGGCAGCTTCAATGGCCGCGTTCAAGGCCAACAGATTCGTCTGGTCAGCAATATCAGAGATTACGTCCATGACCTGACCAATGCTTTGGGCCCGGGAACCCAGATTGTTCATGTTCTCCCGCAGGCTCTGGCTCTTTTCCTGGACTTGGTTTATGGACTGTAGCATGGATTCCACTGTGCTGCTGCCCTGCTGGGCTGTATCCCGAGCATGGTCAGCATGCTGGGCTGCGCTGGAAGCATTCTTGGCCACCTCTAGGACATTGGCGTTCATCTCCTCCATGGAGGTGGCAGTTTCAGAGACCCTTTGTTTCTGGTTCTCAGCTCCCCTGCTGGCCTGCTCCACCTGGGAGGAAAGCTCTTCTGCAGCAGTGGAAACCTGGTCCGAGATCTCGTTTACCTTGCCTGAAACCTGCTGTACCCGTTGATTATGCTTTTCCAAGAGCTCTGCCTGCTCCTTGATCTGGGTTTGATCCACAAACAGGCAAAAGCCGCCGATGAGCTGCTGGTCCAGATCAAGGAGTGGAAAGGCGTTGGCTAAGACATGCAGGCTTTCTCCTTGCCTGTTTGTGAACTGCAGCTCCTGGTCCCTGTAGGCCTTATTTTCCCGCATGGCCCTTTGCACCAGGGGCTCTTGGCCTTCTTGCCTGAGCAGCTCGTTGACCCTTTTGTCCAGCCAATCCTCAGGGGAGCCCTGCAGGCCCAGCAGCCTGAGAAACTCCTGATTGACATGGGTGATTTTGCCCTGGGAGTCCACCATGCAACATGCCAGCACCAAGCCTTGCTGGATGCCGTTGAGCAGACCGATCTTCTGTTTGATGTTGGCCACCATGTCCTGCATGGCCTCTATAGTTCTGCCAATATCGTCTTTGGCCTGGTAGTCAAAATGGTAGTCGTAGTTGCCCTGGGAGACTTCCCTGGCCTGTACAGCCATATGTCTAACGGGCGCGGTCAGCCTGCGACTGATAGGCAAAATGGTAGCCAACACCAGGACCAAGGCCACGCCAGTGCTGAGGCCTGCAGCCTTCAGGGCCTGGATATTCACGCCTTCCACCAACGCATCTTCGCTGATGGAGATAGCAAAGGTGGTCTTCCAGGGCTCGAAATGTATGAGCTGGGCGTACCTGGTCTGGTCCTGGTATTCATAGCTGGCCAAGCCCTCTTGTTTCTGCAAGAGATCCTCGCCAAAGGGCAGCTTTTTGATGTTTTGTCCCTGCCTGGATTTGTCGGGATGGGCCAGGATTTGTCCATTGTTGTCAAAGGCAAAGGCGTGGCCGCTGTCCGCTACGTTGACCCTGGAGATATAGCTGCGCAGGTTGTCATCGAACAGGATCCTGCCCACATAAGCAGCTCCCACAATCTCATTGTTGTGATCCTGCAAAGGGGCGTAGGCTGTCAGATACCAGTCGTTTACCACGTAGGCTCGGCCCTGGTAGATCTCCCCGTCCATTACGGTCTTATAGACCTGACTGGTTTCAGGGATATAGGTGCCCACTGCCCGGTTGTCCTGTTCATCCCGGACATTGGTGGATACCCGCAGCAGCTTGCCGGGCAGGGCCTGGAAAATAGTAGCCGTGACCCCTGACATGTCATGGATCTTGTCCACCAGCTCCCAGTTTTCTGTAAGCGGGGAATAGCCCGCCTTGAGGGTCGGGATTTCTACGGTCTCAGATTCCTCGGTTTCCTGGTTGGTGATGCGCATCTCTACTTCCTGGGAATCGTCCAAAACCGGAGTGCCCCAGTTTGTTAGCTCAGTCTGCATGAGCTCCAGGTCCGAATCCAGCTTGTCCTGGGTCATGTCATGCTGCAGCTGCAAGGTGTGCTCCATTTGTCTGGCTGCGTCCTTAAGGGCATGCTGTCCGCTCTGGATATGGCTTTTTTTGGACATCCAGAAGCTTACTGCAAACATGACCAGCATGGCCGCCAGGACAATCAAAATCGTGACCAGGATGAGCTTCCTCTGGAAGCTGACTTTCTCCAGCATGTCTTTATCCTTCGGGTTCGAGGTAAAGGTTTTTGAGTTGAGGGGAATGAATGACTGCTGTGCGTAGCACAAATACTTAACGGCAGATACTGGATGAAGCTTTAGCCCCAAAGACCAAGCCTTTTGATCCGGGACTAAAGCCTAAATATCAAGCAGGACAGGAGTATATACCCCCCCTCAAGCTTAAGTCAAGGCGCATATTGGTCTGCCTGCAGCTCACGCAAAAAGGCTAAGGCCCTGATATATGCCTACAGCCAGGATAAAGGCCAGCAAAGTATTAAAGCCCAAGGCAAAAAAGGCCCAGCCCCAGGAGCCAGCCTCCCTGGCTATGGCTACCACTGTGACAAAGCAAGGGGCATAGAGCAAAATGAACACGATCAGGCTTATGGATCTCTTGCGGTCCCAATCAGGATCCTGGGAAATCCTCTGGGCTAAGGAAGATGTCTCATCTCCCTGGATTTCACCCAAGGAGTAGGCAGTGCCCAGGGTGGAGATGATGACCTCTTTGGCTGCAAAGCCTCCAGTTAAGGAAATGTTGATCTTCCAGTCAAACCCGGCCCAGATAGTGGCTGGCTCCAGGAAGGTCCCGATCCTGCCGGCTAGGGAGTGGCGCAGGGCCTGCTGGGCCTTTTCCTGCTCAAGCTCTTTGAGCTTTTGGCCTAGCTCTGACTGGGCTTCTTCAGGAATTGGCCCTTGCCCACTTTCCAGCCTTTGGAGCTCTTTTTGGATACTGGTTTGTCTGGCCTGGAAGTTCTGTTCCTCTTCCTGGGGCAGGGTGGGGAAGGTCATGGCCAGCCAGATCAAAATGGAGATGGCCAGAATCGCTGTGCCGGCCTTTTTGATGTACTGCCAGGTCCGCTCCCAGGTATGGATGAGCATGCCCTGCAGGGTGGGCAGACGATAAGGGGGCAGCTCCATGACAAAGGGCGTGGCCGGCCCCCGGATCACTGTGGAGCGCAGCAGCCTGGAGACCAACAGGGCGCTGGCCCAGGCAGTAAGGGTGATCAGGAACATGACCAGGGCCTGATGCCTGGGGAAAAACACCCCTACCAGCAGCAAAAAGACGGGCAGTTTGGCTCCGCAGGTCATAAAAGGCGCGGTGAGCAAGGTTGCCAGCTTCTCCTTTGGGCTGCGCAACGTGCGGGCCGCCATGATTCCAGGCACGGCACAGCCCCCTGCAATCCCACCGGAAACGATAAAGGGCATCACGGAACAGCCGTGCAGGCCGAAGATGCGGAATATCCGGTCCAGCATATAGGCGATCCTGGCCATGTAGCCCGAGTCCTCCAAAAAGGCAATGCAGAAAAAGATAATAGCCAGAAGGGGGACGAAGCTGAGTACTGATCCTACGCCGTCAATAATCCCGGAGACCAGCAAAGAGCGCAGCAACCCGGCAGGCAATACATTGCGTAGCTGTTGACCTGTCCAGTCAATTGCGCCCTCCACCCAGCCCAAAGGGATTTCCCCCAGGCTAAAGGTCAGGGTGTAGACCAGGTACAAAACAAAGAACATGCACAAAGGTCCTGCCAACTTATGGGTCAGAAACTTATCCAATTGGTCAGAAAAGGCTACCCTGTCCACCTGGTCCTTTTTGTGCACAACATCCTTGAGCAAAGAGGAAATGAATCCATAGCGGTAGTCAGCGATAATGGCTTCTGGGTAAGTCCCCAGGGTCTTTTGGCAGTGCTGGGTGACCCTGTGGGCAGCCTGCTTGAGCTGCTGGGAGACTTCAAGGTTCTCCAGGTCTCCGGTATGCTGGATCTCCAGGTCCTCTTCCAGGTATTTCAAAGCAGTCCAGCGGGCAGGATACAGGGAAGTCAAAAAATTATTCCCTTGGATCAGACTGACCATGTCCTGGAGCACAGGATCCAGGTCAGGCCCATAGGAGATATGCAGGGGCTGCCAAACCTCAGGTTTGTTTTCTGCCTGCTGGATAATCTTTTGGATCAGCTCCTTGGTTCCGTAACCCTCTCTGGCCACCATTTCCACCACTGGCGTGCCTAGTTTCTGGGAAAGGACTCCAGTGTCTATGTTCCAGCCCTTTTTTTTCACCTCATCCATCATATTCAGGGCCAGGATAAGGGGAGCGCCCATTTCCAGGATCTGCAGGGCCAGATAAAGATTTCTCTCTAAGGCCCCAGCATTTAAGACATCCACGACAGTATGCGGGTTTTCCTGGACCAGAAAGTTCCTGGCCACCAGTTCCTCCTGGGAGTAGGCAGTCAGGGAGTAGGTGCCAGGCAGATCCACAAAGTGCAGCA
This sequence comes from uncultured Desulfohalobiaceae bacterium, assembly GCA_964494985.1. GTDB lineage: Bacteria > Desulfobacterota > Desulfovibrionia > Desulfovibrionales > Desulfothermaceae > CAZBUB01. The sequence continues at coordinate 20,775 of CAZBUB010000017.1, read as the reverse complement.
TGTAACCCTGGTGCTCCAGAAACCCCTCTTTTTTTTCCACAGTGATTCCTGGATAGTTGCCCACGTTCTGCCTGGAGCCGGTGAGGCTGTTGAACAGGGTGGTTTTGCCTGAGTTGGGGTTTCCGGTCAGGGCAATGTTCAAGTGTTTTTGGGCCATGTGATTTTTTCCTGGTGTCTGCAGCCCTGGCTTGAGCTGCAGGTTTGTTAGCGAGCCCTAATCTTTTTATCTGGCTTGCACAGGCCAATCCTGTCCAAGCACAGGTGCGTTGCTTAGCAAAAACCTAGGAGCAGGTCAACATGCTTGGCCCTGCCAGGCTCAAATTTTTGTCCAATCAAAAATAATATTAGGAGCACCTAACTAACCCCGGCTTGCCTGCAGCTGGGCAAAGCATTATTCTCATTTCTTCAAAAAAGGTAACTGTTCACCATAATAACAACATCATGTCCAGTGATCCGGGGGTTCTGCCAACAGGACGCAAAAAACTCGCTCCAAAGAATGCGTAAATCAAAATCCTGGTTTTGGCCCTATTGAATATTTTATACGTTCAGTTCATGGCTGACTCTTAGGGTGATAAGGGTTGCATAGTTTTGATTAACGCATTCTAAGTCGCTCAGATCCGGCACCTACTTTTGCTGATACTTTTCACTTAAAATATTAGAGTTGGCGTATAATATAAAAGTAGGTGCCGGACGCTCTGTTGGCAGAACCCCCGGATCCAGGCCTTATCAGCATCCAGGTTTCTGGCACAACTGGTGCTGAATGATTACCAAAAAAGATCGTCAGCCTTAAGGTCGCAAATATGCCAGGAGTGCAGTACCTAGAGGTCAGCCCTGAGGAGTCAGGCCAGAAGCTGCTGGCCTTTTTGCAAAGACGCCTGCAGCAGAGCATACCCCGCTCCGCCCTAATGCGCTGGGTGCGTACCGGTCAAGTCAGGCTGGACAGCTCCCGCTGCAAGCCTTTTGAACGACTCAGCTCAGGCCAAGTGGTTCGCATTCCTCCCTATCAGGTTCAGGCAGGACAGGACTGCCTGGGCGGCTTGCAGGAAAAAAATCCTTTTCAGCTGCGCAAGGTGCACGAGGATCATAGAATTCTGGTCCTGGCCAAGCCCCCTGGGCTGGCTGTGCAGCCTGGCAGTAACCTGACAGATAGTGTTGTACACAGGATCAGCCGGGCGTATCAAAACAGCCCCTGGCTTCCTGCCCTGGTGCATCGCCTGGACAAGCAGACATCGGGTCTGCTCTTGCTGGCCAAGGAATACCAATACCTGCAATATCTGCAAAGGCTGTGGGCCCAGGGCAAGGTGCAGAAGATATATTTGGCTTGGGTGGGACAGAAAACGTCCTGGTCTACCTGGCACAGGCTTGAGGATCGCCTTCAGGTGGCAGCAGACAAAAAAGATAGACAGCATTTGCAGCAAAAGGCTGTCAGCTATGTCCAGACTCTGAAGAACACCAGACAGGGCAGCCTGCTGGTTGTGCGCCTTTTAACTGGCAGAAAGCATCAGATCCGCATCCAGCTGGCCCAAAGGGGACTGCCCCTATTGGGGGACCGCAAATACCAAGGGGCTGCCTCAGGTCAGGGTTTGCTTTTGCACGCCTGTCATCTCTCCTGGCCTGATTACGCCTTCAATCTGGAGCCGCCTTGGCTGGACGAGTTCAGTGTATCCAGTCTGTGGGGTCTGGGGGTGGACAAAAATCTAACAGGCCCGAGGCAGGGTTAGAGCTTGCTGAGCTCCTGCTTGCGCAGGCCTAGGCGTGAGAACCAGGAGTAGTGCTTTTGCATGAATCTCCAGGAGTACTCCAAGTCCTCCTTGGTATGGGGCTCCAGGGTGAAGGTGGGGGTCAGCTCCAGAAACTCCAGGCCGGCAAAGAGCTCCACCCAGGCTATGCTGCCCTGACCCAAGCCCAGATGCTGGTCAGCTATACCGTCGTTGTCATGCAGATGCATATGGCGCAGGAAAGGGCCCATGGTCTGAATCCAATGGCTCAAGTTCTGATACTGCCTTCCGTTGCCGTAGCTGGCCCAATGGCCCAGGTCGAAGCAGAAAAAGACCTTGAACTCTGAAAGCTCTGACAACAGGTCGCTCAGGGGCCGAGGCTCCTGCTCCCGGACATTTTCCAAGTACAAAGGGGCCTTGCCATTCCATTCCTGCAGAGTCTGCCTCCAGGTCTGGGTCGCCCTGGCCAGCCACTTGGAGAACATCTCGCTGTACAAAGGGATGAAGTTGGCATGGGCCACGAGGAATTTGGGGTGGTAGAAGGCAGCTATATGCATGGATCTCCGCAACCTCTCCCGGGTGGCTTCCAGGATGAGATCATCCAGGCTCCCGGGCTGCAGGTCATGGAAAGGCAGATGTATGGAGCAAAAAATGCCTTTTTCTTGGATCTTCTGGGCTAGCTCTTTGTGCCAGGATTCATCAAGGGATTCTAGAGCGATGGGATCCAGGCCCAGTTCAGGGTTGAGCCTTTTTTGCAGGAAAAAGTCCAGGTAACTGGGATCCTCGGCAATGTAGCGAATTGGCAGATTCACAAAGCAGCGACCCATATTTCCCCCACGAGAATTTGGTTTTTGAAGGCGATGTTAGGCCTTGTGCACAGCCGAAAAAAAGCGGATACTATAAGGACTTCCAGGTTTCCCGCAAAATTTTGAAGCTCTCCAGCCCGGGCTGAACAATCAGCACCTTGCGGCCCAGATCAGAATATCCTGATGCCCCGGTGTAGCTTTGCTGGAAGGAGAGCCTAAAACCCTTAGGATGTAACTCCACTTGAATATCTTGGAGGTTTATGCTCTGCGGGGGGTCTTGCTCCCAGATTTTTTTCTTTTCCTGCAGAATGCGTTTTTGGCCTTGGAGATGATCCTGCCTGGCCCTGGGCTGGTAATAGCTTTTGTAGTCCTCCAGGTCGGCATTTTCCCAGGTCTCGCGCCAGGACTCCAGCCACTGCCTGAGATGCTTTTTTCTGTTCTGCAGGTACTTGGATTCCAGATCCAGATCCTTAGGCCTCCATTCCCGGCCAACGATAATCCATTTTGAGCCATCTTTTTGCCAATAAAGCCTTTTGATACCTTGGGATGTGAAGCTGGGACTGCGAAAATATTGGCCAAAATAGGTGACCCAGTAGTCTGGGCCCGGGATGACTCGGATTTGATCCAGGAATATTTCGATCCAAGCATACCTCTTGAACAGCTCCTGTTTTTGGGACTGGAATTCCTGGAAGGGACCTGCGCCAGATCTGGAGAATTTATCTGACTGATAGAAGTCAAAAAAGCGCTCGCTGCCAGCGCTCCAGGCTCGGGCCCAATCCCGGACCTGGGAATGCAGCTCTTTAGCGGTGGCAGGGATTTCGGTTTCCAGATGTAAGCGGTTCAGCTTGTTGCCAATGATAACTGGCGTCTGCAGCAGGTCGATATAGGGAGTAAGTTCCTGGAGATGGTCTGTTTCGATTGCCACGCAACCCCGGGTGTCCCTGGGCACCAGCTGTTTGCCCCGGCCATGGATCCATATGCTATGTCCAGTCTTGTCTTGGATTTTGTCCATAGGGTTTGGGTAGTTCAAGGTGAAAGCCAGATCTCCGTAAAGCTCGAAATCCAGATCATGCTTGATCCTTCTTTCCAGGAAATAGATCCCTTCAGGGGTCTTTTTGTCTCCTTCCAGGAGCTTGTCTCCGGTTTTTCCTCCAGTGGAGCAGGTGTACTGGCGCAGGATCTGGGATGGACTGCGCTGGGCATAGAGGTAGAGCTTCTGGCTGGATTTGTCCACTCCCAGGAAGTGCTTGGGAAAATATGGCTGGTGGACTATCTGTGGCATCTGGCCCAAAGCAGGGGCAGCTAAAGCACAGATAATCAGCAGGGCGAGTAGGCTCTTTGTGTATCTCACGTTGGGCAAATTGAGTTTACCTGGCTGCTATTGGGCGTTTTTTAGCAGTTCTGGCCTTGTGAATATGCAATCGAGATCGTATCCCTTGCTTCTTAGCTCCTCCCTGCCACCTTCTTCCCTGTCCAGAACGCAAATGACTTGCCCCACGCGCAAACCAGCGCACAAAACTCTCTCGCAGGCCTGCAGCAGACTGCCTCCTGTGGTGACCACATCTTCTAATACAGCCACCTCACAGCCAGGACTAAAATTGGCTAATCCTTCCAGGTACTCCTGGGTGCCATGTTTTTTAGGTTCTTTGCGCACAATGAAGCCGGGCAGAGCCTGGCCCTCAAGATAGGAGAGCACGCTGACCGCGCTGACCAAGGGATCAGCTCCCAGGGTCATCCCCCCCACGCCCTGGATATTGGACCTGAGATGCCACAAGAGCAGTTTTCCAAGCAGGTAGCCTCCCTCAGGATGCAGTGCAGTCTGCTTACAATCAAAGTAATAGTCGCTTTTGCGGCCCGAGGTCAGGGTAACTTCGCCCTCAATATAGGATTTTTCCCAAAGGAGCTTGGCCAGTTTGCGTTTTTGTTCTTGCATGCGATTATTGCCTTAAACAACGTGCTAGAATTGTTTCTTCGTACTGCAAATAATAGCCTGGATCGAATATTTCATCGAGATCCTGTTGCTGAAGCAGTCCTGCGATCTCTGCGGAGTTGCGAACCAAGTCTTCAAAGGAGCGCTTTTCATCCCAGGCCTGCATGGCCAGGCTTTGCACCAGCTCATAAGCCTGCTGCCTGGCGCAGCCCTTGTCTATAAGTCCCAGCAGTACCCTCTGGGAAAAGAAGAGCCCATAAGAGCTGTACAGATTCAGTTCCAGCCTGTCCTGATTGACCTGCAGTCTGTTCAGGACTCCATTTATCCTATGCAGCATATAATGTATCAAGATGGTGGAATCAGGCATGATCACTCGTTCCACAGAGGAATGACTAATATCCCGCTCATGCCAGAGGGCCATATTCTCCAAGGCAGCCAGGGAGTTGCTTCGCACCAGCCTGGCCAGACCACAAAGATTCTCGGCAGATATGGGATTTTTCTTGTGCGGCATGGCTGAGGATCCTTTCTGTCCAGGGGCGAAGCCTTCCTCCAGTTCCAGGACCTCGGTGCGTTGCAGGTGCCTGAGCTCTGTGGCCAGACGCTCTATGCTGCCTGCGATCTGGGCCAAGACGCTAAAGTAGTGGGCGTAGCGGTCCCTCTGAATGATCTGGGTGGAAATGGGATCCGGCTCTAGACCCAGATGACGGCAAGCGATCTCCTCCACCTGGGGGCTCAAATGGACATAAGTGCCTACAGCCCCTGAGATCTTACCGGTCTTCATCTCTGCATGTGCAGAATCTAAGCGTCGTCTTTGTCTGGCCAGTTCCGCATAGAATCCAGCGAACTTGAGACCCAGGCTGGTGGGCTCGGCGTGCACTCCATGGGTCCTGCCCATGCATATGACTCCCTGGTGGTGCCTGGATAGTGTTTCAAGGCTGTGCAAAAGGCTTTGCAGCTTATCCTGGATCAAAACGGTGGCTTGGAGCAAAAGCAGGGAGTTGGCCGTGTCCACAATATCTGAGGAAGTACAGCCCAGATGAATATATCTGGCTGCCGGACCAAGCTTTTCTTCCACTGCGCTTAAAAAGGCAATCACATCGTGCTTGGTCTGCTCCTCCAGCTCCAGAATTCGCTCCAAATCAAAGTCTGCCTGCTCTCGAATCTGGCGCATCTCATGCTCAGGTATCCGGCCTAAGTTGTGCCAGGCTTCGCAAACTGCGATCTCCACCTGCAACCAGGCCCGAAATTTGTTTTCCAGACTCCAGATTCGGCCCATTTCCGGAAGGGTGTAGCGTTCTATCATATCGGGCTCCAGGGCAATTTGGCTCTCGTGGCCAGGTGCAGGCTGTGCTGACTCGGGCTGGGGAAAGCTGAATCTCTGGCAGCTCTGGAATGAAATGATCAAGCCAACACGGTCTTGGCTCGTTATTCCTGGGTGCTGCTCTTGGATTCGGTTTGGCTTTCGCTCTTACCTTCAGCAGGCTTGGCTTGGGCAGATTCCTGGGCTTTGTCCTGCCCTTTGCCAGCTTGGCCATTGCCATTGCCATTGCCGTTGCCTTCTGAAGAGGAGCTTGCGCCGCGGCAATAGTCTGTGACATACCACCCTGAGCCCTTGAGGATAAAGGCTGTATTGGATACCATCCGCTTGGCTTCAGCCCCACATATTGGGCATTGGATGGTTCTTTCCCGGAAATCTTTCTGCCATTCCTCGAACAGGTGCTGGCATTCCGGACACGAATATTCATAGATTGGCATTGCGATACCCTCCTTGACTGCCTGACATTTCTTGAGTTCTCCTATGCGATATAGAAGCAAGATTCATGCCAAAAAGAAACAGTTTTAATATGTATTCCCGGAAATCCGGGTCAGGGTGACATCACCCCTTTTCAAAAGAGAGCTATATAAGCACTCTGCAGCAAAAGTCAATCTTAAGAGCGTTTGCCAGACTCTGCCTTGGCTTCCCTGATCCTTTGTTTAAGCCTCTTTTGTCTCCTTTGCCTTCTGCGGTCCATTTCTTTGCGCCTTTCATGTTTTTTGTGTCTGGCCATATCTATTCTCCTTATCTGGGATTATTGCAAACAGAATGTTGACCTATAGCAGGACAAGCCAGGACTTGTCCAGCCCCGCCCTCGTCTAGCTGATTCTGATCAGATTGTATTCCCTTTGCCCGGCACCCAGGTTTTGGGCATATTCAAGGATGTCAGTACCTCTTACCTTGGGATTCAGGACCTGGAACTTGTCCTGGTCCGAGGTGTGTGCTTCCTGGGCTGCAGAAGGGGGCCAAGGACACTTGTTGATGAGATCCAGGCTGGCCTGATCTATCGCCACAGGATCATAGCTGGCCAAAATCCCCAGATCCGGGCATATAGGGGCTCGGCTGTAGCCAGCACAGTCGCACTCCGGGCTGATTTGCATCAGGAAGTTCAGATGCAGGGCAGGCCTTTGCAGATTTTGAGTTACTGCTGTGGCATACTCTGCCATGCGCTCTAGCAAGAGCCTTGGCTCCTGCTGCCAGTCGATGCTCAGGGCTTTGTGCTCGCAGGCCTGCAGGCAAAGGCCACAGCCGGTGCAAAGCTCAGGCTGTAAGGAGACCTTGCCTTCTGAGTCCAAGCCCAAAGCCCCTGGGGCGCAGGCCTTAAGGCACAAGCCGCAGCCCTGGCATTTCCATGGCCGCAGCCTGGGTCCCAGGCCGCAGTGCTGCTGCATCTTGCCCTGCCTGCTGGCGCAACCCATGGCCAGGTTCTTTATGGCTCCGCCGAAACCGCTCAGCTCGTGGCCTGTGAAATGGCTGATGTTCAGGACCAGATCAGCTTCTAAAATCAAGGCTGCCAGAAAGCAGCTGGAAAAATGCCTGCCCGGGCCAGGGACCTGGAGCTGGTATTCTCCCCGCAACCCGTCTGCAATCAGCACAGGCGCCCCCAGGACATTGGGGTCGAAGCCGTGCCTGGCTGCCAAAAGGGCGTGGGATACCGCGTCAAGCCTGTGCCCTGCGTAAAGGGTGCTGCTGTCAGTGAAAAATGGTTTGACCCCTGACTTGCGCAGATAAGAGACTATGGGTTCTAGGTACCTGGGCTGGATAAAAGAGGTGCAGCCCTGTTCTCCAAAGTGCAGCTTCAAAGCCACAAGATCGCTATTTTCTAAATTACTGGCCAGGCCTGTGGCCTTGAGCAGCCTGCGCATCCTGGTCTCAAAGGGTGCCTTGAATGAGGTCTGCAAATCCCAGAAATAGACACTGGGGATTTTATGCTGATTTTCTGCTGTCATTTCCTTTTCTGCTGTCAAAGAATCCACTAATATGCTGGGAAAATATGGTTTCTATCCCTGCAAAGTTTTCTTGCTCCAGGATCTGCAAGGCCTGCTCCTGGTTTTCCATCCAGATTTCCTTTTCCTGTTGCTTTATCTGCAGGCAAAAAGAGCCCCGGTCCAAGACCCTTAGCCGGAAGTCCTGCAGCCCCAGGGCCTGCAGCTTGTCCTCAGCCCTGCCCAGCCTTTGCAGCAGCGCATGCTCCGGGGTCAGGCCATAGGCAAACCTGGTCAGCAAACAGGGCCTGGAAGGCTGCCTGGGCTGCTTTAGCCCCTGGGCCTGGGCAGCACTCCGGATATCCTCCTTGTTTAGACCTGCAGATACAAAAGGGCTTTGCACCTCTAGCTCTCTCAAGGCCTGCAGTCCAGGCCTGTGCCCCTCAAGATCAGAAAGGTGGCTGCCTTCCAGGAGGCTGAGCTCTGGCTGAGCTGCACTGGCCTGCCTGGCGGCAGGCCCAAACAGGGCGAGCTTGCAAAAATAGCATCTTTGTCTGCTGTTTTCCGCTACCTGGGGATCCTGCAGGGGATCTAGCTCATGAACCTGATAGGCTAGTCCCAGATCCTGCATGAAGTCCAGGTTCCAGTCCCTGGCAGCAGGGCTCAGATGCGGGCCGGAGAAGAAAACCAGCCTGAAATCCAGCCCCCAGCCCTTGATTAGCCAGGCCAGGAGTCTGCTGTCCACTCCGCCAGAGACCGCCAGCAACCCGGGTTGCAGCTTCTGAAGCACTTGGTGCAGGCTTAAAAGCTTTGCTTCCAGTTCTGGATTCAATTGGGACAGATCAAACATGCCCGAGAGCACCTTCCAGGTTCAGATTCAGGCTGTATTGCAAAAAAATGTACAGTAGATATATGCCCAAAAGCCAGGCCCCTTGAGCCTTGCTGAAGTAGCCGCTTTTGTTTGTGGCTATGAATATCCTAAATGAGAACAGGATGATCAGCAGGGCTGGGAAATGGAACTGATAAAAGGTTTTGGATATCAATAAGGGGCTTGCGGCTGCCGAGGCCCCGATCACGAACAGGCAGTTCAGGACATCCGCGCCCACGATATTGCCTACCAAGAGCTCTGGATGGCCTTTGCGCACCGAGCTTACAGCAGTGACCAGCTCCGGGAGGGAAGTGCCCAGGGCTACCACGCTGGCTGCGATGACATCCTGGGACACCCCCAGCCTGACTGCCAGCTCCGTGGCGCTGGGCACCAGGAGCCTGGCAGCGAACAGGACCAGGAACAATCCGGCCAACAGCAGCACCAGGCAGGAGGGGATGCTTAGCTGCTGGGCCTGCTCCTGCTCCTGCAGCTCCTGGGGCAGCTGGCTCTTGTCCTGCTGGGCCCAGGTGTAGCTGAAGCGGATATAGAGCACAAGCAGGCCCAGGAACAAAAAGCCTGTCCAGCGGTGGAGGTAGGGCTCCTGGGGGCTCAAGAACAGCTGCAGGCTGGCTAGTAAAACCAAAAGACAGGCTGAGCCTACTTGGAACAGGCCGGTTCTCTGCAGCAAAAAGCGGTTCAATGGCACTGGTGCCAAAATACAGGCCAGACCCAGTACCAGGCCGGTATCCGCGATAATGGAGCCTACTCCATTGCCCAAGGCCAGGCCGGGGTTGCCGGTCCAGGCAGCCAGGACAGAGACAAACACCTCGGGCGCAGTGGTGCCCAGGGAGACAATGGTGGCCCCGATCATGATCTTGGGCAGGCCGGTGCGATAGGCCAGCTGCACTGCGCCGCTGACCAGCCAGTCCGCTCCCTTGAACAATATTATCAGGCAGATGCCTACTAGAAGCAGCAGCAGCCATGAACTCAGGGACTGGACCAGGGAGTGCAGAAATTCTTCCATGTCTGGATATTGTCTTGAGTTAAAGGATCAAGGTCAAAATAAAGGAGTCAAGAGTGAGAGACTGTTATTGCTACATACATTGAGAGTAACCGTTCAGAGGGTGCTGACAGCTTGAGCATAACCCGTCATTGCCAGGAGTCTTCAATGAAGCAATCTCCAGCATACAACTGTCCCGGATAAAATCAGGAGCTTGCTTCGCTGTGCTCGCAAGGACGGTCTTTCACCAACTTTCCAGACATCCCTTGAATGCCTACCATTGAGAGCCTAACAGAAGTTGTCTAAAAAGAGGTGGTTGGCAGAGATATTGAAAAAAATCCAAGAATGTTTCAAAACTCTTTGTGACCGGCAACAGACAGAATTTAGTGTATAGACAGGGATTATGCAAACTATAAATTACGGAGGGCCGCAGAGAGTGGACGCGGATGTTATAGTGGTGGGTTCTGGCCCGGCTGGAGCAGGGAGTGCCTTTTATCTAGCCAGGCAGGGCCTGAAAGTTCTGGTTCTGGAAAAGGAGAGGCTGCCTCGGTACAAGACCTGCGCAGGGGGCTTGCCCAGTCGGGTACTGGAGTACTTCCCGTTTCCCCTGGATCACATTCTGGAGCAGGAGATCCGTAAGGCCACCTTTGTCTATGGATCTAAACAGGTCTCCCACCCCCTTGCTCCAGGTTGTTTGTACATGACCATGCGGGACAGATTAGACTATACCCTTTTACAGAACTCAGGCGCAGAGGTCTGGGAAGGCTGCAGGGTGGTCAGGGTCCAACAAAGTAAAGGTCTGGTCAATGTCTACCTAGATGATGGCTCCCGCCTGAGGGCCAGATATGTTTTGGGCGCAGACGGGGTAAATTCCAGGGTAGCCAAGTCCTTGGGCCTGAGGCAGCATGGCAAAGGGGCTCTGGCCCTGGAAACTGAGGTGGAACCTGGGGCAGAGCTGCTGCAGAATTTTGATTCGCGCATCTTTCTAGGATTTGGAGTGCTGGCCAGGGGTTACTACTGGATCTTTCCCAAGCAGGGACATCTTTCTGTGGGGGTGGGGGATATGCTGGGCAGGGCCAAAGGGCTGTCCGGAGTGCTCAAGACGGAAATGGCCAGGTATGGGATAAAGCTGGAGGAGGTCAGAATTCGGGCCAGGCCCTTGCCTTACCCTAGGCCTGGAGAGCCGCTGCAAAAGGGCAGGGCTTTATTGCTTGGGGATGCTGCCGGCCTGGTGGACCCCTTGACTGGAGAAGGTATCAGGCATGCGGTCCAAAGCGCACGGATTGCTGCAGAGCTGATCATAGCCGGCCAGACACAGGAGTATTCCAGGCGGGTGCAGGAAGATATCTCTTCCGATCTGGCCTGGTCCTACAAGCTGGCGGGCATCTTCTATCGCTTCCAGGGGCTTGGTTTTGAGAGCCTGCTGCGCAATAAATTGATCTTTCAAGATCTCATTCGGATTGCCAATGGACAGATGAGCTATAAAAAGGCTTTTTTCAGGCTGCCAGCTTACTTCTGTGCCAGGGAAAAGAAGGCAGCTTTGGATGTCTGAAGCCAAGGCAGACAAAGCCAGTTCCAGGTGCTTTCGCTTGGTGTGCGCAGACTGGGAATGGGAGCTGGTGGAAGCGCTCCTTTGCCAGGAAGGCTACCAATTTCGCAAGCTTCAGGGCATCCCTTGGGCCAGGGAGCTTTTGAGTGGGCCCAAGGCCCTAGGCTCCTCTCTGGCAGCGGAGTTCGGTCTCATCTATATCCAGGACAAGGCCTCCCTGCTGCCGCCCTGGTGTTTGGATCCGGCTCCGGGGTCCAGGATCTTGGATCTTTGCGCCAGCCCAGGGGGTAAAAGCGGATTTCTGGCCCAGCTGACAGGGCCGCAAGGCCTGGTTCTGGCCAATGAGCCTGGTGGACGCAGGTTCGAGCTCTTGCGCAGGAACATGGCCCAGCTCAACCTGCCCCAGGTGATCTGCAGCGCATGGGAAGGACAAAAGTTGCCCCTGCCTGACGAAAGGTGGCCCGGGATACTTTTGGATGCCCCCTGCAGCGGCTGGGGCACTGCTGACAAGCATCCCCGGGTGCTCAAGCTCTGGCAAGGCAAGAAGCTGACTCCTCTGCTTAAGCTGCAGCAGGAACTGCTCAGCGTGGCAGGCAGATTGCTTGCTCCTGGGGGTAGTCTGCTGTACAGCACCTGCACAACAAATGTGGAAGAAAACGAGGCCCAGGCTCTTTGGGCTGCGGAAAAGTTGGGGCTGGAGCTTGAGGTCCTGTCAGAGCCTCCTGGCTTTGCTTTGGATGAGCTGCAGGACCCCGCAGCCAGGGGGTGCCTGCGCATCAACGGGCCTGGATCAGGCTGCCAGTCTTTTTTTCTGGCCAGGCTGCGCAAGCCAGAAACCAGCTCAGGGCCTGCAGATCAAGGACAAGGTGCGTATTTTGCAGAAGCTGCAGCAAGTTGCGAGCTGGAGCCGGGCCTGGAGGATTTCCCTGGATCCTTGCACCGATTGCCCCAGGGCAGGATCAGGCTCAAGGGGGAGAGGGTCTTTTTCCAGCCTTTGCAGGCCACAGAGGCTCTGCCAGAGCAGTTGGCAGACCAGGGCCTGTATCTGGGCCGCAAAAAGGGTTCAGGTCTGAGATTCTGGCCCAGGGCCAGACTGCTGTTGCCCTCGGCTGAGAAGCAGGCTCAGGATGTCTGGCACGTAGAGCAGCTGCAGAGCCTGCAGCAACTGCTTTCTGGACAGAGCCTGCCCTGCAAAAGCACGCAAAAGCAGTTGGGGCTGTACTGGCGGGATCTGCCCTTGGGCTGGCTCACAGTCAAGGGCGGCAGGGTGCTGTGGACGGATAAAGGCTAAAAGACCCGCTGCCTTTTTTTCTGGAAAAGGTTACAGAACCTGGGCCAGGCTGCTAGAGCGAGTGAGCAGTAGGGGCGAATACTGGTTCGTTCTCTTGGGCTTCTTTGCAGTGCGGCAGCTGTCCATGGCAACTGCCTAGCCTTTGGGCTTGGAGTTGGAGTTGCTGATCTCCTGCACCTTGTGATTATAAAAGGCAATGACTTCCCTGCGCCTGAGCATGCCCAGGAGCTTCTTGGGATTGTCCTTCTCCACCACCGGAATGCTCTCCAGGTTTTTGCGGGTGAACTTGTTCATCACCAGGTTCAGCTCCTCCTCAGGGTGGGTGCTGATGATGTCCCGGGTGGCAATGTCCTTGACCACCACCAGGTCCTCTATCTCCGGGGAGAACAGCACGCCGCGGAAATCAGTATTGGAGAAGATGCCGCTCAACTCCCCATCATCGTTGTAGACCGGGAAGTACTGCTGGGCAGTCTGGCAGAAAAAATCCTTGAACTCGGAGAAGTTCATGTGCTCAGGCACGCTCTGCACAGGCTGGATCTGGTCTATCAGATCCCGAACTTTGTAGGACTGCAGGATATTCACAAAGAACTCCCCGGCATGGGCAGGGGATACAGCCCGGTTTCTGACCTGCTCTTTGAAGATGGTCCAGTTCTGGGAAAAGTAATAGCAAAGCAGGCAGACTAGGAAGCTGGGCAGCAGTAGGTAGTAGGAATTGGTCATCTCACTGACGAAGATGATAGTGGAGATCGGGGTATTGGATGCTGCAGTAAAGAACCCGGCCATGCCCACAATGACCATGGCTCCTGCTGGAGGGGCTATGTCTGGGGTCAGGTACTGGAATATCTGACCCATGGCCCCGCCCAGGGCCCCGCCTATGACCACTGATGGACCGAATACACCGCCGCTGCCCCCGGAGCCTATGGTAAAGGATGTGGTCAGGATCTTACCCAGGGCCACTCCGAACAAGAGCAGCATGCCTACCTCGTTGAACAGTCCCTGCTGGATGATGCCGTAGCCGAAAGACAGGGTCTGGGGCAGGAAAAAGCCCACCATGCCTGTCAAAAGGCCGCCTATAGCTGGTTTGAGATGGGGCTTTATAGGGATTTTTCTGAAGAAGTCATGTATCCCGTAAAAGGTGCGTACATAGACAAAGCTGACTCCGATTAAGACCATGGCCAGGACTGTGTATGGGCCAAGCTCCATGGGGTTGGAAAAGCCGAATTCCGGGGAGTTGAACAGACTGCCCCAGCCAAAAGTCATGCAGAATACGCAGTAAGAGACAATAGAGGCTATGCCGGTGGGAATCAGTACGTCAGCCTCGAACTCCGGATCCCTGTACAGGACCTCAGAGGCGAACAAGGCCCCAGCCAAAGGGGCCCGGAAGATGCTACCCACTCCTGCGCCTACTCCAGCTGCCAGCATGATCCTGCGTTCCCTTTCGCTCAGGCCCAGCCTGTCTGCCAGGAAGGATCCGAATCCGGCCCCGATCTGGGCGATGGGGCCCTCCCTGCCTCCGGATCCGCCTGAGGTTAGGGTTATGGCAGAGGCCAACGTCTTGACCATGGGGACTCTAGCCCGGATTTTGCCGCCTGCCTGGTGGTAGGAGTAGATAGCTGCGTCTGTGCCGTGGCCCTCTGCCTCAGGGGCAAAGGTGTACACCAGCCAGCCGCTTATCAGACCGCCCAGGGCAGGCAGGAAAAGCAGGATCCAACGATTGAACATGGTCTCTGTGGCGTGGAAAAGCTCAGGTTCTCCGCTGGGAGTAACAGGCCTGTAACCTGCCATGTAGTCCAGGAAGAAATGACTGCCCAGGTTGCAAAGCAATTGGAAAAATATTGAGCCCAGGCCGGCGATCAGGCCTATGAGCAGGAAGTAGAAAAGCCATTTTCCGGTGCCGGAAAAGTTTATGTTCTGCAGGATTGCAGAAGAGGGGCTAGAGGCTGATTTAGGGTTGGGATTCATTTTTCCCCAGGGTTTGCTGTTCAGGGCTATGCAGCTGGTTTCCAGGCTGAAGCAGGATATCCCTGGCGGCCTGGATATCATGATGGATCTGCTCCAGCAAGGCCTCTATACCGGAGAACTTGACCTCATCCCTGATCCTTTGCACGAAATGCAGCCTGAGCTTTTGGCCATAGAGTTCCCCCTGGAAGTCCAGGATATGGGCCTCCACACTCAGGCCGCTTTCCCCAAAGGTGGGATTGTAGCCCACATTGGCCACAGCAGGTAGAGGCCTGCCTGCCAGCTCGGCCCAGAGGGCATACACCCCGGGCTTGGGGCAGAGCTTGTCCGCAGGCTGTAGATTCGCGGTAGGTATGCCCAGGAGCTTGCTTCCACGGCCGGCTCCCTGGACCACAATTCCCTGCACTTGGTAGAATCTGTTCAGAAGCGGCTTTGCTTCCTGGACTTTGCCCTGTTCTACCAGGGTTCGGATCCTGGTGGAGCTGACTATCTCTCCATCATAATAAACTGGGCCTATGCGCTGCACCTGAAAGCCGTATTTCCTGCCCAGACTTTGGAGAAGCTCAAAGTTGCCGCTGCGTTTCTTGCCAAAGGCGTAGTCGTATCCAATAACAAGTTTTTTGCTGCGCAAGGCCTGCACCAGATAGCGGTGCACAAATTCCTCAGGGCTCAGCTCTGCCATGTTGCGGTCGAATTTGAGGCACAGGATGTGCTCTATCCCGGACTTTTGCATCAGCTCCAGCTTTTGCTCCGGGTCTGTGATAAAGGGCGGGGTCCAACCCTGAAGGACTTGCAGTGGATGGGGCTCAAAGGTCACAGCCACACTGGGCAGGCCGCATTGGGCTGATTTGCGCTGGACTTTCTGCAAAAGGGTCTGGTGACCCAAGTGTACACCATCGAAGTTGCCAATAGTGGCGCAGGTGCCTGCTTGAATATATGGGCTTAGCTCTTCCAGGTTGGTGGCAATGCTCATGTCGTTTCCGTTTTTTTGTTGACCGAAGTGGCCTGGATCTAGTTGCTAGCTCAAAACACATAGATTCGCAAGTTGTCAACCCTCCTCAGAGCTGCTAAAGATTTCGTTGCGTTATTTATTCGCAGAAAAAACTTTGTTTTTTTAAGGCAGGGAGGATATCAATACCCGGGAGCTGTAGGTTTTTGGCATAGGAAAAATTTTTTGGGTCCATACCCCTTGCCAAACCTGGGGGTGATGAGTTAAGAAAAATTTTTGCGCCGAAGTGGTGGAACTGGTAGACACGCTAGGTTCAGGGTCTAGTGGGGGTTACCCCGTGGGAGTTCGAATCTCCCCTTCGGCACCATTTAAAGCCGGAGTTGGCTCCGGCTTTAAATTACAAATGCCGAGGTAGCTCAGTCGGTAGAGCAGGGGACTGAAAATCCCCGTGTCGGCGGTTCAACTCCGTCCCTCGGCACCTTAAATTTCAGGGGGTTACCCATTCAGGGTAACCCTTTTTTTGTGCAAAAAGGGGTCTGGGGTAACTATGGGGTAACCTTCGGTTTTTTTTCTTCTGGTGGTTGTCTGTTAAAAATTCTCAAGAACCAATGTGATATGTATCCTGGGCTTGCAATGTTGACGTGATTTTGCTTTAAGGACGAGAGTCGCCTCGGATGATTTTTTTGGGGCAATCGCCTTTGAGTAAAGCAAAAGTTTTATATTGGACCTCTTGAACTTCCAGAGGATTATGGTGGACTTTGAGGTTGAAATAGCGTGCACAGTTTTGCTGAACGTATTCTAAATCGCTCAGTCCGGCACCTACTTTTGCAGGCCTATTCGAATCGTTGAAACGAAAAAGTAACAGAAGTAGGTGCCGGAAGCCTGTGGGCTGAACCCCTGGACCTGGTGAACAGTTACAGATCTGGAAGCTTTTGCTTCGATGCCTCAAGACCATCTTGGGCTGCAACTACATCATCTGCAACAGAAGATTCTATGCATTCAGGCTCTATCATCCCAAGCAAGCTGCGGCTAAGCCAAAATTTTTCAGGCAGGCTTGTCATGATCAGCTGCTTTTTCAGGCTCCAACCAGGGGCTGGAAGGCTCAAGATATTTTTTTCTGATGAGCCGCCAGGCCACAACAAAAAAAGCAGTCAGAGGGATTGCCATAATCATCCCCAGAATGCCGTTTAGGACCTTGCCCCAGAAAAAGATGGAGATGATAATGGTCAGGGGATGCAGGCCGGTGGACCGGCCCATGATTTTGGGGGTCAAAAAATAGCCCTCAATCATCTGGACCAGGGCAAAGACCAGCAGCACCAGCAGCAGCAGAACCAGTCCCCCCCCCTCCTGAATGCATGACAGGGGCACTATCACCATCAGCCCAACAATACTGCCCAGATAGGGGATAATGTTCAGTACTCCGATCATCAGGCCCAGAAATGTTCCAAAATTTAGGCCGGCCAGGGTAAAGCCCAGGGCCATGAGCGCGCCCATGATCAGTCCTATGGCCACCTGACCCCGAAAAAAAGCTATAATTATGGAGGCAAATTCCTGAGCCAGAAAAATCAGATCATGGCGGATTTTTTCAGGGATGAAACTCAGCTCGTTTTTGGCCAGGTTCAAGGGGTTCTGGTCAGTGAGCAGGAAAAAAAAGAGGTAAACAGGGATGATGAATACCCCGGCCAAAAGGGTGAAAGTGCTGGTCAGAAAATCACCCACAGAACTAAGAGCCGGTACTGAAGCTTGAAGCAGATTCTGGAAATACCCTGAGATTTTGCCCAGGTGTTCCCGGACGAACTCCAGATCCAGGCGGGCCTCTATCCATTCAAAGCGGTCCGGAAAGACCTGGTTCAGAAAAGATGACGCCTTTTCCAAAAGTACTGGGAGATATGCTATGAATTCTGCAGCCTGCTTGATCATTACAGGCAAAAGAAGACCTGCGGCAGCCAGCAGGGCCAGAAGGACCAGAAAATAAATCCAAATTATGGCAACAACCCGCCTGTTGATCAGTTTTTGCTGGATAAACAGGACAAGGGGCCGAAGCAGAAGAGCCAGGACTCCTGATACAGCCAGGGGCCAGAGGACATCGGACAGATAACCCACCATCCAGCGCAGGATCAGGAAAAGACCCAGAAAAAAGGAGCCAATGATGAGCAGGCTGAGGGTCACCAGGGCGGCTGCTGCTATGCGCTGCTGAAAGGGAGACAGCATTTTGTTTTCTTCCTGGCCGGGCATCATATCATCTCTTGCATGGCCTGAAAAAAGGTGTTCCTGTCAAAGATATCTTTGTGTTTTTTCTCAAATTCATCCAGGGCCGGGAAGACTTCCCATTCCTTGACCTGGTTAACCTTTTGCCCATTGATAAAAAATTTAAAGGTAGTGTCTGCCGGGCATCTGGTCATGGAGATTTCCACATTGCCCTGGGGAGTTCTGTTTGTCCAGAAAGCAGTATAGGTATTGTCATCACCCTAGCTTTTTCTGAATTTCTGAAAAACATCTTCAAGGGTCCGGATTAGTTCCTGTTTTTCCATGTTTGTCTCCTTGAGCGGGAGTGTTATTGATCAGCAGAAATTTTCAGATGGATTGGCAAGCAATTGGGAGTATTGCAGGTTTGTAAATGATACAGATCCAGAATTTCGCAGGTCGCGGCCAGAGGTTCGGTCAACATGGCCTGTTCATCTGATAATTGAGGGTCTATTTCAATATTCTGCCATGCATCCGTCGTGGTCGAGTATTCCAAGGGTGGTTCTCTCTGGGCAGTGTCTGCCAAAGCCCTGGACGCACCACTGGCATTGCCCCCAGGCGGCACTGATTTCTCCTGTAACGGGTTTGTCCACCCAGGCAGGATCCTGGCAGTCTGCCACCACGTCAAGAAACTCGTGTCCCAGAACCCCTGTAAAACCTACAGAACCTTTCATGAGCTCCAGGTCGGTTTTGCATGTGCCGGCCAGGCGGAGCCGAATAAGAGCCCAGTCGGGCTTAAGAACAGGCATTAAATTACCTTTGCTTACGGGTTGATCTGTTGGGGCAACATCAGCCAGGGCTTACTTTGTGCCTTGTTTTTGTCGGCCATGTCTACTCAGACTACACAGTCCAGGAAACTATGTCAGATTCTAAAAACAGATTGCCCGGATCAGGGTTGTTTGTAAAAAACTGATCCAGTGTGCTGGCAAAAAAGGGGTTATAAAAAAAAGGGCTGCATGTATTTTACCCTGATCTTGGTAAATTTCAAGAAAGCTTTCGCTTTTAGGCTGCAATTTTTTTCATCATTTGAGGTCCGCTGCTTATTCAGTATGAACTTCTACAGGAGCAGCCCAGTCTCTGGTCTGCCCTGACCATCTTCCAGAATTTGCCTCTTTTGCTCTTTGATATACAGCCAGACAATGGGCCAGATTTGTCTGCACCAGGCCTCCAGCTCCTCTTCAGAGAGCTTGGCAGCCTCAAGCAGGGCATTTAGCTTTTCTTCTCTACTCCAGTCCTGGGGACGCTTTTCCTGTTTGGCCATGACGGAGTCTCCTGATTTTTTGGCTTCCCGGAGCCAGCGCTGCAAATTGGAGTGGCCGACTCCAATTTGGTCAGCAACTTGCTTTGGAGATCCAGGACCAGTCAACACCTTTTTTAATGCGGTTTCTCGAAGTTGCAGGGAATACTGCTGAGGCATACAATGTCTCCAAGCCCCTTGTGTGATTCATCAAAGCAGGGGAAGCGAAGCTGAACATCGACCCCAGAGAGGCCCCCGGGGGCCTCTCTGGGGCACCTCCCTGCCGGAGCTCCGAGGTCTTCCCCTAAGCGACAATTATCCTGACACATGGGGACTGTAAGAAATAACCCAGATAAGTTGCATACTTGAGCCATACCGGATCAAATCATCGATAAGGACATAATTCATGGATTTTGAAACTAAATTGCTTCAGGCAATGGTGAAAGCTCTGCCGGACCCTGTTTTTATAATTACAGAGAGTGGATATTATCTTGAGATCGCCGGGGGTCGGGATACTTCCTCTTACCATGATGGATCATATTTGAAGGGCATGTCCCTATACGATGTGCTTCCAAAGGACAAAGCGGATTGGTTTTTGGAGCAAATCCGGGAAACGTTAAAGCAAGACGTACTGCGAACAGTTAAATATTCTCTTTCCGGCACTGAAGTCAAAGGGCTGGAGGCAGCGCCGGGGCCAGAGGGGAATATTTATTTTGATGCCCGCATTCAGCCATTACCCCTAACCATCCGGGGCGAACGCGCAGTAATTTGGACAGCGCGAAATATCACCGCTCAGTACGAACTGAAGATGAAGCTCCAGAAGCTAAGTGAAACCGATCCTTTGACAGGAACCTTCAATCGGCGCAAATTCCTTGAACAGCTCGATAAGTATTTTGGCAAATTCAAGCGGTATGGGCGCCCTGTGGCATTGATGATATTTGACATTGATCATTTTAAGCGGTTTAACGATAACTTCGGCCATAGTGTGGGCGATCATGTGCTATGCCAGCTTGTAGACTATTGTGCCGCAGAGCTTCGCGAAGTTGATTCCTTATACCGGATAGGTGGTGAGGAATTTGCCGTACTCCTCCCGGAAACCGATGCCAATGAAGCCTCATACCAGGGGGAACGACTTTGCAAAGTATCAGCTCAATTGGATGCGGAACCTGAAGGACCCCCGGAAAAGGTTACCATCAGTGTAGGTGTAAGTGAATTTACGGGCACGGATGCCAGCATAGAGAATGTTATGAAGAGGGCTGATGACGCCCTCTATGAAGCTAAGCGAAATGGCCGCAACCGTGTGATAGTTTCCTGCTTGGAGGGGGTCAGTTAGTGATTGAGTGCATCATAGCTTGTCCCGGAACGGAAATTTTCTGAACCTCCAGAAATTGGTATCTTGAAATCGCCATTCTGCAAATCAGCCAAATTCGCACTCTTGCCTGGGCATAACCGTAGTCTATAACGGCAATAAATAAACTAAAGTTTCACGCTTTTTGTGCAGGCATTTCGAATTTTCGGACACCCAAGCTCAACGACGGGAAGCAAATCTTGGCTTCGTACAAAAAATACAATAAAATCAATGAGTTAAAAATTTTTACCCTCACTGTAACTGCTTGAAATCATTGCTTAAATGTCAACGATTTTTAAGAAAAAATCATAAAATCAGCATGTTATAGATGACAGCGGGGTCCCCCTATGGTATCTTTTTGTTGCCCACAAAACTATACCGAAAAGGAGACCCCGCGCATGCAAACACTACATCAACTCTTCAAAAGGTTCAAAGATGATTTTGCCCATTCCAGAAAAGGCGAAGAACGCAGTCAGTGGTTTGTCTGCACCATCTTGGCCATCATCTTCCCTTTTGCTTCTTCCAAAACCTCCAATTTGCTTCGATGCCTCAAAACCATCTTGGGCTGCAACTACATCTGCAAAAGAAGATTCTATACATTCATGGCTTCCTCAAAGATTCCCTGGTCAAGACTCT
>CAZBUB010000016.1:0-52206 GCA_964494985.1 uncultured Desulfohalobiaceae bacterium | reverse complement strand
CCATGGCCAGGGAGTAGACCTCCTCCCCGCTGGAGCATCCCGGCACCCAGACTCTAAAGGTGGTGTCATCCTGCAGACTGGCCAGGATCTCCGGCAGGACCTCTTTCTTCAGAATGTCTAATGAGTCCGGATCCCTGAAAAAGTTGGTCACCCCTATCAATAACTCCTTGAACAAGGCAGTTATCTCCTTTGAATCCTGCCGCAGGAAAGAAAGGTAGGTGTTGTACTCCTGTATCTGGTTCAAGAGCATCCGGCGGTTGATGCGGCGCAAAATGGTCTTGGACTTGTACCAGGAAAAATCATGTCCGGTCTGGATGCGAAGCAGGGCAAAGATCTTGTGCAGCCAGTCCTTGTTATTTACCTCGTCTACTTCTTTGGCTTGAACCTCCCCAGGCTGTTCAAAGTAACTAATCAGCTTGGACGGCATCTCTTCCGGGGCCAGAACCATATCCACCATTCCGGTAGCGAGTGCGCTATGAGGCATGCCGTCATACTTGGCTGTCCCCTCGGATTGGACCAGGACTAGGCCCTCAGAGTCTTTTATGTCCCGCAGACCCACAGATCCGTCCGATCCTGTTCCTGATAAGATGACGGCTGCCGCCTTAAAAGCTCTGTCTGCAGCCAAAGACCGAAAGAAAAAGTCAATGGGCAGGGAAAAAACCTCCTCCGCTGGATCCAAGAGCTGGATCACCCCATTGTACATGGAGACCTCTTTTCTGGGAGGAACAACGTAGACATGGTCAGGCAGCAGGCTTTGACCGTCACTGGCCACGGTCACCGGAATAGCCGTGACCTTTTGCAGCAGTTCAGGCAGCATGCTCGGTTGATGTGGAGCCAGGTGCATGATGACTATATAGGCCATGCCACTTTTTTGGGGGACTTGAGTGAAAAAGGCCTTTAAGGCATCCAAACCTCCAGCAGAGGCCCCTATACCCACCACAGGCATATCTCCGGGGCTGAGCTGTTGGTCCGTATCTTGGAGCAGGTCCTTATTCCTGGTCGTATTTTCGCCTTGCCCCATGCTCGGATCCTGTTCAAGATCCTGGTGTTCATCATTCATAGCTGATCTCCACAAATCAGAAAAAAATCGCTGCAGGGTTTTAGCAAACAAGCAATCCATGCTTTTTGCTTTTGCCTCAGAATAAACTCAGATAATCAGATCTGCAAGCTGTTGCTCTGCCATAATTGCACCAAAAAACACACATGCCCACCATAAACAGATCGGATATACAAGTTTCCAGCTCTGTCTGCCCGCACAAGGATTGATTCCATCCCGGGACTTTTCAAAGTGAGACACAGACACACCTGGTTCGCCTGTTTTTGTGACCTGCCACAGCCTTTCCTTCCTGAAATCTTTATCATCGTCTGTCTGCTAGTAGTATCCAACCATTGGTATCGATTTTGATGAGAGCCACAAGCAAGCTGCAACACCGGAGCCCAGCTCCATGGCCCTGAACCACATTCCCGAACATCAGATTGCATTGGGGGGTTGATCGACTGGTTTACAGCAAAGGCATTCCGGAAGGACTCAAAGCCTTTCGGCTGGATCTTGAGCAGTATTTAAAATTCAGGAAAATGTGCGCAGATAGGCGATGATATCTTCAATCTCTTTCTCGTTCAGCCGGTCAGCAAATGACGGCATGTCTGCATAGGGATCCGTCAATTGATTGCGCACATTCTCCTCAGTCACAGGCTGGTCGCTGACAGGGAGCTTTGACCGGTCAAACAGGCCTTTCAAGCCAGGCCCTATTTTTGTATTCTTGGAATCAGTAAAATGACACCGGGCACATCCTTTCTCCTCAAATAGGGCAGCGCCCATTTCTGCTTGCTCAACCTGGCCATGGCCATGCTCATGGGATTCCTGCGGGGCTTTATTGCTTCGCACTAGACCGAAAATAACGGCAGCTACCAGGAAAATTGTCATGACAACAAGCGTTGTCCGGTGCAGGGTCGTTTTTCGCATGGTTGAGCCTTAGTCCAAAAATGAAAAGATTTCGTGCCGAATTCTTTTGTCCGGCACCCCCATGTTTCGCAAAGTTGAAATAAGTGCCTTGCTCAGACGAAGTGGACCGCAGATATAGAAGACCTTTTCAGTGAGGTTCTGTGCACAAAACCTTTCAATTTTCTCCTGGTCTATGTGGCCCATCTCCCCGCTCCAGTCTTCTCCAGGCCGACTCAGGACATGTACGAGTTGCAGATCAGGCCATTGCCCGGCGGCAATCTCCTCCAGCTCTTGACGAAAAACTATCTGATCCTCCCTGCGGTTGGCATAGAGAAGGGTCACAGAACGTGTGTCACGGGTATCCCGCATATGCCTGAGCATGGCCATCAGGGGAGTAATCCCGATGCCGCCAGCCAAAAAGACAAGATCCCGTTCCAACGGATGCAAGACATAGGAAAATCTGCCAAAGGGACCATGGACTGCTGCTGTGTCCCCGGGCTGAGTCCGGCCTATGCTGGAGGTAAAATCACCCACTGCCTTGATGGTGGAGCTGATGTACTCTTTCTGACTCGGACTGGAGGATATTGTCCAATGGTGCTCCTCAACCGGAAGAGCCGGATCCCGAAAGAAGGTCAGAAAATGAAATTGTCCGGGGGAATACGCTGGTATGGACTGTCCTGGCGGCGGAACCAGATGCACGGTCCAGACATCTTCGGTTTCCTGTATCACCTCCTGGACCCGGTAGGGCTGCTTGCGCAGACTGCCCGGTCTCAGGAAACGGTGATAGACAAACATGGATGCGGCCAGAATAAAGGAGCCAACCCAAAGGACCTGCATGGACACAAACTCCAGAGCCTCTCCAGCAAACCAGGAATGCAAAACAATACCAAGCAGGATGAGTGGGGCCAAAGCATCGTGCCCCAGACGCCATTTCTCAAAGGTCAAGCCCAATCTGACCTGATACATACTGACAAAAACATTGGCCAGAACCAGGATCAAGACCCCTTTGCCCACCCAAATATACCAGGGTAAATCCAGTCCGATGAGCAAAGACCACTCCTTATTACCCACGGCGAGAAGCAATGGGTGCAACAGGAGGCAACCGGCTGCAGTAACAGCGATGTACTTATGAAACCTGATAAGGATGTCCAATCCAAAGGCCTGTTCAATCCATTGCACCCTGGCTGCGAGCAGAAACTGCATGATGAGGATCATAAACCCGATCAAGGCCAGGTTACGTCCCGCATCGATAATGATTCCTCCTGATTCATCACTCAGCCAAGTTGTCAGCCAAACCGGCAGAGTGACGATCAGAACATAAAGCACAATTCGAGCCAGTCCTGACCACATGATACCTTTCCCCATCAAAGCAGTCCCTTTTGAGGCCAAAAGTCTTTTAGTTTTTGTTTGCTGCCCAAAACGAGCGGGAATCGAGTTTCCGCTCGTTTTTGCGTCCAAGCCGGGTTCTTAGCGCGACTCCTCATGGGAAAATGAATGTGCAGCACACACCTCTCCCACCCCATGAGGAGTTCCCTGACAAACCAGCAGCTATTCGCTCTGTGTGGGAGTAAAGATCCAGTCCTCATCCTTGCGAGATCTATGGCAATCAATACAGCCCTCCACCTTACCGGAAACCATAGCTTCCCCATCGGGCTTGTATTTAGCCCAAAACCAATCACCGGCTTGTGGATGAAATCCCTCCACTTTGTACATTGGGGTCAAAGACTTAAGTGTTTCTTTGTCCTTAGCGTAATTGGCTTTCATAATAATCGATCCAGCCGGCATTTCTTTTTTGCCCTCCCTGACTGCTTTCAGGGCCCTACTGTTAGCAAAGAGTTTCAGATACTCACCGTGTGGGCTTTCCCCGGAATAGAACCCTTCATGCCCTGGCCAGTATCCCCATCCTGTATAGGGATCCACTTCAGTGGCATGCTCCCAGAGGGCCTTAGCATCAGGCGCTGGAGCACTCTGAGGCTGTTCAGCCCAAGCAGCTCCAGCAAACAGGATTAAAATACACATCAATGCACAAACGCCAATAAGATACATTTTCATGGTCATACATCCTGCAGTTAAAGTTATTCTTCCTGAATTGAGAGATTCTTTTCCGTCATTGTGAGCAAAGCGAAGCAATCTCATTGTCTTAGCAAAAGATTGCCACACACCTTTCAGGCGCTCGCAATGACGAAGCTTATTAAAGATTTGTCTTGCGAATCGCTCAATTTGGGTAAAAATAAAAAATGTCTCAATTATATGTCCAGACCTGGCTCAAAAAGTACCTGATAAATACCCGATCCTGCCCATTACATTTTTAAAAAGCTCAATGTTTCTAACTTGGTTCAAAAATTGCAAATAGTTTTTCAAGAAGAAATACCAGCTAGTAGTTATCCAAGAATCTTTTTTTCCGAAACCAGATTCAAAGGAGATCATTATGCAGAGTGCTGTTAAGAGAATTGCTGACTTGATTGATCATTTACGAAAAGAAGCTCTAGATGAACAAACGAAATGTTTTTATTGTAGTGGGTTGCATAAGACCGTAAATTGTCAAGAGCCCCATCGTAAGGCCTTTCACCTCAGCCTTCTAGGTGTCAGTGCCGAAACATGGGAAGAAGACTTGGAGCACGATTATCTCCAATTTGAAAACAAAGCTTACGTAGAGCACTCCAGGACTTCCAACTTAATTGAATAATAGAAAGGGATATCTTTACAAGTGTTTAAATGACAAATATATCTGTCACATGTCATATAAGCTATTCCAGCCACTGTGACATGTGACATTTTAAATATTGAAGAGACAGCTTACTAAATCCTAAATTGAAAGATTCTTAATCGTCATTGCGAGCAAAGCAAAGCAATCTCAATGAGATAGCAGAAGATTGCTTCCCACCTTTGGGGTGCTCGCAATGAAGAATTTTATTCAAGGTTTGTCTTGAGAATCGCTCAAGATAGGTAAATGCGTTGCTCCTGTCACAGACCGGTCAGTGACAGCTCCCAAAAACCAAGGCCTTATATTTCTGGAGCAAACACCTTTTTGATATGCATACATCTATCTGGCAGTTATTTTCAAAATCCGATCATCTCCTGGCTCAGGATCTCCTCGACCGTCCTGGTTGCTTGTCAGGACGTAAAGGGCACCGTCAGGGCCATTTACAGCCGCTCGCAGCCTGCCGTAACTGCCTTGGGATCGATCCGATGCAAACAGCCCTTCTATGCTCAGGACATGATAAGAGCCCTTTTCATGCTGCATCTTGATCCGCATCAGGGCCTCACTTTTTAGAGTAGCCACAAAGAGGGCACCTCTCCAGAAGGTCATTCCCGCAGGAGGAGTGGTTTGTTCCCACATGATGAGAGGATCTTCGAACTCTTCAAGCCCGCCCACCCCTATCTCTTGAGGCCAGCCGTAATTCTTGCCCTTGTGAATGACATTCACAATATCGTGACCATTCACCCCAAACTCGCCGGACGGACCATGCTCAGAGGCAAAAAGATCTCCTGTTTTGGGATGCCAGGCCAATCCCTGAGGATTGCGATGCCCATAGGACCAGATAGGAGATCCTGGAAAGGGATTGTCAGCAGGTATTGATCCATCTGGGGCAACACGTAGGATGCTACCAGCCAGAGAGTTCAGATCCTGAGCCAATCGGGCCTGAAAATTCTCTCCGGTTGTAATATAGAGCATGCCGTCTGGTCCAAAATCAATCCTACCTCCATTGTGAAAACGGGCCCCGGGAATACCATCCAGGATAATCTTTCCCGGCTTTGCCCTGTTGCCCTGGTCCTTGAAACG
Organism: uncultured Desulfohalobiaceae bacterium; assembly: GCA_964494985.1. Taxonomy (GTDB): domain Bacteria; phylum Desulfobacterota; class Desulfovibrionia; order Desulfovibrionales; family Desulfothermaceae; genus CAZBUB01. Next base: position 46,480 of record CAZBUB010000016.1, on the reverse strand, counting down.
TTGCACTCGATTCCAGACCTCTCCATTTTCCTGATAGGTATACATGGCATATACATATGGATCTTGGGGGTAACTCGGATGGATGGCCAGCCCCATGAGCCCGCCTTCGCCTCTGTCAGCAACATCAATCTGTGCGTAAGGCTCGGCAACCAGCTCTTGTTTCTGAATAAGATGTATACTTCCTGCACGTTCAGTGACCAGAGCCCGGCCATCTGGAAAGAAGTCTAAGTCCCAGGGGACCTCCAGATTCTGGATCCACGTTTCAACAGACAGCTCAGGTGGCTCGCGCACAAAACTGGTTTCAACCCTCTGGGGGATTTCACCAACAACAGGCCCATCTTGGGCCCAACACCCTCCTGCAGCGACAATCAAAATCAATAAAGATGCTACAACGGTATGCATAAGTGGCATCTCCAAGAGCGTTAGACCTGGGCATGAATACTTGGCAGTCGCTTTTTGACTCGAAGAAAGGTACACAAAGGGGTCTTTTGACCATTGAGACCCATTTTCTTCCGAATATTCTTGCGGTGGGTCTGTATGGTATCAAATGAAGAATGCATGAGCTCTGCTATCTCCTTGCTACTGAGCCCGGATTGAATATATTTACAGACCTCCATCTCGGTCGGGGTCAGTTTAAGTAAATCCTGATCTCCTTCCAGGGGCAATTCGTTTAAAAGAGAAGCCAGCTCATTCGAGAGCACCGTTTGATAGCTCCTTCTGATTTGAGAATCTGGCTCATATGACATTTTTTTCAGAGTCGGCAGAAGACTGACCTCTATCTGGTGTGCAAGTTCCAGCTGATATCTGCTGTGCGCCTGCTCCAAGGCTTGGAGGGCTTTGATCAAGGTTTCTGGCTCATAGCTCCCCCTTTCTGCTGCTTTTGGATTCTTTTTTTCCTGGATGACAGTCTGGGCCCTGTTCAGGTACAGAATATAAATAGTCTGATCTTGCAGGTCCACCCTTTGAGTAACAATCTGGGCATTTACTAAAGAACCATTGAGTTTTTGCATCAAAAACTCACCCTGCCAGTATTGTTCATCCTCAAGCAGGGATTGATTGAGATTATAGAAATCCTGGATCTGATCTTCTTGAAATAACCTGCTGACTGACTTTCCCGCCAACTCTCCTTCTTTCCAGCCCAAGAGCCAGTTCCAGCTTGAGTTGGCCATAATGATGGTAAACTGATCATTCACAAATAATATCGGAGTTGAGGAAGAATCGAAAATAGTCCCGGCCAGCTTGAGACTATCGGCCAGGCTGGGCTGCAAGGCTTGATTATCTTTCATAGTGCCCTGTATCTCTTGACACATAACTACCTCCTTAAACAGGATTGCATAAACATCAGCTGAGAAATCTCTCTATCTCTATGAAGTCAAATACAATGGTCGTGCCAAATGCATGAAAATGAATATTCTCAGCGTAGTAGGCTTTTGCAGAAGCAAGACAAGAGGGAAATAATGGGACATGATTTCTCCCCCAAGTCTCACCCAAGTGTGACATGTTGCATACCTCGGACTGGCCCACCTTACTTGGCTTCAGTCCGGCCTATGACTCGGGTCCAGTTTGATTGAGGCAGAAATTATATTCATGAATCCAAGAAATTGCTGCACTAGGCTCGCAATGATCTGTTAGCAGAGTATGCACCAGCTGGGACTCAATCCTTCACTGCGACAAGTCTTCAGCCAAGCAATTTCAATTGGTCAGAATCTGATTTCAGATGAGAGGCAGGAAGATTCAATGAATAGGTACGAAAAACGCAAGATCGGAGATCACTTGAGGGGAAGGCCCAGCTGATGGATTTTACGGTACAGGGTTTTGCGATGCATGCCAAGCAATTCAGCTGCTTTTACCTTATTTCCTTTGGCCTGGCTCAACGCTTGCTCTATATCCTCTTTGCTTAACTCCTGGGGCTTTACATGTTTTATTTCTCCATTTTTCTGCTCACTGTATTCCATGAGCTCCAGGGGCAAATCGTCAACAAATATTCTTCCTCCTGAGCTGAGGAGGCAGCCATGTTCAAGCGCATGCTTGAGCTCTCGGACATTGCCAGGCCAGTCATAGCTCATAAATACTTTCATGACCTGTTCAGAAACCCCGATGATTTCCTTTTGGAACTCGCGGCTGAAATGGCGGCAAAAAAAATCAACAAGCAAAGGAATGTCGTCTTTGCGCTCCCGCAAAGGAGGGACATGAATATTAAAGACCTTTATCCTGTAGTAGAGGTCCTCGCGGAACTCGCCTTGCTGGACCTTGAGGGCCAGATCTGCATTGGTGGCTGAGATAATGCGAACATCCACGCTGATCGTCTTGCTGGACCCTACCCGCTCAAAGGACTTAGTCTCCAGGATCCGTAGCAGTTTAAGCTGAATGCGGTGGCTTATCTCCCCGATCTCGTCCAAAAAAATAGTTCCCTTATGGGCTGTCTCAAAACGGCCGGTTTTGTCCTTGTGGGCTCCGGTGAAGGCTCCTTTGACATGGCCGAAGAGCTCACTGTCCAACAGGTCTTCGGAAAGGGCTGAGCAGTTAACCTTGCACAAGGGTCCATTGGACCGATATCCGGAATAGTGCAGGGCTTCCATGACGCATTCCTTGCCGGTCCCGCTTTCTCCGGTAATGAGCACAGTGGAGTCCACATCAACCAGTTTGCGGATCATATTGTAGACTCTCTGCATGGAACGGCTTTTGCCGATAATATTTCTGAACTGCCTGCGGTCCTCAAGCTCTTCTTCAAGCCTTTCTTGACGCGAGATATCCTTCATAATCAGATTCGCGCCAATGACCTGGCCCTGATTATTGAGCAGCGGGCCGGTCGTGGCCAAATAAACCTTTTGGAACTGCTGCAGGTAGGGGCATTCCACCCGGCAATTGGAAAAAATACGTTCCTCTCGAAGCGTTCTTTCCAGAATACGCAGGCAAAATTCCCCGCCACCAGCCCCGAGTTCAGTTATGTATTTCCCCGGGGCCAGCTCCGTACCGATGGGGCAGTTCGATTGCATGGAATGGTTAAATCTTAATATCTTTCCCTGGGCATCCACAGTCAGTATTCCATCCGGAAGACTGTTGAAGATTGCTTCGAGCTGTATGCGATAGAACTCGCTCTCTTCCAGGGCCTGAGCCAGCATTCTCTGGTTTCTCTGCTTCTCCTTGCGCAACTCCAGGTTATGGATGGCAATGCCCACGGCTTCCTTAAGTATATCCAAGTGTTCCAAGGACTTGATCACATAGTTTGAGGCTTCGGCCCGCATGGCACGGATGACGTCATTCATGTCCCCGAAGCCAGAGATGACCAATACCGGAACCTCTTGGTCCTCAGCACGAATTTGACTGAGTACTTCAAATCCATCCATATGGGGCATGCGCAGATCCAGCAGGACCACATCAGGAGAATGTTGGGCAAAAAGAGCAAGCCCCTTATTGCCGTTTTCAGCCAGAAACACTTGGAATCCGCTTTCACGAAGAAAAGCGCCAATAAGCTCTCGGCTCATTTTATCGTCATCAATGTACAAAATGGAATATTCCGGAGCAGTCATGATGTGAACGTAATTTTTGCCAGATTCCTTACAAGCTCACTACCAGTCCAACGAACCCCATCTGACACCGTGTGCAAGATACGCTAATGTCTGCGCAAAAACAAGCAGGCTTTTTTTCCAAGACACGCACACAGATCCTGGTCGAAAAAGAATCAAACAGCCGAAATCAGACCTGCAGCGCCTTGCTGGGAAAGGTTCCCTTGAACCAATATGTCCTGCCAACCCTTAGAAAACCATATTCTCTTATGCAAGATTACTTTCCTCTTGCAGGGGTCTTTGCAGCAGGACCACGTTCTTGCGAGGCACCTCGCATATGAGGCCCAGAATCCTGGCCAGCGCCATAAAGGTCTCCTCCTTGTAGAACACCACATGGGTGGGGTCCTGACGGTAGCGCCAATTGGCAAAATCTTGGTCCCTGGTCTGGAAGCTGGTCATGATGCCCAGCCATCCACCTGGCTCCAGAAGACTCCTGAGCAGACAAAACTCTTGATAAGGCTGATGCAAATGCTCCACTACCTCGCAGCAGGCTACAAAATCATACCTGTGTTGCAACAGTTTTTTTTGCGGATAAAAAAAGGGATCATACAGCCGCACCCAATGTCCGGATTTTCTAAGAATCCAGGCCAGCCCCGGGCCTGGTCCGCAGCCGAAATCCAGCCCCCTGCTACCTGGTTTTAGCTTCTGCAACAGCGGATCAGTCAGCTTATTCAAAAATTTGAGGTACCTGGGATCCTGGGGATCGTTATTATGTTCACAGTACCTTTGATACTCCTGCCCTGGCCCGGGTAATTGAGTGCTTTCCAAAAAGGTGGCCAGGCAGGCATCGCAGCGCCAATAGTGTCTGTCCTTATCAGAATAGAAAAGTCTAGACTCTTCCTGCAAACAGACCCGACATGTTAGGCGCATAGACTGATTCAAATCCTGAAGTCTCAACCTTAAACCCTTGTGCTCCTTATGGCACTGATGAGTGTATCATGCCCCAGCAGCTAACAAAGAGTGCCAATCTTTGTATCCGTTCAGGAGGTGCTAACAGCTTGAGCATAACCCGTCATTGCGAGGAGTCTGCGACGAAGCAATCTCCAGCGCATAACTGTCCCGGATAAAACCAGGAGATTGCTTCGCTGTGCTCGCAATGACGGTCTTTCACCAACCTTCCAGACATGCCTTGAATGCCTACCAATCTTTTAGGGCTGCTTTACAGCAAACCCAAAAGGGGTTAGATTCAAAGCGTCTGTAAACCTTTACCTAGATACAGCACAACCATGCAATCCACTCCTGTACCCCCGGATATTGCAGGCGGAATTAATCCCTATGCCGCAGCCCAAGGATCCCAGAGCTCTGCGCAAAACCAGCAGGCCCAGGGGCATCAATATACCAGTCCTCAAGGCTCACGGGATATTTCCAGTTCCAAGCAAAACCATTCTTCGCATCTGGATGAAAGCTCCAGTCACAGGCAAACCGTAAGTTCTGATCAGGAGCTAAGTCCATCAGAACGGGCCAGATTGCGCAAGCTGCAGCAAAGGGACCGGGAGGTCCGAGCCCATGAGCAGGCCCATATCGCAGCAGGCGGCCCTTATGTCCAGGGCGGGGCCAATCTGGAGCTGCGCCTGGGACCTGACGGCAAGTTCTACGCGGTAGGCGGAGAGGTGAGCATGGACTCCTCTAAAATTCACGGAGATCCAGAAGCCACCCTGGAGAAGGCCAAAATCCTGCGCAGAGCAGCCTTGGCTCCGGCCAGGCCTTCAGCCCAGGACTTGCAGGTAGCTGCCCTGGCTGCAAACATGATCCTGGAGGCCAGACAGGAGATCAGGCAAGAGGAAGCAGGGGGAGAACAAAACTCCCTGGGTCAAAAGGTCTCAAGCTCCCAAAATGGAGCAGAGCAAAACCTGCTCCAGCCGGAAAGTGCGCCTGCAGCGAAAGCTAAAGCTTTAAATGCATATCAGCAACAGCAATCTGGCTTCGGCCATGCTTTTGCCCCACCCTTTCATTCTGGCAAGCTGAACATGGCACACACGTAACTCCTTGGACAGATAACATGCTAAAAATTGAGAAAACGGTCATATATTCTGATTACGTCCTTGATTACGACTACGAGAGTGATGGCAAAGGTTACATTTCGTTGTCTTAGCCGTAATCGCAATCGACGTTAATGATATCTATCTCTTTGGTATAAGCGCCTTGCAGTTCAGACTCCTCTCCACCAAAGAAGTGGCCAAGCTTTTGGGCATCAATGAAAAGCAGGTCTACCGCCTGATCCAGGATAAGGGCCTGCCCGGAACCAAGGCCACTGGTAAATGGCTTTTTCCGGAGCACCTAGTACGGCAATGGATCGAAAACTACACCATCAACTATCCTGGCCAAAACTGGCTTTTGCAAATCCCTGCCCTTTTCGTGGTCGCAGGCAGCAACGACATCCTCCTGGAGCGCTCTCTCCAGCTTTTCATGACCAAGTACCCGGAATACACCCCTGCCTTCAGCAATCTGGGCAGCATGGGCGGGCTCAGGGCTCTGCGCCAGGGATTATGCCATCTGGCCACCAGCCACCTTCTGCAGGAGGATTCCCAGGACTATAATTTCGGCCATATTCAGCAGGAGATGCACAAGCAGCCTGCTGTAGTCAACTTCTGTCGAAGAGAGCAGGGTCTGATACTGGCCCCTGGCAACCCGCACAATATCCAGACTGTGGCTGACCTGAACAAACCAGGCCTCAGGCTGATCAACAGACAGCCCGGCACTGGAACCAGGCTCTGGTTGGACAGGGAAATAGAAAGAACCGGACTGGAACCTTCCAGACTGCAGGGCTACGGCTGGGAAGTGCCCAGGCATATGGACGTGGGCTTGCAGATCCTGGCAGGCAGGGCTGACGCAGGTCCGGGAATAAAGACTGTGGCTGGGCTTTTAGGCCTGGATTTCCTGCCCTTGCACTGGGAGCGCTTTGATCTGCTCATCAGCAAGGAGAGATTCTTTGAGCCCAGCATCCAGAGCTTTTTGCACCTGTTTCAAACTAAGGAGTTCAGGGGCTTGGCCTCTGAACTCTCCGGCTACGACCTCTCCTTAAGCGGCAGAATGCTTTACCCCAAGCAGATTTCGGAATAAGAATGAACTACAGCAACCACAATCTTTCCCATCCCTCCTGTTCAGTATGTGTCAATGGAAAGAGCTCAGCGAGGCAAAGGGGTAAGCACGCCCTGACCCTGCTCTTGGTCCTGCAATAGCAGTTGAAGAAACCTCTCGAATACAGGCCCTGGCCTTCCCTGGCCTAGGCTTTGATTTTCAAAGGAAACCACTGGTAAGACATCAAATGTGGTTCCGAACATCATGACCTCCCTGGCCTGGAGCAAATCCCTGGCAGAGATCTTGGCCTGCCTGACACCTTGCAACAGGCCTTCTTGGACCAGCTCTTCAGCCAGCTCCATCATACGCACCACGGTGATCCCCTTGAGGGTGCGCTCAAAATCCGGAACAAGGAACTCATTTCCCTTGGAAATCAGACCCAAATTCTCAGTAGGACCCTCTGTCAGATAGCCCTGTTCATCCAGCCCCACGGCAAAATCTGCCCCTCTCTCCTCTATCTCTTTTTCCATGAGCACATTGGGCAAATAATTGCAGCTTTTGACATTCGCCAAAAAATCAGGCTTGATGGGCACACGGCTACTGACCAGGCTGCAGCCAGCCTTGTACTTTTCCTCCTTGGTCCTGGCCTGGGTGGTGACTATGATGTAGAGCTGGCTGCCCAGACAGGAAGAAGGGGAAGGGGTAAAGTCACCAGGCCCACGGGAGACAAACAGCCGTACCAAACAGTCCCTGGCCTGGGCTGCACTGATGGTCTCCAGGATGACCTCCCGCAGCAATATGCGCTGCATAGGCAGCTTAAGATCTATCAGGTCAGCTGAACGCTCGAGCCGGTCTAAATGGCGCTCCAAGAGATAGACCTTGCCCTGCACACATTTGAAGGCCTCAAAAATACCGTCCCCTCTGTGCACCAGATGATCATCCACAGGCAACAACATGAAACCAGGGTCCAGAACGATTCCCTGATACCAGCTGGAGTACATGGCCAAATAATTGCTGTGATGCTCCAGGCTGCTTTCCTGCAGACGCTGCCAGACCTCCTGTGCCGAGAGCACTGCCTGCCTATACCCCGCAACGGATGTATTCTTCTCGTTCATTACTCAGAAGCTCCGTTTCTTATAGTCTTAATCTTCCTGCCCAATCTACACAATCCACTAAATTCATTATACATATGTAATTATTATTTCTCCCTTGACCTTAATCGCTTTGGGCATACAATCTCAAAATAATTTTGAGGAGGTGTTGCCATGGCCTCTCCTGAAAAGCGCCTGGAGAACAGCCTGCTTTTGACCCCTAAGGGCAGACCAGAAAAAGTTTTGATCCTGGGCGGCAAACGTGGGCTGTTAGGTCAAGCCCTGGTTTATGTGCTGCGCAGAAAAGGCTACACAGTTCTAGAACACGGGGTTGAGGATGTGGATATCTTTGATACCCAGGCCTTGTGCACTTTTCTGGATCAGATCCAGCCTGACTGCGTTCTGAACTCTATTGCCTATACCCAGGTGGATAAAGCGGAAAAGGAGCCAGAAATGGCCTTTCGCTTGAACAAAACCTTTCCACATATCTTGGCCAACATCACCCGCAGCAGGGACATATACCTGGTCAGTTACAGCACTGACTTTGTTTTTGACGGAAACAAACCGTCCCCTTACAGCCCAGAGGATGAGCCTCATCCTATCAGCATCTACGGCAAAAGCAAGCTGGAAGGAGAGAAAGAGCTCTACAGGCTGGGTCCATCCAAACTGCTCATCATCCGCACCTCCTGGCTCTACGGCCCCTGGAAATTGAACTTTGTACGCCGTGTGCTGGAGCTTGCGGAGCAAAAAAGGGTTCTGCCAGTGGTGCACGATCAGGTGGGTTCCCCCACCTTTACCCTGGATCTGGCCTATTATACAGAGAATCTGATCAGACAACAGGCTACTGGGATCTTTCATGTCTGCAACAGCGGCCAGGCCAGCTGGTGCGAGCTGGCTGCAGAGGCCCTGGGCACAGTAGGCAGAAACTGTCAGGTGCAGGCCGTGACCTCTGATTACTTCCCTCAGAGCGCTCACAGGCCTTTCTACTCAGTCCTGGACAACAGCAAATACAGTATGCTCAGCGGCAAGAAGCCCAGGGCCTGGCCTCAAGCCCTGAGGGATTATCTCTTTTGTTTTGAATCCGAGCACATGGCCCTGGAAGACTAAACGTTAAGACTGGAAAAAAATCTTGGCCAACGACCCTTGCAAAACCAAAATAAGATCAATATAATGCATTTTGTCCTCGGGCGGTTAACTCAGTGGTTAGAGTGCCATCTTCACACGGTGGAAGTCCGGGGTTCAAATCCCTGACCGCCCACCATTCATGCTTTTCTTAAGGCCCTGCCTGGCAGGGCTTTTTTCTGCTCAACCCCCAAACCCGGCTGGCTTTTCGAGAGTAAGCCCTGACTTATCACAATGCAACTGGTGCTCTTCCAACCCCAGATCCCGCCCAATACCGGAAGCATAGCCAGGCTCTGTGCAGCCACTGACACCCCCTTGCACCTGATCCAGCCCTTGGGTTTCAGCATGGAGGATCGCTACTTAAAACGGGCAGGCCTGGACTACTGGCCCTGGGTCAGGCTCCAGGTCTGGAATAGCTGGCAGGAGTTCCAGGACAGTCTGTCTCCCGGAGCACAAATCATTTTGACCAGCGCCAGAGCCCGGGACAATCTTTTTGTGTACAGCTTCAGCGGAGAAGAAATAATAGTCCTGGGACCCGAAAGCCAGGGCCTGCCAGAATGGCTTCTGAAGTCCTACACCTCGCATCTGCGTGTGCCTATCCTGCAGGAAGATGCAGTGCGCAGCCTGAACCTGGCCAATGCTGCAGCTGTATTCCTCTATGAAGGCCTGCGCCAGACAGGGAGGCTTTAGCCATGTTCAAGCTCTTGCCCCTGTTGGCCTTTCTCCTGGACCTTGGGTTCAAAGATCCCCAAGGCTGGCCCCATCCAGTGCGCTGGATCGGGAAAGCCCTGGTGCGCTTGGAAAGGCTGGCCCTAAAGCAGAGATATCTCAGCCTGCGCGCTGCAGGTACAGCCAGCCTGGGAGTTATGCTGCTGGCGATTCTTATTTTTCTAGCTGTCGTGACCTCCCTGCCATTTTTGGGACCCTTGATCGGCCTGTATCTGGCCTATGCCGGCCTAGCCTTGGGAGGCCTGCTGCAAAGTGCGCGGCAGGTCTTAAACAGCCTGGAGCTGGGCAATCTGGAACAGGCCAGGCTGGAACTGAGGCTTTTGGTTAGCAGGGACACCGGCAGCTTGGACAGGGAGGAAATCAGCCGTACCCTGGCAGAGACTTTAAGCGAGAATTTCAATGACGGCTTTGTAGCCCCCATGTTCTATCTTTGTTTGGGCGGGCCGATATTGCTTTGGCTGTATAAGACTGTAAGCACCATGGACTCCATGTGGGGCTACAAACACAGTCACTACTTGGATCTGGGCTGGGCCGGAGCCAAGCTAGACGATCTGCTGGCCTGGATCCCGGCCAGGTTGAGCGCTGGCCTGATACTCATCATAGCCTATTTTATGGGACTGGAATGGAGGAAGGCTTGGCAGCACAGCAAAAACCAAGCCAGGGCCATGGAAAGCCCGAATGCGGGTTGGCCCATGGCTACAGCTGCATGGAGCCTGGGCGCCCAAATGGGAGGTCAGGCTGTCTATCAAGGCCAGATCAAGCAAAAGCCCCTGCTGGGACCGGCTGGAGGTAGCTGGGGTCCTGGCAGGCTGCAAAAATTGCTGCGGCTCTTGCTGCTGGCCGGCTGCTTGGGGGCCGGGCTTGGACAGCTCTGGTTGCTGCTCTGGATCTAATGTCCTGCAAGCAAAATTGTCTATTCTTAGCCTACAACTCCCTGCTCCTGTGCCAGGCTGCCTGCACAGCATCAATGATGGCAGCGCGCACCGCGCTGCGCTCCAGCTGGTTTACCCCTTGGATGGTGGTCCCTGCTGGGGAACAGACTTGCTCTAGAAGCTCAGCCAAAGGCTCCTGGCCCTGCTCAGCCATGCGCACTGAACCCTGGGCCAGCCCCAAAACCATTTCTTTGGCCTGCTCCCTGGAAAATCCTAAGCTCACTCCGGCCTGGACCAAGCTCTGCAACACATAGAACATATAGGCAGGTCCTGAGCCGATCAGGGCTGTGAAGGCGTCCATGTCCTTCTCTTGCAGCTGGTGCACCCGGCCCAGCCTGCTGAACAGATCCAGGAGGTAATCTTGTTTTTCTTGTTCTAGGCCTGATTCAGGAAAACAGATTGCAAACACCCCGGAGCCGATCAAGGCCGGAGTATTGGGCATGACCCGGACCACTGAACAGGCATTTTGTATACTCTGCTCCAGCTTCTGCATTTGCACACCTGCAGCTATGGACACCAAAACCTGTTTGGGGCGCACAAGATCTGCTGCTTCTCCTAGAACTTTGCCGGTCAGATTGGGCTTTACCGCTAAAAGCAGATAATCACTTTCCTGGACTACTTTGCGCACAGAATCCAGGGCCTTTAATCCAGTCTGTTGAGCTAGAACCTGCAGCCTTTCCAGGTCCGGATCATAAGCCACAATCTGAAGACCCTGTTCTCCGGCCCAGCCCCGGATCAGGGCCCCGCCCATATTACCTGCACCGATAAAGCCCACAGTGGTCATCTGGAAACCACCTCCAGCTGACTGAAGAAATAGTTGATCTCTATGGCTGCGTTCTCCAGACTGTCTGAGCCGTGCACAGAGTTCTTCTCAATATCCAGGGCATATTTCCTGCGGATCGTACCTTCTTCTGCCTGCTCTGGATTCGTCGCGCCCATAATCTGTCTGTACTTCTGTACCGCATTTTCCCCTTCCAAAATGGCCACTACTGCTGGCCCTGAGCTCATATACTGGGTCAGACTCTGGAAAAAGGGCTTATCCTTATGCACGTGATAAAAGCCCTGGGCCTGCTCCAGGCCAAGCTGAAGCAGCTTCATGGCCCGCAATCTGAGACCGTTGGCCTCCATATGGGCCAGAATTTCTCCTGTCAAATTCCTTTGCACCGCATCTGGTTTGATTATGCAAAGTGTCTGTTCGCTCATGCCTTCTCCTGATTCATTTTTGCTGCAATAGTTCGCTCAGTTTCACCAGCTTCACTTGCTCTTGTCTATCCTTCGCCCACAACTCCAAGGCCTCCAAGGTTTGAGGGTAGGGGTGGCCTACCGCAATGGCCTGACCGAACTGTAAAGACAGAGCCTCTGCCTTTTGCAACTGGCTTATAACCTCTTGCACATCCTGGCTGTTGTCTATAAACACATCCCGGCTCAAAACCGGGATGCTGATCTCCTTAGCCAAGGATTTGACCTGACTATGGGAGGTGGTCAGACTGTCCATGTAGAACATGTCCTCTCGCTTGAGCTCCTGTAAAACAGCCCGCATACCTTCCAGGTCCGCAGAAAACCTGGAACCCATATGATTGTTTACTCCCACGGCACCAGGCACTTGCTCCAGATTTTCCCGCACTATCTCCTGTATCAAATTGGGCTGCATATTCACATACAAAGCCCCTGGGCCGGGATCTACCTCTGGATATCCCTCTGGCTCCATAGGCAGATGCAACAAAATCTCCGTGCCCTGCCTGGCAGCCATATCTGCGATCTGTTCAGTTCTGGCCTGGAAAGGCAATATGGACAAAGTCACATTCGGCCCCAAGGCCCTGAGCAGTCTTTTAGCCTGGGGCACACTCTGACCCATGTCATCCATGACCAAGGCCAGCTTAGCCCGGAACTCTTTATCTTGTTGAGGCAAAACTTGAGAAGTGTAATCATCAAAGAGTAGCCTGTGAGTGGGCGTTTCTCGAATAGATATCTCCAATCCTCCAGGTCCAGAGCTAACCCTGGATATATCAACTCCTTGGAGCCACTTTTGTTGGTACTCCTCAAAGGCCTGCAGGAATCTGTCCTGCTGCTCCTCATCCAGCTCCAGAATCAGGGTCTGAGGTCGGTCCTGGAGCGCTTGCCCATTTCTATCCTCCTTCAGATCCACCCCTTGAAGCCTTTCCGGCTGCACATCAGCCTGGATCAGGCTCTGCAACAATGCCAGATCAACCTGACGTATGCTTTGCCTCAGATCAGCCGCAGGCATCTTTCCGGATGCTTCCGGCCCCCTGTCTTGGACCTTTTCCCTGAATCTACTTTGCTCTTGAAACTCAGATCCGGAGGCAGACATATTTTTTGTGCCTGAGCCACTATCTGAGTCAGGCTGGGTATGCAATACCTGAAACAAAACAAGCAAAGTCAGGCTGAACACGGCCCCCAGCAAGAATAAGGAGAGCCTTGAGCCCAGCCAGGCCAGCATTGTGTCCCTGACTGCCTTGGCTGAGGTTTTGGATTTTCTGCCTGCTGTTTTTTTGTTTCCAACCTTGTTTTTAGAGGCTGCATTTTGGGCTGCTCCCGGACTCTTTTTGCGAGAGCCCGGGCTTTTTGTACCTTGCTTGGCGCTTTTTTTTTGTGTCATGAAACTAAAGCAGGATTTGAGTTCCAGGAATAGATTCCTGGTCTAATAAAAGGGCCTTCTATTGCAGCTGCTTAATCACAGGCAGACTCTTGACCAGCTGTAAAGCCATGCGCAGCTGGTTGTCCCGCCTGAGCATCTTCCTGGCCTCCTCATCCTGCTCTGTTCCCAGATCCTCCTTTTGCAATTCGCCGTTCTCCAGATGGCCCTCCAAGTCCTTTTCCCTAAGTACCTGAAAAGGGTGCCTGGGGCCTTCCTCCTGCTCTGCATCTCCAGGAGGGATGAAGGGTATTTCCAGATCAGGCACTATGCCCTCGGCCTGAATGGATCTGTCCTTTGGTGTATAATACTTGGCTGTGGTCATCTTGATGCCTGAGCCATCAGCCAAAGGGATCATGGTCTGCACCGACCCCTTGCCAAAACTTTGCTCGCCCACGATCAAGGCCCGCTTATGATCCTGCAAAGCCCCAGCCACGATCTCCGAGCCAGAGGCAGTGCCTGAATTGATTAAGACTACCATGGGAGTTTTCAGATCCAATTTCTGATCCTTTGCGGAAAAGCTCATCTGAGCCTTCTCCATTTTGCCCTTGGTGTAGACAATCTTGCCCTCTTCCAGAAAGAGATCTGCCACAGAGACAGCCTGCTCCAGGACACCCCCGGGATTGTTGCGCAGATCTAAAATCAACCCCTGCAGATCCTCAACTTCCTGTACCACCTCCTCCAGCTCCCGGGTCGTACGTTCATTGAAGTTGGTGATCCGAACATACAGATAGTCTTCTTCCAGCACTTGGGTCTTTACGCTGTGAACAGGTATAAGATCGCGCTTGATAGTTACAGTCTTCGGGGAGTCCGCACCTTCTGACAAAATGGTCAGCTCCACCTCTGAGCCTTTAGGCCCTCGAATCTTGCTCACCGCGTCCATAATGGAAATATCCTGGGTGGACTCCCCGTCAATTTCCAGAATCATATCTCCGGCCTGCAGCCCAGCCTCAAAGGCTGGTGTATCCTCTATGGCCGACACCACTGTCAGCCTATTGTCCTGCAGGGTGATCTCTATGCCCACCCCTGTAAACTCCCCGCTGGTCTCGGTTTGCATCTCCTGGAAGGCGTCCTTGTCCAAATAGGCTGAATGTGGGTCCAGGTTCTTGAGCATGCCCTGGATAGCACCCTGGATTAGCTCCTCCCGGTCCACATCCTGCACATAGCTGTTTTCGATCAGTTCGATTATCTGACTAAACTGTTTCAAGGACTGGTACTTCTCGTCATCTGCCGCTGATCTGGCTGGAGTACCAGCCAAAGCCAACAGCAGCAGAAATATTCCCAAATAATTCATCCAGCGCATAGTATTCTCCAAGTTCATGTTATGGATTTTGCAAATCCTAGCCCTGCTCAGCTTGGGCCAACCATGGCTCAGGATTCACTGGTTTCTGACCTGACCTTAGCTCGAAATACAGGCCTGGACCTTCGATCCTGGGATAATATCCAGCTCTGCCCACAGGCTCACCCTTTTCCACATCCTGGCCCACCCTGACCTGGTTGCGAGACAGAAACGCATATAAGGTGTAGTAGTCCTGCCCGTGGAACAGAACCACTACCCTGCCATAGCCGCGCAATGTGTCGCTGAAGACCACCTTTCCCCAACAAACAGCGCGTACTTCCTGTCCCTCCTCCAGAGCCAAGCCTATACCCTTATTGGCAGAGTCTCCACCGCCAGCCTCAAAGCCCTGTACCTGCTCTCCCTTGGCAGGCCAGGGCAAATAACCTTTTAGCTCTTGAATATCCCTGCTCTCCAGCAGCTTTACCCTTTGCTCCAGCTTAGAGACAGTTTGTTGTATCTCTTGCAGCTGTTCTTCCTTGGCCAACTTCCTAGCCCGAATTTTCTGCACTTGACGCAAAAACTCCATACGCTCCTGCAGAAGCTTTTTTTGGGTGGAGCGAACCTGCTCCACTTGAGCGACCTTTTCCTGTCGCAGCTCTTTTTGCTCCGCCAGGCTCTGCCTGAGTTCCTGCTGCTCACGAACCAGTTCTTCAGCCCTGTCCTGCACCAAATTGTAGATTTCTTTCAGCCAGGTCATATCCCTGCTGGTTTCGTGGAAAGAACCCAGATCAGCAGATGCAAAGTTCTGGGAATAGACATATGCCGGCCAATAGGCCTGCAAAAGTCTTAGCAAAGCCTGCCTGGTCTTCTGCACTCTGACTTCTAAACGCTTTTGCTCCTGTCGAAGCTCCTGTTCCCTTTGCCTGATTTCCTCCAAGCTCTGCTCTTGCTCCTGCAGCCTGTCATCCAGCCCCTGGATATGTTCTTCCACTCCAGCCAGATCCTGGTAGGTCTCCCTTTCCTTGTCGCTCAGCCTCTGCAGATCCTGCTTTTCCCGCTCCAAATCCTGCTTGCGTTCCTGGGCCTGGTCCTGCAATTCACCAGGGGCCTGACTGGCCAGGCAGCTCCAGCCGAACAAAAAAAAAGGGGAGAGCAGGGCCAGGCACATGAAAAGCCTGCCCAGGTAAATGTGCCCCTTTTTCTGTTCTGGGTCAAACTGCTGCCTGATAAAAATCATACCCAGAACTGCTCCAAAAAAGGCTGCAACGGGCATTGCCCGCAATGAGCCTGCCTTTTTTTGCACCAGTTCTTGCCTGTGCGCACCAAAAGTGCATGATACTCATTATATAGCGCCACCTCATCTGGCAGGGCATCCATAAAATAATCCTGCAGCTCCTGATAGCTGGCATCCTCAGGGACTAAGGCATGCCTGGAGAGAATCCTTCGAGTATAAGCATCCACAACAAATACTGGCTTATGCAAAGCATACAGCAGGATACTGTCCGCGGTCTCCGGACCAATACCTCGTACAGCCAGAATCTTGGATCTGAGAATCTGCAGATTTTCTTGGGCCAGATCCTGCAGATTCAGATTCGCCTGCTGCCTCAAAAAGTGCAGAAAGTTTTGCAGCCTAGCCGCTTTAATGCGGAAATATCCCGCAGGCCGGATAAGCTCTGCCAGCTCCTGTAAGGACAACTGCAGCAGCTTGTCTGCCTGTAAAAGATCATTTTTTTTAAGATTCTGCAGGGCCTTTTCCACATTGGCCCAATTGGTATTCTGCGTCAAAATGGCACCCAGGCAGACCTCCAGGGAACTGTGCCCCGGCCACCAGTGGCTTGGCCCCAAGGCGTTGTACATGGCCTCATACATCTGCAGCAGAAAATCCTGTCTGGCCATGCCAATCATGCACCCCGTTGCAGGATAAGCGCCGACCAGCCGCTATCCCTCAGGATCCTCGGCTCTGCCAGAGCATTGTTCTTATAAGCCTGTGCCACCCTGGACTCCTGCTTCTGCAGGATCCCGGACAAGATTAATCTGCCCCCGGGCTTCAGCCTGGAGGTCAACTCTTCTGCCATATACACCAGGGGTCCGGCCAGGATATTGGCCAGTATCAGGTCAAATCTTACTTCGGGCTGCAAGCCCTGCAGCTCAGAGACGAACAGGCCTGCATTTTCTTGGGCCTGGTTCAGCTCTAGATTGTACCTGGCGTTTTGCACAGCCTGGGGATCGTTGTCCAGAGCCAGGCCTTTCAGGCCCAGCTTAGCACAGGCTATGGCCAGTATGCCAGAGCCTGTGCCCAGATCCAAGAAACTGGCCTTGGGGGAGACATCCCCTTGCCTATACAGATGGGCCAAGGCCTGCAGACAAAGGGTGGTGCTGGCATGGTGGCCGGTACCAAAGGCCATCTGGGGCTGAATATGGATCTGGAAAAGTCCTGGTCCGTCTGCCTGCCTGGCCTTCCAGGCAGGCAAGATCAAAAAAATGTCCTGGATGCGCACCGGATGAAAGTACTTCCTCCAGACCCGGGTCCAATCCTGCTCTTTCTCAGGCTCCAGCCCCACTTCCAGGCCAGGACACTTCCTTTCCAGGCTATGCTTCAGCCTGCTGCCCTGCAGCACCCCTCTAACATGCACCTGAAATCCTGTCCTCCCAGCCAGGTCTTCCTCCTGCCAGCCCCAAGGAGCCAGCTCCTGCAGCAGGTCAGAGACCTGCTGGGCCTGGCGTTGATCAGCCTTGCAGTATAAAAGATAAAGCCTGTCCTGTTCCAGACTGGTCTCTCCTTGCACGCATCCTACTTTGCTTGCTGCTATGTCTCCTACTCCTGTCCCAAAATTTCTTCCAGGGCTTTGCAAAATGCCTCCATCTCCAGCTCGCTTATCACCAGGGGCGGCAAAAGACGCAAAACTTTGCCTTGGGCCAAATTACAAACAAACCCCTTATCCAAAAGCCTTTGCCAAACCATGTGGGGCTCCTTACCCAGCTCCACGCCCAACATCAGACCCAAACCACGGACTTCCAGGATCTGCTCCGGATAATGCGCCTGAATTTCCAGCAATCTTTGACGAAAGTATCCCCCCTTTTGCTCAGCTTGCTGTACCAGCCCTTGCTGTTGCAGTATCTCCAACACCTTGCAGGCCACCTCGCAGACTAAAGCCCCTCCGCCAAAGGTGGTGGCATGGCTGCCAGGGCTAAAGCCCCGGGCTACTTCCTCCCGGGCCAGCATGGCTCCCAGGGGCAGACCATTGGCCAAGGCCTTGGCAGTGGTCAAAATATCCGGCTCCAAGCCAAAATGCTCATAAGCCCACATTCTGCCAGTCCTGCCCATTCCGGTCTGCACCTCGTCTACCATGAACAGCACTCCCTGCTCCCTGCACAACCTTTGGGCCCCTTGCAGATACTCAGCGCCCAAAGGCCTGACTCCGCCCTCTCCCTGGATAATCTCCAGCAAAAGCCCGGCTGTGTCTTGCTTCAAGGCCTGTTTGAGGGCTTGGAGGTCATGGGCAGGAATGGTAGTAAAGCCCTCGGGCAAAGGGTCAAAGCCTTGTTTGAGCCCTGATTGCCCTGTGGCAGCCAGGGTAGCCAGGGTCCTGCCGTGAAAAGAGCCCTGTAGAGTGATAATCCGATTGCGCTTTTGTCCCTTGTAAATTTGAAAGTAACGCCTGGCCAGCTTAATTGCGGCCTCATTGGCCTCAGCCCCGGAGTTGCAAAAAAACGCACGCTTCAAACCGGTAGATTGCAGCAGGGCCTTGGCTAGCTTCAGCTGTGGCCTTTGGTAGAAGAGATTGCTGACATGCACTAACCTGCCCGCTTGCTCCTGCAGCACCTGCTGCAGCTCTGGTGGGCAATGCCCCAGATTACAGACCGAGATCCCTGCCAAAAAATCCAGATACTCCCTGCCCCTGGAATCAAAAAGGCTGCAGCCTTGGGCGGAATCCACATACAAAGGGTAACGGGAATAGGTGTGCAGAAGCAGCTCTTGTTCCTGGCTCTGAATGTTCTCTAGCTCTTGATTCATGGCTCCCATAGTTTTTGGAGTTTAAAGCCCCTGCCATTATTATAGGACCTACCTACGCCCACAAAACAGCCCTGGCAAGCCCCCAGGGCCAGCCAGGGCTCAGGATGCTGCAAGTATCTGGCCCTGGGGAAAAAGCCGTCATAGGGACAAAAGATTCATGGAAGGGAGAAAAAACACCCGGGAATGATCATCACCCAGCACTCCTGAAACCGGCCTGCCATTTTTTCGCACCAGACCTAGGTGCTCGAACCCCATGGGATCGTGGTCGCAGACCTGGGAGGATTTTTGTTGATTCATACAATCCAAAACAGCCTGTCTTGAAAGTTGCAGCATATCCTCCAAGTATTCTTCGCAGCTTCGTTCCGGAAAATGCCTGTCCAGCAACTGCAAAGAGCTAAAGCAGGTATTGTTCCTGCTCACGGCCAGGGATTTTTTGTAGATCTTTTTTTTCAGGGAAAAGGAAAACCTGGACTTGCGCAATACATTTTGTAAATAATGGTCAGCAGCCTTCCAGGAGTTGTTCATGATTTCTTTCAGTTCCTGGGTACAATGCTTTGTCTTGCTGTCCGCTTGCAGCTCGATATACACATGGCTCAATCTCCCCCTGCCCTTGCCCAGCTGGAGCATATTGGGCACATAGTAATTGTGGGCCACCACGTCCGCAGCCAAATGGCTCAAGTAGCCGTAAGCATAAGCCTGCAGCTCGGGATCCTGGATTCTTTGCAGCAGCCTGAATCCAGACTGCCAGCTGTGACAATGATTGGCAGAAAGCTTTTTACCCTTGCCCACCAGGAAATCCGCGCTCAGACAGCCGTACATATAGGCCAAAGGATAGCGCTCCAAGACCCTTGCCACGCTTAAAGTCACAAGATCCAGACGGCTCAGAACCTGATTACACAGATTGAGGTGCACCCCAGGCCCCCAGGCCAGGGCTGGGTCAGCCAATCCGAAAAGGACCAGCATTCCCAGGGCAATACTCAACAACACCTTCTTAATCATAACACTTTATTCCCAAAGGTTTCGACTTGATCACTTAACATGGCATTCTCCGCAGGCCAAAGGTCCCTGCTTCTCTTGCTCATGACAGTTTATGCACTGTTGGTGATAGGCATCCATCAGACCTATCGGGTTCTCCTGGTCCCCTTCCAGGCTGTGGCAGTCAGCACAGTCCTCCCCCACTGACATGGCTCCCTCCACTAGCTCTCCATCCTCGTAGACATGATGACAGACACTGCAATCATGAATCTCTGCCTGCTCATTATGCTCGTCATGCACAAACACTGCCGCAGGCCTTTGATTCTTCTCAAAGGCTGAGCTGTCCACCTTTTGCATGTCGCTTTGGGAAAAGCCGACAACAGTCCACAACAAAAGCAGGAAACACGTCACTACGAAGATACAAATGTTGTTGCGCATGACATAGCTCCAAGGGTTAAACATGGCTCATTCAGAATTATCTCTCTCCAGCCCGGCAGGATAATTTTATGCCCTTTGCATTTCATTTATACTACATCCAAGCCCACTTGCCAAGGACCTTCTTAAATGCTTCTGCGGCCTGGACTCAGGCAAGAGTTAGTAAACCCTGTGCGCAAAGGTGTAGATATTCATCCTCTGGGGTCGCAAAAAACCGATCAGAGTCATGTTCAGCTCCTGGGCGATCTGTACAGCCAAAGTGGTGGCAGCAGAAACTCCAGCTAGAATTTGCAGCCCCAGCCTGGCTGCCTTAAATACCATCTCCAGGCTGAGCCTGGAAGAAACCAGACCTAAGGGACAGACATCCTTTTCTGTGCCTCGGGCCAAAACCTGGCCAATGGCCTTGTCCAAGGCATTGTGCCTGCTGATATCCTCTGCAAAGCCTATAAGCTCCAAATCCGGGCTAAAAAGGGCTGCAGCATGAGCGCAACCGGTACGCGCAAAAAGCTCCATACGGGACTCCAGCTCGTGCTGGAGTTCCAGGACCCTGGCAGCCGGGACTTTCCAACCCAGATCCAAGACCCTGCTCCTGCGCTGCAAAAAGTCCTCCAGGTCCAACCTGCCGCACAACCCGCAACTGGACAAAGATTGATGCTGCCTGCTTTTCAGGCTCTGCAGCCAGGCCCGGTTATCTGCCAGCTGGACCAATACCCTATCCCCTGCAGAGCTCTGTGGACACTCTTTGATCTCCTTTATCTGCTGCAAGGAATCAATCAGACCCTCTGTAAAACAAAAACCCCGTACAAGACTCAGATCATCCCCTGGCAGGCGCATGGTACTGGTGTATGGTTCCTCCTGGACAAAAATCTGCAAGGGCTCCTCCAGGGCCAGTTCGTCCTCCAGCTGCACAAATCCGGACTGCTGCCTCCAGTATCTTTGGATGGGCAAAAATCTGCTTCTATACATAGTATTTTCAAACTTCCTTATTGAGGACCTGCATCCTTTTCATCCTAAGCTAGGCACAAACTTCAAGCATACGCCGCAAGGCCAGCAGGGCCTTTTCCTGGACCCCTTTGCTTACCTCCACCTGCTGACTTTTATCCAAATTTTGCAGAAGCCAGGCCAGCTTGTGCTGAGTAACCTTGGCCATGTTCACACACTTCACATCTCGCAGGGGGAAAACAGCCTTTTCCTGGGCTTGCTCCCTGGCCAGACGCTGAACCAAATTCAGCTCGGTACCGATAAATATCCTGCTCCCTGACGGCGCCTGGCGTACATAACGAATTATCTTGGATGTGGATCCGCTGGCATCAGCCTTGGCCACCTCAGCCTCTGAGCACTCTGGATGCACAATGACCCGGGCCTGAGGATCCTCTTCACGCACCTTGTCTATCTGCTCCGGCTTGAATTTCTGATGCACTGAGCATACCCCTGGCCATATATAAAGCCTAGCCTTTTTTTGTATCCCGCGGATCAGGCTGATCTGCAGGCGCTCCTGTCTTGGAATCTGCAGCTCGTTGGCTGTATTCCTGGCCAAATTCTTATCCGGAAGGAAGAGTACTCCTTGGCCCTTTGACAAGGCCCACTCTAGCATAGTCGCTGCATTGGCAGAGGTGCACACAGAGCCCTGATACTTTGCGCAAGCAGCCTTAACAGCTGCAGAAGTGTTCACATAGGCCAGGGGAACCACCTTTTGCCCGATTAATTCCAATTCCTGGAGCTTTTCCTGCACCAGACTGGCCGGGGCCATATTGGAGAGCACGCAGCCTGCCCTCCTCTCTGGGATGAATACTTTTTGCCCCTCCCTGGCCAGTATGGCCGCAGACTCAGCCATGAAGTATACCCCGCACATGATCACGTACTCTGCCTCAAGCTCTGGTATCTTTCTGGCCAGCTCCAGGGAGTCCCCGGTGTAGTCTGCATGGCGCACAATCTCATCTTGCTGATAGTGATGGGCCAGAATGCAGAGCCTGGACCCTAGACTGCTCCTGACTTTCTGTATAATCTGATAGGCATCTGTCTCTAGCATTTTACCTCCTTGCAAGCCCACTTGACCTTGAAATGTAGTCTAGTATTTTGCTATGAATTTTGCAATCGGGCCCAAAATCAAGATATATACACCATGATTCAGAAAATCTATTGTATTTATTCACCATCTATTATGCTCGGACAAGCATTACCGAGGAAGTAACCAAGGTCTAGGGGTTCGGCCTACAGGCTTAAAATGTCTGAGCGATTTAGAATACGCTCAGCAAAACTGTGCACACAATTTCAACCTCAAAGTCCACCATGATCCTCTGGAAGTTCAAGAGGTCCAATAGCAAAATTTTGCTTAACGCATTCTTAGCAGCGAGGTAACTGTTCACCATAATCACAACATCATGTCCAGTGATCCGAGGGTCCTGCCAACAGGACGCAAAAAACTCGCTCCAAAGAATGCGTAAATGAAAATTACGTATACCGGACCAAATCCGGCAATAGGCATAGTACGGCCTGCGAAGCCCAACATTTTCATGGCAATAGTTACAATCTATTAAGCATTCCCAGGCTGATACATAAGGGGAGCTGTCTTCAGCAGACCAGACTGGAAACAAAAACAGTCCACAAACAAATCAGGAGATAAGGGATGAGCTGGAAGCCAGAGACCTTGACCCTGCATGCAGGACAGACACCAGATCCTGCCACCAGAAGCAGGGCTGTGCCCATCTACCAGACCAGCAGTTTTGTCTTTCAGGATGCGGAGGATGCAGCCGGATTGTTTAGCCTCAAGCCAGAGGTCTGGGCCCCCAGGCTCAATCTGCAGCAAGAAGGTCTAAGACCAGATGATTTCGCTTTTCAGGACACCGGCAACATCTACAGCAGAATTATGAACCCTACCACAGATGTGCTGGAAAAGCGCCTCATGCATCTGGAGGGCGGTCTAGGCGCCCTGGCCACCAGCTCAGGCTCTGCTGCAGTGACCTATGCAGTGCTGAACATCTGCCGTTCAGGAGGGCACATCGTTTCCTCCAGCAGCCTCTACGGCGGAACTTCCAATCTTTTCCGGCACACTCTGCCCCAGTACGGGATCTCCACTACCTTTGTCAACTGCTCCCGGCCCTGGGAGTTCGCGGACAGCATCCAGCACAACACCCGCTGCCTGTTTGTGGAAAGCATAGGCAATCCCGGCCTGGAAATCCCAGATCTGGAAGCCCTGGCAGATATTGCCCAGGAAGCTGGAGTGCCTTTGATCGTGGATAATACTGTGCCCACGCCCTATCTCTGCCGGCCTTTTGATTCCGGGGCCCATATCGTGGTTCATTCCCTGACCAAGTTCTGTGGGGGCCACGGCAACAGCATCGGCGGAATAATTGTGGATAGCGGCCAGTTTCCCTGGGCAGAATCAGATAAATTCCCTATGCTTACACAGCCTGACCCTTCCTACCATAACCTGAATTGGACTGAAGCCGTAGGCAGATCCGCCTATATCATCCGAGCCAGAACAGTGCTCATGCGAGACACAGGGGCTTGCCCTTCGCCATTTAATAGTTTTTTAGTTCTACAGGGCCTGGAGACCCTGCATCTGCGTATGCAAAGGCACTGCGAAAACGCCCTGGCCGTGGCCAGATTCCTGCAGGAGCATTCCAAGGTGGGCTGGGTTTTGTATCCTGGACTGCCTGATCACCCCAGCCATAGCCTGGGTCAAAAGTACCTGCACCACGGCTTTGGGGCCTTGGTCTGCTTTGGTCTGCACGGAGGATTGCAAGCCGGGAATAAATTTATCAACAGCCTCCAGCTTTTCAGTCACCTGGCAAATATCGGCGATGCCAAGAGCCTGGCCATCCATCCCGCCTCCACTACCCATGCCCAGCTAAGCCAGGATGAACAGGAAAAAAGCAAGGTCACCCCGGATATGATCAGGCTTTCCGTAGGGCTGGAACATATTCAAGACATCTTGCAGGATCTGGAGCAGGCCCTGGACAAGCTGAGATAAGACCCTCAAGGAATAGAATGAATGCCTGCTAAGGACACAGTAGGAGTCGTAGAGACCAAATACTTCGAGTTCGCCCACCCCTCAAAGGAGATGGCTTTCGAGTGTGGACGAAGTCTGGGCCCTCTGACCCTGGCCTACGAAACCTATGGCCAGCTTGATCAGAAAGGCAGTAACGCAGTGCTGGTACTGCACGCCTTGACCGGGGATGCCCACGCTGCAGGCTACCACCAGGTGGAAGGCAATAGGCCTGGTTGGTGGGAAACCATGGTTGGCCCGGACAAAGGCATAGACACCAACAAGTACTTTGTCATCTGCTCTAATGTCCTCGGCGGCTGTATGGGCTCCACAGGCCCCTCCAGCTGTAAGCCAGGATCCCAGGAGCGCTATGCCCTGGATTTTCCCCTGGTAACCATAGGAGACATGGTGCAGGCTCAGATGGAGCTAGTGCGATATCTAGGCATTTCCAAGCTGCTGACAGTGGTTGGAGGCTCAATGGGGGGCATGCAGGCCCTGGAATGGAGCGTGCGCTTCCCAGAGATGGTCCAGTCAGCCATCCCTATCGCCACCACCAGCAGGCACTCAGCCATGGCCATAGCCTTTAATGAGGTTGCCAGACAGGCCATCATGAAAGACCCCAACTGGAACCAGGGCAACTACTATCATGGCTCCCAGCCGGTGCACGGCCAGGCAGTGGCCAGGATGATCGGTCATGTGACCTATCTCTCTGACGAAGCCTTGCGCAGGAAGTTCGACCGCGGCCTGCAGGACCGCCAGGGGCCTGCCTTTGATCTGAGCAGTGACTTCCAGGTGGGCAGCTATCTGCAACATCAAGGGGAGAAGTTCGTGCACCGCTTTGATGCCAACTCCCTGCTTTACCTGACCAAGGCCACAGACTACTTCAATCTGGCGGAATCCTATGGCCAGGGCTCTCTGGTGCAGGCCTTCTCCAGGGCCAGGGCGGACTTCCTGGTGGTCTCTTTTAGCTCGGACTGGCTTTACCCCACCACCCAATCCAGAGCCATGGTCCAAGCCATGAAAAAAAGCAACCTAGATGTCAACTTCTGCGAGATTCAGATCGACAACGGCCATGATTCTTTCTTAGTGCAAAACCCCAGGCTGGCACAGCTTATCTCCAGCTTCCTGGACCGACAGCACCGTGAATGGAGATCCCGCACATGAACAGCATGCGTTTTGATCTGCGTACCATAGCCTCCTGGATTCAACCAGGCAGCAGAGTACTGGACTTGGGCTGTGGAGAGGGAGAGCTCCTCAGTCACCTGCAGGACAGCAAACAGATCCAAGGTACAGGGATTGAACATGACGAGGACAAGGTAGCCCAGGGTATATTCAATGGAGTCACTGTGATCCATGGAGATCTGCACGAAGAGATCAAGGATTATGCTGACCAGTGCTTTGATTACGTAATCCTGAGCCAGACCCTGCAGCAGGTCCTAAAGCCAGCGCTTTTGCTGCAGCAGATGCTCAGGGTAGGCCGCAAAGGGATAGTCAGCTTTCCCAACTTCAGCCACTACCAGAACCGACTGTACTTGCTCTTCAAGGGCAGAGCCCCCATCTCCAGGGAACTGCCCTTTGAGTGGTACGACACTCCGAACATCCGGGTCATACCCCTGCTGGACTTCAGACGGTTTTGTCGCGTCTTCGGTTTCAGGATACTCAAGGAGATGGCTATCAGCACCTACCACCAGGAACAACAGGGCCGCAGGGTGCGCTTTTTGCCCAACCTGCTGGCCAAATATGGCATCTACCTCTTGGGCCGGGAGCAGTAGCCCCTATAGACTAAGAGATTTCCAAGGCGCAGGCCATGGAAACCCCGCCCCCGCCGCACAAGGTGGCCAGGCCCAGATTCAAGCCCTTTTGGCGCAGGGAATGAATCAAGGTAACCATGATCCGAGCCCCTGTAGCACCCACAGGGTGTCCGAGACCAATGCCTGAGCCCTTAATATTGGTTTTCGATCGATCAAGCCCCAACTCACGCTCACAGCCTATGTATTGGGCTGCAAAGGCTTCATTGACCTCAGCCAGCTCAAAATCAGAAATGTTCAATCCACTTCTGCCAAGCAGGTTCTGTACTGCTGGCACTGGGGACAAGCCCATGACCGCTGGATGGCATCCTCCTCTGCCCACAGCCTTGATCCTGACCAGGGGATTGAGGCCCAATTCCTTGGCCTTGGATTGCGACATGAGCAGCAAGGCTGCAGAACCGTCGTTCAGCCCGCTGGAGTTGCCTGCTGTAACCTTGCCCTTGCCTGGCACAAAGGCTGGAGGCAGCTTCTGCAGCTGCTCCAGGGTGAGATCCTGACGGTAGTGCTCGTCCTTATTGAACTGCAAGGGCTCCTGCTTTTTCCTCTTAACCTGGACTGGAACAATCTCCTCCTGGAACTGCCCGCTTTCTGTAGCCTGCTGGGCACTGTTGTGACTGCGCAGGGCCACCTCGTCCATCTCTTCCCTGCTGATCCCCAGTTTCTGGGCCACGAACTCAGCTGTGAGGCCCATGATATAAGGCCGGCCCAGAAAATCCCTGGCCGGCGCCTGACTGGTGTCCAGGGGCGCATCCTCATCCAGGGGCAAAAGATGGGAGCCTGCATGCAGGGCATGCAGCATGGCGTCCTCCAGGGGATTGTCCTGCATCCTGCATCCCCACCTGACCCCGGGCGCAGCATAGGGGATCCCTGACATATGCTCCACTCCCCCAGCCAGGACCACATCTGCCATATTGGCCTGGATCATGGCCATGCCTGAGATAACTGCCTCCATGCCCGAGGTGCAGACCCGGTTCACAGTAACCGCGGTCACGCTCTCTGGAATGCCTGCCATCAAGGCTGCCACCCTGGCCACGTTCAAAGTATCGTGGTGCTCCATGCAACAGCCAAAGCGCACATCGTCAATAATTTCCGGCGCAATGCCTGCCCTGCGCAACGTCTCCTGCATACTGGCTGCTGCCAGGCTGGCCCCGTTCAAGTCCTTGAGGCTGCCTCCAAATGTCCCTATCGCTGTCCTACAGGCACTCACGATGAGCACATCCTGCATATTGATTCTCCTTGTCTCGTTGAATCTATTGCTTGCAGACTCCACTAACCTGTTTTTGCCCCCTGGTCAAAGCCCAGGCAAAGCTCTCCTGCAACTGCAACGAAATGTCTTTGAACGTGTTACTGCCAATCCAGGGCTCTAGGGTTGTGCCTGCCAAAAGATGTTTTCCATTTGCAGTGCTGTTGCATTTTGTTTACTTCTTGCCGCTACCACATGGACAAGAATCGTTTCCATCGATTTTTTTGATCTCCCCATTCGCTCAATTCTGCAGCCCCACACGCTGGCTGTATTGGGCAGCACCAGTCTGCATATCGCTCAGACTGGGCTTTATCAACTGGTTCACGCCACCGCCAAGGCGCATCCAGTCCCCGCGGCGATAGATCAAGGCCCCGGGGTGCAGACTGGAGTCAAAGGCCACCTGGACCTTAAGCCTGCCCAGCTCTGAAACCAGATAGACTTCTTTTTGCAAATCCACACCCTGCAGCCCTGGGGCCTCGGGATGGACCCAGACCGTGGGAGGCATCTGCTGTTCAGAAGCCAGCATCTGGGAATGTATCGCATCCCTGCGGATCAGACTGAGCAAACGAAAGGGATAATCTTCTGACTCTCTGCTGCCAGAACTGATTGTGTCCAGGGCCTGAAACAGACCCTGCGGGTGATGGGTACCCTGCTCAAACGCAGGCCTTTGCTCCCTGGCCAGGAAGTAGCCCTTTTGCAGAAGCTCTTGCATGGCTGCCTCAGGATCGCTGCAGACCAGGCTCTTTTCAAAGCAGGCCCTGCGGTTCATGATATCCAGCCCCAAACCCAGCCTTTGATTCAGCTCCTGGATCATCCAAAGATCAGAGCGTGCTTGTGCAGGGGGATCCTGGACCTGCCTGGCCATCTGTACATAATCGTGCATGCAAGAGCCCAGGACATCCTCCTCCTCGCCCATCAAGGCGCAGGGCAGGACCAGATCCGCACCCAGGGCAGTGTCTGTCCAAAAGGCGTCTGCTACCACCACAAAATCCAATGCGCTCAAGGCCCTGACTACTCGCCTGCTCTCCATGGTCTGGTTCGCCGGGTTGGTGCCGTTAATCCAGGCCATATTCAGGGACGGGTCTGCAGCAGTCTCCAGATCTCGGCCCAGGCAAGGCAGGGACAAGAACCGGCTGCTGCGCTCCGGTAGCCAGGAGAGATCAAAGTTGCGGCCAGAGGAAATGTTGTAGTAGACCCCTGCACCGCTCAGGCCTACATTGCCGCTCAGCCAGGCCAGGGCATTGATCATGCGCACCCCCTCTCCGCCGAAGCTGTGCCTCTGCAGGCCCCAGCCGATAAGGCTGGACACCGGATGTTGGCTATACACCCGGGCCAGGAAGAAGATGTCCTCCTCCTGGACTTCGCAGGCCCGGGTCAGATCCTGCAGCCGGCTCGAGCGAAGCAAATTCTCCACTTGCTGCCAGTTCCGAGTTCGTCGCACGGCCTGACTACTTAGACAGCCCTGCTCATAGAGGACCTTAATCACCGCCAGGGCCAGGAAACGGTCCCTGCCTGGAGCAATTCGAA
The DNA here is from genome assembly GCA_964494985.1 of uncultured Desulfohalobiaceae bacterium. GTDB lineage: Bacteria > Desulfobacterota > Desulfovibrionia > Desulfovibrionales > Desulfothermaceae > CAZBUB01. Next base: position 18,099 of record CAZBUB010000016.1, on the reverse strand, counting down.
TCAGTTTATCAGAAAAGCGCTCATATCCCTTGCCCCCAGGCCAAATAGAGGTCACGTGGGCATTTTGCTGCCTGGCCAGCTGCAGGATCCTGAAGGTATGCACTGAGCTGCGCCTGACATCCCTGCCCCAGTTCACGATCCACCTCGCGTTTTGCAGGTCCTGCAGGGGATTTTGCTCCAGGGCACCAAAATCCCGAATAAAGGCTTGAATCCCTGTGCCGTCGCACAAAGAACCCTGCAGCCTGCTGCTGCCCAAGGCTGCAAAAAAGGAATCCACCAGCATCTTGCTAATACCCCGGGCCCCGTGACCGGAGATATGCAGGACCCTTGCGGGGTCGCTGCGATAATCTTGCAGTCTCATTGCGCAGATATCTAGGGCCTGTTCCCAGGAGATCCGCTTCCAGCCTGTGTTTTCCTTGATCCATGGGGACAGGATGCGCTCCGGGCTGTGTAAACGCTGCAGATAGCGCCTGATCTTGGCGCAGGTAAAGCCCTGGGTGAAGGGATGTTCAGGATTTCCACGCACCCGCAGCCCTTGGGGACCAGGCTGGATATCCAGAGAACAAGCATCAGGACAGTCCAGGGTACAAGCAGAAAGCATGGTTCAGTCCTCCGCAGGAATGAAAGCTTATCGCTCACTTTTTTTCAGGCTACTGATTGCAGGACCTAAGCCGATAGCCAGGGGCCAACCCTCAAGCCAAGGATTCCATTTTGCACACTGAACCTTTTATGCAAGGAGCCGGCCGGCTTTGGCTCATGCAAACAGACTCCCCGCCACACCAAGTCGTGTATCAGAAGATTAGCAGATGAATGGGAATCATACCAAATACGCATTCTTAGGAGCGAGTTTTTTGAGTCCTGTGGACCGAACCCCTGGATCTGGTGAAGAGTTACCAAACTTTTTGATAAACACTGGGTTCTAGGTACTTCAAGTTATGACGCAGGCCGCTTAAACTCTCCGAACCGCCGATAATAAAATAGCCCCCGTCTTTAAGCGTACGGCACAACTTGGCAATAACAGCCTCTTTGGTAGGCTTGTCAAAATAGATCATGACATTGCGGCAAAAGATTACGTCGAAGTTTTTAGATGGTGGAAAATCTTTCAACAAATTAAATTTTTCAAACCTTATCAGCCTGCGTAACTGCGCTTTGACGCGCACGTGATCAATCCACTTCCCCTGCCCTTGTTGATAATACTTGCGGAGCCATTCCTGAGGGATATTTTTTACACTCTGCCTGGAATAAACTCCCTGTTCACCTCTTTGCAAACAAGCAGTGGAGATATCCGTAGCCAGAATGCTTGGAATCATTCCCAGTTCCAAACAGTGAATCGCCAGTGAATAAGGCTCTTCTCCTGAGGAGGCCGCTGCACACCAGATCTCCCGACACCCATCTTGCAAGTAACGGAAACTTTTGGGCTCACGAAAGAAAAAAGTGTAGTTGGTAGAAATGGCTTCCAGAAAGAGCTGCATTTCAGAAATATCTTTCTGAATCAAGCCAAAGTAATCCATGGGGCTGATGGCCAGGTCCCTCAATCGCTTGCCAATACGGGCGTTGAGCAAGGTTATCTTCTCAGCAGACAACTTGATGCCTGATTCGCGATAGACCAGTTCGCTAAACTTTTGAAATTCTCCGGAAGTCAGGCTCATCAATTACCTTCTCCCTGTTGAAAAGGGATCTCCATCTGTTGTCCTGCGTTTCTGGACTTCCAAAATCACCACTTCGTTACTGGCAGTATTAAAAACAATTTTCCTCCCTTTACGGCCACCGACATCCTCCAAAGACACCGCAATCCTTTGGCGATCCAGAATTTTTCTGGCCATGGCTATATTTTCCGCTCCCACCAGACTTCCCTTCATCTGCTTGCTCTGCGCCCCTCCAAAAATTTGGGCTTCAAGATACTTCATCTCCGCTCCTGCAGCCAACATCATGCGAACCAGGGTGACAATAGCCACATTGCCGTAGCGGGCGGTCATTTCCTCTGGATTTTGGATAACAGGTAAAAGAAAATGATTCATACCTCCCAATTGCAGATGCCGATCATGCAGGCAAACAGCCACACAAGAACCTAAAACAGTAGAAATCAATAAAGGCTCCTGACTAACCCTGATATAGCCCGGCTGCAAAAAATAACTCCCTGCAGTGACCTTCACTCTCTTTCCCCATATTTTTCAATCATATGCAGTGCAGTCTGGGTTATTTGTTGTAGAGGAACAACTTTTTGTACGGCTCCAATTCGGATTGCCTCCCTGGGCATGCCGAAAACAGTGCTGCTCGCTTCATCTTGAGCAATGGTTCCTGCCCCAGCTTCCCGCATGTGCCTTAAACCTGCAGCACCGTCCACGCCCATTCCAGTCAACAGAATTCCCAAAGAATTTGCCCCGGCATATTCCGCCACAGAATGGAAAAGAACATCCACTGCCGGTCTCTGGTGGTGTATTAATGGGCCGCTTTTGACCTGCACGTAGTACCTGGCTCCGCTACGCCGCAGAGTTAAATGAAAATTTCCTGGGGCAATAAGGACCTTGCCGTTTATTACCGAGTCACCGTCCTTTGCTTCAGCAACTTGCACTCGGCAAAGGTTGTTCAGCCTCTCGGCAAAGGAAGTGGTAAAACGTGCTGGCATATGCTGGACAACTAGCATTCCCGGAGCATTATTAGGCATCCCTAGCAATATCTCTTTAATAGCTTCAGTCCCCCCTGTAGATGCGCCCATAGCTAGAATCTGTTTGGTGGTTGCTGAGAGTGCCTTAACTTTATTTGGCGTCTTTTTTTCTTGGACTTTAGTCTTTAATTGCAGCCTGACTTCGGCTACTGCTCTTATTTTCTCGGCCAATTGAAGGCCCATTTCACCAACAGAATAAGCTTCCGAGGGTTTGGAAATGACCTCCAATGCGCCGCAGGAAAGAGCCTCCAAGGCTAACTTGCTGCTATTTCTGGTTAATGAGCTGACGATAATGACAGGCAGGGGCCAGTAATGCATCAATTTTTTCAGAAAGGTGATTCCGTCCATCCGGGGCATTTCGATATCCAGGGTAATCACGTCCGGCTGCAATTGGACGATCTTGTCCCTGGCCACATAAGGATCTGGGGCGGTATCTACAACTTCGATATCTTCTGTCTTGGAAAGCTCCCGAATAAAGACCTTACGAACAGTTGCTGAATCATCCACAACCAGGACTTTAATCTTTCTCCTCATTTCTACCCCTGTTGACCAACGTCAGCCATGGCAAAAAGCCCCTCCATGTCCAGAATTAAACCTACACGGCCATCACCGAGAATGGCTCCCCCAGCCAACCCCTTGATGCCCTGCAGGGCCCCGCCCAAACTCTTGATGACCACTTCTTCCTTACCCAGCAACTCGTCTAAAAGCAGGCCTTTTCGCCGACCCTGATGTTCAACTATCAAGACTAGAGATTCCCAAGGCTCAGTGGTACCTCCGTTAAGGCCAAACACACGGTTTAAGCGTACTAGGGGGATCAAACTACCCCTTTCCAAAATAGCCTCGCCTTGTTTTTTTACTGTGCAGCAGTCTTCCTTGCGGGGCTTAAGGGAACGGCAAATGGCCATAGTGGGCACCACATAGCGTTCAGACCCAACACGGACTATAATGCCATCGATAATGGCCAAGGTAAGAGGCAAACTGATCACAAAGGTCGAACCTTGCCCTGGCTGAGAAGTAATATCCAACTTCCCTCGCAGCTTTTCCAAGCCCCTTTTAACTACATCCAGGCCTACTCCTCGACCGGAAACATCAGTTACGTTCTCTGCAGTTGAAAATCCGGGCTCAAATATCAAATTATATATTTCTGCCTCAGACAATACTGCACCTTCATTGACGAGCCCTTTGCCTTTGGCCTTTGCAAGGATGCGGTCCTGGTCCAGTCCTCTCCCGTCATCTGAAATCTGCACAACAATGTAACCGCCTTTATGATAGGCTTGCAGCTTTATCCTGCCACTTTCCTCTTTACCTGATTCCAGCCTCTCTTCCGGTGTCTCCAAACCGTGGTCCACCGCATTGCGAACCATATGCACCAAGGGCTCATAGAGCTCTTCCACCACATTGCGGTCAATTTCAGTTTCTTCTCCGGACATTTCCAGTTTGACCTTCTTTCCAGAGTTTTTTGCTAAGTCCCGGACCAACCGCACCATTTTCTGAAAAGTATTGCGGATATGAACCATGCGCATGGCCATGGTGGTCTTTTGAATACTGGAACAGGCTTGTTCTAGTTGATTTAGATTTTTAAAAAACCCTTGATCGTTGATATTTTGGATTAAGGAATTTTGTCGTAGCATGGACTGTATAATGACCAACTCTCCGACTTGGGCAATCAGGTTGTCCAATTTTTCAGTGTCCACCTTGATTTGTAAGCCTGGAGCCTTTACCCATTTTTTACCTTCCAGGTTCGTCTCCTGACCTGCTGGGCCAATCCCAGGCTCTGAAAATATCTCCTGCACCGGTGCAACAGGTACACTTGCCGAACGCTCTCCAACTGCGGCTATTTCCTGAATCAGTTGTTCGACTTCAACTCCACTTTCCAAATCTGGATTGCCGCTGGACAGCCTCGCTTCCACCGTCTCAATAAGTTGCCGCAGCCTGTCCACTGAGGCCAAGACGACATCCGTTACTTCAGTATTAACCCGAAATTCACCCTGGCGGACACTATCCAGAAGATTTTCTGTGCTGTGAGCCAGGCGATTGATCTTTTTCAGGTTCAAAAAACCGGACACGCCTTTAATGGTGTGAAAAGGACGGAATATGGAGTCAATTATTTGCCGGTCATCTGGCAAATCTTCCAAGGCTACAAGGTTGGTCTCAATGCTGGCCAGATTATCAATAGCTTCTCCCACAAAATCGCGAATGAGTTGTTCATCCTCTGCAATAATTTTTTCTCCACTCACAACCTAGCTCCCTGGCGTTTCTTCCAACGGCTCAATTTTTCAAAGGCCACCTGCGCAGCTTGCACAATATCCTGCAGTTGAAGAGGCTTGATAAAATAGTCGTCAAATCCGGCCTCGCGGCAATCATTCAGTTCAAAAAGCGAAGGACATCCGGTCATGGCATGTATAATGGCCATGGGTTGATTGTGACGAATTTGTCTGCAGAGCTCCAAACCGTTCATACCCGGCATATCCATGTCAGAAAAAATAACTTGAATATTATCTTCGCTCAAAACCTTGAGTGCATCCTCTGCATTTTCGGCTATCCGTACTGGATAGCCGGCTTGGCTGAAAAACTGCTCCAATAAATCCCGAACAACAAAATCATCATCAACCACCAAAACCGTCTGATCCATGCTTTGCTTCTCCTCAAGAGATATATCCCGGCAACATTACTTTTAATAGATAGTTGCCGGGATGTTTTTGTTTTCCTAAAAATCGGTAAAGTCCTCATCCATGGGGATGACCTGGTCCGGTTTGACTTCACCTTGATAATTTGTACTTCTCCTTTGGGGCTTGAACGTTGATCGCTGATTGGCAACAGGTTGACTGCCCGTATGTTTTGGAGCTGAAGCAAAGTACTGAGTTTTCGGTTTACCAGATTTCTTGTAACCATTGCCGTTTTGAGAGCTTTTGCCCACCAAATGCACCAAGTCTGCAACAGAGTTCTTCATTTGCTCAGCCTGGGCATTAAGTTCTTCAGATGCAGAAGCTGATTCTTCTGCGTTGGCTGCATTTTGCTGCACAACCTTATCCAGATCCATAACAGCCTTGTTGATTTGTTCCACACCATCAGCCTGTTCTGCAGAGGCAGAGGATATCTCTCCGACCAGATCACCGACTTTCTGCGTACTGTCAGCCACCTCAGCAAAGGCCTTATTGGTCTCAGAGACAAGCTGGCTGCCGTCTTCCACCTTCTTGAGTGTACCTTCAATCAACTCAGCTGTATTCTTGGCAGCCTCTGCGGCTCGCAGGGCCAGATTGCGAACTTCATCAGCCACTACGGCAAATCCATCACCAGCTTCACCTGCTCTGGCGGCTTCTACTGCGGCGTTTAAGGCCAGCAAGTTGGTTTGAAAAGCGATTTCGTCAATAGTCTTGATGATCTTGGAGGTCTCTTGGCTGGCAGTTGAAATTTCCTGCATGGACTGAGTAAGCTCCGTCATGGATTGATTGGCTCTGGCTACCACCTGATTGGCTTCCTTCATCAGTGTGTTGGCCTGATTGGCGTTATCCGCGTTTTGCTTGGTCATGGATGAGGTCTCTTCCAGGGATGATGAAGTTTCTTCAATGGAGGAAGCCTGCTCTGATGCACCTTCAGCCAGCTGCTGACTGGCGGCAGAAACTTGTCCGGAAGCAGCGGAGACCTGGTCCGCACTTTCATCCATTTGACCTGAGATCCTGCCCAAAATCTTAATAAGCCCCCGGGCAATGAAAATTGCGAACAGGACACCAACCACCAAAGCCGCAACAACACCCATAACCATCAAACTTGAGGTACTGGAAAGGGTAGAAGCCGCCTGCTTGCTGATTTGACCGGTACTTGTAGCGGAGCTGGTCTGCAAGGTACTGGCTCCGGCAATCATTTCATCCCCCAAAACATCACGTTCTTTGCCAAGTTCTTGGAGCTTTATCCAGTCTGAGAGAAACTGCCCCATGCTTTCACGGTAGTTGGAGCCGGCATTTTGCACTGTATCAAGCAATTTCAAATCGGCATCAAGGCGGGTTATCTTCCGGATGTCCTCAAATTTCTGCTCAATTTTCTCAAAATTGGCCATTCCTTTTTCCATAATTTCCGTATTTCTCTCGGCCTGGGATTTTAAGGCCTTGATGCGCATGTCATTGCCCAGGTCAATTATGTCGTTCATTATGGTTATCTTCTGGTGCCGCTCCTGCAAATCCACGCCAAGCTTTTCCTGTTGAGCCTTTAGAAAGGCTTGGCATAGATTCACGTATTTGGAGGCTGCCGCATCCATGTCCTTGCGGATCTGGGCAAAGGCGGCCGCATTCAAATCTGCATCATTTATTGTTTGCACTTTGGCTATATACTCCTGCATACTGCGCGAATATTTTTCTGCTGCAGTCTCAATATCGTCAATTCTTTCAATATCCTCGCTATCCCTGGTCATTTGTCGCAACTGATCAGTATACTTTCCCAAGCCTGCCAGGAGATCCTCAGCCTCTTCCATGAGCTGCATATCTCCTGCAGCCTGAGCCTTAAAATTGGTAACCCGAACCTCGCTGCCCAGGTCTACAATGTTGGTCAGCAGCTCAATTTTCTTTTGCCCCTCCCTTAAGTCTTTCTTAAAAGCTTTATCCTGGCCCTCCAGGTACCCGGCACTGTTTTGCATGTATTTAAGGGCATTCTTGTCCAGTTCATCACGCAAATTGCCAAGCCTGGTGGTTGTGGCCCTTGTCTCCTGCATGGCCTGGCTATACTCAGCTTTGGTAGTACCAATTTTCTCCAGCTGAGGTTTCAACTTTTCCAGGTGCACAGCGTCTTGTGCCAGGATCCCTCCTTTTTCTAGACCGGAATCCAAGGCACTGAATTCCTCTTGTGCCCTGGCATAGAATTCATCATTTTCGGTAAATCCATACCCCTGCATTTGATACATGAGCCGATTTGCCGCCTCACGAATTTCTGCGGCCATGGTCATTTCCGGGACATGCTCTGCAGCCAATATTTCAGTATCCTTTTGAATGTTCTTCATCTTCCATATGCCCAGACTTCCCAAAAGGAGAGTAATCAGGATTAGAAAAGAAAAACCCAAACCAACCCTTTTTCCAATCGTGAACTGCATTTGCTTATTCCTTCTTGTTGATTTTGAGGTTAGTCGACTTCTTCCAAAAGACTCATCTCTCTTGCACTTAAAACCTGATCAATATCCAATAAAATCTTCACCCCGCCTTCCATCTTAGCCATACCCAAAATATAATCCGTATTTAACTGCACCCCGAAAGAAGGCGTATTCTCGATTTCCTCAGCCTTGATGTTCAATACTTCGGACACCGAATCTACGACTATGCCGGTCTGGATGATGCCGACTGTTTCAGTTTCTATTTCCATGACCACGATGCAGGTACAATCTGAATATCTCCTGGCCTCCATTTCAAAACGTAGCCGTAAATCAACTACTGGGATCACTTTTCCGCGTAGGTTTATCACCCCCAGCACAAACCCGGGCGTTTGAGGTACGGGCGTAATAGGTAACATACCGATAATCTCCTTGATCTTCTTCACGCCCACCCCATACTCCTCTCCGTCCAGAACAAAGGTCAGGTATTTCCCTTCCCTTGCATCTGTTTTTTGAGCTTGTTTACTCACAATATCTGCTTCTTTTTCCTTAATTTTTCTTTCCGGTTTACAATCCTGTGCTTGCTCAAGGCGCTCCAGTTGCTCTCCCAGTTTGGAAAGCAAGGCAGGGTCAAAACCCATCATCCCATTGAGAAAGGATTCGCTGAGCGAGAGCATTTCGGCTGCAATTTTCCCCCGTTTCTCGTCTCCTAGGTCCTCGCAAGCCTGGAAGAGGTCATGAAGCAGCTCAAGAAACTCTTGCTCTTCCACCTTCTGGCCATTTTCCACTGCCCTGATGGCTTCTGACAATTTGTCTATTAAAACAGAGAGCCAGGTTTTTAATTCGCTTTTATCACTCATTTTAGTTCTCGCATTGTTTCCGTTTACCAGCCCAATCACTCTGCTGCAGCGCTGGGAAAAGCCACTGTAAAAGTTGTGCCTTGCCCAAGCTCAGTTTGCACCTGGATACGCCCTGAATGGGACTCAACAATTTTGCGCACCGTATCCAGACCTATCCCTGATCCTTGCTGTCCCTTGGTAGTAAAAAGGTAATCGAAAATTCTGGGCAAGACCTCTTCAGAAATTCCTGGCCCTGTATCACTAACTGTGAGGATAACTTCCTCTTCCGACTCTTGCAGGCCAATATCCAATTTCCGCTCCTTATTCTCTTTTTGCTCAAGGGCATAAATAGCATTTTCCAATAAATTAAGAATAATACGCTGAATTTGCCCACTATCACAATGTATCGGTCTCACTTGAGGCAGATCTGTATGCACTTCAATGTTCTTACTTCGAAAACGGCGTCGAAACATATCCAGCGGGGCAGATATGAAGGGAACAATGGATTGCACCCTTTTTCCGTCGGCACGTGCAAAACTGGTAAAGCCGTTGCAGAGTGTTATGCCCAATTCTGTGGCTTCGTTGAGATTATGGCAGGCCTTTTGGATGGTTCTGAAATCCGGATCCAGTTTTTCTTTTTGCTCCTCTGTTTGCCGGGCAAGGATGTTTTCCAGAGCATGTTCAATGATTTGGTGATAGCTAAGCACCCCCAAAACATTGCTCAAGTCGTGCGCAGCACCCGCCGCCTGAATTCCCAGTGCAGCCTGGTGCTCCATACGCGAAATGCTCTGCTTTAGTTGATCCTTAGCCCTTTTCAAGCTGACCAATGTATCCACTCGAGCCACCAATTCATCGATATCAAAGGGTTTTCTAAGATAATCATTGGCTCCCAGATTCAGGGCCTGGACCACATCCGCAGTACTAGCCTTTGCAGTCAGCATTAAGATGGGAATGTCTTGTAACTCCGGATCTGCTTTAAGTCTTTCCAGCATCTCGTAGCCGTTCATCTCCGGCATCATGATATCCAAAAGAATCAAATCCGGTTGTTCCAGTCGTGCTATTCTTAACCCTTCACGGCCATTCTCAGCCAAGAGAATATGGTAATCCTCCATTTCAAGATTCTCTTGGCAAATCTCCCTGTTTCTTTGGTGATCGTCGACTACCAATATGCTGCCCTTCTCTGTCAATTGCTTTGCCTCCTTAACTCAATTAGAAAGTTCTTCAAGTATATAGTCGTCCTTGGCCCAATCTTTCTAATTTGCATCCCATTTTTTAAGATTGAAATGAAAAGTACTACCTCTGCCGATTTCACTGTCCACCCAGATTTGACCGCCCATCATTTCCACTAATCTTTTACTAATAGACAAGCCCAGGCCTGTCCCTTGCTTATGACCTGAAGTTTCCAGTCTCTCAAAGCGATCAAAAATACGGTCCAGATCGTTAGCTGATATACCTGCGCCGCTATCAATGATCGAGACCTGTACAAATTTGTCGTCATCAAGCGACTCTTGAGCCTCAACCCGGATAAAACCTGCGGAAGTAAACTTCAGGGCATTACCCACAAGATTATACATTACTTGGGTTAAACGCTTGCGATCAGCACTGACCAACGGAAATTCCTCAGGTACGCGAGACTCAAAAGTCAGGCCCTGCTCACTGGCTTCAGTGCAGAAACTGGACTGCAGACTGTCGATAATTTGCCGCAAGCTTACCTTTTCAAAATTCATCTCCATTCTTCCGGCCTCAATTTTGGAAAAGTCCAGCACATCCTCCACAATGCCTGTCAGGTGACCGATTGTAGATATAATATCCTCTAATTTCTCGCTTAGCTTTTCTTCGGTCAGTTTCCCGCGCCTATCCAGACGCTGAACTGTCTGGGCTGCCCCGCGGATGCCGTGCAAAGGTGTTCGGATTTCATGACTCATACTGGCCAAGAATTCGCTTTTGGCCCGATCTGCAGCCTCAGCCCTTTCCTTGGCCTGCATGAGATCCTCCTCGTTTTGTCTTTCCCTGGTTATGTCCTTGGCCGTACCTGTCATCCTAACAAGTTCTCCCTGCTCATTATGGATAGGATAGCCACGGTCCATTATCCAGCGGATTGAACCATCGGGTCTGATTATACGATATTCAACATTCCATCTGCCCTGGATATGCTCTTGGATTTCCCTGGCTACCTTTATCCTGTCTTCGGGATGTATCGCCTCAATGAAATTTTGCGAATTTTGGTAAAGACTCTCCCTGCTTCTGCCCCAGATCCTTTCATAGGCGGAATTTACATAAAGTATCTTTTCCATTCCTGGTGTGGACAGCCAGAAAACATCTTCCACTGTCTCGGTAATAGCCCTGAATCTGCGCTCACTTTCCTTGAGATCTTCCTCGGTACGGCGCCGCATTAGAATACTCCACATGGTGCTCATAAACAGGTTCAATTGATCAGAGTCGGCTTGTACATAGGGCTTTTTTTTGTTGCCCACTCCTATAAGGGCTACAACACGACTCCCGTCAAAAACCGGAACACTCATGTAACGCAAAATCGGAATATGCCCTTCAGGTAAACCCTTTTTTCCGATCACAGCTGGATAATCATTATAAATTACCGGCTGACGCTGGCGGATGGCATCCACCCAAATTCCGGCTTCTCTGATGCAATGATGCTCTGATTCGGGAAGTTCACAGCCCTGAAGTACTTTTTGGGACCAGGAAAAAAAACGCAAGGTTTCCTGATCGGCATCCACAAAATGCAAAAAACCTATCTCACTGCCGGTCAGCCTTACAGCCTCTTCCAGGGCAAAATCGGCAATTTCCTGCTCATTTTGCTCGCTCATCAAACTCAATTGCAGCAAAGAGGCTAATCTTTCTTCATTTAGCCGCAATAGGGCATTTGCTTTTCTTAGCTCCTTAGTCTGCTCGTCCACGAATTCTGACAGAAGTCGCTGATGCCTTTCCAACTCAATCTCAGCCAGTTTACGTTCAGTAATGTCAATGTGGCTGACAACCGCCATTTCTCCATTGGGGAAGGCAGTGGCCCACATCCTGAACCAGCGCTTTTTATCTGGACTATGGCAGGGATACTCCAGGGTGTAGGAATCGCTCACTCCGGCCAGGACTCTTTGCAACCCCTCAAAACAATCCGGAGCTTCCTCTGAATTCCGGCCTGTAGCTTTGCGACAAATATCCAGATAGTTGCTCCCCTTGCCCACTGCTGCAGACTCCGGACTGCCGTTTGCCTGGGCGAATTCGTCCCAGCTACGGTTAGTAGTCAAAATATCGCCATACTCATTTATAACCGCAATATTGGCTGGTAAGGCATTTAAGGTCTCCCGATTAAAAGCTTCACTCTCCCGCAGGGCCTTTTCCATGAGCTTGCGCTCGGTTATCTCAAAGAACTGAACTGCCAGCCTTTCTTCTGAAACCCGAAAGGCATGCACCTGAAAAACCCCGGAAATCCTATCATCCTGATATTGGACATTTTCATCGGTCCATGTCTGCCCTGTTTGCAGCACTTGCATTAAAATATTTGGTATCTCGGCTCTCGCCAACTCAGGAAAAACCGTGGAGATCTCCTTTCCTAAAAGACTTTGGTGCTTGACCCCTATAATTGCATCAGCAGCGGGATTGGCATCTATGAGTATAAGCTGTTCATCTTGGAGCTCGTACAAATACATGCCCAATGGAGAATTATCTATTACCCTTTGTAAGCGCCTTTCGTTTTCCCTGGCTAACTCTCGGGCATTGTGCAGGTACTGGTCACATGGCCTTTTGTTCGCCACTTGAGTCATAATTGCTCCTCCCAGAAAGGCAGTTCAAAATAAAAAGCTGTCCCGGCGTCAGGCTTGCTTTGCACCCATATCCTGCCCTCCATTTTTTCCACCCAATTTTTGACCAAAAAGAGCCCTACTCCTGCTCCAGGGGACTGGCCGGATTGATCTAATTTAAAAAAACGATCGAACACACGGTTCAACCTCTCTTCAGGAATACCGCAGCCTGTATCGCGGACTACAATACGAATTTGCCTGGCTTTTTCTTCGAGACCCAAAAAAATCTCACCTTGTTCAGTAAACTTGATAGCGTTATCCAAAAGGTGGCTTAGAATCTGTCCCAATCTATAACGATCAGCCCGAACAGGTTGAAGCTCACCCTCGATATGCGTTTTCAATGCCAGTCCTTTTTGGGCTGCCCTTACTTGTGTCCTGACCAGAACTTCAGAAATCATTTTTTTAATATCTACTGGCTCTAACCTGAATTGCGTTTGATTTTCCACTGCAGCAACTTCCAAAACCTCTTCCATAAGCCTTTTAAGCTGAGAAGCAGAATCCAAAATATGGTTCAGGGTTTTCTCTTCAGGGCTCTGCCCTTTTTGCATCTTGCGCTGTATGGTCTGAGTCAGTCCGATAATTGCTGTAAGTGGGGTACGTAGCTCATGGCTCATTAAACTCAAAAAGCGGTCCTTGAGTTGACCGATTTCTTCAGCTGCTTCCCTGGCAATCTCAGTCTCGCGCAGTTTGCGTTCCAGCTCAGCTCTTTGCAAATTCCGACGAATCTTAAAATCCAATTCCTGGAAATCGGTTATGGGCTTGGGTATAAAATCCACAAAACCTGTCTTCATGGCCTCCGCAGCAAGGTGCACCGTACCGTGGGCAGTGAACATGATTACAGGCGGAGGATTGTGCATCATCTTCTGTATTTCCTGCCTGACCTCTATGCCGTCCATGCCGGGCAATATTTGATCCAACAAAACCAAATCAAACTCCTGCTTCTCTAGCAACTTCAATGCATTTTCCCCACTATCAGAAGTAGTTACTTCGTGTCCCAGTCCGCTTAAATTGCGCTTCATCATGCGTAAGATTTTCTGTTCATCATCAACTACCAAAACCTTGTGCTCTCCATCCATTTCTGTCTGCTCCCTTCCCAGTGTGTTTTTAAATCATATGGACTAGCTCTGCCTGTCTCCTATCAATGGAAGAGCCAAGCTGAAGGTGCTGCCCTTGCCTACTTCGCTTTGCACGTCTATCTTACCGCCATGAAGCTCGGCCAGTCGCTTGCTGATTGCCAGTCCCAGACCTGTTCCCCCTGCGGACCGGCTGGCGTAACTGTCCGTCTGCCGAAACTTCTCGAAAATGTAGGGCTGGTCCTCTTTACTTATTCCGCTACCGCTGTCTTCCACGGTGAGCAGAGCCAGTTTATGAGTACTGGAAATACGTACGATAATACCCCCCTGATCCGTGAATTTAAGAGCATTACTCAGCAGATTGAGCAGAATCTGCCGCAATCTTAAAGCATCAGCCCAGACCAAGGGATCGTCTTCTGCAATGAATTCCAGGCTTAAATTTTTGTTTTCTGCCTGGCGGCGCATCTTTTCCGTTGTTGTTTTTGCCAGCTCCTGTAGAAATAAATCTTCTGATTTGAGTTCCAGCTTGCCAGCCTCAATTTTGGAAATATCCAGCAAATCGTTAATCAGAGCCAGCAAGTGTCTGCTGTCGCATTCACAATCCTCCAGGGCAGAACTGACATCGTCAAAATCTATGCCCGGGTCCCCTCCGCTTTGCGCAAACCTTTCTTGCAATTTTAAAAGTTGATTTCTGGCATAGGGCAGGTTGCCCAGCATGGTGGTCAAAGGAGTGCGCAGCTCATGGCTCATCATATTCAAAAAATCGCTCTTAAGACGGTTGGCGGTTTCCGCTTCCTTCTTAGCATTGAGCAGCTCTTTTTCAGTTGCCTTGCGAGAACTGATGTCGCTAATAAAGGCCATGATCCTCATTTTGCCCCGGAACTGAACGTAGCCCAAACCAATGTCAGCCGGAAAATATTCTCCTGATTTGCGGCGGGCCAAGAGCCCCTGAGCAGCCCCCAGGATTCTTTGCTGAGGGTGCTTTATGAACCGCATACGGTGGGCAACATGTACTTCTCGCTGCCCTTCTGGAAGCAGAATCTCTACTCTTTCTCCCAGTAATTCCTGAACTGCATATCCAAACATATGTCCTATTTGTTTATTGGCATTTTGGATCACTCCTTTGCCATCGGTTATTAATATCCCTTGGGCTGCATTTTCCATAAGTACCGATAACCCTAGGCGGCTTGCATACAACTCATTGTATTTTTTATAGACATAAAAAATTGCCAGGCCTGTAAAAACTACCCCAGCAATCGATAAAACATAAGGAAGCCAAGGATGACAATCTGACATATTAGCAATAAACTGCATTTCTGGTTGCACTGACGTTTGTAAGCTTGGCCCAACAAATTCCCAGCCTTACTGGCAAGTCACATATACTTCTATCACGCACACCTTTGCTCGTTTGCCAATTGCTCTGCCAAAGAATGATCGGCATGATCCACATAGTTACCGTTTCCTACTAAACGGTATTTTAAAATTATTAGATACTTATTCCTGCAAACTTACTGATGGTCCGGTAAAGTCATGTATACTTAGTCAACCAGCAGAAAAGAATCATTTATTTCCGGCCAAATCATATTTCCAGACTCCTTTCGCAGTTAACTTATCCATGCCAAGTACATTATACACCTTCTGACAATGTTCTTTTCAGCCTGTCCAGCCACTGAGACTCTTTATATCTTTCCAGTGCAGCTTCGATAGCCAATCGTAAATGCATAAAGGATACTGGTTTAGGCAGACTCGCTATGTTTGCCTTAGCTGTCTGAATGGCCACGAACGCTCTTTCATGCAATGCAGACACAATGATAAATTGAGTTGAAGGTTGTAAATAACTTATTTCATTTATTAAATCTATCCCAGCAGTATCGCTTTCCATTTGTATATCAGTGATTACAACAGGAATTTGTATACCTTGTCCTAAGCTTTCCTTAAAAACATTACTGGCTTCTTCTTTACTTCTGGCGGTCAAAACCACAGAGTATTTTCTTGTCAGTAAGGTTTGATATTGCTCCAAGATAGGTTCTTCGTCTTCAGCAATCAAAATCGAAACTTTCTTAGCTTCCATTTAAGTTTACACCTCAATAAATTGTATTAGCAGGGTTTCAATGACGGCTTTTATTATTCTTTTCCATCTTCTTCGCTTTCACAGAGGAAATTTTCGTAGATATCAGTGACGTTAATAAATTTGTGAGTTTATCCCAATTGGCCTCCCCCAGAATTCTTCCTTTTTCTTCTCCATGGTAATAAACAATATAAAATGGCGTGCCGTGTATGGCCAAGCTGCTCTGGATTGCTTCCCTGGAATCATCGTGCACAACACATATTTTCAGCTCCTTTTCATATGCTTTACAGACTCTGTGCAAGAGGTTAATTTGCTTGTTAAAACCCACTCCTGCATGAATACAGGCCAAGAGTACTACCTGCTCTTTGCTTTTGATTTGTTTGGAAAAATTATCCCAACTGATCATATCCAGCATAAAAAGTCCTGACCTACGGCGGAGTTGTTGGCCCATACATACAACCTTAATAAGAGGTTGCTTTGCATGAGCAGCCTTCAGACTCTTAACAAAAAATATGCCAGAGCATTATTTAAGACGAGAATATGCTGAAATACCTATGGATAGAAAAATGGCAGGGATTGTAATATATGATTTGTAGGCCTTTTGGCCTGAAGGGAATGTGCATACTAGACAGATGTGTAAACCACACATTTGTCAACCTGGACACTCATCCTGAAGAGCTTAAGCCCAAGTTCTTGATCTTTTTGTACAGGGTTTGTCGGCTGATTCCCAGCATCCTGGCTGCCTTAGCTTTGTTCCAGCCCGTTTTTTCCAAGGTCTCGAAAATTCTTTGGTAATCCGAGTTCAAATTTTGATTTTCCGGGATAGCAGATTCCGTCTCTGAATATTTGATAAGTTCAGGAGGCAAACACTCTAAATAAATAGTCTTACCCTTACAAAGAACAAATGCATGCTCCATGGCATGCATTAGCTCCCTTACGTTTCCTGGCCAGGGATAGTGCTGAAAATAATATATTACCTGGCTGGTTATGGACTGTACATCCTTTTTAAACTTTTGATTGAAATAAGTCCTAAAGTGTTCAACCAAAAGGGGAATATCCTCAGGTCTTTCTCTAAGTGGAGGCATATTTAATTTAACGACTTTAAGCCGATAATACAGATCTTGTCGAAATTCTCTAGATTGAACTTTAGCCTCCAAGTCCTGGTTTGTAGCAGCAATAATGCGCACATCAACTTTTATGGGTTTAGAGTCTCCTACGCGCTCAAATGCGTGATCCTGAAGAAAAGCCAAAAGCTTCAGCTGAACTTTCGGTGAGATATCTCCTATCTCATCAAGAAAGATAGATCCACCGTCAGCGAGTTCAAACCGACCAACTTTATCTTGCGCTGCACCGGTGTAGGCTCCCTTGATGTGTCCAAACAGCTCACTTTCCAGAAGAGTCTCTGAAAGCGTAGAACAATTTACAGTGACAAAAGGCTTCTTGGCCCTTGGACCTGAATCATGCAGGGCTCTTGCAGCCATGCTCTTTCCAGTACCGCTCTCACCAGTAATAAGTACATTGGTGTCCACGTCTTTTAGTTGTTCCAACATCTGGAAAAGATGCTGCATAGGCCTGCTTTGACCTATCATCTTTTGAAATCCATTTCTGTTCAGCAATTTTGTTTCCAGCTCGTTTAGCCGGGTCACATCCCTTATAACCAACACAGCACCAACAAAATTGCCTTGCTCATCTTTCCAAGGGGAACAATTTAATAGCACAACTCTATCATTTTCCTGCTTCTGCTTACATCTGACCAAGTACTCATCCACACTTTTTCCGGACTTTAAGACCTCCTCAATTGCGCCTTTGCAGTTTTGACTGCAGTCACTAAGAGATTCAGGAAAATAACAACCGGTAATTTGGGTGGAAGAAACGCCACAAATTGAGTTTGTGGCTTCATTGGCTTTTATGACCTTCCTATCTTTGTCAACTGTAATGATAGCGTCTTTAACGCTTCTGAAGATTGAATCCAGATTACGGCGATATTTTTCACATTCAGTTTGCAAGTAGATACTTTCTTCAATAGACATCTTGTGGTTAAGAGCCTGCTGGGTAACCCTTAAAAGGGTATTTTTGTGTATTGGTTTGGGCAAATAATCATAAGCCCCTTGCCGCACAGCCTCAGAGGCAGTTTCCAACTTGGGAGACCCGGTTATAAGAATAACCGGACAGAGCAGTGCTCGTCGTTTGGCTTCAACCAGGATATCCAAGCCCGAGTGATCATCCAAAATTATATCGGCATAGATGAGATCCAAAGACTGAGAGTCCATTATTTGTAAAGCAGAATGATAATCAGCAGCGGTTGTTACCAGGTAATCGTTGCTACTTAAAATATAGTCAAAATAAAATCTAATGCTTCGCATGTCGTCTACTACTAATATGCGAGACTTTCTTGCAGTCATATATAATCCTTAGCGCATGTGTTTGGGGGCTTGCTCATGGTCTGCTAACTTTGAGTTACCGAATACATGGTCCAGCTTATAGCTTCCTCCCAAAATATAAAATAAAAACATAACATACAAAACAGTATCATTTCAAGTGATAAATTCTTTCTTGCTGGATTGAATT
>CAZBUB010000015.1:34565-52896 GCA_964494985.1 uncultured Desulfohalobiaceae bacterium | reverse complement strand
GGTAGGCCAGCCGCAGAAGCCGTCTCCACCTAGGATAATAATATTTTCCGGCATGCTTTATCCCTGTGCTTAAAGTTGTACAAATGTTTGGCTTGTTGTCGGAGTCAGCCTGCAGAGAATGAGTGATTCTTCCTGAACAGGAACAGGAGAAGCAAGATTAGCAGGTAGAACATCTTGCCCAACAGATAATGAACGGCATACTTGCTAGCCCGGATTATCAATCTCCTTGGTAGCCTAGAATTCTTTGAAGTCTGAAAAGCATTATAAACAAGTTTAGTCCCAGGATGTTACAAATTTTTTGCAAAATGATATAAAATGGTTCACGGTATTGAAATTGATCAGAAAAAAGTTTAAGATTGCTGACGGTTATAGCTTAGTTTTCATTTTTGGCTCATATTTGGTCTCACTGGGCTTAAAGTGCTTGATGTGAAAGGATTCAATCTTGTTGACGGAACTATTCAATACAGGATATATGTTCTGCAACTTAGTGAAGAAAATAATGTTTATGGATGATTGCATGAAATAGGACAGCTAGAATTAAAAACAGCGTCTCGTACAAATGAGTCAGATTTAGGTAGAGAGAAGTAAATGTCCCGCACAATTTTAATGATACACGGTATGTGGGGTGGTGGATGGTATTGGGATAGATTTCAGAGCTTTTTTCAAACCATGGGCTATAATTGCATTGCACCAGATCTAAGACATCATGATGTACATCCAGGTGGGGCGCCTCCTTCTGGTTTAGGTCAAACAAGTCTTCTGGATTATGCGCGAGATCTTGAAGCTACAATTAAAGGCTTTGAAGAAAAGCCGATCCTCATGGGTCATTCCATGGGAGGGCTTTTGGCTCAAATGCTAGCAAGCAGAGGATTGGCTGAAGCAACAGTTTTAATTTCTCCAGCTCCACCTGCAGGCATTATCTCATTTAGTTGGTCGCAAATAAAAAGCTTTTCAGAAGTGCTTTTTAGATGGAAATTTTGGAAAAAGGCACATCAGGTGTCATATGAGAAGGCTGTCTATGCTACTATGCAAAAATTACCAACAACAGAAAGGGAATATATTTATAATCGCTGTGTCTGGGAATCAGGATGGGCTTTGACTGAAATTGCCTTTTGGTTTTTGGGTTTAAAAGGAGCTTGGGTGAATTCGGAATATGTAACCTGCCCTGTATTGACAGTTGCAGGGAGTGACGATAGAATTATAACTGCAAAGACCAGCAGGAAAGTTGCAAGAAGATACAAATATGTCTCTACATATCTGGAGCTTGGGGATCATGCACATTGGATCATAAGAGAGCCTGGCTGGGAAAAAGCAGCAGCTTATATTCAGGCCTGGATTCAAGAAAACACAGAATAGTTCATATTTTTGATATTCTTCTGCACTATGAGCTGCCGATTCCCATCGGCGGTTTAGGAATTATGTTGTCTCTCTGAGTGGATTATTTATAAGATAGGAGGAAAGAAGCTATGAAGATCGCCGTCAGTTCAGCTGGACAAACCTTGCATGACGAACTGGATCTCGGTTTTGGGCGCTGTCCTGGTTTTCTGATCTACGATACCGAAACTCAGAGTGTTTTTTTTCTGGACAATACCCAAAATAGAGATCTGCCCCAGGGAGCAGGTACTTCTGCAGCCCAAATGATTGGTGCTGAAGGAGTGGACGTGCTTATTTCCGGAAATATCGGTCCCAATGCTCTACAGGCTTTGAATCAGGCTAATATTGAAGTTTTCGCCAGTACTGCTAAAACAGTACAGGAAGCTATTCAGGCCTGGGATAGGAATGAGCTTCAACGTGTCTCTTCTGCTGCGTCCCTTGGTGGAGCAGGCCAGGGCATGGGCAGAGGCGGAGGCAGAAAGGGACGAGGACCAAGTCAGGGCGGACAAGGCAAAGGCGGTGGAGCCAAAGGACGCGGACCAGGTCAGGGAGGTCAAGGCCAGGGAGGCGGAGCCAGGGGCAAAGGTCCTGGACAAGGTGGACGTGGAAGAGGGGAGGGAAGTGAATGAACTGTGGTGTTTTGATAACAGCCAGCTGGAAGATAAAAATCTCTTTTCCATAAAGAGCAGGCCATGCAGACAATTTCCTGGGAGGATTTTGCGAAGGTGGAGTTGCGGGTGGGCCGTATAGTGAGCGCGGAAGTTTTCCCCGAAGCCCGAAAGCCCGCATATGTGCTGCAAGTCGATTTCGGGGAGCAGCTCGGCTTGAAGAAATCCAGTGCCCAGATTACTGAGCTTTATACTCCTGAAGATCTGGCGGGCAAGCTGGTGGTGGCGGTGCTGAACTTCCCTGAGAAGCAGATCGGCCCACTCAAGTCACTGTGTCTGGTGACCGGGTTTTACAACGAAAATGGTCAAGTGGCGCTTTGTGTCCCGGACAGGCCAGTGCCGCTGGGAACAAAGCTGCTGTAGGTCTGTAATTATAATAAGTTGCTCATATACTTTTACAAAGCTGCTAAGTTTGATTTGGCAGGCATATTAATGCCTTTCAAAAAAGAGCGTTTAGCTCAAAGTCTGCCTAAAGGACCTGGACCTGGTTCCTGCCCTTGTTTTTAGCCTTGTACATGGCCTGATCCACCCGGATGAGCATTTTCTCTGCCAGCTCGCCTTCACGGTATGCGCTCACCCCCAGACTGCAGGTGCAATGTCCTACTGCAGGAAACTTATGCTCAGCAATGGCTTCCTTGAGCTTTTCTGCAAGTGTTCTGGCTCCAGCCAGGTCTGTGGTCGGACAGATGAGCAAAAACTCTTCTCCTCCCCAACGGCCAACAGTATCAATGCTTCTGATTTGCTTCTGCAGGAGACAGGCCAGATCCTGTAGAACTTCATCCCCTGCGTGATGGCCATAGGAGTCGTTTATAATCTTGAACTCATCCATGTCCAGCATAACTACGCTCAAAGGCAGATGAGTTCTAGAGATTCTCTCAAGCTCATGCTCCAGGACATCCTCCAGCTTCATTCGGTTGTAAAGTCCGGTAAGCCTATCTGTTTCCGAAAGCCTTTCCAGCTCCGCGCTTTTTTGGGCCAGATCCTCATGGGCCCAGGCCAGTTCTTTATTTAAACGGGTCAGCTTGCGATTCCAGTACAAAATTACAGCCAGCAGCAAAGCCACTCCAGCTGAGATTTTCCACAACAAAGCAGTATCAAAGCCCTGTTCATATCTGATGGACAGCCACTTCCTAGTGATATCGCTTATTTCCTGTTCAGGGATAGACTGCAGGGCTTTGTCCAGTATGGGCTTGAGCTCAGGGTCCCTGGAGCTGATCCCTATACGCAAAAACTCCCGGAAAGGGGTCTGTCCTGCGATCTTGAGATCATACAGGCCATGCTCATGGAGCCTGTAGCTGACCCTTTGCAGGCTGTCTACAGCCATATGGACCTGGCCAGTAGAAACTGCATCCAAGGCCTCTTTCAGGCTGGGAAAAGTTTCCAGCTTAAGATGGGGGAAATTGTTGTGGAGATACTCTTCTACAGGGTTGTCCTGAGTCACCGCCACTTGCTTTCTGCCCAAAGCGCTCAGGTCAGATATATAAGGCTCATCATCCCGAGTAACCATAACATGGACGGATTCGAAGTAGGGCCTGGAGGATGCAAAGTTACCTGCACTCTGGGAGGAATGGGAAATACAGGGAACGATGTCGCAGTTGCCGTTTTGTAGCGCTTGCAAGCTCTCCTGACGGGAGCTTTGGGGCACAGGGATCAAAGGCACCCCGATCCGTTTCTGGACTAATTCCATGATCTCAGGAGCTATGCCAATAGGCTTTCCAGCTTGGCTTAGGCCAGCAAATGGCAGCCATTCCGGGTGTACGCACATCCGAATTTCTTCTTTGCCCTGCAGATAGTTTTGCTCCTCTGGGACCAGAGGAATTCGCTGGGCATGCTCTGTCAATTCTTCCTCCTGGAACCAGCGGGAATAGAGCCTGGACATTTCTTCTTCGGTGATCGTGTCCATTGCCTTTTGCAGGATGTCCCTGAGGATGCTCCTGTCCTTGGCTACCCCGATGGATACTGGGGTGTTTTCCAGATGCGGGCTGTTTCTGATGGGAACACTGGACAGATCTGTGAGAAAGTGTTTCGTGATCAGGTAGTCGAAAACTGGCTTTTCAGCCAGAGCTGCATCTGCTTTGCCAGAGGATACAGTCTTCAGGCACTCCAGGGTGTTATCCTCAGTCAGGATCTGGATGTCTGGATAATACCTGTTCAGGATTTCCTGGTAATAGAATTGCTTGGGTACTGCCACCTGCTTACCTGCCAAGTCCTGCATGCTCTGAGGCTTATTCTGGTCCTGCTTGACCACAATCCCGGAAAAGATGGTCAAATAGGGCTCAGTAAAAGAGATGCTCTGTCTGCGGTCCTGGGTCTCAACTACGTCAGCCAAGAGATCAAGCTCTCCATTTTGCAGCATGGTCAGGAATTCATCCCAGCTAGGTCCAGAAACCAACTCCAGCTTCACTCCGAGTTTGTCTGCCAGCAGGCGCAGATAATCCATGCAAAAGCCTTTTGGCTTGTTGTTCTGGGTGAAGTTAAAAGGTGGCCAGTCCTGGAGATTGTTGGCCTTAAGCACCGGGTGTTTGCGAAGGAAGGCAGTCTCCTTGCGGGTGAGATCTGGTTGTGGCTTTTGTTCCACATTGATCCATTTCTGAGCCAGCTCAATTTTTTGTTTCCTGGAGACTGTATCCATGGCTTTTTCCAGCAGATCACGCAAAATAGGCATATCCTGCTGTACAGCCATATGCAGGCCCTGCGGTCCTAGCTCCGGGGCCCTGATTTCCCCTTTGATCTCTAGATCAGTGAAAAAATTGGTGGCAATGAGGTAGTCAACCACACCTTGATACCCGATGTAGGCCTGGGCATGGCCGTAGGCCACAGCCTTTAGCCCTTGCAAAGGGTTGTCCACTTGATGCACTTTAATCTCTGGAAAAGTTTCCTGGAACACTTCCTCTTGGATATAGTCCTGGGGTGCAGCCACGGTTTTGCCCGTTAAATCCTGCAGGGAGGCAGCATTTTTTTCATGCTTCCTGCTGACAATGACATAGGGAAGTTCCAGGAAAGGCTTGGTAAAAAGCATGTACTCTTTTCTGCTCTCAGAGATCCACAAAGATGGCAGCAAGTCAATCTTGCCCTCTCGAAAGAGGTTCAGAAGCTCGGCCCAGGTATAACCGTTCAAGTATTCAAAGGAGAGGCCAAGCTTTCTGCCTAGAATTTCCAGGTATTCGATTGCGTATCCCTGGGGTACCCCGTGCTCGCTGAAGTCGAAAGGAGGCCAATCGTCTTCGTTGCCCACTCGAATGACTGGATGGGAGCTCAGGAACTCACGCTCTTTTAAGGTAAGCTCCAGGTTGCTGTCTTGGTATAAGGGCGATGCCTGAATCTGCCTTAGATCTGGCTGGTTAGATCCTGCTATTTTGCCTTGGAACAGAAAAAGCCAGAAAATGAAGCAGAAAGCCAAGGCAAGCAGCTGTTTCCAATTGTGGGGACTGTTGTTTAGAATTTGATTTGGAAATGGCGTTGATACTGCTTGCATACTTCGAAGCACTTTTGGGGTATTGGGCTACTGTTTAGGAGGCATGAGCTCTTTGAGGGCTACAATCAGAGGCTGCCTGGAAGGATGTCAGGCTGATTTGTCAGCAATAAGTAACCCAAAAAGGTCGAGATCGCAAGTCAGTCCAGGCTCTTGGTTTTGAGCTAGGGCTTGGGGAAGATACTGCTGGATGAAAGCTTGGTGGAGGCTCTAAAAGCGGGGCTTAGGCCTGTAGGAGTTATTCTGATCCAGAGCCGTCCTGGTCGCATTTCGCGTTGGCCTGTAAGGTTAAATCAAGTTGGGGGCATTGCTTTTGCACGATATCCCAAATAGTTAAAGAATCCAGCTCCTTGTACATAGCCTGAGTGGCCTGGTTCCAAATGTCCTTAGTCGGACATTGCTCGGAGCGTTCACAGACTGAAGGGTCCTTAAGGCAAGGTGTCAGCTCCAGATCCCCTTCCAGGGTTTGTAAGATCTGGCCAATAGGGATCTGTTTGGGGTGAATGTTGAGTTGGTATCCCCCCCTGGGACCGCGCACGCTGCGAATGAGATTGGCCTTTTTTAAAGGGATGATGAGTTGTTCCAGATACTTGATTGAAATGTTCTGCCTTTTGGCAATATCGTTTAAATGAACAGGGCCTTGTTGGAAATGTTTAGCCAATTCCAGCATAAGTCTGGTACCATAACGACTTCGGGTGGAAAGCTTCATTTCCTCCTCCTTGAGGTGGGTTTGCAAGTGTCAAAATATATATCTTTTTGCTAGAGATAAAATTCAAATCTCACAAGTGCTCTATTAAGTATTTGCAGGTAGCATAAAATATTAGAAGAATATACCCTAAATTTCAAGGTTTGGAAGGGGGTGTCTTAATTATTTTCCAAGCAGGCGCATGCCTGCCTAAAGGCCTGGATTGCCTGGTCGTAAGGTTTTATCTGGAAAAAGGCAGAGCCTGAGACCAAAACATTTGCTCCCTGTTTGAATACCTCAGCGGCGTTATTCAGATTGATGCCTCCATCCACTTGGATCAGTGTCTTGGGGCTGTTGATCTGGATTTTGGTCTGCAGGTCCCGGATCTTGTCCAGGCAAAAAGGGATGAACTTCTGTCCGCCAAAGCCTGGATTGACGCTCATGATCAAAACCATGTCCAGACTGGGCAAGATATAGTCCAGATAACAAAGCGGCGTATGTGGATTCAAGGCCACGGCTGCCTTGCAGCCCATATCGTGGATTCGGCTGATCACTGATTCCAGATGCAGGCAGGCTTCGGCATGCACACAGATCAGATCCGCCCCGGCCTGGGCAAATTCTTGCAGATATTTATCAGGGTGCTGGATCATGAGGTGGACATCGAAAAAAAGACTGCTGTCTTTGCGGCAAGAGGCAATAAGCTGGGGTCCCAGGGTGATATTGGGCACAAAGGCCCCATCCATAACATCCCAATGGGCCCATTGCATTCCGGCCTGCTCCAGGCTTTGCAGCTCCTGTCTTAAATTTCCAAAGTCAGCAGCCAGCATGGAAGGGGAGAGGATAAAGTCAGTGGAGCTCATGAAGTCTCCTGATAAAAGGATTTAAAGATTAATGGCCTGTGTGAAGGAAAAATTTTCCCAGGCAGAAGATGCCTGTGCTACGCCGGGGTGTTCTTTTAAGGCCCATGTCTGCAGCTTGGCACTAGGAAAAAAACATTGACTCTTAAGCCAACTCCTTTTATGCGAAGGAGCTGACTGGGTTGCCTTATGGCAGGCAATGTATTTCTGTTTGCAGGACCAAGTCAAGCGCCTGTAAGTAAAACCTCTTAATTGGAGAAAGAATACCATGGTTTCCAGGAAGAAATTGGCGGATGCTATCAGGATCCTTAGCCTGGATGCAATACAAAGCTCAAATTCAGGTCATCCAGGCGCACCTATGGGCATGGCTGATTTGGCCCAAGTGCTCTGGTGCGATTTCTTACGCCACAATCCATTGGATCCAGCCTGGCCGAATCGAGACAGGTTCGTGCTTTCCAATGGGCATGCCTCCATGCTTTTGTATTCCCTTTTGCACTTAACTGGCTATGATCTTTCTCTTCAGGAGCTTAAGAACTTCAGGCAACTGCACTCCAAAACTCCGGGGCACCCTGAGTATGGTCTGACACCAGGGGTGGAGACCACTACCGGGCCCCTGGGTCAGGGTTTAGCGAATGCTGTGGGTATGGCCCTGGCAGAGCGTATTTTGGCAACCAGGTTCAATATGCCGGATTTGCCCCTAGTTGATCACTATACCTATGCCCTGGTCGGGGACGGCTGTCTCATGGAGGGCATATCCCACGAAGCCTGCTCGTTGGCTGGAACTTTGGGGCTGGGCAAGCTGATCGTGCTTTATGATGATAACGGAATTTCCATTGACGGAGAGGTCAGGGGCTGGTTTAGCGAGGACGTCCCCCGAAGGTTCCAGGCCTATGGCTGGCAGGTGTTGACCACAGTGGACGGTCATGATCACCAGGCGGTGCACCAGGCTCTCCAAAGCGCCAGAGTCGAGCACGCCAGACCTAGTCTGATCTGTTGCCAGACCAAGATCGCCTGTGGTTCTCCTAACCTGTGCGGCAGTCACAAGACCCACGGCTCACCCCTTGGTCAGGAAGAGATCCAGGCCACCAGGGAGCATCTGGGCTGGGAGCATGGTTTTTTCCAGATTCCCCAGGAAATATATGAGGCCTTTGATGCCAGATCTAACGGACAAAAGCTGCAGGAGGAATGGAACAGGAAATTCAGCAGTTACAAGGAAAAGTACATGGATATGGCCAGGGAATTCCAGAGGCAGACAGCAGGGGTGCTGCCCCAGGCATTGTCCTCCAGAATATCGGAGCTGGCCCAGGATCTGGAGGAGAAGGGTCAGGAGCTTGCTACCAGAAAAGCCTCCAAGCAGGTCCTGGATGTTTTGGGGCCTCTGATGCCAGAGCTGTTGGGAGGTTCAGCAGATCTAAGCGGTTCTAACCAGACTATGTGGTCCGGTTCCAAGGCAGTAAAAGCCGGGGACTTCTCTGGGAACTATGTGCACTTTGGGGTCAGGGAATTCGCTATGGCCGCGATGATGAACGGCGTGGCCCTGCACGGCGGTCTCATACCCTATTCCGGAACCTTTCTGGTCTTTTCAGACTATGCCAGAAGCGCTATACGTCTGGCAGCCCTGATGGGACTGCGCAACATTTTTGTGCTTAGCCACGATTCTATTGGTGTGGGCGAAGACGGTCCCACCCATCAGCCAGTGGAGCATACCGCGAGCCTGCGTCTGATTCCCAATCTGACTGTCTGGAGGCCCTGCGACGCTGTGGAGACTGCGGTGGCCTGGCAGCAAGCCCTGAAGAATAACAAAGGTCCCAGCGCACTGCTTCTATCCAGGCAGGGTCTGAAAACTCAGCCCAGGAGCAAACAGGCCCTGGCCAATATAAGTAGGGGCGGGTATGTGTTGCTCAAGGAAAAGGGCAGACTGCAGGCTGTGCTTATAGCCACAGGTTCTGAGGTGCAGCCAGCAATGCAGGCAGCTCAGGAGCTGGGCAGGCAGAACATTGGAGTCAGGGTGGTTTCCATGCCCAGTGTGGAGGTCTTCCAGGCCCAGGATAAGGACTATCAGGAAGAGGTCCTGCCCTCTGAAATCAAAACCAGGGTGGTGATAGAGGCAGGAGTGACCGCGGTCTGGTACCAGTATGCAGGTAGCCATGGCAGAGTCCTGGGTCTAGATCGCTTTGGCGAATCTGCCCCTGGGGACGAGCTTTTTGAATATTTTGGCCTAAACCAGGCAAGGATAGTGGCCGAGATCCAGGATCTGTTGCATAGCTAGATCCATTTCAGCTCAAACAGCTTTTTTTGTTGGGTACTGACTATGTGGTAGTACCTGTCCTGGGGTACATATATATAGGGCACGTCAGAGATGCGGCGATAAAGAAAGTGGGCCAGGATCATCCTGTTTACCGCTCTATGGCCTACGATCATGATGTTTTGGGCCTTACCGCTCAAAAAAAGGGCCTTTTTGATGCCCTTGTGGATCCTGCGGCGCATGCTCACGTAGCCCTCCCCCCCTGGGTAGACATAGTGGTATTTGTCCTTTTGCCTGTTTTGGTATATCTCAGGCATGGTCTGCTTGATCTCCTCGTAGCTCATCCCTTCGCAGATTCCGGCATCTATCTCGTCGAACTCAGGAAGGCTAAACAGGGTGGAGCCTTCGGATTGCATTTCAGCTACCGGGCTTGCAGTCTGCATGGTTCTGGTTCTGGTGCTGCAGAAGATATAAGGCAAGGAAGTGTCCTGGAAGTGGGCGGCTATCCTGCCGGCTTGCTCCCTGCCTGCTGGGGTAAGTTCTGCATTGCCCCCGATACGATTTTGCACATTGTCAAAGCTTTCTGCATGGCGAACCAGATACAGGTTTTTTACCTGGTCCGTGACTAAAAGATCCCGGATCTGGTCAAAGTGGGGGATTTCCTCCTTGAGACTGGACTCCAGGATGCGGTTGTTCAAGGTGTCAAATCTGATGAAGGTCTGCTCGTTTTGCAAAGGAGTGTATATCTGGGCATAGTATTCTATGCGCTGTTTAAAGCTGGCAATGGCCTCTTCCCGGCTTAAGTGGCTGAACTCGGACAAGGTGGCCTTGCGAGAGACAATTGTCTCCAAGATCTCGTGATCTTGGTTGATGCATTCCAGAAACAAAAGGGGATATTCCTGCAGCCTGGACTTGAGGAGCTCCCTCCTCCTTTCGCTGGCGTGGGTGGCGTCCAAAATGGCCACTTCTCCGTTTTTGCTCAAATAATTGCGGGCCTGGTAGATGTTGATCAAAGCCAGCTTTTCTCTGATTTTGGAACTTTTTGGATTGTTGCGGTCATAGAAGTCTGGATAGGAGGTATTCCTTTTGAGAAGCTTGCGACGCAGGTCACCGTTATTGAATATGGCACAGCGTACATTGCTCTGCTCTAAGCTTTCCCTGATCTTGACCGCTGTGGTGGACTTGCCGCTGGCAGGAAGCCCTACTAATGCTATGTACAGCTTGGGCCTAGCACCGGAGTTGCTCATAACGACCTTTGTTGTTGATGGTTCGTATGGAAATGGTTACCTGTTATCAGTTATTAGTGATTAGTTAGCAGTTAGCCGGGAGCTGATCCCGACCAGATATCCCAGAACCAATAATTTTCATGCCAGGATCAGACAGAAGCAAACATGGAGAGCCTATCAAAGAATGCCTATTGGTAATTTTCCATTCGAAAGTTAAAAGTTAATGGACTGCTATCTGCGCTGGTACAAACGCCGCAACAGGGCCTGCAGCTTGGGTCTCTCCCTGCTGTCTAGCCTCTCCAGGCCGTATTCTATGGCCTTTTCTCTGGCGGCTGAGAACTCCCTGGCACTGATCATACTCTGCAATTCTGGGAATTCACTAGCTTTGCCGCAGGGACGATACTGGTCCATAATATTGAGGTAAGTCTTGGGGGATATCTCCTGGACCAGGAAATCCAACCATTTTTCTGTGCCTGCCAGACCCTGGGGCAACAGCAGATGTCTCACCAAAAGGCCCTGGATGGCCAGGCCTTGGCTGTCCAGTAGCAGATCCCCGACCTGGAGATGCATTTCTTTAAGCGCACTGGCTGCTACTTCAGGATAGTCCTTGGCCTGGCAATACTTTTGGGCAGGTGCAGTATCAGCAAATTTGATATCCGGCATGTAAATCTGGATAATCCCGTGTGCCAATTTGAGGCTTTCAGGCTTGTCGTAACCGCTGCTGTTATAGACCAGGGGCAGATGCAGTCCTGCCTCCACAGCCAAGGGTAGGGCTTCCAAGATTTGGGGCAGGACATGGGTGGGGGTTACAAAGTTTATGTTCGCAGCCCCGAGCCCTTGCAGCTCCAGCATAAGCTTTGCCAGCTGCTCAGCGTCCACTTTTGTTGCTCCTTGAGTACTGTGGCTGATATCGGAATTTTGGCAAAACAGGCAGCCTAGATTGCAGCCCGCAAAGAAAATTGTGCCTGAACCCTGTTCCCCAACCAGGGGGTCCTCCTCTCCAAAATGCAGGTTATAGGAGGCCACTAAGGCTTGCCTGCCGGTTTGACAAATCCCTGTGTCCCCGCCTAATCTGTCCACGCCGCACTCTCTGGGGCAGAGTCTGCATTCCTGCAAGAGCTGGAGAGCCTTCTTGGCCCTTTCCTGGAGCAAGCTCATGGGGTGTGCAAGATAGAAGATATCTCCCATGTATTTTCTCAAATCGGAATTTTTGGCAATTTTCTCGAAAAACTGAACCAATAATAAAAAATATAGTACTTTCTGACCTGGAATTAGTCAATGCAGGCTGGAGCTCGCAATGTTTAAGGTAGCAACAAGGGGGTTTGATGGGGATATTTTCTACGAGCAGCAGTATCAGCAGATACAGGATAGTCCAGGAGATAGAGCAGGATTTTTGGGCTCAAGTGCAAGATCTTTTGTTGCAGAATGCCTTCCAGGAAATAGAGGACAGTAGTCAGGAAAGCTCCCTGGGGTGGGTCAGCCAAGAAAATATGCTAGACAGCAATTGGCACGCAGCCTCCCCGTTCAAAGGAGAATATCTGGTTTTTGCCTTACGCGAGGACAGGAAAAAAGTGCCCCCGGCCTTATTTCGCAAATACTACCAACTTGCCTTGCAGGAGCAGCAGGAGCTGAACCAGGAGCAGGGCATAGATCGGGTGAGCCGGTCCCAGCAGAAAAAACTGAAAGAGCAGGTCCGAAGTAGGCTTTTGAGCAGGAGCATGCCTGTACCTGCAGTTTATGAGGTCGTCTGGAACACAGGCAATCAGCACATTTATCTGGGCTCCACCTCGAGCCGGGTCAGGACTCTGTTTGAGGAACATTTCAGCAGTAGCTTCAGGCTAAACCTGGAGCCTATGAATGGATACTTCCTGGCCAGGAGTCTTTTGGATGAGGAAAGGCTGCAGGTTCTGGATGCATATAATCCGAAGGCCCTGATTTGAGAGGTTAATACCTCTAATTAAGAATAATAAAGGCATGTCTATGAGCACTGAAATAGATTTGGACAGGGCCTATATGCTGGCCCCTTATTTGGGTCAGGATTTTTTGACCTGGCTTTGGTTCCATACCGAGACCAGGCAATGTCTCGTGCAGAGCACTCAGGGCGAGGAGTTTGTGCTCTGTTTGGAGCAAAAGGTCTCAGTCCTAGGGGGTGACGGTCCTGCCAAGGATACGGCTGTCTGCAGCGGTCCTGCTTCTTCTTTACGGGAGGCCAGGCTGGGCCTGCGCATGGGCAAGAAGGTGGATCAGGCAAAATTCAGGATCACCATGCAGGAGAATGACTGGGAGCTTCAATTCAAAGCTGAGGACTTCACTCTAAGTGGCCTGAAGACACCAAAAGTTCGCAGGACTGGACAAGACGAGGATCCAGAAGGGGAGCTTTTGGAAAAGATTTATTTGCTGGAAAAGGCATGGGAGCTTTTGGATGACATGTATTTGCAGTTTTTGCGTCTCAGGCTAGGCCCTGAATGGGAACAGGAGGCGGGCAGGCTGGCTAGATGGATCAAGCATCTGGATCTGGAGTAAAGATGTCTAGCTTTAGGGCCAGGGAGGTCTGCAGCAGGTGTGGCGCCTGCTGCAGCAGCAACCCTCCAGGGCTGCATGCGCAAGATTATGAGCTATATGCCGCTGGGGTGCTGCAGAAAAAACATTTGCTTACCTTGCGGGCCGGGGAGCTTGTCCTGGACAATGTGCAGCAAAGGGTGCAGTCCCTGGAGCAGGAGATGGTTCGCCTGCAAACCAAGCCTGAAAGTAAAGCCTGCATTTTCTATCAGCCTTTACGGCAGAGCTGTACGATCCACGGCAGGCACCCTTTAGAGTGCCGAGCCCAGAAATGCTGGGATATAAGAGAGGTATATCAGGCCTACCAGGAGCCCAGACTGGGGAGACTGGATCTGGTGCCGAGGGAAAGCGCCCTGGGGCAGATCATCCAGGAGCATGAAGCCAGGTGCAGCTATCTTCGGGTCAGGGAGCTGGCCATGCAGATCCTTGCTGCAAGCGGAAAAGCGCAGGAGAGAGAGTTGGCGGAGATTCTGGAGCTGGATCAGGCCATGCGCAACTATCTGCAGCAAAAGGCTGGAGTGGGCAACGCCCAGCTGTGGTTTATCTTTGGCCGCAGCCCACAAGATACCTTGCCCGGGCTTGGCCTGCAGGTCAGGTCTGGTCAAGGCGGGTTTGAATTCAGGCCCTGTTTATAGGGATCATTATGGTGGATCTTTTTGTAGCTTGCATATGAGAATGCATAACAAGCATGGGGATCAGCTGTTTTGGTTATCCAGCAACTGCTGCCAGAGAAGTTCCTGCAACAGCCAGGTCAGCCTGCCGAATATTCCGCCTTGACCAGGGAACGAACCGGTGAGCAGCTCCCTTTGTTGCTTGAGCTTGTTGGATCCTCCGGGCTGAGGGGCAGCGCTTTGAGTGGTCAGTTGGAGTCTTTCTTGGAGCAGCAGGCTGGTATAAAGGCTATGAAAGCCCTGCAGCAGGCTTTGAAGTTCATTTCTTCTATTGTCCCAAAATTTTTGGCTCAGCCTTCCCGCTGGCAACTGGAGGAGTTGTGTCAATTGGGCCATAACGGTATTCAAGGCGAATCCAGGCACCCCTCTCCTCCAGCCCAAAAGCCAGGGCTTCCTCCAGCACAGCAGAAAATTTTCCTGGCCCAGCTGTACCAACTGAAGACACTGTTTCCAGGCTTTTTCCAGTTCTGACTGGGGCCAGGAGATAGGAAACTGCCTAAGATCCCAGGAGTTGGTGAGAGCCTGGGCAGACTGCGGCAGGTCCTGGCAGAAGGTTTTCAGGATCTGTAGCAGGCATTGATTGGCCTGGGGGGAACAAGGGGTCTCTAGATGCACATAGCTGAGCAGGTAGGAGCCTTTTCCAAGTGTGCCCTGGATTATGGCCGGCTCACGCCTCAGCAGCCCAGGGTCCAGATTGATGCTATAGAGTTCCTGCCAGTTCTGAAGCAGCTCCTGATCCAGGGCCTGTAGGGGCAGATCAGCCACCCAGAAATCCTGTCCTGGCTCATGGTACCTGGCTAAAATCTCTGCGCCTTGGGAGTATAGGCTGGGACTGAATTGCGACGGCCACCAGACCGGGGCAAGTAAGGGTGCTTCCCCTAGCAGCTCCTGAAACCAGGTGCCTTTTTCCGGGTTTAGATGCATATGCCCGCTGCAGTTGGGCAGTCTTTGGGGCATGGGCTTTCGGCTCCAGCTACATAGCCCCAGGCTAGGTTCCTGGTCTTGGAGGGCCAGGCCCGCGCCGCCGCAAAGCCCAAGGTAATGACCTCCGGCCCGGACATAGTCCCTTATGGACTCTCTGCCTTGTCTGCCCAGGCTCCTGGCTTTGCTGGAGGCCCAGCCGCCCGGGAGCAAAAGAATTTTTGGCTTCAAGGACTGTAGGGCCCTACGGCGAACCTGACTACTACGCACTATATAAAAGGGCAGGCCCATGTCCTGAAGGCTCCGCAGGAGCATGATCCCCCAGAGGTGGGATTCGTCCCAAAGCAGGCAGATATTGGTGGCCGCGCTGTTCTGGTATTGACTGCAGTCCATATGATGCTAACCTAGCACATTTAGGTTGGATTTGGCAAAAGCCAAGGCTGCCAGACTGTTTTATCCTAGAGGCAAATAGGGGCACTAGAAATGGAGCAAAAGAACCTGCTGTTGCGCAGCGTGCTTTCAGTACCAGGCAATCGAGAAAAAATGATAGCCAAGGCCAAAGACCTGGCAGCGGATATGATCATGCTGGACCTGGAGGATAGCGTGCCCTTGCAGGAAAAGACCCAGGCCAGGAGCATGCTGGCCCAAGTGGCCCAGGATTTTCCCTGGGGGAACAGAGTAAGGGGGCTGCGCATCAATTCCATGCGAAGTCCCCTGGCTTTGAGGGATGTTCTGGAGGTAGTGGGAAGTGTTCCAGGTATTTTGCAGGTCTTGGTGGTGCCCAAGGTGGAGCAGGCCTGGGAAGTGCAGGCCCTGGATTGGTTTTTGGGGCAGCTGGAGGCTGAAGCAGGTCTGGAGGACAGGATTAGCCTCCATGCCTGCATTGAGACGGCTAAAGGCCTGGAGCAGGTCCGGGAGATAGCAGTCAGCAGTTCCAGGCTGCAGGCACTGGTCTTCGGGGTAGCGGATTTTGCAGCCAGCTTGAACATCTCGCCCAGGGGTCTAAGCGGCCATGGGGAGAAAGAAGATGCTTATCCGGGCCATCGCTGGCATTATGCCCTTTTCAGGATCGCAGTGGTTGCCAGGGCTCACGGGCTGCAGGTTTTGGATGCGCCTTTCGGGAATATCCACGACAAGCAGGGGCTTTTACGCAGCTGCCAGCTGGCGGCAGAGCTGGGTCTAGACGGCAAATGGGTCATTCATCCTGAGCAAATAGAGCTGGCGAATCAGGCCTTTACCCCAGATGATGAACAGATCCACCAGGCCAGGCAGATAGTCGAGGCCTGGGAGCAGGGCCAGGGTTCCTTGGCCCTGGAAGGCAGCATGATAGATCAAGCCAGTCTGAGGCTGGCCTGGATGACCCTGGAAAAGTTGAAGCTGATTCAGGGCGGGTAAGGCCTGGCCTTCTTGAAGTTGAAGTCATGGTCATAATCGCTGCCGAGTGTCATGACACTCACCGTCCCTAGCACCTCCCTGGCCCTTGCTTACGGGAGAACACAGGGTTCCGGGTAACTTGTGCTGGAGGCCTACTTCTTCTTTTTTTTCCCCCCTAAGAGCTCATTGGCAATAACTATTTTTTGGATCTGGGAGGTGCCTTCATAGATGGTAAAGACCCGGGCGTCCCTGTAGAGCCTTTCCACCGCGAATTCTTTAGTGTAGCCGTAGCCGCCGTGGATCTGCACTGCCTGGCCTGTAACCCGGTTTGCCATCTCAGAGGCATAGAGCTTGGCCATGGAGGCCTCTTTGGAGCACTTTTCGCCTCGGTCTTTCTTGGCTGCTGCACTGAAGATCAGGCTGCGGGCAGCCTCCACATCCAGGGCCATATCTGCGATCATCCAACGCAGGCCCTGATTTTCAGCTATGGGCTTACCGAACTGCACTCTTTGCTTGGCGTATTTCACAGAGAGATCCAGGGCTGCCTGCCCCACGCCAAGGGATTGGGCAGCGATCCCTATGCGCCCATCATCCAGCCCTGACATGGCAATTTTGAAGCCTTCGCCCTCCTGACCTAGAAGATTTTCCGCAGGCACCCGGCAGCTGTCCAGAATAAGGTCGGTAGTGTCCGAGGCCCTGAGGCCCATCTTGTCCTCTTTGCGGCCGGTCTTGAAGCCTGGCATGTCCCTGGTGACCAGAAAGGCGGAAACCCCTTTGTGCCCAGCATCTGGATCTGTCTTGGCCAGGATAATGAACAACTCAGAGGTGGCCCCGCCAGATATCCAGCGTTTGGTGCCGTTTAAAATGTATTCATTGTCTCCTTTGCTGGCGGTGGTGGTCATGCTGGCAGGGTCAGAGCCAGCCTCTGGCTCGGACAGGGCAAAGGAAGCGATGAAGTCTCCCTGGGCCATGGGTACCAGGTACTTCTGCTTTTGTTCCTGGGTGCCGAACCTGACCAGGCTGCCGCAGCAAATGGAATTGTGCACAGACATGATTACTGCGGTGGAGGCGCAGGCGTAAGCGATCTCGCTCAAGGCCAGGGCATAGGACACGGTGTCCATGTTCTCCCCGGAATACTCCTCTGGCACCAGCATGCCCAGGAGCCCGAGCTCAGCCATTTTTTGCAGGCTATCTGCAGGGTATTCCTGGTTTTGATCCCTAAGGGCGGCTTTTTCCGCCAGCTCTTTGCGTGCGAACTCCCGGGCTGTTTTCTGGACCATTTTCTGTTCCTGGCTCAGGGCAAAGCTCATTTAAAAACTCCTTGCGGTTTTGAGGTTTTACTCCTGTTTGGTGGTTTTTATTGACAAGGCATAGATGCAAAGATAGAAAGGTATAGCATTGACATAGACCACTCCTGAACAGGGGACAAATTATGTCCGATCGTACACAGGGATCTAGATTGACGAATTCGACTGCTGCAGTTATCATCTTTTTGATCTGAATACAATGTTTATTTTCTGAAACGTAGGAGCCCTGAATGGCTTATTATCCAGTCTCCCAGTCTTATTCAGCCGGACACATCACAGGTTTTGTATTGCCTGTGCATGCTGTCCGGCTTATTTTTTGGGCTGCCGTGGACCGACAAACCTGTCTTGAAACCTGGATTTCAGCATCCTAGTGGCATGGGATTGGCCTAGACCAGTGGTCAAGGCTATAAGGTTTACATCTTGACCCCCATATCTTGAAATGGCCATAACCAAGCATGGAAAAAACGCAGTGTTATCAGTTGTTGTTATTGGCTGTCGGATTCCCCTCAGGTCTTTGATATCTGTTAATTGATAGCCGTTGTCCATATAAAATAAAGGGAAAAAAGCAAGATGCGGGAAGTGCAGGCAGATACTATTTACCAGGAAATGCTGCAGGCCATCCAACAGACGGCCACCCATCTGCCCAGGGATGTGCTCCAGGCCCTGCAGGCGGCCAAGCAGAGCGAGGACCAGGAATCAGCACGGGAGGTCCTGGATCAGTTGCTGAAAAACGCTGAACTGGCCAGGGAGAGCGGGCTGCCTTTATGCCAGGATACCGGACTGGGGGTC
Source organism: uncultured Desulfohalobiaceae bacterium (assembly GCA_964494985.1). Classification (GTDB taxonomy): domain Bacteria; phylum Desulfobacterota; class Desulfovibrionia; order Desulfovibrionales; family Desulfothermaceae; genus CAZBUB01. The sequence continues at coordinate 34,748 of CAZBUB010000015.1, read as the reverse complement.
TTTTTCGTGCGCCTGGGTCAGGAGTGCCGGATTGAGGGTGGAGATTTGGGCCAGGTCCTGAATCAGGCCATGGTGGACGCCTATGAACAGGCCTATTTGCGCAAGTCTGTCTGTCATCCCTTGAGCAGGGCGAATACTGGAGATAACAGCCCGGCCCTGATCCATTTCGACCTGGTGCCCGGT